>JBBSNW010000005.1:0-118607 GCA_038260405.1 Rhodobacterales bacterium | reverse complement strand
CGAATCCGCCTTGCCTTGCGCCCCGATCCGGTTTATCGCGCGACCTTCACGCGGGTCTACAGCCTTGGAGGAGGCCCGCATAACCTTAGGAGAATTCAATATGGCTGGAGAGATTCCTGATCTCGTGGCTCTGGAACGGACGGGGACAGGCAAGGGCGCCGCTCGTCAGGCACGTCGTGAGAACCTTGTCCCCGGTATCGTCTATGGCGGCGGTTCCGACCCCGTGGCGATCAACCTGCCCTACAACGCGCTGATCAAGCGCCTGAAGGCAGGCCGCTTCCTGTCGACCCTGTTCAACCTGCAGGTCGAGGGCCACGATGACGTCCGCGTCATCTGCCGCGCCGTGCAGCGGGACGTGGTCAAGGACCTGCCGACCCATGTGGACTTCATGCGCCTGCGCCGCACGTCCAAGGTCAACCTGTTCATCCACGTCGATTTCATCAACGAGGAAGAGGCGCCCGGCATCAAGCGCGGCGGCGTTCTGACCGTTGTGCGTCCCGAGGTCGAGCTGATTGTGACCGCGTCCGACATTCCCGACCACATCACCGTGGATCTGGCCGGCCTCAACATCGGCGACACCGTGACGATTTCCGACGTGACGCTTCCGGACGGCGCGAAGCCGACCATCGACCGTGACTTCGTGATCGCCAACATCTCCGCACCGTCGGGCCTGCGCGCCTCCGACGCCGCCGAGGAAGATGGCGAAGATGAGGAAGAAGCGACCGAGGAATAAGATCCTCCGGTTCCTTTTGCGGACATCTCTCGCGGCCTCGCCCCCAACCGGGCGGGGCCGTTTGCGTTTCACCCCTTTGCGCCCTATCTCAGGGGGCAGCAGCGCCAGGAGGATGCGATGAAGATCTTTGTGGGCCTCGGCAATCCCGGCGGCCAATACGCCCAGAACCGCCACAATATCGGCTTCATGGCCGTGGATGCCATTGCCGATGCGCATGGATTCCAGCCGTGGAAAGCCCGCTTTCAGGGCCAGGTGGCCGAGGGACGTCTTGGCGGCGACAAGGTGCTGATGCTCAAGCCCATGACCTTCATGAACCTCTCGGGTCAGGCGGTGGGCGAGGCGATGCGCTTTTACAAGCTCGAGCCCGCGGATGTGATGGTGTTCCACGACGAACTCGACCTCGCGCCCGGCCGGCTCAAGGTCAAGACGGGTGGCGGGCATGCGGGCCATAACGGTCTGCGCTCGATCCACGCTCATATCGGCGAGGCTTACGGGCGGGTGCGCATGGGGATCGGTCATCCGGGCCGCAAGGAACTGGTCTCGGGTTACGTGCTGCATGACTTCGCCAAGGCGGAAGCCGACTGGCTCGATGACGTGCTGCGCGGCGTGGGTGACGGCGCGGATGACCTCGCGCGGGGCGATTCCGGCAAGTTCCTGAATGCCGTGGGTCTGCGCGTCTCACCGCAGCGCAGCGGCGGTGGCACCGCCCCTGCAGCGCCCGAGACGACGCCAGCCAAGGCGGAAGAGCGCCCCGCCCCGGTCGAAGAGGCGCCCGCACCGGATACGCGCAACCCGTTGCAGAAACTGGCAGACCGGTTCCGTTAGACCCTCCGTTGCGTTTGCGTGTCGCCCCCGCCCATGTTTGACTGACCCCGGCCAATCCGGCCGAGGGACAAGTGATGCGCACATTCGGAAAATGGCTGGGGCGGATCCTACTCGCGCTGGTGCTGGCAGTGGTGGTCGTCGGGGTCTGGAAGCGGGACGCGCTCACGCGGCTGGGCGCCGTCAACTCGCTCTTCGCCGAAGACCGTATCGTCGGGAATTTCAGCCACATGGACAGGCTCTTCGAAACCGCGCCGGTGCCGCGCGGCGATGGCCCGGTCAGCACCCTGCCCGTCGGCGCACCGCTCACGATGCTGGAAGATTTCGAGGAGTGGAGCGCGCGCCGCGCCGTGACCTCGCTGGTCGTGCTGAAGGATGGCGCGCTGGTTCATGAAAGCTACCGTCTCGGCACCGGTCCGGACGATCTGCGCATCTCGTGGTCGGTCGCGAAATCCTACCTCTCCGCGCTGTTCGGCGTGCTGCTGACCGAGGGCGCGGTCGAGAGCCTCGACGACCCGGTCACGAAATACGCCCCGTCACTCGTCGGGGGCGCCTATGACGGCGCGAGCATCCGCAACGTGCTGAACATGGCCTCCGGCGTGAGCTTTGACGAGGATTACTTCGACTTCTGGAGCGATATCAACCGGATGGGCCGGGTCCTTGCGCTTGGCGGCTCGATGGACAGTTTCGCCGCGAGGATCGAGGACACCTTCACCGAGCCCGGAACGCAATGGCAGTATGTCTCGATCGACACACATGTGCTGTCGATGGTGCTGCGCGGCGCGACGGGCCGGTCGATCCCGGAACTTCTGTCCGAAAAGATCGTCGTACCGATGGGGCTCGAGGCCGAACCCTATTACGTGACAGATGGTTACGGCGTGGCCTTCGTGCTCGGCGGGCTCAACTTCACCACGCGCGATTACGCCCGAATGGGGCAGATGTTTCTGCAGGACGGCGCCTGGAACGACCGGCAGATCGTGCCCTCGGACTGGGTGCGCGCCTCGACCGTGCCATCCGCCCCCACAGAACCGGGCGCGATCCAATACGGATATCAATGGTGGATCCCGGCGGACGCCGTTCCGGGTGAATTCCTTGCCCGCGGGGTCTATGGGCAATATGTCTATGTGAACCGCCCCGCCGGAGTGGTGATCGCCACGACCGGCGCCGACCGGACCTTCCGCGAGACCGGCGCGTTCGTCGATTCGCTCGAGATGTTCCGCCGCATCGCGACCCAACCAGATCAGGAGAGATGAGATGGAAAAAGATCCCGAAACCAATGTTCTCGGCACCGGTCTTGAGGTCTGCGGCACGGACCCCGTGACCGGATTCTTCCGCGACGGGCACTGCAACACCTGCGCCGCAGATGTCGGCAGCCACACGGTCTGCGCCATCATGACGGCGGAATTCCTGGCCTATTCCAAATATGTCGGCAACGACCTCTCGACCCCGCGCCCGGAATTCAGCTTCGAGGGCCTGAAGCCCGGCGACCCCTGGTGCCTCTGTGCCAGCCGGTTCCTGCAGGCCCATGACGAAGGCTGCGCCCCCAAAGTGAGGCTCGGCGCGACGCATGAACGGGCGCTCGACGTGGTGCCGCTGGGCGTTCTGGAGCAGCACAAGATCTGACATCGCAAAACCGAGAAACAATGGCTTGAGGGGCAAAGGTTGCGGGATGACCGCACATACACGTTCTGCCCACAGGTTTATCCACAGCCCCGGATCACGCAGCGCTCCGCGAAATCCCAGGCAGCGCCTCGGCCATCAGCGCATCGATGAACAGGCTCAGCAATTGGGGCCGCCCCGTGACACCGGCCTTTCGGTAGATCGCATTGGTCTGCGCCTTGACAGTGCCCTCGGACGTGTTGCGCAACCGCGCGATTTCGGCGGTCGACATACCCTTGATGGAAAACAGCGCGACGTCGCGTTCGGCGGGGGTCAGCCCCCAGCTGGCAAAGCGTTCTTCAAGCACCTCCATGAAGGCGCCCGAGGCAAGACGCAGGTTCTGCTCCGCAGTTGCCCGGGCCTTCAAACTGCCTGAGAGCATCGACGCCGTCACGCAAACCCCCAGAAGAAGCCCCAGGGCCGCAGCCACCTGGATCATCTCGTAAAGGGCCCAGGCGATCGGTGCGCTGCGAAAGCCAAGCATGCTGGGCAGGATGTCCCACAGGAAGAAAAGCGCGCAGGTGAGTTGCAGCACGAACAGCATCGCGAAGGCGATCCGGTTGGTCATGCGACCCCGTCCGCCATCCGCGGACAGCATCCGCGCCTAGTCATCCTTTCCCCCATCGTCTCCGCCGCCGCCGCCGCCCCCATCGTCGCCTCCACCGTCATCACCGCCGTGGTCGTCCCCGCCGTTACCCGATCCGCTGCTGCCCGAGCCGCTGCTGCCTGATCCACTGTTGCCGGAACCGCTGTTGCCGGAGCCGCTGTTGCCGGAGCCGCTGCCGCCTGATCCACTGTTGCCGGAGCCGCTGCTGCCTGACCCACTGTTGCCGGAGCCGTCTTTTCCGGAACCGCTGCTGCCCGACCCGCCCTTGTCGTCTTCTTTCTCGCTTTCCCTGTCGCGGATACCAGACCGATCGCTTGCTCTGCGGGAGCCGCGATCAGACTCCGTGACACCGGAATCGTCCCGATCGACGTAGTCGCGCATGATCGCTCCCGTGGACGGGTTCAACACGATCTCACGCGAGCCGTCGCGCCGGTCCGCGAGAATGCGCACCCGCCCCAGAAATGTACGTCTGGCGCGGATGTTGCTGTAACCCTGGTCACGCAGCTGTCTCAGGATCTGGTCCTGAGCAGTCTGCGCCTGCCCCGGTTGCCCGACAAGGATAAAGACTGCCAGCCCGCTCACAAAACCCCTGCGATTCATACCTGCCCTCTGAAGTGGACCCGCGCCAGGGCGGGTCCTGTTATATCCAACGCCAGTCGCCCTGCGTCAGTTGTCCTCGCCGCCGTCATCCGATCCATGACCGCCGCCATGGTCGTCGTTCCCGCCACGGTCGCCCCCGTGGTCGTCGCTGCCACTGTCGTCGTTGCCATTGTCATCACTTTTATCGCCGCCACGACCGCGGCCACCATGATCGTCGTCACCACGGTCATCATTGCCTGCACGGTCTCCGCCATGATCGTCATTTTCATCGTCGCCGCTGTCGTCTACCCCATCATGACGGGAACGGTCGTTCGAAGCTACATTGTCGTCACGGGTTCCCGACGTCATCGCATTGCCTCCCCGGGAGCCGTCGGCCGATTCCCATTCCTGTTTGGTGATGCTTCCGGTCGCCTTGTCATAGGTCGCTTCGAATTTCTGGCCGTCCCGGATGCCTTCGGCCTTGATCTGGTCTGCGCGGCTCCGGATCTCGATCTGCTTGAAACCCTTGCTCTGGAAATCGGCGGCAATCCGATCGACAAGGCTTTGTGCCAGGACCGGTACGCCAGAAAGCAGGACAAGGGCCGTGGTCAGCATGATGGTCTTTTTCATGGGTCTATCCTTTTTGCGTGTGCGACAGGAGCGTCGCTTTCGTCACGCAGCAAGGTTTGCCCCTAGGCCCACCCCGGTATATTGAAACAAGGTTTATGCCCGGTGCGATAAACCTTGAGGCCATGCGCATAAACTTTCGTTTATGGGCTCCCGGTAGCGTCTGATACCAGTCACCGCAACGGAAAACCCGCCGGAGGCATGCGGCCCCGGCGGGTTCAGACAGGCTTTGTTCCTAGGGTCGAGACGATGGGCCGTCAGTCCATGTCGAAGCCGAGATGCTTTGCCACGGTGTAGATGTCCTTGTCGCCCCGCCCGCACATGTTCATGCAGATCAGGTGATCCTTCGGCAGCTCCGGCGCGATCTTCATCACATGTGCCAGCGCGTGGGAGGGTTCGAGCGCCGGGATGATCCCCTCTTTCTCGCAGCAGAGGGTGAAGGCCTCGAGCGCTTCCTTGTCGGTGATAGAGACATATTGCGCGCGGCCGATATCGTGCAGCCAGGCGTGTTCCGGTCCGATGCCGGGATAGTCTAGCCCCGCCGAGATCGAGAAGCCTTCGAGGATCTGGCCATCGTCATCCTGCAGCAGATAGGTCCGGTTGCCGTGCAGCACGCCGGGACGTCCGCCGGTGAGAGAGGCGCAATGTTCCATCTTGGCGTTCACGCCCTTGCCGCCGGCCTCGACGCCAATGATGTTCACCTGCTTGTCGTCGAGAAACGGATAGAACAGGCCCATGGCGTTGGAACCACCGCCGATCGCCGCCACCAGCGTGTCTGGCAGACGGCCCTCGGCCTCGTGCATCTGCTCCTTCGCTTCCTTGCCGATGATGGCCTGAAAATCGCGCACCATCGCCGGATAGGGATGCGGGCCGGCCACCGTGCCGATGCAGTAGAAGGTGTCGCGCACATTGGTCACCCAATCGCGCAGGGCGTCGTTCATAGCATCCTTGAGTGTGCCGCGACCGGAGGTCACCGGAATGACCTCGGCGCCTAGCAGACGCATGCGGAAGACGTTGGGCCGCTGGCGTTCCACGTCATGCGCGCCCATGTAGACCACGCATTTCAGGCCGAACTTGGCGCAGACCGTGGCCGTCGCGACGCCGTGCTGGCCCGCACCGGTTTCGGCGATGATGCGGCTCTTGCCCATGCGGCGGGCCAGAATGATCTGGCCGAGCACGTTGTTGATCTTGTGCGCGCCGGTATGGTTCAGCTCGTCGCGCTTGAGATAGATCTTGGCGCCGCCCAGATGTTCGGTCAGGCGCTCGGCATAGTAGAGCGGGCTCGGGCGGCCGACATAGTGCTTCCACAGGAAATGCATCTCTTCCCAGAAGCTCTCGTCGGTCTTGGAGATCTCGTACTGCTCTTCCAGTTCCAGGATGAGCGGCATCAGGGTTTCCGACACGAAGCGCCCGCCGAAATCGCCGAAACGGCCTTTTTCGTCGGGCCCGTTCATGAAGCTGTTGAAGAGGTCGTTCATCGCGCGTCTCCCGTGTTTCAGGCTGTTGTTCTAGGGCCCGAGGACGCAGATTTCCAGAGCGATTCCGTCGCACGGGCCCCAGCCGGGCGCGCAATCGCGTGAAGAGGCGCTTGTCAGGCCGCTGCACGCTCCAGCGCCGGATAGCGCCATCCGAGCGTCACGCCGCGCGCCACGAAGGAGATCAGCAGCGCCGCCCAGAGCCCGTGATTGCCGAAGCTGGGCACCAGCAGCAGCACCGCGCCGAGATAGACCAGCGCCGAGAGCACCATCATGTTGCGCATGTCCCCCGATCGTGTCGCGCCGATGAAGATCCCGTCGAGCATCCAGGCGGCGAGTCCCACGACGGGAGCGGCGATCATCCAGGGCAGATAGATCCGCGCGGCTTCCTGAACCGGGGGCACATCGGCCATGAGGTCGATGAGTGCGGGGCCGCCGAGCCAGAAGCCGACGGACATGCCGATGCAGGAGATCAACCCCCAGAAGCTGGTGAGCAGCGCGCTGCGGCGCAAGTGCCGGGCTGCATGGGCGCCCATCGCCTGCCCCACCAGCGCCTCTGCCGCAAAGGCGAAGCCGTCGAGCGCGTAGGCAGTGATCTGGAGGAACTGGAGCAGCACCTGGTTCGAGGCGAGCGCCACATCCCCGAAATCGGCACCGAGGAACAGGAAGGAGATGAAGATCCCCTGCAGCAGGAGCGAGCGTATCAGGATGTCGGAATTGACCTGCGCCATGCGGATGAGCTTCACCCGGTCGAAGACCCGCGCCCAGTCGCGCCAGGCGGGCACGCGAAACGCCGCACGGCACAGCCAAAGCCCCATGAGCAGGCCCGACCATTCGGCGATGAAGGTCGCGATGGCGACGCCCTGCACGCCCCAGCCGAGGCTGAGCACGAACCACAGGTCGAGCACGATGTTGATCAGGTTCATCCAGACCTGCAGCACGAGCACGCCGCGGGTGCGTTCCTGCGCGATGAGCCAGCCGGTGATGCCGTAGATCGCGATGGCCGCCGGCGCCGACCAGATGCGGATCGCCATGTAGCTCTGGGCGAGGCTTTCCACCTCGTCGCTGGCCGGCGACAGAGCAAATCCCGCGCGGAAGATGAGGCTTTGCCCGAGGATCATCAGCGCCCCTGCCCCGAAGCCGATCATCAGGACGCGGGTGAGGATCGCTGCGACCTCGGCCCGGTTGCCCTCTCCCGCCGCCTGCGCGGCAAGCCCGGTGGTGCCCATGCGCAGGAAGCCGAACATCCAGTAGACCCCGGTGAGGATGATCGCACCGATGCCGACGGCGCCGATGGGGGCGGCAAGACCGATCTGCCCGACGACGCCGGTATCCACGGCCCCGAGGATCGGCACGGTCGCGTTGGAAAGCACGATGGGGATCGCGATGTTGAGCACGCGGCGATGCGTGACCTCGCGGATCGGTTCGCGGATATGGGCGGTTGTCTCGGTCATGTCAGATGCGTGCTGCGGCTATCGGGGCCGGTCTGCGCCACGGGTCAGCCCTCATTGCGGGGCATCAGGAAATGCGCCGAACATTCGGCGAAGGGTCGGTCGTGGTTGTCCTGCCAGGCCACGGCATGCACGGAGGCATAACGCCGTCCCGAGCGGGTGACACGGGCACGGGCATAGGCATCTCGCGGCAGCCCGGTGCGCAGGTAATCGGTGGAAAAGTCGATCGTCTTGGGCAGGCGGGGCAGTTTTCCCGCCTCGAGATCCTCGAGCTTGAGCGCGCCGCTTTCGATATCCTGCCAGAGCCAGGACCAGCTCAGCGTGATGATCGCGGTCACTTCGAGAAAGGCGGCCGTCACGCCGCCGTGGATCGCGGGCAGCATCGGATTGCCGATCAGCTTTTCGTCATAGGGCAGCAGGCCGGTGAGTTCGTCGCCGCGCCGGTCGAACCGGATTCCGAGGAACTGGATGTAGGGCACACCGACGACGAGCGCCCGCAGCGCGGCATCGCGGCGTTGCTTCACGACCTGGACGGGTTCGGGCGGACGGCGCATCAGGGCTGCTCCACGGTGAAGGTGCCGGTTGCGGTGGCGACGGGGCGGTCGACATCGTCATCGGTGGCCGTGGCGCGCACGAAGGCGACCGAGCGGGTGATGTGATGGCAGACGGCCCGGGCGGTGATCGCCTGCCCCGGTGTGGCAGCGCGCATGTAGTCGATTCGCAGGCCGATGGTGGCGGTATGCGCCGGTGCCGAGGGATGGCTCATCACCGCCGCACCGCCGCATGTGTCCATCAGGGCCGAGACCGCGCCGCCATGGATCACGCCGGTATCGGGATCGCCGATCAGGCGGGTATCGTAGGGCATGGTGATCTCTGCCATGCCGTCGCCGATCTTCGTGATCTCGAGGCCCATGGCGCTGGCATGGGGAATCATCTGGATGAACTGACGGGCGATCTTGGCCTTGTCGGGTGGTGCGGCTGCCATGGCGGGGTCCTCTGCCCTGTGTTCCGGCCTGATTTGGACCATGACCGGGCGGCATGTGCAAGACGCAGGATGGCATGATGCGGCGGGCGCGGCGGATCCGGGCAGACATTGCGCAGTGGCCGTGACAAAGCGTGGTGCGACGGGGCAACGGCGATGCTTGGGGATCGCGGGAACCCTGTCCGGCGAGACCAATTTTCGCCCTGGAGTTGAAAGAGCGTACCGACAGATGTTGCTCTCGCAGTTTGCTATGCCTAGGTTCAGCGCAGGGAGTCCCGTTCAGATGAGTGAAAAACGCCTCAGCTTCAAGGAAATGTGCGCGCGCTACGACGTGACGCCACGCACCTTGCGCTATTACGAATATATCGAGCTGCTGAAGCCCGACCGCGAGGGTCGTGCCCGCTGGTATGGTGCGCGCGACAGGGCGCGGATGACGCTGATCCTGCGCGGGCGCAAGTTCGGCTTCCAGCTCGAGGATATCCGCCAGTGGCTTCTGATCTACGAGAAAGAAGGCACCACCGCGCAGATGCAGGCCTGGATCACCCTCGCGGACGGGCAGCTCGAAGAGCTTGCCGAACAGCGACGCCAGCTCGATGCCGCGATGGACGAGTTGAAGCGCCTGCGGGACGAAACCGCAGAGTCGCTGAAGGGCTGAGCGGATCCTGCCGGTCAGGTATTCCTGACCCCGGGTCACGCCCTCCCTTTTTGACCAGTTAATAAAATTTCAAAATGTACCGCTTGACGTTGCCTTATCTTACGTCAACGGAAAAGTGACGTGGCGTATGACTTACGTCACCCTGATTTCCGATTGTAAGAGGAGATCAGACGACGCATTTCGTCGGTCCGTTGACCCGACGAAAGGCACGAGAGAATGAGTGAAGACAAGATGATGACGATCCGCGAGATGTGTGACGCATTCGACGTGACGCCGCGCACTCTGCGTTTCTACGAGGCGAAGGAGCTGCTGTTTCCGATCCGCGAAGGCCAGAAGCGCCTGTTCACACGGCGTGACCGCGCCCGGCTCAAGCTGATCCTGCGCGGCAAGCGCTTCGGCTTCAGCCTCGAGGAGATACGCCAGCTTCTGGATCTCTATCACATGGGCGATCAGCAGCAGACGCAGATCGCACGAACATACGAAATCGCCCAGCAGCGCCTGGCCGAGCTGGTCTCGCAGCGCGACGAGCTGAACACGGCGATCTCGGATCTCGAAGACCAGCTGATGTGGGGAGAGAAGATGCTCACCTCGCTCGGCCAGACGAAGAAAGCCGCCGAATAGGCACACCCTGAGGGAGGACCCGATGCCGATCTACCACGCGCCCACCAAGGACATGCAGTTCGTGCTGCACGATGTGCTCAAGATGTCCGAATCCGGCATCCCCGGATACGAGGATCTGGACCGCGAGACGACGCAGGCGATCCTCGACGAGGCGGGCAAGCTGAGCGAGAACGTCCTCGCGCCGCTCAATCCGGTGGGCGATGCCGAAGGATGCTCTCTCGAGAACGGTGTCGTGCGCACGCCCACAGGCTTCAAGGATGCCTATGACCAGATGCGTGCGGGCGGCTGGATCGGTCTCGACTGCGACCCCGACTACGGTGGCCAGGGCATGCCCTACATCATGAACTCGGCGGTGGGCGAGATGTTCGTCTCGTCCAACATGGCCTTCAACATGTACCAGGGTCTGAGCCACGGCGCCTATAACGCGATCCACACCCACGGATCGGAGGCGCAGAAACAGATGTACCTGCCGCAGATGGTCGAAGGATCGTGGTCCGGCACCATGAACCTCACCGAGCCGCATTGCGGCACCGATCTGGGCCTGATCCGCACCAAGGCGGAACCGCAGGATGACGGCTCCTACGCGATCACCGGCCAGAAGATCTGGATCTCGGCCGGGGAACATGACCTCACCGACAACATCATCCACCTTGTGCTCGCCAAGATCCCCGGCGGCCCGGAGGGTGTGAAGGGCATATCGCTCTTCATCGTGCCGAAATTCATGGTTAACGAGGATGGCTCGCTCGGCGATCGCAACAGCCTGTCCTGTGGCGGCCTCGAAAAGAAGATGGGCATCCACGGCAACGCGACCTGCGTGATGAACTATGACGGCGCAAAGGGCTTCCTCATCGGCGAGATGCACAAGGGCATGCGCGCCATGTTCACAATGATGAACGAGGCCCGTCTGGGTGTCGGCCTGCAGGGTTACGCACAAGGCGTCGTGGCCTACCAGAACGCCCTCGGCTTTGCGCAGGACCGTCTGCAGGGACGCGCCGTCACGGGTGTCGAGGCTCCCGACAAGCCCGCCGATCCGATCATCGTGCACCCCGATGTGCGCCGCAACCTGCTGCACCAGAAGTCCTTCATCGAGGGTGCGCGCGCCTTCACCTTCTGGGGGGCGTCGCTGATCGACCGCGCGCATCGCAATCAGGATGCAGAGGCCGAAGGCCTGATCTCGCTGCTCACGCCGGTGCTCAAGGGCTTCCTGACCGACAAGGGTTTCGAGACGACCGTTCTGGCGCAGCAGACGCTGGGCGGGTCGGGCTTCACCCGTGAATGGGGGCTCGAACAGTTCGTGCGCGACGCCCGGATCACGATGATCTACGAGGGCACCAACGGCATCCAGTCGCTGGACCTTGTCGGTCGCAAGCTCGGACAGGACGGCGGCAAGCACGTGATGGGCTTCTTCGAGATGGTGAAATCCTTCCTCAAGGAAAATGCCGGACAGGATGCCGATTTCGATGCACAGTTCCTCGATCCGCTCAAGGCGGCTTCCAAGGATCTGCAGGCGGCGGGGCTGTATTTCATGCAGAACGGCATGAAGAACCCCAACAATGCGCTGTCGGGTTCCTACGACTTCATGCACCTCTTCGGCCATGTCTGCCTCGGTCTCATGTGGGCGCGGATGGGCGTTGCCGCAAAGGCCGGGCTTGCTTCGGGTGACGGCGATGCACAGTTCTATGAGACCAAGCTTGCGACCGGGCGCTATTACATGGCGCGTCAGCTGCCCGCCACGGCCATGCACCTCGCCCGCATAGAGAGCGGTGCCGATACGGTGATGGCGCTGGACGCCGCGAACTTCTGAGCGGACACTGCGCCGGTGAAAGACGGGTGCGCAAGGCATGCGCACCCCACGGCTCCGGAGGAGACGATGCCCAGACAAGCGGCACCGAACCAAAGCCTCCGGCGGGAGTTTGTCTTGCAAGATGAAGGAGGAGCGCACATCGGACCCAGAGCAGAGCGGGCAGCAGTCGCTCCACCCCGCCATCCGGCCCGACCGCTTGGCGGAACGCAGGCGGGACAGCGGGGCTTCACCTTGCACGCGGCTCAACTCTCCAGTCTGCCGCGCACCCGAAGACTACGCCCGCTGTCCTTAAGAAACCTTGAAGGACTTAAGGGGGGCCAGCGACCCGCTCCTCCATTCATCTTGCCAGATAAACTCCACGGGGGTCCGGGGGTGTGAAACCCCCGGTCCTGCCCTGACAGAACGCGCCACGGGAGGGCCTTACGCATGACGATCCAACTGCACTGCTTCGGAGAATCCGGCAATGCCTACAAGGCGGCGCTGGCGCTGGAACTCTCCGGGCTCGACTGGGAGCCGGTCTTCGTCGACTTCTTCAACGGCGCGACACGCAGTCCGGAATTCCGCGCCGAGATCAACGAGATGGGCGAGGCGCCGGTTCTGGTGGACGGCGCCGTGAAGCTCAGCCAATCCGGCGTGATCCAGATGTACGTGACCGAACTGTCCGGCAAGTTCGGCGGTGCGACGCCCGCCGAACAGCGCGAGGTGATGCGCTGGGTGTTCTGGGACAATCACAAGCTCTCGAGCCAGGCCGGGATGACCCGGTTCCTCATGAACTTCCTGCCCGAGGACAAGCGCCCTGCCCCGGTGATCCAGTTCATGCAAGGTCGCCTCAAAGCCACCTACGAGGTGCTGAACGCGCATCTCGCGGGCCGTGACTGGATTGTCGGCGACAGTCTCACCAATGCCGATATCAGCTGCTGCAGCTACCTCTACTACCCCGAGCCCTTCGGCTTCGAGCGCAGCGACTGGCCCCATATCGACGCCTGGCTGACCCGGATCAGCGATCAGCCAGGCTGGAAACACCCCTATGATCTGATGCCCGGCAACCCCTCGGACCGGGCCTGAAGGAGAAGACCATGACCGATGCCTATATCTATGACGCCATCCGCACCCCGCGCGGCAAGGGCCGCCACGACGGCGCGCTGCACGAGGTGACATCCGTTCGCCTGTCCGCGCAGGTGCTGAACGGTCTCAGGGAGCGCAACCATCTCGAAGGCCACGCCGTGGAGGATGTGATCTGGGGCAATGTCACGCAGGTCGGCGAACAGGGCGGCTGCCTTGCGCGCACCGCGGTGCTCGCGAGCGAGCTCGACCAGTCCATCCCCGGGCTTGCTATCAACCGCTTCTGCGCGAGCGGCATGGAGGCGGTGAACCTTGCCGCCAACCAGGTGCGCGGCGGCGCGGGCGAGGCCTATATCGCGGGCGGGGTCGAGATGATGGGTCGTGTGGCCATGGGCAGCGACGGTGCGGCCATTGCAGTAGACCCGACGGTCGCGATGGACAGCTATTTCGTCCCGCAGGGGATCAGCGCCGACATTATCGCGACCGAGTATGGCTTCAGCCGCGACGATGCGGACAGCCTCGCCGTGGAAAGCCAGCGCCGGGCCAAGGCGGCCTGGGATGACAACCGGTTCGAGAAATCCATCCTGACCGTGCGCGACCAGAACGGCCTGCCGATCCTCGATCGCGACGAATACATGCGTCCCGAAACCAATATGCAGAGCCTTGGCGCGCTCAACCCAAGCTTTCAGGCGATGGGCGAGGTCATGCCCGGCTTCGACAAGATCGCGCTGATGAAATATCCGCATCTCGAGCGGATCAACCACATCCACCATGCAGGCAATTCTTCGGGCATCGTGGACGGTGCGGCCGGCGTGCTGATCGGTAACAAGGAATTCGGCGAGAAATACGGGCTGACCCCGCGCGCGAAGATCCGCGCCACCGCCAAGATCGGCACCGATCCCACGATCATGCTGACCGGCCCGGTGCCGGTGACGGAAAAGATCCTCAGGGACAATGGCATGTCGATCAGCGACATCGACCTCTTCGAGGTCAACGAGGCCTTCGCGAGCGTCGTGCTGCGCTTCATGCAGGCCTTCGACGTCGATGCCGACAAGGTCAACGTCAATGGCGGCGCGATCGCCATGGGGCACCCGCTGGGCGCGACCGGCGCGATCATCATCGGCACGCTGCTGGACGAACTCGAGCGCTCGGGCAAGGGCGTCGGTCTGGCCACGCTCTGCATCGCCTCGGGCATGGGCGCCGCCACGATCATCGAGCGGGTCTAGGAATGGGCTCGGTGCGCAAGACCGTCGCCACGCTGCGATCCGGTGGCGCGCACCGCCCCGGGCCGGTCGCTTGCGGAGAGATCCGCCTGCGGCCAGCACCCGGCCACCCGCAGGCGCGTCGTGACTGGCGCGGGCGCATCGGAAGCGTGGGAATCCCCGCGATCCGTGCAACACTCGCGTTCATCAACGGCTGAAAGGATCCGCAGCATGCCGAGAGACATCGCACAACGCTGGCTTGACGAGGCCGGAGACACCTTCCAGCGAAACGACTTCGAGTCTTACCTCGACTATGTGCGCCTGCCGCTCTGCGTCAGGACCGGCGGCGGAGGCGAATGGCTGATCGGTGATCAGGCTGTCCTGCGCGAAGGCTACGATGCCTGGGTCGCGATGATGAAAGATCAGCGCGTGACCCACATGATCCGCCGTGTGCGCAAGGTCGAAATGCGCTCGGAGGGCAATCTCTGGGCGCTGTATTCCACCGATATCCTGCACGAGGCCATGCCGGTGACAGACCCTTACATGTCGGCCCTCTGCCTGCGCGAGATCGACGGTCAGTGGAAATGCGTGGCGGTTGCGTCGGGGCTCGCAAATCCGAGCTGGCCCTTCATCGTGCCGCGTGTCGACGCCTTGCCGGAGTTTGGCAGCGACGCGGACCTGCCCGATCCCGCGACGATGTGCCCCGAGACCGCCCGCCTGCCCGAGGAACCCTCGCTGCTGAGGCCGCCGCCCCTGCCGCGGCCGGACGTCTGAACCATATCGGGCTGGATCGAGATTTGGCCAAAGATACGCCGCGCCGGCGCGCGGCCCATATCCACCTCTGAACGGAGAGAGAGAATGAGCGATTTCACCATGACCAAGGACGCCGACGGCGTCGCGATCATCACTTGGGACGTGCCCGAGAGGTCCATGAACGTCATGTCCCTGCAGGGCTTTGCCGATCTTGACGCGCTGATCGACGACGCGCTCGCGGACACTGACGTGAAGGGCATCGTGATCACCTCGGGCAAGGACAGCTTTGCCGGCGGCATGGACCTCAACGTCATCGCAAAGATGAAGGATGATGCCGGGGACGAGCCCGCACGCGGCCTGTTCGAGGTCGTGATGAAGATGCACGCCGTGCTGCGCAAGATCGAGCGCGCGGGCATGGACCCCAAGACCCTCAAAGGTGGCAAGCCCATCGCAGCCGCCCTGCCCGGCACCGCCCTCGGCATCGGACTTGAGCTGCCGCTCGCGACGCACCGGATCTTTGCCAGCGTCAATCCCAAGGCCAAGATCGGCCTGCCCGAGATCATGGTCGGCATCTTCCCCGGTGCCGGCGGGACCACGCGCCTTGCGCGCAAGCTCGGGGCCATGGCGGCCTCGCCCTTCCTGCTCGAAGGCAAGCTCTCCGATCCGATCAAGGCCAAGGCGGCCGGTATCGTCGACGAGGTGGTAGCCGATCCGCTCGCGGCGGCCCGCGAGTGGGTTCTGCAGGCCAAGGATGCGGACCTGGTGAAGCCCTGGGATGCCAAGGGTTACAAGATGCCCGGCGGCGCGCCCTACCATCAGGCCGGGTTCATGACCTTTGTCGGCGCCTCGGCCATGGTGCATGGCAAGACGCAGGGCGTCTATCCTGCCGCCAGGGCGCTGCTTTCGGCGGTCTATGAGGGCGCGCTCGTGCCCTTCGACACGGCGCTGAAGATCGAGGCGCGCTGGTTCACCAATGTCCTGATGAACCCGAGCTCGGGCGCGATGATCCGCTCGCTCTTCATCAACAAGGAAGCGCTGGAGAAGGGAGCCGTGCGTCCCGCCGACGTGTCCGATCAGCGGGTGCGTCAGGTCGGCATCCTCGGAGCCGGCATGATGGGTGCGGGTATCGCGCTGGTCTCGGCTCAGGCCGGGATCGACGTGGTTCTGATCGACCAGAAGCAGGAGGCAGCGGACAAGGGCAAGGCCTATGTCGCCGATTACATGGACAAGGGCATCGCGAAGAAGAAGGCCACGCCCGAAAGCAAGGAGGCGCTGCTGTCGCGCATCCACGCCACCACGGATTACGCCGCGCTCCAGACCTGCGACCTGATCGTCGAGGCGGTGTTCGAGGATCCGCGCATCAAGGCGGAGGTCACGCAGAACGTCGAGAAGGTCATCCCAGAGGATTGCATCTTCGCCACCAACACCTCGACCCTGCCGATCACCGAACTCGCCAAGGCGAGCGTGCGGCCCGAGCAGTATATCGGCATCCACTTCTTCTCGCCGGTCGAGAAGATGATGCTGGTCGAGATCATCAAGGGCGCACAGACGGGCGACCGCGCCGTGGCCAAGGCTCTGGATTTCGTGCGCCAGATCCGCAAGACGCCGATCGTGGTGAACGACGCGCGGTTCTTCTACGCGAACCGCTGCATCATTCCCTACATCAACGAAGGCATGCGGCTGGTCGCAGAGGGCGTCGCCCCCGCGCTGGTCGAGAATGCCGCGCGGATGGTCGGCATGCCGCTGGGACCGCTGCAGCTGGTGGACGAGACCTCGATCGATCTCGGCGCAAAGATCGCGCGCGCAACCAGAGCCGCGATGGGTGATGCCTATCCGGACGGTGCGGTGGACGAGGTGATCTTCTGGATGGAGGGCGAGGGTCGGCTTGGCCGCAAGGCCAAGGCGGGCTTTTATGCCTATGACGACAAGGGCAAGCGGCAGGGGCTCTGGTCCGGCCTTGGCGAGAGATACGCCCTGCTCGACGACCAGCCCGATCTGATCGAGGTGCAGCACCGTCTGCTTTTCGCCCAGGTGCTCGAGGCGGTGCGGGCCCTCGAGGACGGCGTGCTGATGGACATCCGCGAAGGCGATGTGGGTGCCATCCTCGGCTGGGGCTTCGCGCCCTGGTCGGGTGGTCCCTTCTCCTGGCTCGACATCATCGGCGCGCCCTATGCGGCGGAACGGTGCGATCAGCTCGAAGCCAGGTTCGGAGCACGCTTCGCCTGCCCGGCCCTGCTGCGCGAAATGGCCGACAAGGGAGAGAGCTTCTACGGCCGTTTCTCGGCACCCGCCGAAGCCGCCTGACGGGGCTGGCCAGAGCATCGCAATATCCTGCAACTGATTGCGCCGCGCTGACGCGCGCCGCCCGGCGCGGGGCCGGTCCTGACGGACCGGCCCCGCTTTCTCAATATCTGAGGGCATTGTCTTGCGACCGTGGCAAGGGGGCTCTGCCCCCGACGCCCTGCGGGCGTCTCCCCCGGGATATTTTTGACCCAGAGAAGTCAGAACACCGCCCCTGCTTCTCCGGGTTACAAATATCCCGGGGAGTGTGAGGGGCTGGCCCCTCACTCCGGCGCGCAGGATAGCTCCGGACCCCGGAGTTTCCGGAGCACGACCAGGTTGCTCGATGCGCTGTGATGGAACACCCCGTCAGGCCAGCCGGACCCGCAGGACGGATGATCTCCGACTTCCGTTGCCCTTTCATTGGGCTGCAAAGCCGCGCATACTCCGCCGCGACATCATTCCGGAGGGGGATAACATGGGCTGGCTGGCGGATGAACAGGGGCTTGAGAAGCGGACGGCGAATTACACGCCGCTCACTCCGCTGTCTTTCCTGCGGCGCGCTGCGGAAGTGTTTCCCGACCACCTCGCCGTCGTCTACGGAACGCACCGGAAGACCTACGCGGAATATCACGAGCGCTGTTCGCGGCTTGCCTCGGCGCTCGTCGGCATGGGAGTGAAATCCGGCGACGTGGTGGCGACGCTGATCCCGAACCTGCCGCCCCAGGCCGAGGCGCATTTCGGCGTGCCCGCCTGCGGGGCCGTGCTCAACACCATCAACACGCGGCTCGATGTGGCGACGGTGAGCTATATCCTCGATCATGCCGAAGCGAAGGTCGTGATGGTCGACACGCAGTTCCTCGACCTCGCCGAGGCGGCGCGGGACGCGATGGAAGGTGCAAAACCGGTGCTGATCGAGGTGCCGGACGACTTTGCGGGCTATCCGGCGACCGGGCGGCACGAGACCTACGAGGCGCTGCTGGCCAAGGGCGATCCCGGCTTTGCCTGGCTGATGCCGCAGGACGAATGGGAGAGCCTCGCGATCAACTACACCTCGGGCACGACGGGCCGGCCCAAGGGCGTGGTCTATCATCACCGCGGCGCCTATCTCAACGCGATGGGACAGATCGTGAGCTGGCGGATGGTGCTGCATCCCGTCTACCTCACCATCGTGCCGCTGTTTCACTGCAACGGCTGGTGCCACACCTGGATGATGCCTGCATTGGGCGGCACGCTTGTCGGATGCCGCGACATCACCGCGAAGGCTGTCTTCGATGCCATCGCCGACGAGGGCGTCACCCATTTCGGCGGCGCGCCGATCGTGCTCAACATGCTCGTGAACGCCCCGCAGGGCGATCGCCGCGCCTTTGACCAGACGGTCGAAGTCTTTACCGCCGGAGCGCCCCCGGCGCCGAGCACCCTCGCCAAGATCGAGCCGATGGGGTTCAACGTCACGCATGTCTACGGGCTGACCGAAACCTACGGGCCAGGCACGGAATGTCTCTGGTCGAGCCGCTGGGATCATCTGGTCGGGGACGAGCGCGCCGCCGTGAAGTCGCGTCAGGGCGTCGCGATGCCCTTCCTCGAGCATGTGACCGTGATGGACGAGACGATGACCGAGGTGCCGCGCGACGCCGTGGTGAAGGGCGAGATCATGTTCCGCGGCAACGGCGTGATGAAGGGCTACTACAAGAACCCCGAGGCGACGGAGGAGTCCTTTGTCGGCGGCTATTTCCACACCGGCGACATCGCCGTTATGCATGGCGACGGGCATATCCAGATCGCCGACCGCGCCAAGGACATCATCATATCGGGTGGCGAGAATATCAGCTCGGTCGAGATCGAAGGCGTGCTGATGGCGCATGAGGCGGTGAACCTCTGCGCCGTGGTGGCGAAGCCCGACGACAAGTGGGGCGAGGTGCCTTGCGCCTTTGTCGAGCTGAAGCCGGGTTCCGAAGTGACGGAAGCCGAGCTTGTGGCCTTTGCCCGCAGCAGGCTCGCAGGCTTCAAGACGCCGAAACGCGTGGTCTTCCGCGAACTTCCCAAGACCTCGACCGGCAAGATCCAGAAATTCGAACTGCGGAAGATCGCGCAGGAGATCTGAGCTGAACCGCGCGCGCACTGACGGCCCGTGCGGGCTTTCCTCCCGGCGAGACTGCGTGCTAGGGTCGCCGGAAAGATGAGGCAGAGCAGAAGCCCGCATGACAGCGCTTAACCAATACCAACGGCTCGAGGCAAGCGGACTCTGGCGGCCCGCACCGGACGCGCAGCGACGCGATGTGGTCGTGTCGATGGGTGATGCGACGCTGACCATCACGGATACCAGCGACCGCGTGCTGGCGCACTGGTCGCTCGCCGCCGTGGCGAGGGTCAACAAGGGGTCGGTTCCGGCGCTCTATTTCCCCGATGGCGACCCCGGAGAGACGCTCGAGCTCGCCGCATCCGAAGCCGAAATGATCGACGCGATCGAACGGGTGCGCCGGGCGGTCGAAAGGCGCCGCCCCCGCCCCGGCAAGCTGCGCGTGCGGATCACGAGCGGTATCGCGGTGCTGATCGGTGTGCTGGTGATCTTCTGGCTGCCCGGCGCGCTGCTGCGGCACACTGTGGAGGTGGTCCCCGACGTCAAGCGGGTCGAGATCGGTGAGGCGCTGCTGGACCGGATCACCCGTGTGGCCGGGACGCCCTGCTCCGCCCCGCAGGCACAGGAACCGCTGCGCCGCCTTGCCGCGCGCGTTCTCGGAGAAAAGCGGCGCGATGCGCTGGTCGTGCTGCGCGACGGGGTGCGCGAGACGGTGCACCTGCCGGGCGGGCACATCCTGTTGAATCATTCCCTGATCGAGGAACCCGAGGATCCGGACGTCACGGCAGGCTATATCCTGGTGGAATCCGTTCGCCGCAACGGTCACGATCCGCTCGAAGGACTGCTGCGGCATGCGGGTCTGTGGCCGAGCCTGCAACTGCTGACCACCGGGACGCTGTCGGACTCGGTGCTCGAGGACTACGCAGAGACCTTGCTTGTCGAGGAGCCGCAGACGGTACCGCTGGACCGTGTTGTCGCCGCCTTTTCCGCCGCCGAACTGCGCACAACGCCCTATGCCCATTCCGAAGATGCGAGCGGCGAGAGCATGCAACGCCTCATAGAGGCGGATCCCCGCAAGGCCGAGGGCAGCCGACAGGTCCTGTCGGATGCGGACTGGATCCGGCTGCAGGGGATTTGCGGCGGATAAGGGGACGAGGCAATCGGACCTGCATCACGCGACTCGGGATCTTTCCGTTTCGACCTTGCGCCACCTTGGCCCCGCACCGAAAAAGATGGTGCAGGCACTGACACGGTTACGGTAGTCTTCCCAGCTTTCAACTTTCAGCGGATGAAAGCGTCGCCGAATCCCGCCCTGCGCGCCGATCCCAGAGCCGCGCTGATCTGCGCGCCGGTGTCGAACGGTCCGGCCAGCACGACGCGGTATGATTTGCCACCCCGTCTGAGCGTGCTGAAGGTCACCGGCAGTCCCATCCGTTGCAGGCGCGTGGCCGTGTTCTCGGCGTTGGCCCGCACGCCGAAGGTTCCGATCTGAACGAAACGGCCCTGCGAGGATACCGCCTCACGTCGCGTGGTCTGAACGGCTTGCGGTGCCGAACTTCGGGTCGACAGGGCTGCCCTCTGCGTCGTGTAATCGGTATAGGGATAGACCAGCTTGGGATATTTTGCCGTGACATCGCGCCCGGACCGGCGATCCACCAGACGGCGCGGCACCGTATTCGTCCAATCGAGCTGCGTTGCACGGTAGCCGTCGATGGACTGGTTCGCCCGCTTCCGGTTGAGCCGGTCATCCTCAAAGGCAGTCCGATAGCCTTCGGGCACGGTCACCACCTGCTCGTCGCGGCCCTCATAGACGTGGCGCGGCACGATCCGCGTCTTGCCCGGCAGCGATCGGGCGTCGCGGGTACGGTTGGCGTAGACGGTCTTGCCCGTCTCCGGTGCCTTGGCGCGGCGGAGGGTCGCTAAAGGCGGTTGGGCCTGCGGCGCACAGCGGATCCGCACGAGCGTGCCGTCACCAGAACGCCGCGCGACATATGCCGCGCCGCTCTGACAGGCGGCCCTCGCCGTGCTGTATGTCTGTCCTGTCGCGGCGGCGGGTGCAGATTTCGGCGAAATGCTCACCGCAGGCGGCACCTGCGCCTGCCTTGCAGCGGGGATGGAGCGCGGTGCAACGGTGGCCATCGGCGGCGCGCTGGCCTGCGTGCGCCGAACCGGAGCGACCGTAGGCGCGGGCGCAGGCCCTGGTGGAGCGGCGGCCGCCCGCACCGGAGCGGGTGCGGCGGCGTTTTCCGGCCCGCGCACCGGCGCGGGTTCCGGCGGGGAGGGTGACGCGATCACCGTGGCCCGCTGCGTGCGCTGGGTCGCGGGTTCAGGTGCCGGAGCATCGGCGAATGTCGGCCTGGCCCCGCAAAGATGTTCGCGCTGACGGGTGACCCGGGGAACCCAATTCACCGCGCCGTCGATACCCGCCCGCACGAAGATGCAGCCCCTGCTGTCGACATACTGACGGCCCTGATACGAACTCGGCGGGAATTCTGCCGGAATCTCGGTCTGCTGCGCGGCGGCACCGGCAACCTGAAAGGATGCGGCCAGCACGGCCAGCACAAGAAGTCGATCAAATCGCATGTCATCTCTCCGGGAGTCCCTTCAGGATGAAGGATCAGCCGGGTTCTGTAAAGCGTTGAAACCGCTTATTTAGTGCCGAACATGCGGTCGCCCGCATCCCCTAGTCCGGGAACGATATATCCCTTGTCATTCAACCGCCTGTCGAGCGAAGCTGTGACGATGGGCACATCCGGGTGCGCCTCCTTCATCCGGGCGACGCCTTCCGGCGCTGCCAGGAGGCAGAGAAAGCGGATATTGGTCGCGCCCGCCTTCTTGAGCAGATCGACCGCAGCGGCCGAGGAATTGCCGGTTGCGAGCATCGGATCCACCGCGATCACTAGGCGATCTTCGAGCGATTCCGGCACCTTGAAGTAATATTGCACCGGCTGCAGCGTCTCTTCGTCCCGGTAGAGCCCGACAAAGCCGACACGCGCCGAGGGGATCAGTTCGAGCACCCCGTCCAGCAAACCGTTTCCAGCCCGCAGGATCGAGATCAGCGCCAGCTTCTTGCCCGCGAGCACCGGCGCCTCCATCTCCTGCATCGGCGTTTCGATCCGCCGCTGGGTGAGCGGCAGGCCGCGAGTCACCTCATAAGCCAGCAACTGGCTGATTTCGCGCAGCAACTGCCGAAACACGGCTGTCGACGTGCCCTTTTCGCGCATGAGTGTCAGCTTGTGCTGCACAAGCGGGTGATCGACGATTGTAAGGTGCTCGGTCATCATATCTCCAGTCGTTTGAGAATCCTGTCGCGGGTGTCCTGGTCGCAGAAGGCCGCCTCGGCGGCGGTTCGGGTCACCTCGCGCAGCGTGTCAGCATCCCAGTCAAAGGTCTTGGCAAGGTTGACATATTCGCGCCGCATCGTGGTGTGGAAAAAGGGTGGATCATCGGTCGACACCGTGACTTTCACGCCGCGCTCCCGCAGGCGCGCGATCGGATGCGCGGCGAGGTCGGGATAAACTCCCAGCGTGACGTTCGATCCCGGACAAACCTCGAGCACGATCCCGGTTTCTGCCAGCAGATCGACCAGCGCCAAGTCCTCGATCGCGCGCACGCCGTGCCCGATTCGCGCGACTCGCAGATCCTCGATGGCGGACCGCACTTCGGAGGGCCCGCGCCATTCGCCCGCATGTGTCGTGAGCTTCAGCCCCGCCTCGCGCGCCATATCAAAAGCGTACATAAAATCGCTCAGATCGCCCCTATTCTCGTCTCCACCCATACCAAAACCAACAATCCAGTCTCCGGCCGTCTCCGCGGCGCAGCGCGCGGCGGGCCGGGATCTGTCGGGACCGAAATGGCGAATACAGGTCACGGTTCCGCGCAGGGTCACGCCAAGATCACGCTCGGCCGCGTCCGCTGCTTCCCGGATGGCGTGCAGATATTCCCGCCAGGCCCCGAGATCACCGCCACCGCAGAAATCCGGGCTAAGGAAGGTTTCGCAATAGATCACGCCGTTTGCAGCACATTCCTCGAGCAAAGCAGTGGTAAGGCGGCCATAGTCGCGCGGCGTTTGCAGGACCTGTGTCGCCGCCTCGTAGACGCTCAGGAAATGCACGAAGTCGCGGTAGGCGTAAGAACCATCCTCGCGGAACACGCCGCTGAGATTCACCGATTTCTCCTGAGCGAGACCACGGATGAAGGCAGGCGGCGCCGCGCCTTCGTGATGCAGGTGCAGCTCGACCTTGGGCAGATCGGCGATCGCTTCCAGATCCTCTTCGCTCAGCGGTGCGCGGTCCTCGTTGCGGGCCATCAGAGAAAGCTCCTTCCAGGCCCCGTGGCCCCTACCCCGAGATGCGCCGCAAGGCTCGCGGCGACATCGGCAAATTCGACATGGCCCAGGGATCCGCTCCCTGCGCCGTGGAGCAGCACCGGCACCCGCTCGCGCGTGTGGTCCGTTCCGCTCCATGTCGGGTCATTGCCGTGATCCGCGGTGAGGCACAAGAGGTCACCTTTGCGCAGTTGCGGGATCAGACGGCCCATCTCGGCATCGAACCATTCGAGCGCGCGGGCATATCCCGACACATCGCGCCGATGCCCCCAGAGGCTGTCGAACTCGACGAAATTGGCAAATGTCAGGCTGCCCTCGGGGGCTGTCTCGACCAGCTCCCCCAGATGGCCCATCAGCTCGGCATCCGTTCCCTTGCGCACGACATCAATCCCCTGCATCGAGAAGATGTCGCCGATCTTGCCCACGGCAATAACAGCCCGTCCGGCATCCTGCACCCAGTTGGTGAGCACCGGCCCGGGCGGCATGATCGCGTAATCGTGCCGGTTGCCGGTGCGCCGGAACGCGCCTTCGCTGCCGACAAAGGGCCGCGCGATCACCCGCCCGACCTTCATCGCGTGCAGATGCGGCGCAAGCCCCTCGCACAGAGCATAAAGACGCTCGAGCCCGAAAGCCTCCTCATGCGCGGCGATCTGAAAGACGGAATCCGCCGAAGTGTAGCAGATCGGCTGGCCGGTGCGCAGATGCTCGGCCCCGAAGCGGTCGATCATCACTGTGCCAGAGCCATGACAATTGCCGAGGATGCCCTCCGTCCCCGCAAGCCGAGAGGCGATCCGCACGATCTCGTCGGGAAAGGCCGGGACATGATCCGGGAAATAATGCCAGTCCCAAGGCACCGGCAGCCCGGCCAGCTCCCAATGGCCCGACGGCGTGTCCTTGCCGCGCGAGGTCTCGCTCGCTGCCCCCCAGCGCCCGCTCGGCTCGGCGCCGAGCCCCGGGGCGCTGTCGCCAGAGGCAAGGCCCACCGCCGCGCCGAGGCCAAGCCGATCCAAAACCGGCATGCGCAAGGGGCCCGAGCGACCCTCCTCCGCCTGTCCAGCGGCGCAAGCCTGCGCGATATGGGCCAGCGTGTTCGCCCCGGTATCCGGCCGCTCGCCATTGAAATAGGAGGCCGCATCGGGCGCCCCGCCGATCCCCACGGAATCCATCACCACCAGAAACGCTCTCATCCGGCCTCCTGTCGGGGGGCGAGAGCACCAAGCCCCTCCTTCTCTGGGTAAGAAATATCCCGGGGAGCGCGAGGGGCAGCGCCCCTCGTTCCTGCCCGGGCAAGCGGCATGTCATCTGACCGGTGCATGCTCACCCCACCCGCTCCCGCACCAGCGGACCGATGCGTGGCCTCTCGCCGATCCGCACCGCCGCATGCACCGCTTGCACTGCCGCTTCGGCCGCATCGGTGCGCGCGGCGTGAACGCGCGCGATAGGCTGACCCCGGGTGACGGAGGTGCCGAGCGGCCGGATGTCGGACAGGCCGACGCTCGGGTCGACAACGTCATTCTCCACCTGCCGACCGCCACCCAGCGCGACCACGGCCAGCCCCAATGCCTCGCCGTCGATGGCGGAGATCACGCCGGTTTCGGGCGCGGTCACCTCGCGGATGACCGTGGCTTCGGGCAGGAGACGCCGCCCGTCCTCGACAAAGCCGACCGGGCCGCCCATCCCCGCGATCATCTGCCCGAACCGTTCGGCGGCAGCTCCAGAGCCGAGGACCCCCGCGATGCGCGCCGCGCCCTCTTCGGCCGAGGCGCAGAGTCCGGCGCCGTGCAGCAAGGCACCGCCCAACGCCTCACAGAGTTCCGCAAGCGCACCGCGCGCCGCACCCGTCAGCACCTGCAGCGCCGCATCCACCTCGAGCGCATTGCCAAGCGCGGGTGCCACGGGCTGCGACATGTCGGTGATCAGCGCCCTGGTAGGACAGCCCGCCGCGCTCGCGGTCGAGACCAGCGCCTGCGCCAGCGCGCGGGCCTCGTCATCGGTCTTCATGAAGGCACCCGAGCCGACCTTCACGTCGAGCACTAGCCCCCCGAGCCCCGCTGCGAGCTTCTTCGACAGGATCGACGCGCAGATGAGGTCGAGGGAGTCGACCGTGGCCGTCACGTCGCGCACCGCGTAGAGCCGCCGATCCGCCGGGGCGATGTCCGCGCTTGCGCTGACGATCGCGCAACCGGCCTGAGCCACGACATCGCGGAAGCGCTCCTGGCTCAGAGCGGTCACGACTCCCGGGATGGCCTCCATCTTGTCCAGCGTGCCGCCGGTATGGCCAAGCCCGCGCCCCGAAATCATTGGCACGTAGACCCCGCAGGCCGCCAGAGCCGGAGCCAGGACGAGCGAGACGCAATCGCCCACGCCCCCGGTCGAGTGCTTGTCGAGCACGGGTGCGTCGAGATCCCAGTGCAGCACGGCTCCGGAATCCCGCATCGCCCGCGTCAGCGCGACCCGGCCCTCATCCGAGAGCCCGCGCAGACAGACGGCCATCGCGAAGGCTCCGGCCTGCGCATCGCTCACGCGGCCATCGGCGAGCCCGGCCGCGAACCAGGCCAGCCCTTCTGCGGAGGGTTCCTCGCCCCGCCGCAAGCTTGCGATGACGTGGCGCGCATCCATCAGACTTCGTCCATATGGCCCCTGCCGAAGGCGCCGGGCAGCAGTTCCGCAACGGTCATCACCTTTTCGGTTCCCGCAACGGTGGCAAGGGTCACCAAGACGCCCGGGCCCGCGAATTCGGCCAGTTTCTGGCGGCAGCCACCACAAGGCGGCACCGGATCGGGGCTGTCGGCGATCACGTAGGCCTCGGCAATCTCCTGCTCACCCGCGGCGATCATCGCGGCGATGGCGCCGGCCTCGGCGCAGGTGCCCTCGGGATAGGCGACATTTTCGACATTGCAGCCGACAAAGACCTGCCCCCCCGGCGTGCGCAGCGCCGCGCCGACCTTGAAGCGGGAATAGGGCGCATAGGCGTTTTCGCGCACAGCAGCGGCGGCGTCTTTGAGTGTCATGGGCAAGCTCCTTGTCTGGCGCGCATGTTGCGAAGCGGGCGCGCGAATTGCAAGGCTGGCGCCGGGGCAAGCCGACAGGGTTCTTCGCGGGTTGCGTGCCGGGCGCATCCGTAACGATGGCCACGAACGGAGGGGTTTGATCATGAGCGCTCCCTGCCCCATGGTCATTTACAAACGACAGGCGAAACTGCTACGCGCCAAGCAGTCCCTTTCCCGGGGCGCGCAAGTGGTTTAGCCCTGAACCATCCCTTTCTGCACGAGGCCGCCCATGTCCGACAGCACCAACGAAACCCTGCGTCAGGCGGCACTCGCCTATCACGAATTTCCCAAACCCGGCAAACTCGAGATCCGCGCCACGAAACCTCTCGCCAATGGTCGCGACCTTGCTCGCGCCTATTCACCCGGGGTGGCCGAGGCCTGTCTCGAGATCAAGGCGGACCCGGCCAATGCCGCGCGCTACACCTCGCGCGGGAACCTCGTCGCGGTGGTGAGCAACGGCACCGCGGTGCTGGGCCTTGGCAATATCGGCGCGCTGGCGAGCAAGCCTGTGATGGAGGGCAAGGCCGTCCTCTTCAAGAAATTCGCCAATATCGACTGCTTCGACATCGAGGTGAACGAGAGCGACCCGGTGAAGCTCGCCGAGATCGTCTGCGCGCTCGAACCGACCTTCGGGGCGATCAATCTCGAGGACATCAAGGCGCCCGACTGCTTCATCGTCGAAAAGCTCTGCCGCGAGCGGATGAACATCCCGGTCTTTCACGACGACCAGCACGGTACGGCGATCGTCGTGGGGGCCGCGGCGGTGAATGCGCTGTTCGTGGCCGACAAGTCGTTCGAGGACATCAAGATCGTCTCGACCGGTGGCGGCGCTGCGGGCATCGCCTGCCTCAACATGCTGGTGAAACTCGGCGTGAAGCGCGAGAACATCTGGCTCTGCGACGTGCACGGTCTGGTCTACGAGGGGCGCGAGATCGACATGAACCCGCAGAAGACCGCCTTTGCGCAAGCCACGGACAAGCGGACGCTGGATGACGTGATCGATGGTGCCGATCTGTTTCTGGGCCTCTCGGGACCCAATGTGCTGAAACCCGAGATGGTTCAGAAGATGACGTCCCGCCCGATCATCTTTGCCCTCGCCAACCCCAATCCCGAGATCATGCCGGACGCGGCGCGCGCCGTGGCCCCCGATGCGATCATCGCGACCGGCCGGTCCGACTTTCCCAATCAGGTCAACAACGTCCTCTGTTTTCCCTTCATCTTCCGCGGTGCGCTGGATGTGGGCGCGACCGAGATCAACGACGCGATGGAGATCGCCTGTGTCGAGGGTATCGCCGCCATGGCCCGCGCGACCACCAGCGCCGAGACGGCCGCCGTCTACAAGGGCGAGCAGCTGACATTCGGCGTCGACTACCTCATTCCCAAGCCGTTCGATCCGCGCCTCTCGAGCGTCGTCTCCTCGGCGGTGGCGAAGGCGGCGATGGAAACCGGCGTTGCCGCGCGCCCGCTCGACGATCTCAAGGCCTACCGCGCGCAGCTCGACGCGAACGTCTACAAGTCCTCCCTGCTGATGCGCCCGGTCTTCGAAGCTTCGGCCACCGCCTCGCGCAGTCTGGTCTTTGCCGAAGGCGAGGATGAACGCGTGTTGCGCGCCGCGCAGGCGATCCTCGAGGAGACCACCGAAAAGCCGATCCTGATCGGGCGTCCCGACGTGATCGCGCAGCGCTGCGAACGCATGGGGCTGGTGATCCGGCCCGATCTGGATTTCCAGATCGTGAACCCGGAAAACGACCCGCGCTACCGCGACTACTGGGAAAGCTATCACGAGATCATGGCCCGCCGCGGCGTGTCCCCCGACATCGCCCGCGCGATCATGCGCACCAACTCGACCGCGATCGGTGCGGTCATGGTGCACCGCAAGGAAGCCGACAGCATGATCTGCGGCACCTTCGGCGAATTCCGCTGGCATCTGAACTACGTCTCCCAGGTTCTGGCCTCGGACGGCCTGCACCCCGTGGGCGCTCTGTCGATGATGATCCTCGAAGACGGGCCGCTTTTCATCGCCGACACGCATGTGCACATCTATCCGACCCCCGAGCAGCTGGCCGAGACCGCCATCGCCGCGGCCCGGCATGTGCGCCGCTTCGGGCTCACGCCGAATGTCGCGCTCTGCTCGCAGTCGCAGTTCGGCAATCAGGGCGGCGGCAGCGGCAATCGCCTGCGCGAGGCGATCCGGATCCTCGATTCCGCACCGCGCGACTTCTGCTACGAGGGCGAGATGAATGTCGATGCCGCGCTCGACCATGACCTGCGGGCCCGCCTTCTGCCGAGCAACCGGATGACGGGCGCGGCCAACGTGCTGATCTTCGGCCATGCCGATGCAGCATCTGGCGTGCGCAACATCCTCAAGATGAAGGGCGGCGGGCTCGAGGTCGGGCCGATCCTGATGGGCATGGGCAACCACGCGCATATCGTGACGCCGTCGATCACCGCACGCGGTCTGCTCAACATGGCCGCCATCGCGGGAACGCCGGTCGCGGCCTACGGCTGAGATGGTCCGCCCGGAGACCTTCCCGTCCCCGGGCGGGGGTTTTCGGACCGGGTAAATCTGGTTGCTCTGGTCCGTTTTGTCGCGCGCGTTGGAGTAAACGTGAATTGAACCCGGCCGGTTTCTCAGGCTATAAACCGCTTATAGGCATGGGATGCGTCGAACACGGGGATCAACTTCCGGGCACGCATCCGCGAGATTGGGCAGTTCAGGGGCATACGGGATGAGGATACTCGGCGGAGTTATGGTGCTGGCATTGCTGGCAGCATGTGGCGGTCAGAGAGCGCCGGAGACATATGGACGGGTGACGCAGTTTTCGTCGGGCCCGATCAGCCGGGCGTGCATGTCGTCCGGCCGCAAGGCAAGCAACTCGAAGCTCTGCGGCTGCATCCAGACCGTGGCGGACCGTGAACTCTCGAAGCAGGATCAGCGCGTCGCCGTGACCTTCTTCGATGATCCGCACCGCGCGCAGGAAATCCGCCAGTCGGACCGGCCCAATCATGAAAGCCTCTGGCTGCGCTACAAGGCCTTTACCAACCAGGCCGAGTCGAGCTGCGTCGGATATTGACGGCTTTTCCTGCGGCAGGTTCGAACGGGCCTGCCCGGGACGAAACGACACTCCAGCAACAAGTGATCAGAGCGCATCGCTTCCGGTGCGCGGCAACGGGCGCAACCGGTCGAGCCGCGCATCGGCCGTGAGCGCGTGCCCTTCCATCCCCTCGGCACGGCTGATCACGGCTGTAGCGCGGGCCAGATCGGGCAGCGCTTCGTCCCGCACGCGCTGCCAGGTGACGGTTTTCAGGAACTTGTGCACGGAAAGCCCGCCGGTATAGCGCGCGGCCCCTCCCGTGGGCAGCACATGGTTCGGCCCGGCCGCCTTGTCCCCGAACGCCACGGTCGTGGCGTCGCCGAGGAATAGCGAGCCATAGGCCGTGAGCCGGATACGCCACCAGTCGAGATCCGCTGCCTGCACATGCAGATGTTCCGGGGCATAAAGATCGGCCGTCGCGGCGACCTCTTCGCGCGTCTCGCACAGGAGAATTTCGCCCAAACCCGCCCAGGCGGCTGTGGCTGCTTCGCGGTTCGGCCCAGGCAGGCGGTCGAGTGTCGCGGGCATGAGCCGGGCCACGGCCTCGGCGAGCGGAGCGTGGTCGGTCACGAGCCAGACCGGGGAATTGGCGCCATGCTCAGCCTGCCCGGCGAGATCGAGCGCCACAAGCGTCGGGTCCGCGGTGGCGTCGGCAAGGATCATGCTGTCGGTCGGCCCGGCCACCATGTCGATGCCGGTCGGGCCGAAAAGCTGGCGCTTGGCCTCGGCGACAAAGGCATTGCCGGGTCCGGTGAGGATGTCGGCGGGCGGGCCGTAAAAGCCATGTGCAAGGGCTGCGATGGCCTGCACGCCGCCGAGGTTCAGCACGGTATCGGCCCCGGCAAGATGCATCGCATAGAGGATCGCGGGCGGAATGCCCCCGTCGCGGGGCGGCGCGCAGGCGATGATGTGGCGCACCCCGGCGGCCCGTGCGGTGGTGATCGTCATCAGCGCCGAGGCGATATGGGCATAACGCCCGCCAGGCACATAGGCGCCCGCGCATCCCAGCGGGATCACACGCTGCCCGGCGAGCAGGCCGGGGCGCAGTTCGACCTCGAATTCGCTAAGGCTGTCGCGCTGCGCCAGCGCAAAGGCGCGGATATTGGCATAGGCGTAACCGATGGCCGCGCGCAGCTCCTGCGGAACTCGCTCGCGGGCGGTGGCGAGCGTTTCGGGCGCGACGAGAATATCGCCCTGCCAGCCATCGAGCCTGCGGGCATAGTCGCGCACCGCCCCTTCGCCCTCGGCGGCGATCCGGGCGAGCATGATCTGCACGGTGTCGGCGGTGTCGCGCGAGGTCTGCGGCGGTAGGCCGGGGGCGGATTTGATGTGTCGAGGAGGCATGAAGCGGGTCCTGTCGTGGCCATGCCGGGTTGACGCATGGCCGCTGGAGTTTCAGAAAAGGTGAATGTGCGGCTCCTGACCGGGGACCGGCACAGGCGCGGATGGCAGGGGAGAGGCAGAGTGCTCAAGGGTGTCACGCTGCGCGGGCTCGAAGTGTTCGAGGCGCTGGCCGCCAGCGGTTCGGTCGCGCTCGCCGCCGAAGCGACGGGACTGAGCCAGCCCGCCGTCAGCCAGCAGATGCGCAATCTTGAAACAGCGCTCGGTGCGGACCTGATCGACCACGGCAAGCGGCCGATGGTGCTGACCCCGGCGGGCCGGTCCTTTCTGGCGCGCGCGCAGGTCGTGCTGGGGCAGTTGCGGCTGGCGCAGAACGAGTTGACGGTGATGGACCTGTCGCATCTGAGCACGCTCAATCTCGGCATGATCGACGATTTCGACAACGATCTCACACCGCGGCTGGTGACGATCCTCGCCGAGAGCCTGACCCGCTGCCGGTTCAAGATGATCAGCGCGCCCAGCCACGAGATCACCGCGGCGATGCGCGCGCGGCGTTTGCATATCGCGGTCGCGGCCAGCAGTGGCGAGGTGATGGAGGGGGTCACCGAATATCCGCTGGTCCGCGATCCTTTCATGCTCGTCGCGCCGCATGGTGCGTTGGAAAGGGCCGGATCGCTCGACGCGGTGATGCATACGCTGCCGCTGTTGCGGCACGACAGAGAGCAGTTCATCGGTCGGCAGGTCGAGGCGCACCTCAAGCGTCTCAAGCTCGACTTTCCCGAGCGGTTCGAGATCGGCACGCATCTGTCGCTGATGACTCTGGTGGCGCGCGGCGTGGGGTGGAGCATCACGACGCCGCTCGGTTACATGCGGGCGCGCCGGTTCCATGACGAGACCGAGGCGCATCCGCTGCCGTTCAAGCCCTTCTCGCGGCAAATTTCGCTTTTCGCCAGCGCCGACTGGGCCGACCGTGTGCCCCGCGACGTGGCGCGCACGATGCGCCATCTCGTGCAGGAGGGCGTCATCGCCCCTGCCCTGCGTCAGATGCCCTGGCTGCAGGACGCTTTCCGCATCGAGGATGGGTGACCGGCCGCACAGCCGCTGCGATGTCGTTCGAAAAAGGGTGTGCCGGGTCATGTCATCTGGTCCTCTGCCAAGGATCATGGGCATCGACACAGGGGGCGCCAAGGTCACGTGGCGCGCCTTTGCCATCATGGATCGGCGGTTTTCAGAATCCTGAAGAGAGGGCCGCTTGCGCGTGCCTGAAGATCATGCCGGATCGGCGAGATCGAGAAAGGCGCGCACCGACGCTTCGTAGTCGCGCGGCTTTTCCGCATGCAGATAGTGCGTGGTGCCGGGGATCTTCGCGAACCGCGCCTTGGGAAACAGCGCACGGATCGCCGGGCGGTATTCCGGGATCACGTAATCGGAGTCTGCACCCGACAGAAACAGCGTGGGGCGTTCGAAAGACGCATCGATCCGGGGAAAGTCGAGAATCCCGGGCATCTCGCGCTCGAGCAGATCGAGGTTCAGCTTCCAGCGCTTTTCCTTCACGTCGAGCGACTGGGTGAAGAAGGCCTGCAGCGCCGTATCCTCGACATGCGCGGCAAGTTGCTCGACCGCATCAGAGCGCCGCTCGACCTTGCCGAGATCGACCGCCTTCATCGCGTGCACGTGCTGGATCTGGCTGTGCTCATAGGCGACCGGCGCGATATCAGCGACGATCAGACGGGTGACCTGTTCAGGGTGGGTCAGGGCGAGCACCATCGCCGCCTTGCCGCCCATGGAATGCCCCATCACGTCGGCACGGCCGCCATGGGACATGATCACCTCAGCGAGGTCGTCTGCCATGTCCTGATAGGTATGGCTCTCGGTCCAGGGGCTGTCGCCGTGATTGCGCAGGTCGACGGTCACGACCTGCCGCTCGTCGGAAAGCCGCTTGGCGATCACGCCCCAGTTGCGCGCCGAACCGTAAAGGCCGTGCACGATGATCAGGGGCGGCTGGTCGGTGGGGGTGCCATGGAGGATCTGGTTCAGCATGATCCTGTCTTATCGCGCTCCTTTGGACAGGACCAGTGGGAAGGCCGGATTTCGCGCGCGGGCATTACGGGATGTGCGGCATTCGGGCTTTTGCTCGATCCGGCGGCGCGGTAGCTTTCGCGCCATGAAAGACCGACAGGATATCGCCGCCCAATCCGCACGGCTGGAAAATCTGCTCGAGGCGCGCCTCGGCGCACGCCGGGGTTCACTGGCGGAGCGGACGGCCAAGCTCGGCCGCACCTTGCCCCGCTCCGTCCGGCGCGACATCGCAACCGTCGCCGAGGCCGCGCAACTGTCGGGCCACCCGAAACTCTCCCTGCGGATCGACCCCGACCGCGTGAGCAAGGCTACGCGCCGGGCGGAGCGGCATCTGCGCGCGGTCGATCCCGGCTACGAGCGGCGCGGTCGGCTGCTCGGGATGCTGGCAGGTCTGGTCGTCAATCTCGGGCTGGCCTTCGTCCTGATGCTCGCGCTGCTGAAATGGCGCGGCTTTCTCTAGCACCGCGCCATTGCGTTTCATGCCTCAGTCCTGCGGCGCGGCGGTGTACTCGGCCTCGCTCACCTGTTCGAGCCAGTCCGCGGCAGAGCCGTCCTTCGCCTCCTGCAGGGCGATGTGGCACATCGCGCTGTCCGGCGCCGCACCATGCCAGTGCCGCTCACCGGCAGCGAACCAGAGCGTGTCGCCCGGGCTCAGGAGGCGCACCGGACCGCCATCACTCTGCGCGAGCCCCCTCCCCGACACCACCATCAGTGTCTGACCAAAGGGATGGGTGTGCCAGGCCGTCCGGGCGCCGGGCTGGAACGTGACCCGTGCGGCATTGATTCGCGCCGGAGCTTCCGGGGTCGGGACTGATTCGATGCTCACGTCTCCGGTAAAGTAGTCGGCGGGGCCGGGACGGGCGCCGTGTTCGCCTCTACGGGTTATCTGCATGTCTGCCTCCTTCTGATGGAGGAGAGTGAACACAAAAGGGGAGGTCTTTACCAACGCTTATTCAACCTGCGCGCTATGCGAGGTCATGCCTGAAATTGCAATCGAACGCCAACCCACAGCCTCAGATTGTTACTTTAATGCAAAGTGTTAAAATGGCTTCAAAGGCTGAGCAAAATCGGTAACGGTTGCGACTGCGCGCGTCGCGTCGCTTCCAGCCTCAGGATTCCCCTTGGATTACAAAGACGAAATCAACCGGCTCTATGATCTTGAGTACGGTGACAGCGCGGAGCTGTTTGTCCGTTTCGCGGGCGTGCTCCTGGGAAGCGCGCTGTTGTATCTCTATTCCGGCAGGATCGCGGTGCTGATCTGGGCTCCCGGATTCTTCGCGGCGCATCTAGGCTATTTCCTGTTCCTCAGATCACGCATCAGCGCCCGTCAGAAGGTGATCGCTCGGCGTGACGGGATCGTGGCTTCCTGCCTGTTTCTCGTGGTTCTGGTCAGTTTCCTGTGGATGCCGGCTCTGCTCGTCTGCCAGGACGACAAGGCGCTCACGGTGGTCGGAGCGGCGCTTGTCGGATGCATCCTGGTGTTTCTTGTCCGGCGCAGCGATGGCGTCCGCTTCATGGTGGCCGGCGAAGTGGCGGTCGTCGGCATCACGGTGGCAACAATCGTCGCCACGCTGCTGCCGGAGTTCGAAAGCAACCTGGCGCGTGCCGGGGCTGTGATGTCGTCGCTGGCGCTGATCGGATATTTTGCGCGGGCGGTACAGGTGGGTCGGCGCCAGAGGCTGACCGCCGAGGAAACGGCCAGACGGTCCTCGCAGGTGCAGAAGATGGCGGCCGTCGGCCAGCTCGCCGGGGGCGTCGCGCATGACTTCAACAACAAGCTGACAGCGATCCTCGGCAGTTTCGACCTGCTGCGCGAAGTCGACGATCCGGCCGAGCGCGAGGTCATCCTCGAATCCGCGCGCAGTGCCGCGGTCGAGGCCGCGCGCACGGTCAAACACCTGATGGTCTACGCGCGCAAGGAAACGGTGAACCCCGAATTGCAGGACTGCGCCGACCTGCTGGACGAGGCTGTCCTGCGCACCCGCGGCGTGATCACAGGCATGATCAAGGTCGAGCTGCGGCGCAGTCCGGAGCCGCTCTACGTGAATGTCGACCGCAGCCAGCTGCTGATGGGATTGACCAATCTCATGGTGAATGCGGTCGATGCCATGCCTGAGGGCGGCACTCTCATCCTCGGCGCCGAGGCGGTCTCGGACGAGACACGCATCGCGCTTGCCGACGGCACCTTCCTGTCCGCCGGTCCGCATGTGGCCATCTCGGTGGTCGATACGGGCTCGGGCATTCCCCAGAAGCTTATGCCGCATGTCATCGAGCCCTTCTTCACCACCAAGCCGGTCGGAAAGGGCACCGGGCTCGGCCTGTCCGCCGTGCTCGGCATGGCGCGCGAAATGGGCGGTGGGCTCGGGATCACATCCTCCGCGACGGGCACAAGCGTCGTCATCTACCTGCCCCGGCAGCCGGGGACTTCCGCGCGCGGTGGTGCGGGCGCAGCCTGAGTGATATCGCTGCGGTCCGTCCCGCCACGGATCAAAAAAACCTGCCGACACTCACGTCGGCAGGTCCATTCGTTGCGATTTGGCAGTGAGCAGCTAAGCTCCCCTGCCCGGCCTGCGAATCAGAGGTTGGGGTAAAGCGGGAAGCGGGAACAGAGCTCCGCGACTTCGCCCTTCACCTTTTCCTCGACCGCGCCGTTGCCCTCTTCGCCGTTCGCAGCAAGACCATCGACGATCTCGTTGATCCAGTCACCGATCTGGCGGAATTCGGGCTCACCAAAGCCGCGCGTCGTCCCGGCGGGTGAGCCGAGGCGGATGCCGCTTGTGACGGTCGGCTTTTCCTCATCGAACGGTACGCCGTTCTTGTTGCAGGTGATGTGCGCGCGACCCAGCGCCTTGTCGGTCGCGTTGCCCTTCACGCCCTTGGGGCGCAGGTCGACAAGCACGATGTGGCTGTCGGTGCCGTGGGTCACCGTCTCGAGCCCGCCCTTGTGCAGCTGATCCGCCAGTGCCTGGGCGTTGGCGATCACCTGCTTGATGTAGGTCTTGAATTCGGGGCGCAGCGCCTCGCCGAAGGCGACGGCCTTGCCCGCGATCACATGCATCAGCGGACCACCCTGGATGCCGGGGAAGATCGCCGAGTTGAACTTCTTGGCGAGCGCCTCGTCATTGGTCAGGATCATGCCGCCGCGCGGCCCGCGCAGGGTCTTGTGCGTCGTGGTCGTGGCGACATGCACATGCGGGAACGGGTCGGGATACTCCCCAGCCGCGATGAGGCCCGCAAAATGCGCGACATCGGCCAGAAGATAGGCGCCGACGCTGTCGGCAATCTCCCGGAACTTCGCGAAGTCGATCTTACGCGGAATGGCGGAGCCGCCGGCGATGATCATGGCCGGCTTGTGCTCGGCCGCCAGCGCGGCGATCTGGTCATAGTCGATGTCGAGCGTGTCACGGCGCACGCCGTACTGGATGGCATTGAACCACTTGCCCGACTGGTTGGGCTTGGCACCGTGTGTCAGGTGGCCGCCCGCATCGAGCGACATGCCGAGGATGGTGTCGCCGGGCTTCAGCAATGCCTGGAACACACCCTGGTTGGCCTGGCTGCCGGAATTCGGCTGGACGTTCGCAAATTCGCACCCGAACAGCTGGCAGGCGCGGGAAATGGCCAGCTCTTCGGCCACGTCGACGAACTGGCAGCCGCCATAGTAGCGCTTGCCCGGATAGCCTTCGGCATATTTGTTGGTCATGACCGACCCCTGCGCTTCCATCACGGCGGCAGAGACGATGTTTTCAGAGGCGATCAGCTCGATCTCGTCGCGCTGGCGGCCAAGTTCGTTGCGGACCGAGGCGTAAAGCTCGGGGTCGCGCTGCGCGAGGGTTTCGGTGAAAAAGCCGGTGTCGCGGTGCGGGGCGTTCATGGCAGGGCCTCCCATCTGGAATTGAGGTGCGTGTTTGGACTTTCCTATCGGAAACTATGGCACAGGCAAAGTCCGTAAAGTGTGCTTGGAGTCTTAATACCCGGGCAATGCTGGCGCCGACAGGCAACATGTGATTGTTTCGGAAACGAAAAGTCAGATGGGGAACACCATGTCGCTCAAAATTGCCTTCGCCGCGAGCAATGCGCCCATTGCGCAGGCAGCGCAGGAGTCCCTGACGCGGCAATATGGCGACCACACCGAAGAGGGTGCAGACGTGATCGTCGCCCTGGGCGGCGATGGCTTCATGCTGCACACGCTGCACCGCACTCAGGCTCTGGCCGTGCCGGTCTATGGAATGAACCGCGGCACGGTCGGGTTCCTGATGAACGAATATTCCGATTACGGCCTCGGCGAACGGCTGGAAGCGGCCGAAGAGGCGGAGATCAACCCGCTGTCGATGCGCGCTGTGACGGTGGATGGCACAGTGCACGAAGCGCTGGCGATCAACGAGGTTTCGCTGCTGCGGGCCGGGCCGCAAGCCGCGCGGCTGCGGATCTCGGTGGATGGACGCCTGCGGATGGCCGAGCTGGTCTGTGACGGTGCGCTGGTTTCCACACCGGCGGGTTCGACCGCCTACAACTACTCCGCGCATGGACCGATCTTGCCGATCGGGTCGGACGTGCTGGCGCTGACCGCGATGGCTGCCTTCCGGCCGCGCCGATGGCGCGGAGCCCTGCTGCCCAGCACCGCCGTGGTCCGCTTCGAGGTGCTCGAGCCCGAAAAGCGGCCGGTGATGGCCGAGGCGGATGCCCGCGCCGTGCGCGACGTGGTGGAGGTCGATATCCGCTCGGAACCGAGCATCGCCCACCGCGTGATGTTCGACCCGGGCCACGGGCTGGAGGAACGGCTGATCCAGGAACAGTTCGTCTGATCGGGTGCTCGCTGCGGGCGTCGCCCAAAATTTTTCAGCAAAAATTTTGGCAAGAGTTTTTGCAAAACTCTTGGCGACCCGCACCGCGGCTGGAACGGGAATGGAAAATGCGGCGTTCGGTTACTGAAAGGATTTCAGCATGGATGCCTTGCGCAGCTTCATAGACAGTCAGACTTTCCTTCTCCTCTGGTTCGCCTTGATGGTCCCGTCACTGCTCTGGGTGGTTCAGGATCTGCGCAGCAAGAACGCCCATCTGATGAGCCTCATGAAAGTCGTCTGGACCCTGACGGTACTCTATTCGGGTCCCGTGGGCCTGCTGATCTACCGCTGGTCGGGCCGCAAGGAAATCTCCGCCGACAGCCTGCCGCGACGGGCCTTCCGCTCCGTGGCGCATTGCTATTCCGGCTGCGGACTGGGCGAGATCACCGGGGTCGTGCTCACCGCCGGGCTTCTGTCGCTCGGCAATTTCTGGGTGGCGATCACGACCTTCCTTTTTGCTTACTTGTTCGGCTTTGCGCTGACCGTGGGGCCGCTGGTGCAGGATGGCATCCCCCTACGCAAGGCGCTCTGGGACGCTCTTCTGGCCGAGACGCCGTCGATCACCGTCATGGAGGTTACAGCGATCGGTGTCAGCCTGTGGCTCGCGGGAAATGCCGGAATGGGCGACATCCGCTTCTGGACCTCCCTCATCGTGTCGCTGACATGCGGGTTGGTGGCCGCCTATCCGGTGAACCTGCTGCTGATCCATTTCGGCGTGAAGGAGGGTATGATGGATCCGAGGATGACGGATCACGGCGCGCATCAGCACGAAGAGCATGCCTGACCACATCGCCGAAAGCAATCAAGCGGCGCGTGACAGTTGGTAGCCCGACCGCGTCCTGCCAGGAGGCGGGCACAAGTCACCGGATGCCATGCCAGGCCGACCGATCATGCCTTCGCATACCCCAAGGTCCGAAGCGCCACCTTGATCTCGTCGAGGATCGCCGGATCGTCGATGGTCGCGGGCATCTTGAACTCGGTCCCGTCCGCGATCTGGATCATCGTGCGGCGCAGGATCTTGCCGGACCGGGTCTTGGGCAACCGGTCCACGACCGTACAGAGCTTGAAAGCCGCGACGGCACCAATCTGGTCCCGCACGAGCTTGATGCATTCCTTCGCGATCTCGTCATGCGGGCGGTTCACGCCCTTGGTCAGGCAGACGAAGCCCATCGGCAACTGGCCCTTGAGCTCATCGGCCACGCCGATCACTGCACATTCCGCCACATCCGGATGCGAGGCCAGAACCTCCTCCATCCCGCCGGTGGACAGGCGATGGCCCGCGACGTTGATCACGTCATCGGTGCGCGCCATGATCCAGAGATAGCCGTCGGCATCCTTCATCCCGGCATCACCCGTCTCGTAGTAGCCCGGGAAATGCGCGAGGTACGCCTTGCGGAAACGGTCCTCCGCATTCCAGAGCGTCGGGAGCGTGCCCGGAGGCAGGGGCAGCCGGATCGCGATCGCGCCCAGAGTGCCGTCTTCCACCACATGCCCGCCCTCGTCGAGGATCTGCACGTCATAGCCGGGCATCGCCACGGTGGGCGAGCCGGTCTTGACCGGCAGCACCTCGATGCCGACCGGATTGCCCGCAATGGTGAAGCCGGTTTCGGTCTGCCACCAGTGATCGTAGACCGGCTTGCCGGTCATCGCGCGCGTCCATTCTATCGTGTCCGGATCGGCGCGCTCCCCGGCGAGGTAGATTGCCCGCAGCGCGCTCAGATCGTATTTCTTGAGGAATTCGCCCTTGGGATCCTCGCGCTTCACCGCCCGAAACGCCGTTGGCGCGGTGAAGAAGCTCTTCACGCCATGTTCTTCGATCACCCGCCAGAAGGTACCTGCATCCGGCGTGCCGACCGGTTTGCCCTCGAAGACGATGGAGGTGTTGCCGTGGATCAGCGGCCCGTAGCAGATGTAGGAGTGGCCCACGACCCAGCCGACATCCGAGGCGGCCCAGAACACCTCTCCGGGGTCGACATTGTAGACGTTCTTCATCGTCCAGTGCAGCGCAACGAGATGACCGCCAGTCGGGCGCACAACCCCCTTCGGCGCGCCCGTCGTGCCGGAGGTGTAGAGGATATAGGCCGGATGACTGCCCTCGACGGGCAGGCAATCGGCTGGTGTGGCACCCTCCTGAAAGGCATGCCAGTCGAAATCCATGCCGTCGCTCAGCTCGGCGGCGAGCTGTTCGCGCTGGAGGATCACGGTGAAATCGGGCTTGTGTCTGGACTGTGCGATCGCGCCATCGATCAGCGGCTTGTAGGGGATCACGCGTCCGGGCTCGATCCCGCAGGAGGCGGCGATGATCGCCTTGGGCTGAGCGTCGTCGATCCGTACGGCCAGCTCATGCGCGGCAAACCCGCCGAACACCACCGAATGGATCGCGCCGATGCGGGCACAGGCGAGCATGGCGACGATCGCCTCGGGCACCATCGGCATGTAGATGATGACGCGGTCACCCTTTTCGATGCCCTGCGCCCTCAGCGCTCCGGCGAGCAGGGCGGTACGGGTCTGAAGTTCGCTGTAGGTGATCCTGCCCTTCGTGCCGGTGATCGGGCTGTCATGGATGAGCGCCACCCGATCGCCGTGGCCCGCAAGCACATGGCGGTCGACGGCGTTCCAGCAGGTATTGACCATGCCGTCGGCATACCATTCGTAAAGGTCGTTGCCGCGCTCGAACAGGGCCTTCGACGGCTTGCGGTCCCAGTCGATGGCCTCGGCGGCCTGCATCCAGAATGCCTCGGGGTCGTTCTGCCAGCTCTGATAGACGTCCTTGTAGGCCATTGTCTGTCTCCTCCCGCTCCTGGCCAAGCGTTACGAAAGCCGGAGGGCCGGGGCAAGCCTGTTACCGGTCACAGGCCCGCCTGCGGGACGCGGAATTTGCAGATAGTCCGGATTGCCTCAGGATGGATTTGCAAACCGGGCCGGAAAATCCTTGCGAACTTTGAAAAGCAGGGGGATTTGCAAATACGCCACCCCCTCTGCGGAGTGCGGGCCGGGATATCACGACCCACCTTGACCACCCATGGAATCCGCATCATATCCTCGGTCATGACAGCCCTATCGCATATCCGCAACTTCTCCATCGTCGCCCATATCGACCACGGGAAATCCACCCTGGCCGACCGGCTGATCCAGTCCACGAATACGGTCACAGAGCGCGAGATGAAGGAACAGCTTCTCGACTCGATGGATATCGAGCGCGAGCGCGGCATCACGATCAAGGCCAACACCGTCCGGATCGAGTACATCGCCGATGACGGCGAAAAATATATCCTCAACCTCATCGACACGCCCGGCCACGTCGATTTCGCCTACGAGGTCTCCCGCTCCATGCGCGCGGTCGAGGGCTCACTTCTGGTCGTCGATGCGACGCAGGGGGTCGAGGCGCAGACCCTCGCCAACGTCTATACCGCCATCGACGCGGATCACGAGATCGTCCCGGTGCTCAACAAGATCGACCTGCCCGCCGCCGAGATCGAGCGCGTCAAGGAACAGATCGAGGATGTGATCGGCATCGACGCCTCCGAATCCTGCCTGATCTCTGCCAAGACCGGCGTCGGCATCCCCTCGGTGCTCGAGGCGATCATCAAGCGCCTGCCCCCGCCGAAAGAGGGCGATCCCGACAAGCCGCTCAAGGCGATGCTCGTGGATTCGAAATACGACCCTTATCTCGGCGTCGTGGTCATCGTGCGCGTCATCGACGGTGTGCTGAAAAAGGGCCAGCGCATTAAGATGATGAAGACCGGCGGCACCTATGACATCGACCGCGTCGGCGTCTATCGTCCTGCGATGCAAGAGGTCAAGGAACTCGGCCCGGGCGAGATCGGCTATATCACGGCGCAGATCAAGCAGGTGCGCGACACCCGCGTCGGCGACACGATCACCACCGAAAAGAAGGGTTGCGAAGTCGCCCTGCCCGGCTTCAAGCCGTCGATCCCGGTGGTGTTCTGCGGCCTGTTCCCGGTCGATGCAAACGATTTCGAGGATCTTCGCGACGCGATGGAGAAGCTCGCGCTCAACGACGCCTCCTTCTCCTTCGAGATGGAAACTTCTGCCGCCCTCGGTTTCGGCTTTCGCTGCGGGTTCCTCGGCCTTCTGCATCTCGAAGTGGTCCGGGACCGGCTGGAGCGCGAATACGACATCGACCTCATCACCACTGCGCCCTCGGTCATCTACAGGATCTTCCTGCGCGACGGCACCGAGCTAGAGTTGCACAACCCCGCCGACATGCCAGATCCCTCGACCGTCGACCATATCGAGGAGCCGCGCATCAAGGCGTCGATCCTCGTGCCCGACGAATATCTCGGCGACGTGCTCAAGCTCTGCCAGGATCGCCGGGGCGAACAGCTGGACCTGACCTATGTCGGCTCCCGTGCGATGGCGGTCTATGACCTGCCGCTCAACGAGGTGGTGTTCGATTTCTACGACCGTTTGAAATCGGTGACCAAGGGCTATGCGTCCTTCGACTACCAGATCATCGGCTACCGCGAAGACATGCTCGTCAAGATGCAGATCCTGGTGAACGACGAACCCGTGGATGCGCTGTCAACGATGGTCCACCGTGACCGGGCCGAAATGCGCGGGCGGGCGATGGTCGAAAAGCTCAAGGACCTGATCCCGCGCCACATGTTCAAGATCCCGATTCAGGCGGCCATCGGCGGCAAGGTGATTGCGCGCGAAACCCTCGCCGCGATGCGCAAGGACGTGACGGCCAAATGTTATGGCGGCGACGCCTCGCGCAAGAAGAAGCTGCTGGAAAAGCAGAAGGCCGGCAAGAAGCGCATGCGCCAGTTCGGCAAGGTCGAGATCCCGCAGGAAGCGTTCATTTCTGCCCTCAAGATGGATTCGTAAGGTGCGCCGTCTGTGCACACGCTCCTGCCTGCCCACATCAACGTGACGTGAGCCCCCTGCCCGACGCGCCTGTAATCCGCTAGTGTGGATGAAAACGCTCGAGCAGGAGTTCTCATGAAACCGATTCTGACTGTCCTATTCCTTATTGCGGCCCAGTCCGCAAATGCCGCCGTCTGCGACTATCGCCCCAGCATCGTCGCGGGCAAGGTCGGCTCGGCCACGCGCAGCGCGACCGGAGCCGCCGTCGGTGCAGCGGGGACCGGTGTGCGTGCCGCGGGCGCCTACACGCTCGAACATCCCCAGACCGGCGTGAGCATGATCGGCACCGCCGTGAGCTCGGCCACCGCCGCCGGGGCGAGCATCGCCGGAAGCGCGGGCGGTGCTCTCGGTACGGCCGCGGCCATCGCCACCGCCCCGGTGACCATCCTCATCGCGGGGGCCACCGCCGCCGTGATGGGCGGGTACGAGGGTGCCTGCTATCTTGGTGACGAGCGGATCACCGATTCCGCCGAGATCACGCCGATCCTGCAGAACCTCTCGGACAATTCCGACCCCGCCCTTTTTGCGCTGATCCCCTGGGGGTCAGATTACGTGGATTCGGAAGGTGAGACCGTCACCGCCGACGAGGCCCGCATCCGCGTCGGTTCGCTCGACACGGACCCCGCCTTCTATGACGTCGCGGACCTCTACATCGTGAATTCCGTGCTGATGAACCGCGACCGGGGCCGCAACACGACGATCGGCAAGGTCGGGCTGCAGGTCGTGGATGTCGACGAGGAGTGACCCCCTGGACCGGGGTTTGTCACGACGCGCAATCTGCCCAACAAAACACATGCACATCTGCGAATACATGCTACCCTCCCGGCAACAACCGGGAGGAAACCCATCATGAAACGCATCATCACCGCAATCATCCTCGCTCTTGCCACGCAGGCACAAGCCGAGGGACAGACCCATCACGTCGCGATCCATGTCGATCAGAACGATCCGCAGGTGATGAACATGGCCCTCAACAACGCCCAGAACGTCGAATCCTACTATGCCGGACAGGGTGACAGCGTGGTGATCGAGATGGTCGCCTACGGGCCTGGCCTCATGATGCTGGTCGAAGGCGAAAGCCCGGTGGAACAGCGCATCTCCGCCATGAGCCTCGAGATGGAGAACCTCACCTTTTCGGCTTGCGAGAACACCCTCGACGGCATGCAGAAAAAGGCCGGTCACGACATTCCGCTCATGACCGAGGCGCAGTTGACACCTTCGGGCGTCGTTCGACTGATCGAGCTGCAGGAGCAGGGCTACGCCTATATCCGTCCCTGACCCGAAGCTCATGGCTGCAAGGTTTGTGATGTAACCCGGACCGCGTGACGCGTAGTACCGCAAGGCATTCCGACTTGGCCAGGCCACAAGGCAGATCGCGCTTGCCACGGGCGGTGGTAATCTGACAGAGCGGTCGCGTGGCACCGGTTCAGGCAAAGACGTCTTACATGTTTCCCCATAAGGATGCCCCCGGGTGCTGAAGAAACTCGGGACGATTTCAGGACTGACCCTGGCGAGCCGGGTCGTCGGATTCCTGCGCGACATCATGATGGCCGCGGTTCTCGGCGCCGGGCCGGTGGCGGATGCCTTCATGCTGGCCTTCCGCCTGCCGAACCATTTCCGCGCCATCTTCGCCGAAGGTGCGTTCAACGCAGCATTCTTGCCGACCTACGCCGCGACCCGGAGCCGGGACGGCGAAGACGCTGCCTCCCGGCTGGCCTCGACGGTGATGATCTGGCTCGTCGCCGCGAACCTCGTGCTGCTCGCCGTGGTCATGTCGGCGCCGGACCTGACGCTCGACGTGCTGGCGCCGGGCCTCGCACCACAATCGGCTGCTTTGGCGCTCGAGCTGATCCGCATCACCTTTCCCTATCTTCTTTGCATGTCGCTGGTGGCGTTTCTGTCTGCCCTGCTCAATGCCCATGACCGCTTTGCCGCGGCGGCCGCGGCACCGATCCTGCTCAACCTGCTGATGATCGCCGGGCTGTTCTGGGCACAACGCTTTCCCACGGTCGCCCATGCCGCCGCCTGGAGCGTGCTGGCCGCAGGCATCGCTCAGGTTGCCCTGCTATGGAGCGCGATCCGCCGCGCGCGGATCCCCCTACCCCTGCGGCTTCCGACGATCACCCCCGAGACGCGGCTGTTCCTGCGCCGCCTCGGGCCTGCGATCCTGACTTCTGGCGCGGTGCAGGTCGCGGTGTTCGCGGACACGATCCTCGCGACCTTCCTGCCGACCGGCACCCTGTCGCAGCTCTATTATGCCGACCGGATCTATCAGCTGCCGGTCGGGGTGATCGGCATCGCGGTGGGCACAATGCTGCTGCCGGACATCGCGCGGCGCGCGGGTCTTGGCGATGACACCGGGATGCATGCCGCCGCGAGCCGGGCACTGCGCCTGTGCCTCGACCTCGCCGTGCCGCTGAGGGTGGTGCTGATCGTGTTCGGCGACTGGATCATGGCGGTCCTGTTCGCCCGGGGCGCCTTCGACATGGCGACCGCCGCGGCCTCGTCGCGCATCCTTGCCGCCTATGCCCTCGGCCTCGTGCCGGCGCTGGCCGTGCGCGCGCTCGTCGCCTGCTTTCAGGGTCGCGGAGACCTGCGCACGCCCCTCCTCGCCCTGGCAGGCGGAACGGTCGTGAACATCCTTCTCAAGCTGGCGCTTGTCGGGCCCTTCGGAGCGCCGGGCCTCGCGACTGCGACATCCATCGGGCTCTGGATCTATGTCGGCACGCTGTTTTATCTCGCCCGAAGCCGGGGTTTCGTCAGCCTGTCCGCCCGGGAAGTGGTCACTGCCGTGATCCCGCCCGCCCTCGTGGCCATCGCTCTGTTTACCGGGCGCGACTGGATTTTGGCTGCGGGCACATCGCTTGCCGGAGACTGGGGCATGACCCTCGCGCTCTTTGGCGGCGGGCTCGCAGCCATGGGCGGGATGCTCGCGCTGCGGCTGATTCTGACGCGCGCCTTGCCATCCAGCTAGACGAGGCTGCCTGCCAAATGACGCTTTTCACAGATTTTACCATCTGCTAGAGAACGCCCTGATGGCCCGTTGGTACGGACGCGACGGGCCTTCGACGTTCCGGCCGAAGACCATGGGCCAGAAGCAGACGGAACGACGGCGGATCAGGAAAGCGCGAACCATTGCGCAGCCTTTTCCGAACCGTTAACACCGAGCCACGGTCCCGTAGCTCAACTGGATAGAGCACCTGACTTCTAATCAGGATGTTGGGGGTTCGAGTCCTCCCGGGATCGCCACGCTTTCAAGGCACAGCCACAAAACGCTAGGCCGGATTTCGCGCAGAGTCCTTCTCTTCCTCGTCCTCGCTTTTGCGGTCCCATTGCAGAAGGTCATAGAGCACCGGCGTCAGGAAGAGCGTCAGGATGGAGGCGGCGAGAAAACCGCCGATGATCACGATGCCGATGGAGGTGCGACTGGCAGCGCCAGCGCCGCTCGAGAGCACCAGCGGCACCGCGCCCAGAACGGTCGAGAGCACCGTCATCAGGATCGGACGCAGGCGTACCGTGGCCGCTTCGATCGCGGCTTCGCGGACGCAATAGCCCTGCTCGCGCAGCTGGTTGGCGAATTCCACGATCAGGATGCCGTTCTTGGCCATCAGGCCGATCAACATGACCATGCCCACCTGGGTGTAGATGTTCACCGCCTCTCCGAGCGCGAAGAGGGTGAGCAGCGCTCCCGCGACGGCTAGCGGCACCGACAGCAGGATCACCACAGGCTGGATGAAGCTTTCGAACTGCGCGGCGAGCACGAGGAAGACCACAAGCAGGGCAAGGCCGAAGGTCATGGCGATCCCGCCGGAGGTTTCCTGAAAGCTCTCGGCCTGGCCGGAATAGGCGATCTGCATCTCCGAGGGCAGATCGGCGGCGATCTCTTCGACCGTGGCGATGGCCGAGCCCAGATCGACGCCGGTGGCGAGCGAGGCGGAAATCTCGACCGAGGGCTGCCGGTTGAACCGGTTGAAGGCCTGAACCGAAGCCCGGCGTTCGAGTGTCACCAGCCCGTCGAGCGGCACCAGCTCGCCGTTTTCGGCACGCACGTTGATGCCCCGAAGGTCATCGGGCGCCATGCGGTTCGCATCCGGAGCCTGCAGGATCACCGGATACTGACGGTCGCGCGAGATGAACTCGGTGACCTCGGCCGAGGCGAAGAAGGTGCGCACCGCATCCGAGATCGCACGCGCATCGATCCCGATCTCGCGCGCCATCTCGCGGTTCACGTTGATGTCGTAACCGGGCGTGTTGACCTCGTAGGCACGGCGCACCCCCACGATATCTGGATTGTCGCGCAGGCGCTGGGTGAGCTGCGCCGAATAGTCGGCGGCATCCTCGAAGCTCGGGCCGGTCACGATCACCTCGAGCCCTGACCCGCCACCCGCATCGAGGCCCGACGGCGCAAAGCTGCGCACGCTTGCCAGGGTGATCTTGCCGAATTCGGGGCGCAGTTCTTCCAGCACGTCTCGCGGCCCCATCTCGCGGTCGCCCCAGGGCGCCATGGTCGCGACGACAAAGGCGCGGCCGGTCTCCCCGTACTGGCCGACGATGGCGATCACATCCTCGACAAGGCCGTCGTCGCGGTAGGGTTCGATCAGATCCTCGACCTGTTTCACCGCCGCATCCGTCAGGCCAAGGGCCGAGCCCGCAGGCGCCTGGATCGAGACAAAGAAGATGCCGCGATCCTCGTTCGGGGTCAGCTGCGAGGGCAACTGCTGGTAAAGCGTCCAGGACATGCCGGTCAGCGCGGCGGCGATCCCGAGGATGACGATCGGCGCGTGAATCGCGCGGGTCAGAAGACGGCGATACCCGCTGGAAAGACGGTCCGTCGCGCCCTTCACGATGCGCGCAAAGCGTCCCTCATTCATGCCCTTCTTCAGCACGAAGCTTGCGATCACCGGACAGAGCGACAGCGCGACAAAGGTCGAAAGCGCCACAGCGATCGCCAGCGTGATGCCGAATTCCTGGAAAAGCTTGCCGATTTCGCCCTGCAGCAGCGACAGCGGCACGAAGACCGAGATCAGCACGGCCGAGGTCGAGACCACCGCAAAGAACACCTGGTTCGCACCGGCGCGCGCGGCCTCTTTCGGATCGTCGCCCTCCTCGACCCGCCTTTCGATGTTTTCCAGCACGACGATCGCATCATCGACGACCAGACCGATGGCCAGGATCAGCGCGAACAGCGTGAGGATGTTGATCGAGAACCCGGCCACGGCGATCCCGGCGCAGGCGCCCAGAAGCGCGATGGGAATGGTGATCGCGGGCACGATCGTGGCCCGGACCGAGGTGAGGAAGAGAAAGATCACGGCGACAACGATGGCGACCGATATGGCGAGCGTGCTCAGCACCTGCCGGATCGAATTCTGGATGAAATCGGCATCATCCGAGGTGATCTGCAATGTCGTCCCACCCGGCAGCTTGGCCCGGATCGACTCGACCTCCGCCTCGACCGCGGCGGAAATCGACAGCGTGTTGGCAGAGGACTGGCGCAGCACGCCGATGCCGATGGCGGTCTGAGAATTCGAGCGGAACTGGCTGTCATCGCTCTCGGTTCCGATTTGGACCTCGGCGACGTCGCCAAGGGTGATCCGCCCGTTTTCGGTTGTCGCGACGACGAGATCCTCGAAAGCCTCGACGCTCGACAGCCGGGTTTCGGTGCGCAGCAGGTAGGTGCGCGAACTGCTCTCGATCTGGCCCGCGGGCAATTCGAGATTGTTGGCCCGCAGCGCTTCGGCAATCTCGTTTGCGGTGACACCGCGGGCGGCCATCTGCTCGGGCTGCAGCCAGACGCGCATCGCATAAGGGCGGTCACCGTAGATCTGGACTGCGGCGACGCCCGCGAGCGTTTCCAGTCGGTCGGTGACGAAACGGTCGGCGTAATCCGTAAGCTCGGGCGCTGCGAGCGTGTCGGAGGTCATGGTCATCCAGACGATCGGATCGCCCTGACTGTCGTTCTTCTCCACCTCGGGCTCGTCGGCCTCTTCGGGCAGATCGCCCGACACCGCCTGCACGGCGGCCCGCACATCCGACGCGGCCTGATCGACATCGCGCCCCTGCCGGAAGTTGATGACGGTGCGCAACCCGCCGAGTTCGGATTCGGTCGAGATCCGGTCGATCCCCGCGACGGTGGAAATCGCGCCTTCGATCACGGTGGCAAGTTCGCTGTCGACGACGCCCGGCCCCGCACCGGTATAGCCCACGCTCACCGTGACCTGCGCGGTCGAGGTGTCGGGCAGTTCGCGCACCGGCATCCGGGTCAGCCCCGCAATCCCCAGAACCACGATCATGATGGACATCACCGTGGCCAGAACGGGGCGGCGGATGCAGAGATCGGGAAGGGTCATTCGAGGCCCTCGCTGGCGATCTCTTCGTCGATTTCGACCGGGGCTCCGTCGGTCAGCTGGTCCCAGCCCGCGACGACGACACGGTCCCCGGCCTCGAGTCCGTCGCTCACCTCGGTCAGGTCGCCCAGCGATGCGCAGGTCTGGATCTCGGTTCGGGAAGCGCTGCCGTCTTCAATAGTATATACATAAGTGGTGAGGCCCTCGCTGATGATCGCGTCATCCGGAATGGCGAGGCCCTCGTAGGTGTCGAGCACGAGGCGCGAATTCGCGAACATTCCGCCGACGAGGCGGCGGTCGGCATTGTCGATCTCGGCCCGGATGTTGAAACTGCGAGAGCCAAGGTCGATCTCGGGGGCGCGGACTGTCACCGGGCCCTGAAAAGTTTCGCCGGGATAGGCTGGGGTCGTTACGAAAAGCGTCTGGTCGGGCGTCACGCGTTCAAAATACCGCTCCGGCAGAGAGACATCGACCTCGACAACGGAGAGATCCGAAAGGGAGGTGACCGCCTCGCTGCCATCCAGAAAGGCGCCGGGCTCAATATCGATCAGCCCGAGCGTGCCTGCAAAAGGCGCGATGATCGCCTTATCTTCCAGCTGCGCACGGGCCGTCATAGCCGCAGCCTCTGCACGGCTCAGGGTGGCGCGGGCTTCTTCCAGACGGGCCTCCGCGGCGGCATTGCTCTGCGCCAGTTCCTCGACGCGGTTGAATTCCTGCTGCGCCTCGCTCAGCGTCGCCTCGGCGTCCGAAAGAGCTGCCCGCTCGGCCCGATCGTCGAGCTGGATCAGCAGCTCGCCCTCCGCGACATCCTCGCCCGAGGACACCGGTACCTCGGTAACACGCCCCGGTGCGTTCGGCACGAGCGCGACCGAGCGGACGGGCATGAGCGTTCCGACGGCAGAGACGGCGTCCTCTATGCTGCGCATTTCAGGAGATGTCACACCGACGCGTGTGGCCTGCTGCGCCGACCCTTCCCGGCCAGTGCCGGATTCTTCACCCGAGAGCAGCGTACCGGTCCCGTAAAGACCCGCGGCAGCACATGCGATGACAATACACAGGCCAATGACAATTTTGAGGACGCGCGACACTGTATTCCTTTCCGAGACGTTTCGTTCGAGTTAGTCCGTCTTCAGGAATATCAACAAATGGACGGCGCACAGACGCGCGCAGATTTGCAGATGGAAATGCAGGCGAAGGTGGCGGATTGCGCAACTTGGCGAAAACCGTTCAATACATTGAGATTTCCAAGGCGGAGTTCACCGCGGTATTGGCTGTCGCATCAGTCGCATTTTTGTCCGAAACTGATCGCTTGATGAAAATACCAATTCGCCTGCCGGATCTGCGATAATTTCGAGCGGGATCAACTGTTTCACAGAAGTTCCGTTTTCATATCACGATCAATATGGCCTTCTCGATCTGACGAATATTCCCGCCAGATCGAGAGGCTTTCATGAACATAGACTGCCCCATTACGGGCAGGACCTGCGCTGGAATGAATGGTCCGGGCAAACAGGTTAACGGCGGTTGGAACCTAATGGTCACCTTTCCTGACGATCATGTGAACACGGCTCGCGCCTTCGCAACTTCAGAGTAACTGAAGCCCGATCAGCCCTGAGCCGCCCAGACGTAGCCGACATAGCCGGACAACACGACCAGACCGATCCCGCGGCCGATGACCGGACGGGTCAGAAGCAGCGCCGTCAGGATCAGCGAGACGGAGATCATGATGGGCAGATCGAACGCCAGGAACCTGTCGGCGACGGGCACCGGGGTGATGAGCGCCGTGACGCCCAGAATGCCCAGAACGTTGAAGATGTTGGAGCCGACGATGTTGCCGATCGCGATCTCTGACTGGCGCCGGAAGGCCGCGATCACCGAGGTGGCGAGCTCCGGCAGGGAGGTGCCGACTGCCACGATCGTGAGGCCTATGAACGCCTCGGATGCGCCAAAGCTGCGCGCGATATTGACGGCGCCGTCGACGAGGAAACGCGCGCCGAACATCAGGACCACCAGTCCGCCGATCACCCACAGGGCCGAAACGAGGACTGATGCGGGTGCCGGAGTGTCGTCCTCCTCAGGCTCGGCCGCGCCGGGCTTGAGATAGGCCCAGGTCAGGTAGCATGCGAGGGCTGCGACCAGCAGGAAGCCCGGAAGTCGCCCGATTTCACCCATCCAGAAGATCGGGACCAGGGCGAGCGCCGCCGCAACCATCACGGCCGTATCCCGCCGCAGCGTGGCACCGGTGACGCGGATCGGCCAGACGAGGCTCGTGACACCGACGATCAGGAGGATGTTGGCAATGTTCGAGCCGACGATGTTGCCGACCGCGATATCCGGCACGCCGCGCAGCGCCGCATCGACCGAGACGAGAAGTTCCGGCGTCGAGGTTCCGAAGCCTACGACCGTCAGGCCGATGAGCAAGGGCGGGATCGCCATGCGCTTTGCGATCCCGACGCTGCCGCGCACAAGGGCTTCACCCCCAAGGAACAATCCGAGGAGGCCGACGGCGACGTAAAAATAATCCAATTGAACAGTCCTTCAGGGCAGGTTGACCAAGCCTTGGCTAGATAGGGATCGCGCCATGGCGGCTGCAAGGGCTCGGCCACGCGCAGGCCCGAAAATACCTAACGTCCTGCAGGGCTTGCGCCTTTCCGTTTGACGCGGGGTGGGCGCACTCAGCGACCGGTCGACGCTGTCGGCATGTCGGGCATCCTGTCCGCAGCCCAGCTTGCCAGCGCCATGTCGCGGACCCGCGCCACGGCCTCGGCCGGAACAACGGCCTTATTCTCGCGCCGCACCGGATGGTCGTGGAAAAGGTAGAGCCGCGAGACGAACTGTTCGAGGTCGAGCGACCCTTCCCCGTGCCGCTCGCCATTGCCGGAGGTGGAGACGGTGACGCCCAGCCCCCAATCTTGCCCGCTATCGTTGTTGGGATTGTAGAAGAACACCCGCATTTCGCCGGAACGCCCCGTGGTGACGCGCAGGATGGTGATCGCGTGCCAGCCAACGAAGGTGCCTGACGGATCGGTATAGGCGATTCCTGCCGGTTGCGGATGGATCAGCGGGCAGTCGCCGTTATAGGCGGGATGATAGCTCTTGTGGAAACGAGCGATGAAATCGTCGTAATCGGCCAGATGACCGGTCGCGACATCCACCGCGACGAGGCAGTCGCGGCGCACCCACCAGCCGTGGAATTCCGGATTGATCCAGCGGTGCGGATCCCCTTCGCGGCCGATGCAGAGCCGCCCCATTTCGGCATAGATCCTGTCGAGATGCGGGACGAGCAGCACGGAAACCGGATCGGCGTCGATCGGACCGGCTCCGCCAAGGCCCGCGGGCAGGTCGGAGGAATCGATCGGCGTGCCTTCGAAATGCATCTGGACCGTGTCGACCTCGGCCGCCTCGGTGATGAGATGCAGCAGGTAGTCGGGATCGATCAAGGCCCACATCGAGATGGCACGCGCCGACTGGCAGGTCGGGTTCGCGCCCTGCCCCACACCCAGCGGCTGCCCGATCACCTCGATCGCGCCAGCGAGCAGGATGGTTTCCGCCACGACACCGTCGCCGAATGTGAGGGCAAGTCTGTCCCGCACGGTGTGATCCAGATCGAGCCGCATGACCCGCGTGAGTGCGGGCGCGACCGGCGCATGGTGCAGCACGCCGCGTTCCAGAAGCGCCGAAAGACCGCAGAGCGCCTGCGGTGTGTGCAGCGTGACTGTCTTGCGGATGATCTCCTCGATCAGGCCGCTATGCTGCCGCCAGCAGTCGAGCCCGGTCGAGCCGAGCCCGAGCGTTTCTGATACGAGATCGCGGGTGGAATGGTCGAGCGCCCAGTTCAGGAACGCCACATGATAGTCCGAGACCAGCCCGGTATCGTGCAGCGAGCGCGCAAAACCCATTGCCTCGCGCGAGAGTGCGGGATCGTCCATCACCGTCAGAAGGTCGTGATAGGCGTCGAGCCCGGGATCGTTCCGGGTCTCGTTGGTGGGACCGAAAAGCGCGCCGATCAAGCGTTCCGCACCCAGCCGCTCCGCCCCCGGATCGCTGCCCTGACGGTTCAGCGCGACGGCGATCTGGGTGATCATGTCCTTCACCGGGCCGACCTGAACCGGACGCTGCTCAAGAATGCGCCAGATCTCATCCACCAGCACACCCAGCACGTCGCGCAGCCCGACACGCTCCGCGATGAACTGCAGGAGGCGCGCATTGACCTCGTCGCGGTCGCCGCGCGCCCGGCTCGTCTCGTCCGAGAACTGGAAGAACATCTTGAGATTGAGCGCCAGCACCTGCGTCAGGAACTGCCGCGCATGATCCCGGCCCAGCGTGGGATGGCTGCCGCCTTCGGTCGCGACATGCAGGAACCGCAGCAGACTGGTCTGTTCCAGCGCTGCCAGAAGCGGATCCTGCCCGGTGAGCGAAGTGCCCACGAGTTGCGGCAGCAGAGCCTTGGGCGTGTCCCAGTCCGACCCGGCAAACAGACCGGCGGCGTCGAGCCTGCCGGCCCGCTCGAGAATGACCTCAAACCCCTCCGGACTGCGCATGAGGCGGCTCAGCACGTCCAGCACGGGATGCTGGTGGCGCTGCTTCGCGAAGGGGCGCGCCTGTTCAAGCCGCTTGAGGGTGACCTCGAGCGTGCCTGTCAGCCGTGCGGCGTGGTCGATGGTGTCGGACATCCGGTGCTCTGCCTCTGTTTCAGGTATAGAAGTCGAGTTCTTCCTGATGTTTCAAGAGGTCGCGCAGGGTATGCGGGTCCTCGCCAAAGAAATAGGCCAGCCCCCAATGCGTCCCGAATGCGGACCGTTTCGCGACCTTCTGCTCGGCCGGATCCGAGAGTTCGTGGAACTCGAAATACGGGTGGTCGGCGGTCTCGGGCGGCACGCTCAGGCGGCTTACCACGCGGCGGCGGGGGTAGACGCCGAAACATCCGGCATGACCCTTGGCGCCTTCGACGGCCTTGGGAAAGAAGGCGTCGATCTCGTCCTGCGTCGTGTTCGGATCGAACATCAGCACGAGACCCTGATAGCCGTTGAAGCCATAGGCTCGTTCGATCAGCTCGAGCGCCTTGAAGCCCGGCGGACGGTACGCGACTTCGCCAAAGTAGAGCTGGTTGTCGCTCGTCAGGAAGTATTCCGGGTGGATGAAGCCGAAATCGATGTCGAAGGTCTCGATCAGCTTCTCGATCTGCGCGGTGATCCGCTCGCGGTGCGCTTCGAGCTCGGGCGTGGCGGGCACGAAGACCGAATAGCCCAGCGTGACGTATTCCGAGATGTTCAGGAACTGGATCTTGCGGTCCTTGATCCAGGCCTCGACGGCGAATTCCCAACCGTCCAGATGCGATTCCAGAAGTGCCGGAAACTCGTCATCGGGGATGTTGTCGACATCCTCGGGCGTGCGCACGACGCGGTGTCCCGCCGTGCCGGACTTGTCGAACGCCTTGAAGTGGATCGGATCGTTCGGGTCACCCTCGAGCTTGAGCAGCGTCTGGTTGACGCGCTTGAGAAAGCGGATGACGTCGGTGCGGTCATGCGCCTCTTCGAAGACGCCGACGCGGATGCCGCCGAGCTGGGCGCGCCGCTTCATCAGCGACTTGTCACGGAACAGCATCGACTGCCCCAGCAGCCGCGGATTGTCGAGCAGGACCGAGTTGATCGCCCCGGCCCATTCCACCGTCTCTTCATAAAGTGGAATGGCCACGTCCACGCCCTCGTCCTTGAGACGATGCGCAAGCTCGTGCGAGCGTTCGTTGAGCCGGTCGAAATCCCATGGAATGAAGGGGATCTCGTTCTTCGTGCAGTATTCCTCGGCCCATGGCGGCGCGACGATCACGTATCTGCGGTCAAAGCTGTCGACGGCTTCGATGGCGTTGAGGCTCCAGCCCAGCAGGGCGACATAGCCTTTTTCAGGGTTCTTCGTCGTCATATAAACTCCCGCGATTGAGACCCGGCAGAGGCGCTGAGGCCGGCGAATACACCGACGTTCAAGCAAGCCGAAACGCCCAGGTTTCGAACGAAACGAAACCGGCGCCCAGGTCTTTTGAATTGATTGTGATCCATGACCTAAAGCCCCGGCAGCAATTTGCAACCACATGCCGGGGGCGGCTTCGCCTCTGTAGCACAGTGTTGCCGCATCTTTGGGAGCGTTCGCATCGGGCGGAGACCTGGCCTGCGCCCGCCTTTCGGGAGTGGTCCGGCCGGGAGATCATGCCACCGGCCTTCGGGGTAACTTTCGAGCTGACTTCATTGGCCGGCCCGACCATCCGCGCCATGGCCGAGCGGCTCTAAGCTGAATTCTCTGTCAGTCCCTTGCGGGTTTCGGATGCATGGGCAGCCCTATGCGACATTGCCCATTTTCAGGATTTCGCTGCCTTCCCCGCCACCGGCCTTCACCTCTCCGAAAGCGTGGCGCTGCGATCTGCGACGCGAAGACGCAAAAAAATGTAGGAGTGAATACGGTTTGCGGGCGAAAATGACTGCTTAAACAGTGGACATCCCGTGGATGTGCTGGTTCTTTCGAGGCCGATGGCCGCCGATCATTCTGCAGCCTGACCGAACATTGTGACAGGAGGAAATCCAATGGATCGTCGTTCATTCATCCGTACAGGCGCGCTCGGCGCCGGTGCCGCGGCGCTTGCCGCCCCGGCCGTCGCGCAGGGCAACGTGACCTGGCGCATGGTCACGACCTGGCCGAAGAACTTTCCCGGCCTCGGCGTCGGCGCGCAGCGTCTGGCCGACCGCATCACCGCCGCGAGCGGCGGCCGGCTGACCATCCAGGTCTATTCCGCGGGCGAGCTTGTGCCGCCGCTGCAAAGCCTCGACGCCGTGATCGACGGCACCGCCGAGATGAGCCACGGCGCCGCCTATTACTGGCAGAACAAGTCCCCGGCCTTGTCCTTCTTCACCGGCGTGCCCTACGGCATGACCGCGAACGAGCTGGCCGCCTGGGTCCGCTTCATGGGCGGGCAGGAGATCTGGGACGAGGTCTATGACCAGTTCGGCGTGCAGGGCTTCCTGTCGGGCAATACCGGCACACAGGCCGGCGGCTGGTTCAAGAACGAGCTCACCGGCGTCGATTCCGTCTCCGGCCTGCGCTTCCGCACACCGGGTCTGGGCGGTCAGGTCTGGGAAAAACTGGGCGCCACAGTGACCAACATGGCCGCGGGCGAGATCTTCCAGGCGCTGCAATCGGGCACGCTCGATGCGGCCGAATTCGTCGGACCCTATAACGACCTCGCGCTCGGCTTCTACCAGGTCTGCAAGAACTACTATTTCCCGAGCTTCGTGGAGCCGGGCCTTGCGACCGAGCTGGTCGTGGACAAGGCCAAGTATCAGGAGCTGCCCGAGGATCTGCAGGCGATCATCCGCGATGTGAGCCAGGCCGAATACGACATGGTCGCCTCGGACTTCTACGCCAATGACCCGCGCGCGCTTCAGACGCTGGTGAACGATCACGGCGTGAACGTGCACCAGTTCCCCGAAAGCATCCTCGAAGCCGGTGCCACGGCGGCGCAGGAAGTCATCGCCGATCTGCGCGACAACGGCGACGCGATGGTCAAGAAGACCACCGAGAGCTTCATCGAATCGCTCAACATCCTGCGCACCCGCACGCGCGAAATCGACGGACCCTTCGTGCAGGCCCGCGAGAAATACCTCACGCTCTGAGCGATCTACCTGTCGTCATGAAAAGACCCGGACACTGTCCGGGTCTTTTTTCGTTTTGCACTCTGCGCACCCCGAGGGGATCACCCGGCGATCAGGCGCGGCAGCCATGTGACGATGCCCGGGAAGGCGAACAGGATCGCGATCGCGACCACCTGCAGTAGCACGAAGGGAATGATCCCCTTGTAGATCACCGAGGTCGGCAGATCCGCCGGTGCCACGCCACGCAGGTAGAACAGCGCGAAACCGAAGGGCGGCGTCAGGAACGAGGTCTGCAAATTCACCCCCACGATCACGCCGAGCCAGACCGGGTCGATGTCGAGCGCCAGCAGGACAGGTGCGGTGATCGGGATCACGATGAAGATGATCTCGAACGTGTCGAGGATGAAGCCCAGGAAGAACATGATGGCCATCACCACCGCCACCGCCGCGAGCCGTCCGCCCGGCAGGTTCGAGAGGAATTCGTGCACCAGATTGTCGCCGCCCATCAGGCGGAAGACGACCGAGAAGACCGACGCACCCAGCAGGATCACGAAGACCATGGAGGTGATCGTCGCGGTGCTCACCACCGTCTCGCGCAGGATCTGGAGCGACAGCCGCCAGCGCAGCGCTGCCAGCACCATCGCGCCCACCGCCCCGACAGAAGCCGCTTCGGTCGGCGTGGCGATCCCCCCGAGGATCGAGCCGAGCACCGCCATGATCAGCAGTAGCGGCGGCACCAGCGCCACCAGGATGTCACGCCAGAGGGTCGCGCGTTCTTCGGGCGGTACCGGCGTCGCGGGCAGCGCCTCGGGATCGGTGATCGCCTTGAAGATCACGAAAGACAGGTAGAGTCCGACGAGCATCACCCCCGGCAGCATCGCCCCGGCAAACAGATCGCCGACGGAGACCGGCACCGGGGCGAAGTTGCCCTTGGCCATCTGCACCTGGCTGTTGATGCCCGAAAGCATGTCGCCCATGAAGATCAGCACGGTCGAGGGCGGAATGATCTGCCCCAGCGTTCCGCTTGCACAGATGACGCCTGTCGCGATCTTGGGGTCATATCCCGCGCGCAGCATCGCGGGGAGCGAGATCAGGCCCATCGTGACGACCGTGGCCCCCACGACGCCGGTCGAGGCGGCGAGCATCGCGCCCACGAGAATGACCGAGATGCCGAGCCCGCCGCGCAGGTTGCCGAAGAGCTTGCCCATGGTCAGCAGCAATTGTTCGGCAATCTGGGAGCGTTCGAGCATCACCCCCATGAAGATGAAGAGCGGCACGGCGACGAGCACCTCGTTCGTCATGAAGCCGATATAGCGGTTCGGCAGCGAGCCGAAATTCGACGGATCGAACACGCCGAACGCCATGCCCAGCGCGCCGAAGCCAAGGCTGACCCCTGCCAGCGAGAAGGCGACCGGAAAGCCCAGCAGCAGGAAGCCGATGATGCCGAAGAACATGAGGCCGGCGAAAATTTCGCCCAACAGGACCGGATCCATCAGTAGAGTCCCTCGATGGCTTCGCTCTTGGCGTCGGCGGGACTGGCGGGATACGCCATCAGCGGCGGCACGAGGTCGCGCCGCCCCGCGAGGACCAGCACCGAGCGGCACAGCATCGCGACGCCCTGCAGCGCCAGAAGGGCCGCAAAGGCGATGATGAAGGATTTGAGCACGAAGAGCCCCGGCATGCCGCCGACATTGGCCGATGCCTCGAGATAGGACCAGGAGCGCTGCACGAAGGGCATGGAATAGGCGTAGACGATCCAGCAGAACGGTAGCAGGAACAGCAGGACGCCCAGCAGATCGACAAGGGCCCGGATGCGCATGCGGGCCGGACGGTAGAAGATGTCGACCCGCACATGATCGTCACGCAGCAGCGCGAAACCGGCGACGGCCATGAACATCGCGCCGTTCAGCCAGATATAGAGATCCTGCAACCACAGGAAGCTGGTCGCGAAGACGTAGCGCAGGACCACGACGGTGAAGCAGACCAGCACGATCCCCAGCGATAGCCAGGAAAACGTCTGGCCGATCCACCAGTTCAACCGGCAGATCGCTCCCGCGATCATCCCGAGACTTCGCATCATCACTATGTCCTCCCTTACGTCAGCGCCCAGCAGTCACGGAAGGTACGGTCACATCACCCGCGAAAACTGCCGCCACTCTTTAAGGTTTACAGAAGTCACGTCAACTCGCCGACCCCAAAAGCTGGCATGCAGAGGAATAGTCGGCGGGTTTCAGGTGTCGCTTTCCCTCGCCAGAGGCTGGCGGTCCTGATTATGCTCCGGGGGGAAGACCTTTCTTGCGACACTGAACACAGGATCTGCCCGACCATGCACCGCGATTTCATCGGCTACGGCCCCAACCCGCCCGATCCGCTCTGGCCCGGCGACGCCCGGATCGCCGTCAACATCGTGGTGAATTACGAGGAAGGTTCCGAGGAGAGCTACCCAGACGGCGACGGGTTGTCCGAGGCGGGCCTGACCGAAGGTGGCGGTGGCGCGTTTTCCGGCCGGGATCTCGGCGCCGAGTCGATGTTCGAATATGGCAGCCGGGTCGGCGTCTGGCGCCTGTTCCGTCTGCTGCGCGAGGCCGATATTCCCGCGACCATCTTCGGATGCGCGCAGGCGCTCGAGCGCAACCCGCAGGTCGCCGAAGCCATCCGGCAGAACCACTGGGACGTCTGCGCCCATGGCGACCGCTGGGTCCGGCCTCAATCGCTGGACGAAACCGAGGAACGGCAGGCCATCTCGCAGGCCTTCGACGTGATCGGCGGGCTCTGCGGCCAGACGCCCGCTGGATGGTACTGCCGCTATGCGCCCTCCGAGCGGACCCGCAGCCTGATCGTGGAACATGGCGGGTTTCTCTATGATTCGGACAGTTACGCCGACGAGCTGCCCTACTGGAGCGAGGTCGACGGGCAGGATCACCTGATCATTCCCTACAGTCTTGCCCATAACGATGCCCAGTTCGCGCGTGGCAACGTCGCGACCGCGGGACAGTTCTTCGATTTCCTGCGCGACAGTTTCGACATGCTCTACGAAGAGGGCGAGGCGCATCCCAAGATGATGAGCGTCGGATTGCACTGCCGCCTGATGGGGCATCCCGGCCGCGCGCTGGCGCTGCGGCACTTTCTCCTGCACATCCAGTCGCTGCCGAATGTCTGGATCTGTCGGCGCGTCGACATCGCCCGGCACTGGATGGCGCATCATCCGCCGGACCCGGACTGAGGGTCAGCGACGCGGCGTCACGCCTGCTCGCCCGTGGCGAGGGCCAGGCCGTCGATCACCGCGGTGAAGGCTTCGGAGCGCTGCAGCGCTGCGTTGGGGCACACCGCCCCGACCTGCCGCGAGATCAGCGTCATCAGGCTCGACCCGCCGACAAGGATCACCGTGTCGATCTGATACGGCGCAACCCCGGCGGTGACGAGCGTCTCGTAAAGTGCTGCATTCAGCCTGTCGCCGAAATCCGCAAGGGCGGCGTTCACCGTTCCGGCGGTGATCGGTGCCGCGAGCCCCGGCTCGACAAAGCGCATGTCGATCGCGGCTTGTGGCGTCTCTGCATTCGCCTCGATCTTGCCGCGCTCGACGGCAAAGGCCAGCTCGTGACCAAGGCGGTGGCGGATTACCGCGTCGAGCCTGCGGATCTTTTCCGGTTCGAGCGTATGCCGCTGCAGGTCTTCAATGCTGCGCTCGGTGTCGCGCGAATAAAGAAAGGGGATCTTGGCCCAGGTCGCAAGCTCCCGGTAGATCGCGCTCGGCACCGGAAGCAGCCCGGTGCCGAAAGTGCGCCGCAGCTGCCCGCCATGCCCCAGCAGTGGCATCACATGCGCCATCGACACGGCCTGGTCGAAATCCGTGCCACCCAGCCGGATGCCGTGGCTGCCGAGGATGTCGACCGTATCACCCGCCATCCGGAAGACCGAGAAATCCGACGTCCCACCGCCAATATCGACGATGAGCCCGGTCTCGCCCGAAGAGCCGATGCCATGACCGGTGCGCGCAGCCGCTTCGGGTTCGGCCATGAAGCGGACCTCCTCGAACCCTGCGGCGTGATAGCAGGCGCGCAGGTCCGCCTCGGCACGTGCGTCGCGCTCGGGATCGGAGGAATGGAAATGCACGGGCCGCCCGGACAGGACGCGGGTAAAGGCCATGCCGGTGCGGAGCTCGGCCTGCTCCCTGATGCGGATCAGGAAGGCGGTGACGACCTCGGCCAGGGTACGCCGCTTGCCCTCGATCATGCGCTCCTCGTGCAGCAGAGTGGTGCCGAGGATGCTTTTCAGCGCGCGCATGTAGCGCCCCTCCTCGCCCGCGATCAGCGCCTCGCCCGCCGCCGTGCCGATGCGCATCGCGCCGCGGTCGGAGGGAAAGAAGACCGCCGTGGGCAGCACGTCGGCCTCCGCTTCGATCGGAATGCGCCGCGGCACCCCGCCTTCGAGCACCGCTGCGGCCGAGTTCGAGGTTCCAAAATCTACGGCAAGTACGGGCGCGGGCATCGTCAGCATCCTCTGACTGGATCTGGTTGGAAAAGACGGCTGTGTATCCAAGGCGCGCAGACTCGGCAAGACGGGCCGATATCGCCGCGGATGCAGACTGGAGAACGGACATGTCGGGACGATGACTTGGGCAGTGCGCCCCCTGCCCGCCTTGGCACCAAGATGCTTCAAATGCCTTGCAAAACCGGCCTGCCCGCGCTTATGCGGGTGTCAATCAATGAAAGGTATGGTCCCATGCAGATGAACAGACGGACGATGATCAAGAGCGTCGGCGCCGTATCGGCCCTGGCCCTCCTCCCCCGCACGGCGATTGCGGCCTTCGCCCCCACCCCGGATGGCTGGCGGCGTTTCGAGGTCACCACGCGGATCGAGCTTCCCGAGGCCTCGGGCCCGGCACAGGTCTGGATCCCGGTCCCCTCGGTGTCGCAGGACGACTGGATGAAGCCCGGCGAGACGGACTGGACGACGACGGCGAACGCGGCCGAGATCAGGACCGATCCGGTGAGCGGCGCGAAATTCCTCGATGCGCGCTGGGATGCCGAAACCGGACCGCGGGTGATCGAGCTCGTCTCGACAGTGTCGACGCAGAACCGCTCGGCGGACCTGTCGCAGCCGCGCGATGTCCCGCCCCTGTCGGAAGAGGATCGTGCGCTCTACACCGCGTCCACGACGCTCATCCCCACGGATGGCATCGTGAAGGAAACGTCGGATCGGGTGACCGCCGGAGCCGAGGGCGATCTCGAGAAGGCCCGCCTGATCTATGACTGGATCGTGGAGAACACGGCGCGCAATCCCGAAACCCGCGGTTGCGGGCTGGGGGATATCGCCTCGATGCTGACAATCGGTGATCTCACCGGCAAATGCGCCGACCTCAACGCGCTTTACGTGGGCCTCGCCCGGGCGGCCGGTCTGCCAGCGCGCGATGTCTACGGCCTGCGCGTGGCGCCTTCGGAATTCGGCTACAAGAGCCTTGGAGCTGGTTCCGAGGATGTCACCAAGGCGCAGCATTGCCGCGCCGAGGTCTTTCTGGACGCTTTCGGCTGGATCGCGGTCGACCCGGCCGATGTGCGCAAGGTGATGCTCGATGAGCCGCCCAAGGACCTGCCGCTCGATCACCCCATGGTTGTCGATGCGCGGGACGCGCTGTTCGGCGCCTGGGAAGGCAACTGGATCGCCTATAATTTCGCGCATGACGTGCCGCTTCCGGGGTCGGAGAACGATCCGGTCGCCTTCCTGATGTACCCGCAGGCCGAGCTGGACGGAGAACGGCTCGATCCGCTCGATCAGGACAACCGGTATTACACGATCACGGCCCGCGAAATCACCGGCTGATAGCGGCTGGCCCCGGTGACCACGGGGCCTCCTCACCTGGGCAGGTGAGTGCAGTTGGCGACCACGGGCCCTCCTCCGGTTCAACCGGGGGAGGGCCTTTGACTTTGTGCAGATCTTCGCCTTTGCCGTGATCAGACCGCGTCCTGCGTGAGCGTCGCGCCGACAAGGCGCTGGGTCGCCCGGGCGATCACCGCTTCCTCGTCGGTCGGGATCACGAGCACCTCCACCTCCGACTCGACAGCGCCGATGCGGAGCGCGTTGGCGTCGTTCAGAGTGGCGTCGAGCGTCACGCCCATCCAGGAAAGCTGATCGCAGATGCGCTGCCGCACGCGCGCGGAATTCTCGCCGATTCCGGCGGTGAAAACGATGGCGTCGAGCCCCCCGATGGCAGAAGCGAGACGCGCTGCCTCACCGGCGGCGCGGTAGCAGAACAAGTCGATCGCCTCTTTCGCCGCAGCGGCACCACTGGCCTCCAGTACCGCCATGTCGCTGCTGATGCCCGACACGCCAAGCAGACCCGATTCGCTGTAAAGAAGATGCGTGATTTCTTGCGGCGTCATGCCCTTCTGGTTCAGCAGATAGAGCACCACGCCGGGGTCGAGCGCGCCACAGCGCTGCCCCATCATGAGGCCGTCGAGCGCGGTAAAGCCCATCGTCGTGGCGACGCTGCGCCCGGCCTTCATCGCGCAGAGGCTCGCGCCGTTGCCCAGATGCGCGACGATCACGCGCCCCTCGGCCCGCGCTCCAAGATGGGCAGGCAGGACACCGGCGATGTAGTGATAGGAGAGGCCGTGAAACCCGTAGCGCAGGATGCCCGCATCGCTCATCGCACGCGGGATGGCAAAGAGCTGCGCCAGCCGGTCTTGTGTCCGGTGAAAGCTCGTATCGAAACAGGCCACCTGCGGCAGGCCCGGCACAGAGAGGGCGACACAACGGATCGCGGCCAGATTGTGGGGCTGGTGCAGCGGCGCGAGCGGCACCAGCGTATCGAGTTCGGCCAGCAGCGCGTCGGTGATCCGCGCGGGACCGTCATGATCGCGCCCCCCATGCACGACGCGGTGCCCCGCGGCGGTGATCGCATCGCCACCCGGATGCGTCTTCAGCCAGTCGAGCAGCGCCGGGATGAGCGCGTCATGCCCCTGCCCGGAGTGGAGCGGCATCAGCGTGCCCGGCGGGAGGGCGCGCCCCTGACCATCCGTCGCGGAAAAGACCGGCGCCGTCCCGATGCCCGCGATCTTGCCCCGCAGCAACGCGGCAGATGTGCCGGGCGCATCCGGATAGACCGCGAATTTGAGGCTCGAGGATCCCGCATTCAGCACGAGGATCGCGCCGGTCATGGCACGAGCGTCGCTTTGTAGCTGATGAAGAGCTGCGCGAGGGCACACGAGGCGAGCCGCGACATCGTGCTGTCGGCCCGGCTGGTCAGGATGATCGGCACCCGCGCGCCGAGCACGATTCCCGCAGCATCGGCACCTGCGAGGTAGATCAGCTGCTTTGCCATCATGTTCGCCGCTTCCAGATCCGGTGCCACGAGGATGTCGGCGGCGCCTGCCACGTCCGAGACGATGCCCTTGGCTGCGACCGCGGCCGGCGAGATCGCATTGTCGAAGGCCAGCGGTCCGTCGAGCAGCCCGCCGGTGATCTGGCCCCGGTCGGCCATCTTGCACAGGGACGCCGCATCGAGTGTCGAGGCGATGCGGGGATTGACCGTCTCGACCGCCGAGAGGATCGCGACCTTGGGCAGGTCGATCCCGAGCGCGAGCGCAAGGTCGATGGCGTTCTGCACGATGTCGCGCTTGATCGCGAGATCGGGGTAGATGTTGATCGCCGCATCCGTGATCAGCAGCGGCTTGGGATAGGTCGGTACATCGAGCACGTAGACATGGCTCATCCGCCGCTCTGTCCGTAGGCCCAGCGCGGGGTCGACCACGGCCTCCATCAGCTCGTCCGTATGCAGCGAGCCCTTCATCAGCGCCGCCACCTTGCCCGAGCGCACCAGCGCCACGGCAGTCGCGGCAGCGGCATGGCTGTGGGGCGTGTCGATGATCTCGAACCCGTCTAGGCTGCGCCCGGCCTCCCTGGCCGCGGCATCGATTCTCGCCCTGGGCCCGACCAGAACCGGGACGATCATGCCCTGATGGGCCGCATCGAGCGCGCCTGTCAGCGACAGCGCGTCGCAGGGATGCACCACGGCGGTGCGCACCGGGTCCAGCGCCTCGGTCGCCGCGATCAGCTTGGCATATTGCGCCGCCTGCACGTGCAGATGCACCTCGGGGAGAACGACCCGCGGGCGGCGGACCTTTTCGCGCGGCGCAATGACCTTGGCGATACCCTCGATTACCATCATGCCGTGCTGGTTGAGACAGGTGCAGGCCAGCAGCAAGCGGCCCTTGGCCTGTTTCTCCGTCACCTCGACACGCACGGTGACAGTGTCGCCAAGCCCGACGGGAGCTTCGAACTTCAGGCTCTGGTTGAGGAAGATCGTGCCGGGCCCGGGAAGTTCGGTGCCGAGCACCGCCGAAATCAGCGCGCCGCCCCACATCCCATGCGCGATCACGCCATGGAACATGTCGGTGCGGGCATATTCCGCATCGACATGCGCGGGGTTCACGTCCCCGGACATCACGGCAAAAAGCTCGATATCCTGCGGCTTGAGCGTCCTTGTCAGCTCGGCACAATCACCGACCGCGATCTCGTCATAGGTCTTGTTCTCGATATACTGCATGGTGGCAGCAGGGTCGCCCCGGTCATGCACGGACATGCAGGCCTCCATCGACATAGGCGGTGTCACCCGACACGCTGCGTGCGCCATCGCTGGCCAGCATCACAGCCACGTCGCCGACATCCTGAATGGTGACGAGGCTCTGCTCGGGCGCGCGCAGCCGCGCCGCTTCGATCAGTTCGTCGAAATGCGCGATGCCCGAGCCCGCCCGGGTCTCCAGAGGCCCCGGAGAGATGGCATTGACGCGGATCCGCTTCGGCCCGAGCTCGACGGCGAGCGCGCGGATGGTGCCATCGAGCGCGGATTTCACCGGCCCCATGATGTTGTAGTGATCGACCACCTTCTCGCCGCCGTAATAGGTCATGCTCAGGATCGTCCCGCCCTTGGTCATCAGGGGTTCGGCAAGCCGCGCCATGCGGATCAGCGAATGGACCGAGATGTCCATGGCCCGCCCGAAACCGGCGCGCGAGCAATCCGTCACGCGCCCGTGCAGATCCTCGGCCGGGCAATAGGCGATGGAATGCACGAGGATGTCGAGCCGCGCCCAGCGGTCCCGGACTGCGGCAAAGACGGCCTCCATCTCGCCGTCGGCCTCCACGTCGAGTGGCAGCAGAAGCTTGGCACCGACCGCATCGGCGACGGGCTGAACATAGGATTTTGCCTTCTCGTTCACATAGGTCAGCGCGATCTCGGCCCCGGCATCGGCAAAGGCCTGTGCGCAGCCCGCGGCGATGGAATGGGAATTCGCGACCCCAACGACCAGCGCGACCTTCTTGTCCAGAGCGTTCATGTCAACCTCACATAGGTTCCGGGGGCATCGCACTGGACCTTGAAGGCGCCCGAGCGTGCGCCCATCTGCGGCAGCGGCCCGGCCTTGCCCGAGCGTCTGCCAAGCCAGGCGGTGAAGTCGATCCACCAGGAGCCATCCTTGACGCTGGTCTGCTCGAGCCATTCCGACGGGCTGCGATAGGCAGAATCGGAGCGGGTATGGGCGAGGCGGAAATGCCGACCGCGGTGTCCCGGCTCGGAAACGATGCCCGCATTGTGCCCGCCGCTGGTCAGCACGAAGGTCATGTCGGTATCCGCAAAGAGGTGCAGCTTGTAGACAGAATGCCACGGCGCCACGTGGTCATCTTCGGTGCCGACGGCAAAGATCGGCGCGCGGATATCCCCGATGGCAATCGCCTTGTGGCCCACGAGATAGCGTCCTTCGGCCAGATCGTTGTGCAGGAAGAGGCGGCGGAGATATTCCGAATGCATCCGCGCCGGCATGCGCGTGGCATCCGCATTCCACGCCATCAGGTCGAAGGAATCGCCGCGCTCGCCCATCAGGTAGTTGCGGATGGCGGGAGCCCAGATGAGGTCACGCGCCCGCAGCAGCGCAAAGGCTCCGGCCATCTGGTCGGAGGACAGATAGCCCTGATCCTCCATCATGTCCTCGATCAGCGTGACCTCGGAATCGTTGATGAAAAGCCGCAGCGGTCCGGCTTCGGTGAAATCGACCTGTGCGGCGAGCAGGGAAACGGTGGCGAGGCGGTCATCCCCGTCCCGCCCCATGGCAGCGGCCGCGATCGAGAGCAGCGTGCCGCCAAGGCAATAGCCCACGCCGTGGATCTTCGGCGCGTCGGTGATCGCCTGAACGGCATCCATCGCGGCCATCACGCCAAGCTCGCGGTAATCCTCCATCCCGAGGTCGCGGTCGTCGGCATCTGGGTTCTTCCATGACACCATGAACACGGTGAAGCCCTGCGCCACGAGGAAACGGACCAGCGAATTCTGAGCGGAGAGGTCGAGGATGTAGTATTTCATGATCCAGGCGGGCACGATGAGGATCGGTTCGGGGCGCACCTCGTCGGTGGTGGGCGTATACTGGATGAGTTCGATAAGATCGTTCCTGAACACCACCTTGCCCGGGGTGACCGCCAGATTGCGGCCGACCTCGAAAGGCTGCGGACCCGTGGGCTGGGACTTTCCGTTCTTGCGGGCGATATCCTCGGAGAGGTTCCTTGCACCCTGCACGAGGTTCTGCCCCTGTTCCTCGAGCGTGCGGGCGATCACGTCGGGATTGGTCAGCGCGAAATTCGACGGTGCTGCCGTGTCGACCATCAGGCCCGTGGTGAAGGCCATGAGGTTTTCATGTGCGGGAGAGACGCCGTGCACGCCGGTCATGGCGTCCTGCCACCACTGCCACGTGGTCTGATGCGCCTCTGACCAGACGTTGAAGGGATATTTCTGCCAGCCTTCCCCAGAAAACCGCCTGTCGGGTGAGGTCTCGGTCTGCTGTCCGCCCAATGCTGCGCGCGACAGCGTCTGCATATTCTGCATCGCCTGTTCCATCAGGTGCAACTGCTTGCCGGGCGACACGGCGAGGTGGACCGCCCAATCCATGAACGCCTCGCTCAGCACGGAAGGGGACAATCCCGAATTGGCCTTCGCGACGCTCGCATGCGCCATGCGGTCGAGCGTTTCGTAGACTGTCGGCTGTTCAGCCTCTTCCGGGCCCGGCTCGGGAACTGTCGCGATAGCGGTCCCGCGCGTCGGTGTGACATGATCGGATTGGGGTTTGATCGGCTTGGGGTGGTCCAACATGGAATCTCCTTCGCTGGATGGCGCAAGAAGCGCATCCTTTGCGACGGTCATATCCCTTGCGCCGCGATGCAGCATTGATCTGGGTCAGTTTGCCGACCGGATGCGGAGGCTTTTCCGGCCCCGGAGTGCGTATACGGCGCCGAGCATTCCGCCCTTACCTGGCGTCGCTTGCCGATGCGACGCCGGTGCCGAGTTCGATGATCTCGGCCGTGATCGCTTCCTGACGCACCCGGCGCAGCGTGGCCTGAAATGTCTCGAGCTCGCGCGCGATCTGGCTGCCAGCTGCGGTCATCGCCTCCATCCGGGCCTCGTTCTCGGCGGCAAAGGCATGCAGGGCGGCCTTGCAGACCAGCGCATGAAAATAATCCTGACCCAGGCTGAACAGCAGCGCCCCGTTCGGCAGCTGGGTCAGCGGCCGGTCGCCCTGCGCGCCGGGCAGGTCCGAAAGGTCGAGCGGAAAGAGACCATGCCGCACGATCTCGGGACGCCCCGCATGCCATCCGGTGAAGATGACATCCAGACGCGCGATCTCTCCCACCGCGACCGCATGGTAGATCGCCGTGGTGATCGCATCGGCAAGCTTCGGGATGCCCGGGCTGTGAGAGGGCATCGAAGCTGTCCATTTCGGCGTGACGTCACGCGCTGCCGCGACCGACAGCCCCCGGGTTCCGATCAGGAAAACGGTACCGGCGTCGAGCTCGGCGCCTGCGCTGTCCAGCACGCGCTCGCTGAACGCACCGGCGAATCCCTGCTCGGCGCAGAAGACGAGCAGGCCGTTCTTGCCTTCCGACCCATTTGACCCGTCGGACCGGTCGTCCCTTGCTCCGACCGTGTGAGACATGGCAGCGGCGATGGTCGCGGCATAGCTGTCGACGGCCAGAACCTGCGAGCGCGCGCTGTTGGCCCGGGCGGCAGCGATCCCCTTCATGGCGTTCACCACCGCTCCAAGCTGACGGATACCGTCGATCCGGGCGCTGATATCGGCGAGCCGTTCGGTCATGGGCTGGGCACCGCCGCGTCCTCTGCGGGCGCTTCAGCTTCAGACTTTTCGGTCTTTGCCTCGCCGAGTGTCGCGGCAAATCGGGTCAGCGCCGCCATCAGGGCGGCCCGCGACTTGGGATCAAGGTCCCCGGTCTGCTCCAGAGTTGCGGGGACATCCGCCGCATCCCTGTCGAGAAGATCGGGCAGACCCGCGCGGAAAGCCTTCACCGCCTCGAGCGGCAGCGGGTCCAGCAGGCCCGACTGGACGGCGAGCATCAGCGCGACCTCGTCGGCGAGCCGGAACGGCAGGTGCTGGGGCTGTCGCAGCGCCTGCCGGATCCGCGCACCGCGTGTCAGCTGTTCGCGCACGCGCCCGTCCGGCATGCCGCCGAAACGGGTGAAGACCTCAAGCTCCAGAAACTGCGCGTAATCGAGCCGCAGCGTCCCCGCAGAGGTGCGCAGGATCGGCGCCTGCGTCTTGCCCCCCACGCGGCTGACGCTGAGCCCCACATCCACGGCCGGTTTCTGGCCCTGATGGAACAGCGCCGCATCGAGCACGATCTGACCGTCGGTGATCGAGATGAGGTTGGTCGGGATATAGGCCGAAAGGTTCCCCGACACCGTCTCGGCGATGGGCAGCGCCGTCAGCGACCCGCCGCCGCGCGCCTTCGAGAGCTTCGCCGCGCGTTCCAGAAGCCGCGCGTGGATATAGAAGATATCCCCCGGATAGGCCTCGCGCCCCGGGGATTGCCGGGTGAGAAGCGCGATCTCGCGGTGCGTCGCCGCATGTTTCGAAAGATCGTCGAACACGATCAGCGCGTGCTGGCCCTTATCGCGGAAATGCTCGGCCATGGTCATGCCGGCATAGGGCGCGATCCATTGAAGCCCGGGCGCCGAGGCCGCGCCCGCGACCAGCACGATGCAGCGCGCGAAATTGCCCTGTTTCTGCAGCGCGTCGATGGCACGGCGCACGCTGGACGTCTTCTGCCCCACGGCAACGTAGATGCAGACCATGTCGCTGTCGCGCTGCGCGATAAGCGCGTCGATGGCGAGCGTCGTCTTGCCGGTCGAATGGTCCCCAACGATCAGCTCGCGCTGACCCCGGCCAAGGGCGAACAGGGTGTCGACCACCACCACCCCGGTCTGCACCGGCTCGGTCACGAGATCACGCTCGATGATGGACGGTGCCGGGCGTTCGATCGGCAGATGCACCTCGGCTTCGATCACACCCTTGCCGTCCAGCGGGCGGCCCAGCGGATCGACGATGCGGCCCAGAAGTGCATCGCCCACCGGAACGTTTACGACCTCGCCGGTGCCAAAGACGGCATCTCCGGCCTCGACCTTGCGCACCGCATCCAGCAGCACGCAGCCGATCCGGCCCGGGTCCAGCACGCGGGCAAAGCCGACCTGACCATGTTCGAAGCGCAGCACTTCGTCGAGCCGCACGTCGTTCAGCCCCGAGATCAGCGCGACGCCGTCGCCGATCTCCTCGACCCGGCCCCGGTATTCGGCATGTGCGCCGAGACGCGCATCCTGCAGCGCGGCCCGTGTCGCGGTGACCCAGTCGGGCGCTTCAGGCGGCATCCTTGACCGCCTTTCGAACCTGCAGAAGGTCCGCCTGCCAGCTGTTGTGCAACACGAAATGCGCACCGTGCAGCTCGAGCCCCACGATCAGTGCCGGATCGGTGACGAAGCGCAGCTCCGGGCTGCCGCCAAGCGCCTTTTGCACAGACTTTTCGATCTTGTCGCGCTCGGGTCCCGGATCGCTCGCCGAGACGACCTCGATCCCCTTGGGCGTGCTGGCGAGCGAGGCGCGATCCGCGGCAGGCATATTCCCGATCGCCTCGACGAGCTGCGACAGGAAGGCGGACTGCACCTCGGGACCGTTCATCTGCGCAAGGAGCTTCGCGGCGATGTCGAGCGACAGGTCAAGGGCCTGCGCTGCATTCGCCTTTTGCGCGACCTTCCTGTCATGCTCGATGGCGGTTTTCGCGGTGGTCTGCAGCGTTTCGGCCGTCTTGCGCGCCTCGGCAAGGGTGGCCTTGGTGGCCGTGTCGGCCTCGGCCCGGGCAGCATCGAGTATCGCCGCCCGTTCCGCAGCGATCCCGGCTCGGGTCTGCGCGATCTCGGCCAGCGCCGCATCGGCTTCGACCTGCGCCGTCCTTGCCGCCTCGGTCACCTTGCGCGCCGTGTCCTGACGCGCGGCGATGGCACCTGCCACCGGGCGCCAGAACACCCGTGAGAGCAGCCAGACGAGGATCAGGACGTTGACCGCCTGCAGACCCAGCCCCCAGAGATCGATGGTCATGCGATCAGGCCAGCAAGGGGTTGGCGAAGAGCAGCAACAGCGCGATCACGAGGCAGTAGATCGCCGTCGTCTCGATCATCGCGAGCCCGACGAAGAGCGTGCGCGAGATGGTGTTCGCGGCTTCCGGCTGGCGGGCAATGGCATCCATCGCGGCGGCGACGGCGCGGCCTTCGGCCAAAGCCGGACCGATGGCGCCGAAGGCCACCGCGAAGGCGGCGCAGAAGATGCTGGCAAGGGGCAGATAATCCATCAGGGTTCCTTTTTCGAAATTTTGGGGGGCGCGTCTTCCGGCTCGGGCTGGCCATCCTCGACCGTGGCCGAGATGAAGACCATTGCGAGAACCGCGAAGATGTAGGCCTGCACCAGCCCGGTGAGCAGATCGAGCGCCATGAGCGGGATCGGCACGAGCAGTCCCGCCAGAGAGGCGACGATGCCAATCACGAAGACGCCACTCATCACGTTGCCGAACAGTCGGACGAACATGGAGAAGGTGCGCGTGATGCTTTCGAGCATGTTGAGCGGGATCATCACCACGTTGGGCGCCGCGAAGGACCGCAGATAGCCGCCGACGCCGCCACCCCGCACGCCGAACCAGACCACCGACAGGAAGACGATCACGCCCAGCGCCGCATCGGTTTCAAGTTGCGCGGTCGGCGGATCGATCCCGGGGATGAGCGAGGACAAGTTCGCGACGAGAATGAACAGGAACAGCGTGCCGATGAAGGCGCGATAGGGCGCGGGTTCGGCCCCGGTGGTTTCGCGGATCTGCGTGTCGATGGTGGTGACGATGAGTTCGAGCGCGGCCTGCCGCTTGCCCGGGATCGGCTGCAGCCGCCGGGTCATGAGGAAGGAGGCGACGACCAGCACCGCCATGATCCCCCATGTGGTCAGCACCGCCTGCGTGATCGGTACCGGCCCGATCTGGAACAGGGTGACGGAATCGAGCGGCGAATTCATGCTTTGCCCGCCCGGGTGGTCCGCAGCATCAGCGCCTTGGCGCAGAGCACGCCGCCCAGCGCCGCCAGCAGCGCGAGCCCGCCCGCCATCACGGCGACGTAGAAGCCCGCGAGCAGAAGCGCGAGCCGCCCGAAGGTCAGCGCAAGACCGAGCAGCGGATGACCCTGGCTCACGATCAGCTCGGCCGTCATGCGCAGGGCGCGGAAATAGACGTATCCCAAGACGATGCCGCCAAGGAAACAGGCCGGAAGCGTGATCTGCAGGGGCATTGCGGAGAGGTCCATCATCTTGCGTTCATCCAGTTCCAGGCAGTCCAGCCGCCAAGGCACAGGCCCAGCACCATGCAGGGCGCGGTCCAGAAGATGCCGGTCGCGTAATGCGCATCGAGCCAGCGGCCAAAGAACAGCCCAGCCAGCGTCGGCACGACGAAGATCCATCCCAGCACGCCGATCTGCGCAAGGCGGCGGCCGATCGACATGTCGCCCTCGCGCAGCCAGCGGTCGCGGCGTTCGCGGCGCAGGCGGGTCTCGACGATCAGCGGGTCCTCGTCAGGGTCGGGCATCACCGGAAGGTCTCCGCTGCCGACCCGGCGCTCAACCGGCTGACCATGCGCCGGATCGCGTTGAGCTGGAGCTGAACGGTTTCGACATGATCGACCCGCTCGGCATCCGCTTCGGACTGGAAGCGGGCCAGAACCTCCCGGTCGAGCGTGGCAAGATCCTCACCCGCCACCGCCTCTCGGGTGGTGATGGCGACGCTCGTGCGGGCCGTCACGGTCAGCGCGCCGCCCCGCACGGCACAGAACCCTTCGCGACCCGCCTTGCGCCAGCTCACGATCGAGATCGCGAGTGCCGTCAGGAACGGGGCATGCCCCTGCAGGATGCCGAAGCTGCCGCTCGCATCTTCGGCGCGCAAGCTGTCCACGTCCTCGTCCACCACGACCGACAGCGGCGTCACGATCCTGAGCCTCATGCCGCAGCCTCCCGGTTTTCGGTATCGGCCGTCTTCGACGCTGCTTCCTTGCGGCGGGCATCCTCGAACGTGCCGACCATGTAGAGCGCGCTTTCCGACCAGTTGTCGGCCTCACCGTCCAGAATGGCCCGGCAGCCCGCGAGGGTGTCGGCAAGCGACACACTGGCCCCGGGCGTGCCGGTGAAGGCTTCGGTCACCATGAAAGGCTGCGTGAGAAACCGCTGCAACCGGCGCGCGCGTTTGACGATCTTGCGGTCGGCGGCGCCCAGCTCCTCTACCCCGAGCAGCGAGATGATGTCGGTCAGTTCACGAAACCGCGCCAGAGCCTGACGCACGGCTTCGGCGGTCGCGTAATGCTCGTCACCGACGACGAGCGGATCGAGCAGCATCGACGAGGACGCCAGCGGATCGATGGCCGGATAGAACCCCTCGGCCGCCTGCGCGCGCGACAGCACGATCACGCAATCCATGTGGCTGGAGATCGTGGTGACCGCCGGATCGGTGAAATCGTCGGCGGGCACGTAGACCGCCTGGATCGCCGTGACAGCAGAGCCTGCCACCGATGCGATCCGCTCCTGCAGGCCTGCCACCTCGGTCGCGAGCGTCGGCTGGTAGCCCACGCGGGAGGGCAGACGCCCCAGAAGGCTCGACACCTCGGCCCCCGCCTGAACGAAGCGGAAGACGTTGTCCATCAGCAGCAGCACGTTCTTGTGCTTCTGGTCGCGGAAGTATTCCGAGATCGTCAGCGCCGTGAGCGGGGCCCGCCAGCGCGCGCCGGGCGGCTCGTTCATCTGTCCATAGACCAGCACCGTCCGCTCCAGAACGCCCGAGCCCTGCATCTCGGTCAGCAGTTCATGGCCCTCGCGCGAACGCTCGCCGATGCCGGCAAAGACCGAGATGCCGTCGTATTTCTCGACCATGGCGCGGATCAGCTCCATCACCAGAACGGTCTTGCCCACGCCCGCGCCGCCGAACATCGCGGCCTTGCCGCCCTGCGCCATCGGCGTCAGCAGGTCGATGACCTTGATGCCCGTCTCGAACACTTCCGTGGTGCGGGTCTGCGCGCTGAGCGGAGGTGGCAGTGCGTGGATCGACCGGCGCGGCGTATCGGGCGGCAGTTCCGGCCCATGATCCTGCATGTTCCCCACGACATCCAGAAGCCGCCCCAGCACCGCGGCCCCGACCGGGACCTTGACCGGCGCACCGGTCGCCTGCACCGCCACACCGCGCGCCAGTCCGGCCGTGGACTGGAACGCGACGGCGCGCACGGTTTTGAGGTCCAGATGGCTGTGCACTTCGAGGGTGAGGGTCGTCGGCCGGTCCCAGGCCACGATCAGCGCCGAATTGATCTGCGGCAGATCGCAACCCTCGAAGATGACATCGACGACGGCGCCCCTCACGGCATGCACGATGCCGTTCTGCAAGATCGGGTCCGCCTCCTGTATCGACATGCCGTCCGGATCCTTCTCGGTTGTGACGCAAGGCGGGCAAGCTGCTGCGTCCGCGCCATATCCTCCCTAATTGCACACGGGATTCGGGCCCGCACTGACCTGGATCAAGGACGGCCCGTAAGGTTCCGTCGCCGCGGGAATGAAGCGGCTGTGCCTCGGGCAATGCCCGATCTCGCGGCCCCCTGTCGGATCGCCAAGGATCAGCGGGCGCGGTCGGCCCCGCTTGCGGCGGTCTGCGTCTGCGCATCGTCGAAAAGTTTCCCGACCCCTACAGACTGGATGCCGCCCCCTTCGGTGCGCATCAGGAACAGCGCATCGAGCCCGCGCTCCCCTGCAAGTTCGGCACCCGCGTCGGGCCCAAGAACCATGAGCGCCGTCGCCCAGGCGTCCGCCTCGGCACAGCTGCGCGCGATGACTGTGACCGATGCAGGCGCGTCTACCAAGGGCGCGCCACGTGCCGGATGCATCGTATGTGACATGCGGCGCCCCTGCACCTCGACCCAATGACGGTAGTCACCCGAGGTCGCCACCGCGGCATCCTCGAGCGCCAGGATGGAATGCGGCGCCCGCCGCTCGGGATCGGGCGCCTCGACGGCGACGGTCCAGGGCGTGCCCTCAGGCCTTGCGCCCAGCGCACGCATCTCTCCGTCGATGCCGACAAGCGCGGATGCGATGCCGAAACCCTGCAGGACCTCGGCCAGCCGGTCGGTGCCATATCCCTTGGCGATCCCGTTGAGGTCGATCGCGACGGCGACGCGCTTGCGCACCCGGCCCATCGCGGTGTCGAGATCCAGCTTCGTATGGGCCGACCCATGCGGCGCGCGCATTGCCGCGCGCATGCCGTCAGGGTTGGCCTCGCCGGGTCCGAACCCCCAGGCCTTCACCGCATCGCCCATCGCGATGTCGAAAGCCCCGCCGGACGCCTTGCCGATATCGAGGCCCAGGCGCAGGACCTCCAACAGCCGCGACGGGACAGCGAGCCACTCCCCGACCGGCGCCGCGTTGAGGCGCATGAGGGCGCTGTCGGGGTTCCAGGTGGACATCTGGCTGTCCACCTCGTCGACCGCGGCCTGAAGCGCCATCTGTGCCGGTGCGGGATCGAATTCCGAAGCGGCGAAGAACAACGCCGACCAGCGCGTGCCCATGGTCGGGCCGTTCAAGGCGTGGCGCACCATATCAGTAGACATCCTCGACATAACGTCCCTCCGCCTTTAGAGCCATCGGAGTGAGGCCCATTGGGGCCAGGATATCGGCCAGCGCGTCGGCCACACCGCTCGCCATGTCGCGACCGCCGCAGACCATCACGCGCGCCCCGCCCCGGATCAGGGCCGCGACCTGCGCACCCTCGCCCCGCAGCGCGTCCTGCACGTAATGTGGTCTGGCCCCGCGAGAGACCGCCGTGGCGATCCCTGCAAGACGACCCTCGTCCTGCCAGGCGCGCAGATCCTCGCCGTAGAGGAAGTCGCTGTCGGGGTGACGCATCCCGAAGAAGAGGTGGATGGGCCGAAGCCGCGCATTGGCCCGGATGAAGCCCGCAAGCGGTCCGATGCCGGTGCCCGCACCGATCAGGATCAGCGGCTTGCGCCCGCGTCCGGCATGGAAGCTGGGATTGGAGCGGCAGAAGGCCGAGACGGCATCACCCGGCTCAAGTGCCATAAGTTGCCCCGAACAGAGACCACCTGTGTGTTTGCGCACCACGATCTCGACAAAGCCGTCGCGGCGGGCCGAGGCCAGCGAGTAGAACCGCGGCACGGCGGAGCCTTCGGGCAGGATGCCCAGAAGATCTCCCGCCTGGAACCCTGCAAAGCCGTGTCCCGTCAGGCGGCGCCAAAGCGGCAGTTTCGGCGCGGCAAAGCGCAGGATCGCGGTCGGGGCCTGTACCTCGGCGCCGTAATCCCGGCGCGAGATCAGTGTCAGGGCCTGCGTGTCCGGCAGGACCGGCTGGTGGGCGAGTGCAAGCTCGATCCCCATGGCCTGCCCGAGGGCACGGCCCCAGCGGGCGAAATCCTGCGGCGACTGGCGATCGACCGTGTCATAGGGCATGAGCGGCGCCCAGCCCTTCGCTTTGGCCAGCTCGGAGACCGCCCCGGCAAAGGCGCAATAGTCGGGGAAACTGCGATCGCCGAAGCCCAGCACCGAAAGCGGCGGGGCGGGAACATTCTCGAGCCGCGACAGCCTGTCGAGAAAGCCGCGGGCCGAAGCCGGTGCGTCGCCGTCGCCATAGGTTGCGGCGAGTACCATGATGCGTTCGGCACCGGCATAGCGGTCCGGATCGAAGGCCGACATGGGGGCGGCATGCACGGAGTGACCCGCCGCTGTCAGCGCTGCGTGCAGCGTAGCGGCAAAGCTCCAGGTGCTGCCGCCTTCGCTGCCGACCAGAAGGATCGTTCCGGCCTTCGAGGCAGGCATGTTGTGACGGAGCTTCGGGCGACCCTGCCGCCGGGTCCACCACAGCAGCACGCCGGTCACACCCATCACCGGCACACCCAGCGCCATGAAACCCAGCACCAGCCCGAGCGGTGCGGCGCCCTGTCCGGTATGCAGCATGTAGATCGTCTCCGACACACGCTCCCAAGCCGTCAGATCGGCCCAACCGAGCAGCGCTCCGGTGCCCTGATCGATATATCCGGTGCCCTGATCCGTGCTCAGCGAGAAGACGTCCGACGCGTCACCGGCATAGGGAAAGCTGAGCTCGCGCAGCTCCGTCACAGGAGTCTGCACGAGGATGTCCATGGCGGAAAGTGCCAGACCGGTCCCGCCGCTCACCTCTGCCGGAAGGGTCGCGACCGAGGCCTCGATGGGGAGCAGGTCGAAGGTCGAAGCGGTCATCCAGAGCGCCGTGAGCGAGGACAGGGCGAGACCGAGAACCGCCACGCGGGCAATCTCGACATGCAGCCGTCCCGAAAGCGGGCCGCGCAGGGGCGCGAACCAGCGCCGCCAGCCACCCGCGCGCCGTGCGACGAGAAGAGATCCGGACAGCGCGAGGATCAGCATCGCCGCGGCGCCCGCCGCCATGGCGATGCGCCCGGTATCGTCGAGAAACAGCGACCGGTGCAGGTTGGTCAGCCAGCGTTCGGTCTGGTTGGGATCGGCAGAGGCAAGCCCCCGCCCGGTTGCCGGATCGATGATCGCGGAACCGGGCGTGCCACCGTCGAACCAGTAGGCGGTGATCTTGCCGGAGGGGGACCGCTTGATCTGCTCGACCCCCGGATAGGCGGTCTGGATGCGCGTCGCGAGGTCTGCCACGGCCAGCCCGGACTGGGCCTGCGGCGCAGACAGGCGCTCTGCCATCGGAAAGACGGACAGAGCCGCGCCGCTGAGCGCGAGAATGGTGACGAGAGCCAGAGCCACGAGACCCGGCCAGCGATGAAGAGCGCGGATCATGGCCCTGTCTCCTTACATGTCGTAGGTGAAATCGGCGACGTAACGTCGCCCGGTGACCGGGATGCCGGCGCCTGCGGTTGTCAGCGGCACGGCCACTTCGTTCGGGCTTTCGCGCATATTTTCGACCGCGCCGTCGATGTGCAGGGTATAGCCTGCGTCGAACAGGGCATCCGCGAGATCAAGCGTGATGTCGAGCGTGCGGCCCGCGCCGACGCTTGCGCCGGTGATTCCGTCGACCTGCGCCGGATCACCGCCAGTGGCGCGATACCAGTCGGTCATGTGCTTGTAATATTTGGACTTCCCTCCGGCCATCCAGAGGCTTCCGGCATAGGCGCCGGTCGGGTCTGTGACGTAGAGCGCGAGATAGGCGCCATCGCCGCCATAATTGGTGAGCGTCGTGGTCAGCGTCACGGGACGCGCCATGGCGATCGCGGGAAGGGTCAGTGCGGTGGTCATCGCTAGGGCTGCAAGTAGGGATTTCATGTCGGGTATCCTCTGGAATTTCGGCTATCGGGCGCGCTGCGGCAGGGCATTCTGCGCCGCAGCGCGTTATTTTTCAGTTCACCTGGACCTTCGGCGGCGCACCGGTACCGAAAAGACCGTTCTGCGGCGGGGCGACGCTACCGGCCGGAGCCGGATTGCCTGCGCTGTTGCAGCCGCCATCTTCGCAATCGTCGTCTTCCTCGTCGTCGTCTTCGTCATCGTCCGAACGGCTCGCATTGCGGGAACCGCGATCGTCATCATCGTCGCCGCTCACGAGGAACAGCGCTGTCGTGTCCTGGTCAGACGCGAAGAGGGCCGCGAAGGGGCGGCTGTCCTCTGTGGCCGGAGCGCGCGGTGCGCTCCAGGCAGGCAGGCCGAGGCCTGCCGATAGTGCCGTCGAGGCGACAAGAAGGGTGAGGGTCTTTCTCATGGCAGGATCTCCTTTATCTGCTGAGGCCAATCTGGCGATGCCACCTGAGGCTTTCCTGACAAGGCGGCACTTTCCTCTTCAGCCTGCCGTCAGGAAAAAAAGGCCCCACCGGTAAGGGCGGGGCCAGTGCGGCCGAAGGGACAGTTTCGGCCGGGGGGACAGGATCACGGGGTGTCGGCGGATGCGGGGATACGCATGGCGTCAGCAGACAGTGCGCGGGCGCGGCGGGGTGCCTCAGTCATCGTCTGACTCTCCCCGCGCGCCGCCGGAATGCCCGCCATCGTCATCCTCATATTCTATCTCGATCACCTGCAGCGTCGCCGGATGCACCGTCACCTCGATCCGCCGCCCCGCCGCATCGCGGCCATCGATTTCGTAGCAGCCATCGTCGATCTTGATACGGCGCACGGTCCATCCGCTTTCTGCGGCAAGGCGCGCGACGGCCTCTCTCGGCTGCCAGTTCGCCATCGGCACGAAGCAGTCGTCATCCGCGAGCGCAGCCCCTGCCGGAAGGGCCACGAGAAAGGCGAGCATTGTGAGTGTCTTCTTCATGCGCCAAACTCCGGGTTGCGACTGTGTAGAGCAGACCTTGCACGTCAAAGCTGACGGGACCCTGAAGCCCGCCGATCGAAACCGTCAGCAACACGTCAGCCAAACCGGACAAGAATTGTCATGGAACCAACGAAAAAGGGACGTCATGCGCATCCTGCTGATCGAGGACGACACGGTACTGGGCGCAGCCGTGCGCGACCAGATCGCCGGGGATGGCCAGTCGGTCGACTGGGTCACGCGGCTCGACGCTGCGGGCGATGCGATGCACGGGGCATCCTACGATCTGATCCTGCTCGACCTCATGCTGCCCGACGGGCGCGGCATCGGTTTCCTGAAAAGCCTGCGCCTGCGGGGCGACGTGACGCCGGTGATCATCCTCACCGCGCTCGACCAGATCTCGGACCGCATCGACGGGCTGAATGCGGGAGCCGACGATTATCTCGTGAAACCCTTCGATCTGGCCGAACTCTCGGCGCGGATCGGATCGGTCGCGCGGCGCTATTCCGGGAATCCGAACCCGATCATCACCCATGGTGCGCTCGACATCGACATCGCGGCCCGCTCGATCCACCGCGATGGCAGGCCGGTGCAGCTGACCGCCCGTGAATGGGCGCTTTTCGACGCTTTCCTGTCGCGCCCCGGTCAGCTTTTTTCCAAGGCGCAGCTCGAGGAAAAGCTCTATGCCTTCGGCTCCGAGATCGAGAGCAACACGATCGAGGTGCATGTGAGCCGCCTGCGCAAGAAACTCGGCCCTGCCGTGATCGAGACGGAGCGCGGGATGGGCTACCGGCTTGGCGCACCATGAAGCTGCCGCGCAGCCTTCAGGCCCGGCTCGGGCTTTCCTTGGGCGTTCTGCTCACGCTCATGTGGATCGCCGCCGCATCTGTGACGTCCGTGATCCTGCGGCACGAAATGGACGAAGTGTTCGACTCGGCTCTGCAGGAAACCGCGCAGCGCATCCTGCCGCTGGCAGTCGTCGACATCGTCGGGCGCGACGAGGATGGCGTGACGCAGCGCCTTGGCGCGCTGCGCGAGCATGACGAATTCTTCACCTATATCGTGCGCGATGCCGAGGGGCGGATCCTGCTGCAATCGCATGCCGCAGACCCCGCGGTTTTCCCGGACTATGACGGGCCGGGCTTCCGGCAAACCGCGACCCACCGGATATACGAGGATGCCGCCCTGCAGGACAGCGTCCGCATCACGGTCGCCGAACCGCTCGAGCATCGCGCCGAGGTGGCGCGCGAGATCCAGATCGGGCTCGGCTTGCCGCTGCTTTTCGTGATCCCGGCCACTCTGCTCGCCATCGTGCTTGCGGTCCGCGCCAGCCTTGCCTCGCTGCGCCGCTTTCGCGAAAGGCTGGAGGCGCGCAATGCCCGCGACCTCTCGCCGGTTCCGGCAGGCGACATCCCGCTCGAGATCGTGCCCGTCGCCGCGACCCTGAACGACCTTCTGGCCGGGCTAAATGCCGCCTTCGAGGCCGAACGCACCTTTGCCGCCAATGCCGCGCATGAATTGCGCACGCCCCTTGCCGGGGCCATCGCACAGGCGCAGCGCCTGCAATCCGAAACCGCAGATCCCGCCGCGCGCTCGCGTGCTGCCGATATCGAGACCACGCTCAAGCGTCTTACCCGCCTTTCCGAACGCCTGATGCAGCTCGCGCGGGCCGAAGGCGCCCGCCTGCGTCTGGACCGGACATCGGACCTTCGGCGCGTGACGCAACTCATCGTCGACGACATGGCGCGCGATACGGCGTCGGGGCGCATCCTGCTCACGCTGCCGGAGCAGCCGGTGATCTCGGATCTCGATCCCGACGCCTTCGGTATCCTGTGCCGGAACCTCGTCGACAACGCCTTGCGGCACGGTGCGGCCGACGCCCCGATCACCGTGGATCTTACGCAAGAGGGTATCCTGACGGTCTCCAATGACGGGCCGGTGGTCGCACCCGAGACGCTGGCGGGCCTCACTGCCCGATTCGAGCGCGCCGGCTCGCGGTCGGAAGGAAGCGGCCTCGGCCTCGCCATCGTCGCCGCGATCGCAGAACGGATCGGACAACCGCTTGTGCTGAAATCACCGCGTTCCGGGGCCGGATCAGGCTTCGAAGTGCGTGTTTCCCTGCCGATTGAGAGCGATTTTTCTGTGCAGTCGGACACCACGACGCCGTGATGGTTCCCCGCGGCGCATGCCGCGCAGGATCGGCGATCCTCCTCCGCTGCTGATCTGCGTTAGCGACGGCGAGCGCCACAGCTGGTACCTCATGAACAGCCACCGTCAAGAGTCCGGTGGGATGGCACTCGGCCCGAAAGCTCCGACATTCACCTTTCAGAGGGCAGCCCGGTCACCGGCCGCTGCCTCTGCGGTACGTGCCGTGAGTGCCTCGACGGATCACCGCCGCCCGGGATCACTGCGACTCGTCCGGGCCTTTTTTCTTTTCATCGGGTCACGTCAAACCCTGCCTTTGGAGGATCGGAAGATGAACTGGGACCAGATCGAGCGCAAATGGGACGAGATGACCCGCCGTGTCCAACCGCCCTCAGCGCTGCCATCCCTGATCGGATCCGGGCCGCTGCAGACCGGGCCAGTCCTTCCGTCGGAGATCGATCCGGCAGCCTCGTCTGGCCTGCCGGAAACCCTGATCGGCGGTAAAACCTGCGAGTGAATTACAGCCAGACGGTCATCGGCCTCGATCCGCGTACATGGTTGCCCCTGGAAATGCGGGGCCTGCGCTGGCGTTTCGGCCGCCTCACCTCGCCCTGGCTGGATGCCTCGCCGATCCGCGAAGAGATGTTCGGCCCCGAGCGGCTCGCACATCACGCGGAAAGTCTCGCTCGGTCGCAGAGCATTGCCGAGCGTCCGCGGCGGGTCCTGAACCTCAATGTCCGCCTCAAGCAGAACGCCGCCGTCCTGCTCGAAGCCTACCGCTATAACGGCGCGGTGCTTCTGGACGGACAGCCGGTGCCTCTTGCGGCGCAGTGGCTGCTCGACAACTACCACCTCGTGGAAGAGCAGCTGACGCAGATCGCCTCGGACCTCCCGCCGGGATATTACCGCCAGTTGCCAAAGGTCGCGAACGGCCCCTTTGCCGGGTATCCGCGCGTGATGGAGCTGGCCTGGGCCTATGTCGCCCATACCGACAGCCTGATTTCCGGGCAGGTGCTGCGGCGCTTCGTGCAGGCTTACCAGACCGTGCAGACGCTGACGATCGCCGAGCTCTGGGCCGTGGCGATCACGCTGCGGATCGTGCTCGTCGAGAACATGCGCCGCCTGGCGGTGCAGATCACCGAGGCCCACAGGCAGCGCATCGCCGCGAACGCGCTGATGGATTCCGCGGCTCCGACCCTGCCGGACGATGAAACCGACCTGCCCGAGATCTTTGTCGCGCAGATCGCCAAACGGCTGCGCGGCTGCGACCCGTCCGAGACGCCGATGCTCGGCTGGCTCGAGGACCGGATGCAGCGGCAGGGCACCACGCTCGACGACGTGGTGGCCCGCGCCCATGCCCGGCAGGGTGCATCGAACGTCACCATGCGCAATATCGTCACCAGCATGCGCACGCTGTCCGAGCTGGACTGGGCCGATTTCTTCGAGGATGTGAGCGTCGTCGATGCCTGCCTGTCCGCCGGGTCGGATTTCGCGGCGATGGATTTCGCGACCCGCAACTTGTACCGCACCGCCATCGAGCGCCTCGCCAGAGGGTCGGGACAAAGCGAGACGGAAGTTGCCCGCGCAGCGCTGGAACTGGCCTGGACGGGCGATGACGAGCGCGCGCGCGATCCCGGCCATGCGCTGATCGGCGCGGCCCGCAACCGGCTCGAGAGCGCGATCGGCTTCGTGCCCTCGCCAGTGCTGCGGTTTCAGCGGCAGGCCGGTCGCCTCGGACTTGGCGGCTACGCGGCGGCGATCGGCCTGTCTACAGCTGCGGTTCTGGGGGCCGCAGGATGGGGCCTGCATGCCGCCGGGGCGTCGGCACTGGAACTCCTCCCCCTCGCGATCCTGGCACTGCTTCCGGCGAGCGAGGCCGCGACATCGCTCACGAATCTCTGCGTGACCCGCAGCATCAGGCCGAGCCCCCTGCCCGCGCTCGATCTCGCGACGGGCGTGCCGCCTCATCTTCGCACGCTGGTGGCGGTGCCGGTCCTGCTGACCGGCCCGGACGATCTTGCAGCACATCTCGAACGGCTCGAGGTGCATCACCTCTCGAGCGTCGGCGGCGCCGTGCATTACGCGCTTCTCTCGGACGGACCCGATGCCGCGACCGAGACCACCGGGACCGACGCCGCGCTCATCGCCCTAGCCGAGGCGGGGATTGCCCGGCTCAACGCCTCCTATCCTGCAACCGAAGATAACCGCTTCCTTCTGCTGCACCGGGAGCGGCGCTGGAACGCCTCCGAGCATTGCTGGATGGGCTGGGAACGCAAGCGCGGCAAGCTGTCCGAACTGAACGACCTTTTGCGCGGGGCCCACGATACCAGCTTCCTGCCGTCAGTGGCGCCGGTGCCGCAGGATGTCCGCTTCGTCATCACTCTCGACGCCGATACCCGCCTGCCGCGCGACGCGGTGCAGCGGCTGATCGGCAAGCTCGCGCATCCGCTGAACCGGCCCAGGCTCGATGCCGAGGGGTCGCGGGTCATCGAGGGCTACGGCATCCTCCAGCCACGGGTGACCGCCGCGCTGCCGGTCGGGCAGGAAGGCTCGCTCTATCAGCGGATCAGTTCGGCGCCGGGCGGCATCGAACCCTATGCCGCGGCCATCTCGGACGTCTATCAGGATCTCTTCGGCGAGGGCTCGTTCACCGGCAAGGGGATCTACGACATCGACGCGTTCACGGCTGCCCTGAAGGGCCGCGTGCCGGAAAACGTGATGCTGAGCCATGATCTTTTCGAGGGCATCTTCGCGCGCGCCGCGCTGGCTTCGGATGTCGAGGTGGTCGAGGATTTCCCGGCGCGTCACGACGTGGCGGCGCGAAGGCAGCACCGCTGGGTGCGCGGCGACTGGCAGCTTTTCCCCTGGGTCTTCGGGGCACTGCGCGGCAAGGTTTCTGCCCTCGGGCGCTGGAAGATGGCCGATAACATGCGCCGCTCGCTGGTCGCGCCACTGGCCGTCCTGACGCTCGGAGCGGGGTGGCTGCTGCCCCTGCCGCTGGCACTGCTCTGCACTGTCCTCGTGCTTGCCATGCTGGCCTTCGGGCGCGTGATGTCCCTGCCCTTCGACATGCTGCCCGGTCGTGCCGGAGTTACCTCACGCAGCCATTTTGCGGCTCTCGCGGTCGATACGGGCTCGGCCCTCTCGCAGATCGGGCTCGATGTGGCGTTTCTGCCCGATGCCGGATGGCGCATGATCGATGCGATCACCCGGATCTTCTGGCGGCGGAATGTCAGTCACCGGCATCTGCTGGAATGGGTGACGGCGGCGCAGGCCGCCGGAAAGACACGGCCGGGCGTGGCGCGCAGCTATCGCGCCATGGCGGGCGGCGTCGGGTTCGGGCTGGCTACCGCCCTGACCGCAACGGTCCTGAACCCGCAGATCTGGCCGCTCACGCTGCCCTTTGCGCTGCTCTGGCTCGCCGCGCCCGCTCTGGCCGAGCGGATCAGCCGTCCCGGCACAGCGATCGCACAGGCCGCACTCAGCGACGATCAGGCGCGTGCGCTCCGGCTGATCGCCCGCCGGACATGGCGCTATTTCGAGAGCTTCGTGACCGCCGAAGACAATTTCCTGCCGCCCGACAACTTTCAGGAAACGCCGCGCCCCATTATTGCCCACCGCACGTCACCGACCAATATCGGGCTCTACCTGCTCTCGACCGTCGCGGCGCGCGATTTCGGCTGGATCGGGTCCGCCACCGCACTGCACCGGCTGGAGCAAACTCTGCACACCCTGCAGAAGATGCAGCAGCACCGGGGGCATTTCTACAACTGGTACGACACGACGGATCTGCGGGTCCTGCACCCGGCCTATGTGTCATCCGTCGACAGCGGCAACCTCGCCGGTCACCTGATCGCCGTCGCCCGCGCCTGCCGCGACTGGCAGAGCGGCGACCTCTCGCCAGATCAGCGCCGCGCGGGCCTCGGTGATACGCTTGCGCTGGCAGAGGTGGCGCTGGACGCGATCGATGGCGATTCCGCGGCGCGCAGGGCGCTTGCCGAGACTTTTGCCCGGCTGGCCTCGGCACCAAGCGACGCGCTGAGCACGCTCGCCGAAGCAGCGCTAACACAGGCGATGCTTCTCGACGGGCCGGATTCCGAGCTTTGCACATGGACGACGGCACTTTGCGAACAGCTGGCAGAAACCCAGGCCGAAGGCGCCGCGGATCTGAGCCAGAGGCTGGAAACCGTTGCGACGCTCGCCCGCGACATGGCGCTCGGGATGGACTTCGCCTTCCTGCTCGACCCGGACAAGAAACTGCTCTCGATCGGGTTTTCCGCCGAGACCAACAGCCTCGATCCCAACTGCTACGATCTGCTCGCCTCCGAGGCGCGGCTCGCCAGTCTTTTCGCCATCGCGAAGGGAGATGTTGAGACGCGCCACTGGTTCCGCCTTGGGCGGGCGGCGACGCCGCTCGGGGCGGGCTCGGCGCTGATCTCCTGGTCGGGCAGCATGTTCGAATACCTGATGCCGTCGCTGGTGCTGCGCGCGCCTGCGGGATCGCTGCTCGAACAGACGAACCGGCTGGTCGTGACGCGCCAGCAGGAACACGGCCGCCGTCTGGGCATCCCCTGGGGCATTTCGGAATCCTCCTACAACGTCCGCGATCTCGAGATGACTTATCAGTATTCCAATTTCGGCGTGCCGGGGCTGGGGCTCAAACGCGGTCTGGGCGAGCATCGGGTGATCGCGCCCTATGCGACGGGGCTCGCGGCGATGGTCGATCCGGTGGCCGCCGTGAGCAATTATGCAGCCCTTGCCGCGATGGGCGCGCAGGGCCGTTACGGTTTCTACGAGGCGATGGATTTCACCGCGAGCCGCCTGCCCGCGGCGCAGCACGTCGCCATCGTGCGCAGCTTCATGGCGCATCATCAGGGCATGACGATCACCGCGATCGCCAACACGCTGCAGGACGGGCTTCTGCGCCGACGTTTTCATGACGAGCCTCTGGTGCAGGCCGTAGACCTGCTGCTGCAGGAACGCCTGCCGCGCGACGTGAGCGTGGCGCCGCCCCGTGCCGAGGAGGTGCTGACGGCCGGAAGTGAAGCGCCCACCCTGCCCACCGTCCGCCGGTTCGACGCGCCCGAGGCCGAGCCGCCGACGGCGCACCTGCTCTCGAACGGCCGCTATGGCGTGATGGTGACGCCCACGGGGGCCGGATACAGCCAGTGGGGCGACATCGCGATCACCCGCTGGCGGGCGGATGCCTCGCGCGACAAGCTCGGGACATTCATCTTCGCCCGCGATGCCGGCTCCGGCATGCTCTGGTCGGCCGGATGCCAGCCCGTACCCGCCGCCCCCGGCCAGCATTCCGCGGTGTTCAGCGAACATCAGGCATGCCTGTCGCACCGGCAGGGAACGCTCACCACCCTCACCGAGATCGTCGTCTCGGCAGAGGATGACGCCGAAGCGCGGCGGGTCACGCTGACCAATACCGGGCGTCATGCGCGCGAGATCGACCTGACCTCCTATGGCGAGCTGGTACTGGCGCCATCGGCCTCCGATCTTGCGCATCCGGCTTTTTCTAAGATGTTCGTCGTCACCGATCACCTGCCGGAGCTCGACGTCATCATCGCCACGCGCCGCCGCCGCGCACCCGACGAGCCCACGATCTGGGCGGGCCACCTCGCCGTGGTCGAGGGGACCGAGACAGCCCCGCCGCAGATCGAGACCGACCGCGCGCGCTTCATCGGACGGGGGCGCGACATCAGTCATGCGGCCATGGCCGAAGCGCCCCTGTCGGGCACCACGGGCACCGTGCTCGACCCGGTCTTCGCGATCCGCCGCCGGGTGCTCGTGCCTGCCGGCGGCATGGCGCGGGTGACATTCTGGACCATGGTGGCCGACAGTTCGGGCCGGTTGCTCGAGCAGGTGGACCGGCACCGCGACAGTTCGGCCTTCGATCGCGCCGGAACGCTGGCCTGGACCAAGGCTCAGGTACAGTTGCGCCATCTCGACGTGACCAGCGCCGAGGCGGCGGATTTCCAGCGCCTGGCCGGGTTCATCCTGCGCGGCGATGCAAGGCTGCGCGTTTCGGGTGCCCGCATCGCCGCCGGGGCCGGGCCGCAATCGGATCTCTGGGCGCAGGGCATCTCCGGGGATCTGCCGCTGTTCGTGCTTCAGGTCGAGGATACCGAGGACGCGGCTCAGGTGCGGCAGGTGCTTGCGGCGCATGAATACTGGCGGGCCCGGCAACTGGCCGTCGACCTCGTGATCCTGAACGACCGCGCTTCGAGCTATGTGCAGGATCTGCAGGAATCCATCGAAACGGCGGTCCGCTCTTCCCAGTCACGCCCCCGAACCGACGATGCGATGAAGCCCGGCAAGGGCGCCGTCTATGCGCTGCGTTCCGACAGGATGACGCCCGAGGCGCGCGCGCAGCTTCTCTCGGCTGCCTCCGTTGTGCTCGTGGCGCGGCGCGGCGATATCGGCACCCAGCTCGATCGCCTGACCGCATTGCCCGCGAAGCGTCCCATCGTGCGCGCTCCGACACTGCGGATGCCGGCGCCGACGCCGCGAGAGCCGCTCGAATTCTTCAACGGCACCGGGGGCTTTGCCGCGGAGGGCCGCGAATACGTGACGATCCTGCAGGACGGAAAGTCCACACCTGCCCCCTGGCTCAACGTGATCGCCAATCCCGGTTTCGGCTTTCAGGTCTCGGCCGAGGGAAGCGGCCATACCTGGGCCGAGAACAGCCGCGAGAACCAGCTCACGCCCTGGAGCAACGATCCGGTCAGCGACCCGCCCGGCGAGGCGGTCTATCTGCGCGATCTCGACAGCGGCGAGCTCTGGACACCGACCGCCCTGCCGATCCGGGGCCCGGGCTGCTATACCGCACGCCATGGCTTTGGCTACAGCCGCTTCACGCATGACGCCCAGGGTATCGCTGCGTCGATGCTGCAATTCGTGCCGATGGACGATCCGGTCAAGATCACCCGCCTCACGCTCATGAATCACTCGTTGCGCAGACGCCGCCTGTCGGTCACCGCCTATGCGGAATGGGTGCTTGGCACCGCCCGCGGCGCCACCGCCCGGCATCTGGTGAGCGAAATGGATGGTGGCGCGCTCTTCGCCCGCAATCCCTGGGGCACGGCCTTTCCGGATCGTGTGGCCTTTGCCGATATCGGCTCCGACCCCGATGGATGGACCGCTGACCGCGCCGCCTTCCTTGGCTCGGGCGGCAGCATGGCGGCGCCACAGGGGCTGAGCCGACCGCTCTCGGGACGCACAGGGGCGGGGCTCGACCCCTGCGCGGCGCTGCAGCGCGTCCTGACGCTCGCCCCAGGCGAGACCGCCGAGGTCGTGATCCTGCTGGGCCAGGCGTCGGATGCGCAAGCCGCCCGCGAGCTGATCGCCCGCACCCGTGACGCAGACCCCGATGCGCTGCTGGCCAAGGTCACGGCCCATTGGACAGCACTTCTGGGAACGGTGCAGGTCGAGACACCCGATCGTGCGATGGACCTCCTGCTGAACGGCTGGCTGCTCTATCAGACTCTCGCCTGCCGGATCTGGGCGCGGGCCGGATTCTACCAGGCGAGCGGCGCCTTCGGGTTCCGCGACCAGTTGCAGGACGGCATGGCGCTGACTTTCAGCCGGCCCGAAATGACCCGCGCCCACCTGCTGCGCGCCGCCGCCCGGCAATTCCCCGAAGGCGACGTGCAGCACTGGTGGCTGCCGCATTCCGGACAGGGCGTGCGCACGCGGATCTCGGATGACCGGGTCTGGCTCGGCTACGGCGTGGCACGCTACATCGCGGTTTCGGGCGATCCCGGCATTCTGGACGAAGAGGTGCCCTTTCTCGAGGGGCCTCCGCTTGCTCCCGGTGCGCATGATGCGTTCTTCCTGCCCGAATTTTCGGAAGACTCAGCGTCGCTCTTCGAGCATTGCGCCCGCGGGCTCGACCAGGCGATCGCGATGACGGGCACGAACGGGATGCCGCTGATCGGCACCGGTGACTGGAATGACGGCATGAACCGTGTCGGCGAGGGCGGTCAGGGGACGAGCGTCTGGCTCGGCTGGCTGCTGATCACGGCACTCGACCTCATGGCGCCGCTCGCCGATGCGCGCGATGCAGACCGCGCGACACGCTGGCGCGCACATGCTGCCCGCCTGCGCGAGGCGATCGAGGCCACTGGCTGGGACGGTGCGTGGTACCGGCGCGGCACCTTCGACGATGGCACGCTGCTCGGCTCCTCCGGGTCGGACGAATGCCGGATCGACTCGATCGCCCAGAGCTGGGCCGTGCTTTCGGGTGCCGCCGATCCCGCACGAGCCGCGCAGGCCATGGCGTCTTTCGAAACGCATCTTGTCCGCGACGATCCGGGCCTTGCGCTGCTCTTCACCCCGCCCTTCGACAGCACGCCGCTGGATCCCGGCTACATCAAGGGCTACCCGCCTGGCCTGCGCGAGAATGGCGGCCAGTACAGCCACGCGGCCATGTGGGCCATCCTCGCCCATGCTCGGCTCGGAAATGGCGACCGGGCGCAAGCGCTTTTCGCGCTGCTGAATCCCATCAACCACGCCCTGACACCCGAGAGCGCCGCCCGCTACAAGGTCGAGCCCTATGTCGTCGCCGCCGACGTCTACTCCACCGCCCCGCATGAGGGTCGCGGCGGCTGGACCTGGTATACCGGCTCGGCGGGGTGGATGTACCGCGCGGGAATAGAAGGCATCCTCGGCCTCACGCGGAACGGCGACACGCTGCTCTTGGATCCATGCCTGCCGACAATCTGGCCCGAAGTGTCGCTGAAGGTCACCCTCGGGACGTTCCTGCTCGATGTCACCGTGATCAACGCCAACGGAGCGGGTCGCGGCGTCACAAAGGCGCTGCTTGATGGCGCTGAAATCGCCTGTGACGGGGGGGCGCTGAGCGTACCGGTCACGGAGGGGGAGCATCATCTGCAGCTGACCCTTGGGTGATGAGCGTATTCACAAAGTCGCGTGCAAAACCATCAAGGGAAGTTAGGGACACGCCTGAGCAAGCGGGGCCAGAGGCACGCAGATCCGCCGACCCGATCCGGTTGTCTCGACGGTGAGCGGCATGCCGTAGAGGCGCGAGAGAAGCTGGGGCGTCAGGACATCCGCCGCCTTGCCATCGGCGAGCAAATGCGCGCCGGACATGGCGAGCACCCGGGCCGAGAGGCCCAGCGCCTGATCGGGGTCATGCGTGGAGAGGATGACACCGCGCCCCGATCCCGGCCCGGCCAGGCCTGCGATCCGGTCGAGAACCGCTAGTCGGTTCGCGAAATCGAGACTCGCGGTCGGCTCGTCCATCACGATCAGCGGCGCCTCTTGCGCCAGAGCCCGCGCGATGAGGACAAGCTGGCGCTGGCCGCCCGACAGCCGCGCATAGTCGCTCTGGGCGAGGTGCTCGATGCCCAGCGCCTCCATCGCTTCGAGCGCCAGATCGCGATCCCGGGCCGAGGGTTGCGCAAAGAGCCCGATGCTGGCGGTGCGTCCCATCAGCACCACATCGATCGCATCAAAGGGAAAGGGCGGCGTGTGCGCCTGCGGGACATAGGCAACCACCCGGGCAATCTCGACGCGCGAGAGCCGTGCGATGTCGCGCCCGTCCACGCTGAGCTGCCCGGCCAGCGGCGGCAGCAGACCCAGCAGCGTCTTGAAGAGCGTGGTCTTTCCGCAGCCATTGGGCCCGAGCAGACAGACGATCTCGCCCGTGCCAAGGGTCAGCGTCAGCGCGCTGCCGACCCTCTGGCGGCCATAGCCGATGGAAAGATCCTGCGCCGCGATCCTCATGACCAGCCCCGCCGCCCGCTTGCCAGCAGCCAGACGAAGACCGGCGCACCGACCACGGCGGTCAGGATGCCGAGTGGCACCTCGATCTGTGCGACCGTGCGTGCGGCGGTGTCGACGACCAGCAGATAGGCCGCGCCGATCAGCGCAGAAGCCGGGAGGAGCCGCCCGAAGCCCGGCCCGACCAGCATGCGCGCGATGTGCGGAATGACCAGCCCGACCCAGCCCACGACACCTGCGACCGCCGTGACCGAAGCGGTGACGAGCGTCGCCGCGACGATGACGAGCAGCCGGGTCCGGCCGGCCTCGACGCCGAGCGCGCGGGCCTCTTCGTCGCCCATTGACAGCACGTTGATGCGCCAGCGCAGCAGGACGAGCGGGACGAGGCCGATCGCGACCGCGGGCAAGGCGGGCAGGATATCCGCCGAGGTGACGGATGCGAGCGAGCCGAGCAGCCAGAAGGTGATCGCCGGAAGCTGGTCATAGGGATCGGCGAGCACCTTGAGCAGGGATGTGACCGCGCCCGCCAGGGCCCCGATCACCACGCCGATGAGCACGAGCGTCAGCACCCGGTCCGCCCCCCGCACCGCCGTCGCGACGGCCATCACCAGACCCACGGCGCCCAGCCCGCCCACAAAGGCCGAAAGCTGAATCAGGGCGACGGGGAGCGACAGGAAGATGCCCGCGACGGCACCAAGACCTGCCCCGGCGGAGACACCCAGAATGTCGGGCGAGACCAGCGGGTTGCGGAACAATGCCTGATAGCTCGCGCCCGCCGCGGCAAGCGCTGCTCCGACGAGGCAGGCCCCCGCCACACGGGGCAGACGGATGTTCCAGATGACGATCCGCGCCTGATCCTCGCCGCGTCCGACCAGTGCGGCCAGCGTGTCGCCGGGTGTGAGACCCAGCGGACCGACCAGCAGGGCGCCGAAGGACAGCGCCAGAAGCACCGCCAGCAGTCCGGCATTGATCCCGACCCGGTTCAAGCTGCGCTCATTCCGGGGGGCGCCCTTCGGCCCATTCCAGCAGGCGGTCGAGCTCGGCATCTGCCAAATCGACATGGTACCAGGTGGTATAAAACTCACGCGTTTCGGTGCGCAGATCGCCGTCCCAGCGATCGGGATAGAACAGCCGCGCCATCCACCTGAGCCCCATCATCCGGTTCAGCGAGGGTGGCCTGTCGATCCAGCCGAAGGGCGCGGTGGGCGACAGATACACGCGACCGTTCTGAACCGCCTTGATCCCCGCCCAGAGCGGATCGCTCCAGACCCTCTCGTAGAAGGTCGGATCCCAGGTCACGATCACCTCGGGATCGGCGACGATCAGCTGCTCGGGCGAGGATTGTACCAGACCGCGGGTCGCGCCGCCATCATCGGCGACGTTCATCCCGCCTGCGCGCTCGATGATCTCGGTGTTGATCGAGCCCTTCATCCCGGTCTCGAGCCCGTCCGGACCCCGGGCGAGATAGGTGCGCGGGCGCGCTTCCTCGGGCACCTCGGCGACGATCGCGTCGATCTGCGCAAAGGTCGTCTCGGTCTGCCGCGCAAGCGCTTCGCCCCGCTCCGCCTTTCCGAGGACATCGCCCAGCAGGCGCAGCGCATCGGGCGTGTTCTCGAACCGTCCGTCGATCAGCAGATAGGGAATTCCCGTTTGCGCCTGCACGCGGTTGGCGAGATCGATATAGGTGTCCCGCACGGAACCGAAATCGACAATCAGGTCGGGCTTTATTGCCAGCACGCGTTCGAGGTTGGCCTCGCCGCCGCGCCCGGTGAGCCGCCCGGTTTCGGGCAGGTCGCGGTAGGGGGCAACGATGTAGTCGCGCTCCTCGGGACGCAGCGCGCGGGGCCAGCCGGTCAGAGTGTCGGGCCGGATCACGTAGACCAGCACCGAGGCGGGCGGCCCGGCAGCAAGGACGGTGTTCACCTCGTCCGGGATCTCGACCGTCCGGCCGGCGCTGTCGACGACGGTGCGGGCGCTGGCGGACGTCGCTGCGAGAAGGACGGCGAGCATCAGGGGGACAAGTCTCATCTCAGCTCTCCTTAGCCAGGCCGGGCGCATCGAAGCCGAAATCCGCCAGCACGGACTGCCCCGCGGGCGACAGGATATAGAAGGCGAGTTGCCAGGCTTCCCGCGGCGCGTCGTTCAGCACGATCAGGCCATAGTCCGCCCCCACGGACAGCGCTTCGGGGATCGGGACGATCTGCAGCTCCGGCACCTCGCGGAGGGCCAAAACCGCGTTCGTGCAATAGGTGAGGAACAGATCGGCGCGGCCGGTTTCCATCACCCAGGCATAGGTGTTGCGACCTTCGGGCGGCTGTTCGCTGTCAGGTCCGCCCGTCAGTTTCAGGGCTTTCGTCTCGAGCCTCTGCTGGCCGCCATCGCGCAGCGCACCGGCCTTCTCGAAGAGCTGCCAGGCGTAGTCACCCGACGGGTCGGCACCCGGCGTGGAGGTTCCAAGCACCGTCTCCTCCGCCAGCATGACATCGAGGATCGTCTCGGTCGAAAGCTCGAGCTCCGGCTGCGCCAGCGCGCAAAGCCTGTTGCGCGCGAACAGCACCACGGGCCCGCCGCGACCCTGTTCGGCAAGGGCGAGGGGATGCGCCATGTTGGCCGACGCGAAGACATGCGCGCGCGCGCCGCTTTCGATATCCTGCCGCATGAGGCCGGAGGGCCCGTAGGTCTGCTCGACCTGAGCGCCCGTCTCGGCATGAAATGCCTCGGCCACAGCGCCGAGCGCCGCCTTGAGACTTCCCGCCGCGATCAGCGAAACAGGCGCCTCCTGCGCGACCGCGACGCCGGAAGTCATTGCAATTATTCCGGAAAGAGCCACTGTCCTGATATCCATCATCTGCCCTGCATAAATTCCACGCCATTGCCGCCAAAGGAAATTTTGCAGAATAAATGCGTGACATGCAATCTCTTGTAAGGACGTCAGTCGTGTCTACCCGGTTTTTGCCAGTGCAGGACCGTGCGCATCCCGGTTCTGGACGCGAAGCTACGGCACGCACGGGTGGTATCCGATCTCAGGAACTGTGATCGAATTTGCAGACAAGGCACCCGCGCGACGGTCACGCCGCGCGGGTGGGTGTCAGCTCAGGCCTCGACGCCTATCGGCAGGGCGCGCCGCCGCTCGCCGATGGCCGCGAAGAGCCCGTTGGAGATGGCGGGCGGAACAGGCGGAACTCCCGGCTCACCAACCCCGGTCGCATGCACCGAGAAGGGGTGCGGCACTATATGTGTCACGACCTTTCGCGGGAAGTTGTCGGAACGCACGACGTCGTAGTCGTAGAAGTTCGACTGGACCACCGCGCCATTCTCGAAGGTGATCCCCGAATGCAGCGCCGTTGTCATGCCCATCACGGCCGCGCCCTGCATCTGGCTTTCGATGCGTTCGGGGTTGGCCGCAAAGCCGCAATCGATCGCCAAGTGCATCTCCGGCACGGTGATCTTGCCGTCCACCACCTTCACATGCGCCGCGCAGGCAACGTACGTGACAAAGCTGCGATGCACTGCGAGACCGATGCCCTCGCCCTCGGGCAGATCCTTGCCATAGCCGATGGCATCGGCGGCGAGGGTCAGCACATTGGCAAGCCGCCCGGTATCGATCGGGAATTCGGTCATGGATTCGCCGTAGTTCCAGAACCCCTCGGGAAGGCCCGCGGTGACCGGGTCCAGTTTTCGCGGCGCGCCGATGAGCTCGAGCCACATGGTCTTCTGATCCTTGCCGAGCTCCTCTGCCAGTTCGCCGACGAAAGAACCGATCGCCCAGGCATGCGGAATGTTGGACACCGAACGGAACCAGCCGATGCGCGTATGGGCCATCGCCTTGCCGCTCTCGCAGCGGATGCTGGCAATGTCGAAGGGCAGATCGGTCATTCCCATGCTCTGTTCGAGCGGCAGCACGTTGCCCTCGTCCGGAGCGAAGGTGGACAGGATCGACGGCGCGACCGAACGGTGCAGCCAGCCGGTGACCTTGTCCGCATTGTCGAGCGCCACCTCGATCCGTTCGGCCGATGTGGTGTGGTAGAAGGAATGGCGCACGTCATCCTCGCGCGTCCATTGCACACGGACAGGTGCCCCGACTTCGCGCGACAGCAGCGCCGCCTCGGTCACGTAATCGGCCTTGGACTTGCGTCCGAAGCCGCCGCCCAGAAGCGTGACATGAACGGTCACCTTTGCCGGATCGAGCTCCAGCGCCGTGGCGACGTCGGTGCGCGTCGTGTAGGGGCTCTGCACCGGGGCCCAGATCTCCAGACCCTCGGCGGTATGGTTCGCGATTGCCGCAGGCGGCTCCATCGGGATATGCGCCATATGGGCCTGTGTATAGGTGCGAGTGAAGGTCCGCGCGGCACCGGCAAGGGCGCCGTCGATGTCACCCTGATCGCGCGCAGAGGTTCCGGGCTGCTCGGACGTGGCGATCATCTCGGCGGTGTAGGGCTCCGAGGAATAGCTGCCATGGGCACCATCCTCCCACTCGATCTTGAGTTTCTCGCGCCCCTGTATCGCCGCCCAGGTGTTAGAGGCGACGACGGCGATGCCGCCGAGCGGCGCGAACTTCATCGCAAGACCACCCTGGGGCAGTTCGTGCACGCTCTCGACGCCGGGGACCGCCAGCGCTTCGCTCGCATCATAGGACAGCGCCTTGCCCCCCACGACCGGAGGCCGCGCCACCACGGCGAACTTCATGCCGTCGAGCCGGACATCGGCGCCGTAGACCGCCTTGCCCGTCGTGATGTCGTGCAGATCGGTGATCTGGACCTCACCCTTGCCGATATAGCGGAACTGGTCCTCACTCTTGTAGGCGATCTCCTCGTGGGCGGGGACCGGCTGCGTCATGGCAGCCGCGGCGAGGTCGCCAAAGCCGAGCACCTGGCCTGACGGCCCCTTGACCTCGTGCATCTCGACCGTGACATCCGACGGCTCGACACCCCATTCGGCAGCAGCAGCGCGGGCCATCATCGTGCGGACCGATCCGCCGATCTTGCGCGCGGCCTGAACGTGATGGCGCAGCGAGCGGGAACCATCGGTGTCCTGGTTGCCGTATTTGGGCTCGTCACCCGGTGCCTGAACGATCTTCACGCGCGACCAGTCGGCCTCCATCTCGTCCGCCATGACCATGGGCAGCGAGGTGCGGCTGCCAGTGCCCATTTCCGAGCGGTGCGCGACCAGAGTGACGGTACCGTCGGCGTCGATCGAGACGAAGATCAGCGGATTGTCCACAAGGCCGCTCGGCATGTCGGATCCGCCGGTGGCGTAAGTGTCGAAGGCCAGCGCCGGACCGGCATAGGCGGCCAGCGCGAAGGCACCCGTGGTGCCCAGAAAGCCACGGCGCGAGACCTTGGCCAGCCGGACTGCCGACGATGGGGCGGAAAGGGAAGGTTCCAGATATTTCAGCATGGCTCAGATCCCCGTGCTTGCAAGACGGACGGCATCGACGATGCGCTGGTAACAGCCGCAACGGCAGACATTGCCGGACATGGCGGTGAGGATCTCCTCATCCGAGGGTTGCGGATTTTCGGCCAGCAGCGATGCGGCCTGCATGATCTGGCCCGCCTGGCAGAAGCCACATTGAGGAACGCTGAGATCACGCCAGGCAGCCTGAACGCGGTGGTCCCCGGCGGAGTCGAGCCCTTCGATGGTGGTCACGGTCTTGCCGTCAACATCGCCCAGGGTGATCTGGCAGGCCCGCTCGGCCTTGCCTTCGATATGGACGGTGCAGGCGCCGCAAAGGCCGACGCCGCAGCCATACTTGGTGCCGCTCAGGCCCGCGATGTCGCGAATGGCCCAGAGCAGCGGCATCGAGGGATCATCCCCCATTTCCTGCTCGGCGCCGTTTACGATAACCCTCATCTTGAAGTCCTCCCATTTGGCAAATTGCATTGCCTAATTTTTTTGAAAAGAAATCGGTGGTTGAAATAAAGCGACACGGTACCGGAAAACGATTCGCCACCTAACGTAACGTTAACATAAGCTTTCTTTCCGGTCGCTATATCAAGATCGCCAGATCGGAAGTTCGATTTCTCGCCTGCAACACAGTAGCAAGTTATTGTTTCAATTATATTTTTCCGTGAGGCGCATGATCCCGACGCGGCGGAGGCGACTGCCCCGACGCGTGGCGCTGTATCGCTCGGATGCGCCATCGAAACTGCAGCCCTGCCATGAGGATCTGTCCGGAAACGCGGTCGCAGTGGGGCCGACAGGTATCATCCGCACGCGCCGCAGATGCCAGGACAGCAGAAAGCCCCCGGGACACAAGGCACGGGGGCTTTCGCAGAATTTCGGATCAGGCCGGGATCACTCGGCCGGATTGGCAGCCGCCCCGGGCGGCGGGGTCGGCCTCGAGCCGTAGAGCTCGCCGGGAAGTTCCGGCGGCATGGCGTGATCCGCTTCCTCATCGTTGCGATAGCGCTGGTTGTGGCGGTAGACCATCAACGGATCCCAGCTCAGCGCCTTGAAGAGGCCGATCAGGATCAGCAGGACCACGATGGCGAACGGGAAGCCCGCGATCACGGCAGCAGCCTGAAGCGCCGACAGACCACCCGCCAGCAGAAGCACCGAGGCCACGGCACCTTCGGTCACGGCCCAGAAGATGCGCTGCACCTTGGGCGGATCGGGATCACCGCCCGCAGTGAGCATGTCGATCACGAAAGAGCCCGAATCCGACGAGGTCACGAACCACATCACGATCAGCACGATCGCAAAGCCCGAGGTGAGATCGGAGGCCGGGAAGTAATCGAGAAGTGCGAACATCGCATCGCCATAGGAATTCTTCGTTGCCTCGACCAGTGTCGGGTCACCCCCGAGCGAGATCGAAAGAGCCGTTCCGCCGAACGCGCAGAACCAGAAGAACATGATCGATGCCGGGATCAGCATGACGCCGATCAGGAATTCGCGGATTGTCCGGCCACGGCTGATGCGCGCAACAAACACGCCGACGAAGGGTGCCCAGCTGACCCACCACGCCCAGTAGAAGATCGTCCAGGAATTCTGCCAGGTGCCGCCATCGGTCCAGGCCTCGGCCCAGGTGCCCCAGGAGACGAGATCGCGCACATAGGCGCCATAGCTCTGCACGAAGGTGTCGAAGATGAACAGCGTCGGCCCGACGATCAGAATGAAGATCAGGAACAGGATGCTGAGCAGGATGTTGATGTTCGAGAGCCGCTTGATGCCGCCGTCGAGCCCTGCCACCACCGACAGCGTCGCCATCGCTGTGATGACGGCGATCACGATGATCTGCACCGTCGTGCTTTGCGGAATGCCGAAGACTTCGCCCAGTCCGGAATTGATCTGCATGGCACCGAGGCCAAGCGAGGTCACAATGCCGAACATGGTGCCGAAGACGGCGAGTATGTCGACCACGTCTCCCCAGAAGCCGAAGATCCTGTCCCCCAGAAGCGGATAGAGCGCCGAGCGGATGGTCAGCGGCAAGCCCTTGCGAAAATGGAAATAGGCCAGGCTCAGCGCGACAATCGCGTAGATGGCCCAGGCGTGAAAGCCCCAGTGCAGGAAAGAGATAGTCATCGCCTGTCGCGCGGCCTCTTCGGTTTCAGCCGTGCCGACAGGAGGGGCGAAGTAATGGTAGAGCGGCTCTGCCGCACCCCAGTAGATCAGCCCGATGCCAATCCCCGCCGAGAACAGCATCGATGTCCACGAAAACAGGTCGTATTGTGGAGTTTCGGTCATCCGGCCCAGCCTGATGTCGCCGAACCGCCCGAAGGCAAGATAGACAACTGCGACGAGAAGCAGATTGACCAGTATGATCATCGCCCAGCCGAAGGTGCCCGCAAGCCAGTCCTGAGTGCTGGAAAAGATTGCGCCCGCCGTTTCGCTGAACGTCGCGCCAAGGATGATGAACCCGAGGATCAGAATTGCCGAAACGGAGAATACCGTTCGATTGACCTTCGGGAAGAACAGCAGCTTTTGCTGTTTCATCTTGTCCATATGATTGTCCATCAATGCCCTCCGTTGAAGTCACCGGGTTTGATCCCAGAAATATTTCCCACGTCTTTAAATGTCGCATGCTGCTTATGCGCAGCGCGCCGGGCTCGCGTTGAGGCAAGCCGAAAAGTGGGTTCAAGACTGGAAAACAAACGCGAAAGCGTATGGTTCCAAGAAAATTTCCCCGATGCGCCATTAATTTTTCGCGTGTCGTCGCGTGTGACGCTGCGGGAGGATGCTTGCGACGGCCCCGAGCCATCGATCGCTTGAGGGCTTCGCAACACTACCTCGTTCCAAGTGAAAGTGCCCCGTTACACGATTTCGAACCTGCCTTTTTCCCGTGACATGCAAATTACCTGTCACGGGGACCGCTCCAAACAGAAAGACCGTGAGCCTGCATGTCCGACAAGGCGGACCTCCGCCGAAACAGCCACGCTCTGCCGGAAGACAGCCGGTCATGTGTCTGTTACCGAACCATTTCACAACTATCACCGAACGCCGCGGGAACTGAGACTTGTGAGGGCACGTTTCCGTGGAGTAAAGGCTTGCGCAGCAATTGGCTGGGAGAATGAGATGAAGATAGCGATCCTTGGGGGCGACGGTTTTGTCGGCTGGCCCACCACACTGCACCTGTCCGACCTTGGTCATGAGGTCCACATCATCGACAACCTGTCGCGCCGCTGGATCGACACGGAACTTGGCGTACAATCCCTGACTCCGATGGATTCTATCCAGGAACGCTGCCGCATCTGGCACAAACTGACCGGCCGCAAGATCCATTTCCATTTGCTCGACGTGGCCAAGGAATATGAACGGCTCAAGGGCTGGCTGGCCGAGGAGAGCCCCGACGCCATCATCCACTTCGCCGAACAGCGCGCCGCGCCGTATTCGATGAAATCGGACCGCCACAAGGTCTATACCGTCAGCAACAACACCAATGCCACGCACAACCTTCTGGCTGCTCTGGTCGAAACCGGGATCGACGCGCATCTCGTGCATCTCGGGACGATGGGCGTCTACGGCTATTCGAGCGTGGGCGCCGCCATTCCCGAAGGCTATCTCGATGTCGAGGTCGAGACGCTGAGCGGTAAAAAGGCGCGTCAGGAGATCCTTTATCCGACCAAGCCGGGCTCGGTCTATCACATGACCAAGAGCCTCGATCAGATCCTGTTCCAGTTCTATGCACAGAACGATTCCCTGCGGATCACCGACCTGCATCAGGGCATCGTCTGGGGCACCCATACGGCCCAGACCCGCATGCACGAGCAGCTGATCAACCGCTTCGACTATGACGGCGATTACGGCACGGTTCTGAACCGTTTCCTGATCCAGGCCGCGATCGACTATCCGCTGACCGTGCACGGAACAGGCGGCCAGACCCGCGCCTTCATCCACATCCAGGATTCCGTGCGCTGCATCGAACTGGCGCTGGGAGATGCCCCCAAGGCCGGTGACAAGGTCCGCATCTTCAACCAGATGACCGAGACGCACCGCGTCCGCGATCTGGCACGGATCATCTGCGATCTGACCGGGGCCAAGATGAACCTGCTGCCCAATCCGCGCAAGGAAGCCGAAGAGAACGATCTCGTCGTGCGCAACGAACAGTTCCTGAAGCTCGGGCTCGAGCCGACGACGCTGGCCGAGGGGCTGCTTTCCGAGATGGTCGATGTCGCCCGGAAATATGCGCATCGCATCGACCGCACGCGCGTGCCCGCCGTGTCCGCCTGGACCCGCGACCTCGCCCTGTCGGTCAATCACGATCCGGAAGGGAAAGCCCTGAAATCGGTGTCATGACGGCCGGACACAGTTCCGCAACCGGTGCCATGCCTTCAAACGCCTATGTCACGCTCGTGACCAATGCCGATTTTGCGCTCGGGGCGAAGGCGCTCGTGCGCTCCATCGGGTTGACCGGAACCTCAGCCGATATCGTGGTGATGCACACGGCAGGGGTCGGCGACGCCGATCTGGCACCACTGCGCACTCTGGGCGCGCGGCTGATGCCCGTGGAGTTGCTGCCGACCTCGGACGCATTCAACGCGGCGCATGCGCGCGACAGGCTGCACGGCGCCGCGCCCTTCACCAAGGGAACCAAGCCGCCGTTTCACACGCCGCTCGACAATTTCGCCAAGCTGCGACTTTGGCAGATGGAGTATGAGAGGGTTGTGTTTCTGGATGCCGACACGCTGATGCTGCGCAATTGCGACAGGCTGTTCGACTATCCCGAATTCTGTGCCGCGCCGAACGTCTATCAGGACCTCGCCGATTTCCACAGGATGAATTCGGGCGTGTTCACCGCGCGGCCAGATCCCGACACCTTCGCGCGGATGCTCGAGGAGCTCGACCAGCCCGACGCGTTCTGGCGGCGCACGGATCAGACCTTTCTCCAGCATTTCTTTCCCGACTGGCACGGCCTGCCCGTGACCTACAACATGCTGCAATACGTCTGGTTCAACATGCCGGCGCTCTGGGACTGGCAGTCCATCCACATCCTGCACTACCAGTATGAAAAGCCCTGGCAGGACCCGCACCCGAAGACAGCGCAGCTTGGACCGCTCATCGCCCTCTGGAAGGCCTTTGCAAATGACGGCCCGGTGCCCGACATCGCGTCCCTCCCCAATCCGGCGATTGCGGCATGAGGGTCGCCGTGACCGGTGCCACCGGCCTCGTCGGGCACTGGATCGTACGGGGGCTGCTGGAGCACGGCCATGAGGTGATCGCGCTGGGTCGTCGACCTTGCGCGATTTCCGGGGTGGGGCACCTCCCGTGGGACCTCGACGCGCCTGCCCCGGATCTCGCGGGGTTCGACGCACTTGTCCATGCCGCGTTCTCGCATGTACCGGGCCGGTATCGAGGGGGAGAGGGTGATGACCCGGAGGGTTTCCTGCGACGCAATCTCGACGGAACACTGCGCCTGTTCGAGGCTGCCCGAAGCGTCGAGCGGATCGTCTTTCTGTCGTCCCGCGCCGTCTACGGCGCCTACCCACCCGGCACGCTGCTGCGCGAGGACATGCCGCCCCTGCCCGACACGCTCTATGGCGAGGTCAAGCACAAGGCCGAGATCGCGCTGTCGGATATCGGCGGCCCCGTCAGGGTCAGCCTGCGCGCCACCGGCGTCTTCGCCCCTGCCCCGCCAGGACAGAGCCACAAATGGCAGGACCTTTTCGAGCGGTTTGGTGCGGGTGAAGAGCTTGTGCCCCGCATCGGGACAGAGCTGCACGCCACCGATCTTGCCGAGGCGGTGCATCTCGTGCTGACCTCTTCTCCTGAGGCTTGTCGCGCCGGGTTGTTCAACGTGTCCGATTTCGCGCTCGACCGGCGCGACCTGCTGTGCAGCTATGCGGAGTTGTCGGGTGTCAAAGGAACGCTTCCACCGCTTGCCGATGCCGGTTCCGTCAGCGAGATGGCAACCGACCGGCTGCGCGCGCTTGGCTGGCGACCGGGCGGCAGACCCGCCTTTCAAGCCCGACTTGCCGAAATGACCGGTTGCGCCACGTCGAGCGATCTGCCGAACCGACACGATTGATCGTCAGCAAGGTGGTCGTGACGATTTCGGGCTTCTACGCGTGGTCTATCCGGACGTTCTTGCGCGCAGATGGCCGATCAGGATGAAAATCGCCATCGCCAGTGATCCGAGCAGCGCATAGAGCGGCACGGCCCAGAGGATCCCGATATCGAATGACAGCATGACACCCAGCGTGAGTACGATCCCGACAGGAATCGCGAGAAGCACGGAGACGAGACAGATCAGGGAAGAATTAGGTTCGCAGTCAGTCCTCGAAGCCACAAGCCCCAGATCGCTCGCTTCGGCAGAGATGAACTGCAAGGGATGGTAAGAGATGACTTGGTACTCCTTGATCAAGCGCCTGGACGTGTGCATTTCATGACCGGAGCGGCACAGAACCTCGTGTCGCTGGCAGTAACGAATCTTACTATCCTGCTGCGAGAACCATAATAGTTAATATATTGTTTAGGTTGTGAAAACAATTGTGTCAACAACGGGCAAAGCTGTAACAAGTCGGAGAATTACATTCGATAACAGGCGCTTGAGAGGATTTTCAAATTCCAGCCTCAGGATACAAAATCCTTTTTTGCCTCAAAAATTTGCGCAAACTGTTGGAATCACTACAAAGACCACCGCCAAACGCGTTTTTCCGCGGGATGCTGATCTCCAGGCCGACGCATCAAGGGGCGAAGCTGTACGTCCGGATGGCCACTGATACAAAAGCCCTTCGCGACCTAAGCGCACAATCGACTTCGCAACAGGAAGCGCGGATTCATGTGTGACTTGATCTGGCGAGAGGAAGAATTGTCAGAACATTGTGTCGATCAGCTGGCTGACCATACGTGTGATACTGCCAATTCGGAGGGGGTAGTGGTGCACCGAGGAGGATTCGAACCCCCGACCCCTTGATTCGTAGTCAAGTACTCTATCCAGCTGAGCTATCGGTGCGTTGCGGCAGCGTTTAGACTCTGCGCAAAACCAATGCAAGGGGCAATTGGCAGGAATTTCTCGCCTTACCCAACGTCCCCCAATGGAAGACGGATCACGAAGCACGTGCCCGTCCCATCTGTCTCGCGCAGGGTCAGCGTGCCGCCATGGCCGCGCACGAGCTCCTGCACGATGGCGAGGCCCAGCCCCGAGCCACCCTTGCGCACACCACCCTGGAAGGGCTGGAACAGGTGTTCCTGCGCCTTGGCGGGCAGGCCGGGACCGGTATCGGACACTTCGATCACCCAATCCGTCTCGGCGCTGTGGGCTGTCACGCAGATTTCGCCTGGCTTGCCCGAACCGATGATCGCCTGCCGCGCATTGCGCACCAGATTGGAAATCGCGCGGAAGATCTGCTCGGGGTCACCCCGGATCATCATGTTGGCGGGAACATCCTCGGACAGGCTCACTTCCTCGTTGCCGATGGCCAGACGCTCGGATTCCATCACCTCGCTCACCACGGGGCTGAGCGAGAACAGCGTCATCACCGGCGCGGGCTCTTCGGCACGACCGAAAGCCAGCGTGGTTTCGCACAGGGACACCGCGCGGGTGATCGAATTGACAAGCTTGGGCGCCATGCGCTTGACCGTCGGATCTTCGGACATCTCGATCCGGTCGGTAAAAAGCTGCGCCGAGGTGAGAATGTTGCGCAGGTCGTGACTGACCCGGGCGACGGCGCCGCCGAGCTGGGCAAGGCGCTCCTTCTGGCGCAGCGCCTGCGTGAGCTGCCGCTCGAGCGTCTGCAGCGCCTCTTCGGCCTCGCGCAGCTCGCGTATGCCTGCGGTGGGGGTGATGATCCGGCGGGCATCCTCGGGCGCCTTGGTATAGCTCAGCATGTGGCTCACGACGTTCTTGATCGGTTTCACCAGCAGGCGCCGCACGGCCAGGAAAAGCAGCACCGCGGTGATGACCGAGATCACCGCCGACAGGACCAGAATGCGCAGGCCGTAATCGATCATCGCTGTGCGCAGCGAACCGGTTTCCATCGTGACCTCGATCAGCAGGCCCGCATCGCGCAGCGGATTGCCGATCACCCGGATCAGCTGGGGCTCGGGCTCGATCAGCGTGTTGAGCGCATCGCGGATCAGACCCAGCGCCGAGGCGTCGCGCAAATCGAAGGTCTCGCTCACCTGCCCCGGCATCGGCGAGGACAGCACGAGCTGGCGTGCCTCGTTCCGGCGCAGCACGACGTTGAAGACGCCGGCATTCAGCAGCAGCTCTTCCTCGAGGTCCCGGTCGATCATGTCGTCGGCCAGCAGCGCAAGCGAGGCGATCTGCGACCGTTCCAACCGCGCCAGCAGGTAATCCTCGCGGAAGCGCGACACGGAAGGGACGAAAATCAGGATCTCCGCCAGCATCACGAAGATTGTCGTCAGAATGAGAAACCGGCCAGAGAGCGTATTGAGCATGAGCGGTTACTTCAGATCCTTCACGGCAGCCAGCGCTGCACCAGTCCCACGATGCGCTTGACCATATCACTTTCGAACAGTCTCGGGCTGAAATAGGCACCGGCCGCGCGTTTGTTAACCTCACCTATGGTTGGGTATGGTGCGACCATGTTCGCCACATGCTTCATTTTCAGCTTGTTGGCCAGCACAAGCGCCCAAAGGCTGATAAGTTCGCCGGCCTGGTATCCCGCGATCGACGCGCCGACGGGCCGCCCCTTGACCACCATCACCTTGATCAGGCCGGTGGTCTTGCGCTCCGCGACGGCGCGGTCGTTATGGCTGTACTGGAAGCGGACGACCTCGAGATTGATGCCGTGCTCCTTTTTGGCCTGCGCCTCGGTGAGGCCGACCTGAGCAAGCTCCGGATTGGTATAGGTCACATGGGGCAGGTGCGCGGTGCTGGCCTTGGCGGGAATTCCGAACAGGGCCGAGCGGATCACGATGCCCGCATGATAGCCCGCGACATGGGTGAATTGCAGCCCCCCCGCCACGTCGCCGATGGCATAGACGGCCTTGTTGGTCGTCCTGAGCCCCGCATCCACCTCGATGCCGGTCTTCGTGGTCTTGATCCCCGCCTTGTCGAGATCGAGCGAACCGGTATTGGCCTTGCGCCCCACCGCGATCAGAAGATGCGAGCCACGAAAGATCGTGCCATCCTCGACCTCGACCTCGATCGCCCCGGCCTCGCCCCGCACGGCCTTGGCCTTGGCATCTTCGGCAATCTCGACACCCTCTTCGCGTAGCCGCTGCAGCACGATGTCGCTCATCTCCGGATCATCCTTGCCCAGCGCCTTTGCGCCTTCGATCACCGAGACCTTGCTGCCCAGACGCCGATGCGCCTGCGCCATCTCCATGCCGATGGGTCCGCCGCCGATGATCAGCAGATGATCGGGCTGCTCGCGCAATTCCCAGAGCGTTTCATTGGTAAGATAGGGCACGTCGTTGAGCCCCGGGATCGGCGGCACCAAGGGCGACGAGCCGGTGGCCAGCACCACGCGACGGGCCGTGATGATATGCTCGCCTGCCTGCACCTCGGTTTTCGAGATGAAACGGCCCTTCTCGCGGATCACCCGGACGCCCAGTTCCTCGAACCGCTCCTGCGAATCGATCGGGGCGATCTCGTCGATGACGCCCTGCACATGGTCCTTGGCGGCGGCGTAATCGACCTGCGGCGTTACGTCAGCGATGCCATAGACGTTGGCATGCGACATGCCCCAGGCAGCCTTGCCGCTGGCGATCAGCGCCTTGGAGGGCACGCAACCATAGTTGAGGCAGTCGCCCCCCATCTTGTGATCCTCGAGCAGGACAACCGATGCGCCCATCTGCACGGCGCCCGCCGCGACCGAAAGACCTCCCGACCCGGCACCGATGACCAGAATGTCCGTCTTGATGCGTTCCATGGCTCAGAGTCCCTTCTTGCCGCGCACGGCCTTGAGAATGATGGGCAGCGCCGCCAGGGCACAGAGCCCGAGAATCGGCAGCAGGATCTGCGGCTCGAAGATGATGCCGAGGTTCGGCGTCTCGCCCCGCTCGAACACCTCGCCAAGGCCCGCACCGACCGAGGTGAAGACCACGGCTCCCGGTATGATGCCAAGAAAGGTCGAGACTGCAAAGCGCAGCAGTGGCACGCCGACAAGCGCAGGCACGAGGTTCGCGACGAAGAACGGCACCGCCGGCACAAGCCGTATCAGGAAGAGCATGGACCACTGGTTCTCGTCGATGCCGTCCTTGATGCGTTTTATCATGCCCTCGCCCGTTTCCATCCGCGCGGCAAGCCGCTCGCCCAGACCCCAGCGCGCCGCGAGAAAGATCGCGATGGCTCCGAGAGTGGCCGCCGTGACGTTGAACAGGGCGCCCGGAAAGGTCGCAAAGAGGAACCCGCCGGTCAGCGTGGCGATCGTCGCGCCGGGCAGCGAGAAGGCGACGATGGCAACATATGCCAGCATGAAGACCGCGACCGTAGCGATGTAATTGGCATCCCTGAACGCCAGCAGCGCCTCCCTGTTGTCGCGCAGCGTGTCGAAGGTCAGGTAGTCGCGCAGGGTGAAGAACCCGACCACAGCCACCACGGCGATGGCGATCAGGGGCAGATACCGTCCAATGCCGGATTTGGCTGCGTTCTGGGTCATGTCGGACATCTCATGGGGCCTCTTGATGGCATGCGGGGTTGCGATGTGACCTAGAACATGCGCAGATCCCGAGCAGAACAACACCCGCCTCACGCGCGCTTGATGCGCGGTGACGCGGATGGGCCGCAAATGCAGCCGATGGGCCCGAACTGTAACATTGCGCCCGCCCCCGGGGGCAAATTGTTGCATCCAGATGCCGTTCGGCGTTTGACATATCACCCACCCTTGCCTATAGCCCGGGCTTCGAATGTATCAGCCCTCGCGAATCCGATCGCCCGGGCCAGCCTAAAGACGGAGACGGAGCGATGACGAAACGCACCTTTCAGCCCTCGAACCTCGTGCGCAAGCACCGCCACGGGTTCCGCGCACGCATGGCCACCAAGGCCGGCCGCAAGATCCTGAACGCCCGCCGCGCCCGCGGCCGGAAATCGCTGAGCGCGTAAGCGCCAGACGAGACCGTTCCAGAGATGACACCGCCGGAGGCCCCCGAATCTGATACGGGGAATCCCCCCCCGGCGGTTTCGCTTTGCCCGAATTCCGGCCCTGCACCGCAGATCCTGCGCATGCGCAAACGTGCCGATTTCCTGACCGCGGCCCGCGCAGGACGTCAGGGCACCGCCAGCATGATGGTGCAGGCCCGCAACCGCGCGGATGAGGACAGCCTCGTGCGCGTGGGCTTTACCTGTTCCAAGACGGTCGGCAATGCCGTGGCGCGCAACCGCGCCAAGCGCCGCCTGCGCGAAGCCGCGCGTCTGGTGCTGCCCGAACTCGCCCGGCCCGGCTGGGATTACGTTCTGATCGGCAGGTTCGACGCGACAGCGCGACGTGCCTTTCCCGCCCTGCAGCAGGATCTGCGCGACGCGCTGCGCAAGCTGCACAGATGAGCCCGCTGGCGCATATCGTCGCCCTGCCCGTGCGCGCCTACCGCCTCACCTTTTCCTCCTGGGTTGGTCACGGTTGCCGTTTTCACCCCACCTGCTCGGCCTACGCGCTCGAGGCGCTGGAACGTCACGGCGCGTTTCGCGGCAGCTGGCTGACCCTGCGCCGCCTGGCGCGCTGCCAGCCGCTGGGCGGCTCGGGCATCGACAACGTGCCTGACTGAGCGGCTCGATTTCACAGTGACATTGTCGATACGGTGTCGAATGAGACGCTTTCGCGGAACCTCAAAGACACACCCACGGGCAGATCCCTGCATATTCAACCTTTCATGAAAAATTTTCTTGGCCGACTCGCTTTGCCTTGCTAAGCAACTTTCACACAAACATCCGGACAACAGGAGGGATGAACATGACTCGATCGAATACATCTCTCGCAGGCGTCCGAGCTTATTTTGTGCACGGATTCGCTCAAGCGTAATCCACCCCGACCAGTTGCTGCGCGACTGCCAGCACCGGTCTTTCTCCTAAAATCCCTAACTCCCTGATCCGGCGACTTTTTGCATGCGAACCGTGCAATCCGTCTCTGGCTCTTCATTTTCAGATCGAAAGGTCCGGCATGCGTGAGGCTGCCGGAATCCCCCAATGATACGACTTGTAGAACCGACTTCCATTCCCGAGAACTTTCCGCCTCTGCAGGATGTCATCCGGCGCTTTGGCGCATGGCGGGTGCTGCTCGCTGCGCTGTCCGCGCTGGTCTGGCGCCAGAGCGCGAGCCAACGGCCCCCGCCAGGGGACATAGAGGGGCTCAGCGCGCATCTGCGGCGTGACCTCGGCCTGCCTCCGGAACGCTCCGTGCTCCCGTCGCAGGACCCATTAAAGATCCGGTTGCCGCATCTTTTCTAGAACCGGCGGGCTGCAGGACATCTGCAGCCCGTTCCCTTTGTCCGTCCCGACCACTCAGCGCAGTTTTTCAAAGCTGATCGACACATCGCCGATATCGACGCCGTATTTCTTCATGTAGGCGCGGTTGAACAGCCGGTCTTCCGATTGCAGCCACATCCAGTCGTCGAAACTCACCCGCGTCGTCTCGGAACTGCCATCGGCCGAGGGCACGGGAAGATCGATGGTGTAGCGCCAGTTGAACCTGTCGCCTTGTTCCTGTCCCGTCGCTTGGCCGATCACCCCCGGAGCAGTGCCCTGCCATCTGTCCGGGCCAGTCTTGAGCAACGTCCAGATCCGCTGTTCGGTCGACCCATCCTCGTAGACGAAATCCTCCTGCAGACGCAGCCGCTCACCGTCCCAGTCGCCATGGATGTCGACCCTGAACTGTCGCCGCACCGTGCCCAGCACATCCTGAAACTGGCCGTAAGCAACAAGATCGCCATCGAAGAACTCCTCGAGGTTCAGCTTGTTGTCGCTGAGAGCGGGGTCCCTGAAAGACGGCTTGCCGGTGCACCCCGCGACAAGCGCCAGCATCAGTACAAGTGTCAGTCCACGCATGAATTTCTCTCCTTTCCCTTTCTTCTCAGCTAGCGCCGCTCCGGTGGATGCCAAGCCGTCCCGTCCGGGAACACAACTGTGTCCGCAGCCCGCCCTGCTCCGGAAACCTGCCCTGTGCAGCGCGGGCCCGTCGCCGCATCGCAGGGCTCTTGCCGGGTGCGCGCAACTGCATTAAGCCCGCACCATGCTCGATCAGCCCGACGATATCCATCCGCTGTTCCACGGGGCTCCCAAGAGCACCGAGTTCAGGAAGCTGCGCAAGCGGCTGGTCCAGAATGTGCGCGAGGCGGTCGATCAATACGGCATGGTCGCGCAGGGTGGCGACGGACCGCCGCCGCGGTGGCTGGTCTGCCTCTCGGGCGGCAAGGACAGCTACACGCTGCTCGCCATCCTCTACGAGCTGAAATGGCGGGGTCTGCTGCCCGTCGATCTGCTGGCCTGCAACCTCGATCAGGGGCAGCCCGGCTTTCCGGCCACCGTCCTGCCCGAGTTCCTCAAGCGCATGGGCGTGCCGCACCGTATCGACTATCAGGACACCTATTCCATCGTGATGGACAAGATCCCGGCAGGCCGCACCTTCTGTGCGCTCTGTTCGCGGCTGAGGCGTGGCAATCTTTACCGGATCGCGCGGGAGGAAGGTTGTTCCGCCGTGGTTCTGGGGCATCATCGCGACGATATCCTCGAGACCTTCTTCATGAACCTCTTTCATGGCGGCCGCCTCGCAACGATGCCGCCCAAGCTGGTCAACGAGGAGGGCGATCTGTTCCTCTATCGTCCACTCGCGCATGTGGCCGAGGCGGATTGCGAGAAATTCGCCCAAGGCATGAAATATCCGATCATTCCCTGCGATCTCTGCGGCTCGCAGGACGGCCTGCAGCGTCAGCAGGTCAAGCAGATCCTCGATGGCTGGGAACGCAACAGCCCCGGGCGGCGGCAGGTGATGTTCCGCGCGCTGATGAATGCCCGCCCCTCGCATCTGCTGGATCCGAAGCTCTTCGATTTTGCCGGGCTGACCCTCGGCGGACCGCCTGCCGGACAGGACGATCTGTAGGGCGACTGTATCTCCCTCTGCGAGTTTAGCAAAAATTCTCTCCAAATTACCTGTCTGCATTAACCTTGCAGACAGCAGCATCCGCGTAGCGTGCCCCTTGATCACAGCAAGAGGCCAGCCCGGTGTCAGCGACCCCTCCATCCCGCGTCATGAAACTCAGGCTCCGGCTGCGCAAATCTCTCGTGGGTCCGCATGTGCTCGCATTTCTCCCGGCTTTCGCCCTCGCGGGATTCTGGATCGGAGGAGAGCGGTTGCTTCTCCTTGTGGCGCTGAGCGTACCGGTCCTTTTCTCCTTCGTCGGCGGCTTCGACCTTCCCTCCTCGGTCGAGGCGGTGCTGGGACGGATGCCCAACCTGACCGATGCCCACGGGGCCGCCTCCATGGCGGATCACGCGCTCGTTCAGGCGCGTGGCGCATCGCTTGCCACGGCCTGCCTTCTGGTCGAGATCGACGGTGTGGAAATGCTCGAGGAACGCTTCGGGGACACGGCTGCCCAATCGGCGCGCGACCTGATGCTTGCGCGGATGCGCGCGCTGCTGCGCAAGGATGACCTTGCCGTGCGCATCGGTGATGACCGCTTCATGATCCTCCTCGGCCCCGCGCTCCGGCTCGATCTCGAGGCGCTGCTGCAGATCTCCAACCGCCTGCAATCGGCGCTGGAAGAGCCCGCCTCGATCGAGGGCACGACTCAATATCTGACGGCGGCGATCGGTTTCTGCAGCAGTTCGCGGCTGACCGATACCGCCACCGGGCAGGACCTCCTTGCCGCCGCCGGCGCCGCGCTGACCGAGGCGCTGGCCAACGGACCTTCGGCCATACGCGCCTGGACAGACAGCATCCGGGTCGCCCGTTCGGCCCGCCAGACACTGCGCAGCGAAGCGGTGCGGGCGCTCGAGAACGGCCAGATCCAGGCCTGGTATCAGCCACAGCTCTGCACCTCGACCGGGCGTGTCAGCGGTGCCGAGGCGCTGGTCCGCTGGATCCACCCCGAACGCGGTGTGATTGCCCCCAAACAGTTCCTCGAAACGCTCGAGGAAGACGGCCGCATGCAGCGGTTGGGTGAGGTGATGCTGAACCAGGCGCTCACCGCCCTGCGCGGCTGGGACCGTGCAGGTCTCGATGTGCCGAGAGTGAGCGTCAACTTTTCGTCCTCGGAATTGCGCAATCCCAAGCTGGTCGAAAGCCTGAAATGGGAGATCGACCGTCACGATCTCACGCCGCAGCGTCTGGGGATCGAGGTTTTGGAAACCGTGATCGCCGAAACCACCGACGGCATCATCGTGCGCAACGTCGCGGCCCTCGCCAAGCTCGGCTGCCAGATCGATCTTGACGATTTCGGGATCGGGCATGCCTCGATCACGTCTCTGCGCCGGTTCGACATCAGCAGGCTCAAGATCGACCGAAGCTTTGTCACCAGGGTCGACCGGGACGAGGATCAGCGCCGGATGATCGCCGCGATCCTCGGCATGGCAGAACGCCTCGGGCTCGAAACTCTTGCCGAAGGGGTCGAGAGCGTCGGCGAACACGCCCTTCTGGCGCAACTCGGCTGTGACCATGTCCAGGGCTTCGGCATCGCGCGCCCGATGCCCGCCGATCAGTTCACGACCTGGATCAAGGCTCACAACAGCCGCATCGCCGATACGCCCAAACTCGACCGGCGCAGCAGCTGACGGCTGGCCTTCGCACCGGAACCTGATCGCGGAGCTGCGGGCACGCGAGCGGGACAGGACGGCCAGATGCCGCCGCGATTGGACGCAGGGGGCATGAAAAGCGGGCGAAACCGCTTGACCTTTGGTGCCCTTGTCTGTTGAACCCAAGCCTGACTTACAAAGGACAGGTGCAGTCCCTCATGGACGATCAGAACAAGAACCTCATCCTGGCAACAGTGCTCAGTTTCGTCGTGATCCTGACGTGGTTTGTCCTCTTTCCTCCCCCCGAACCCGAGGAAGTGGACCCCAACGCACCTGCCGTGACCGAGACCCAGAGCCAGAGCCCACAGGTCGCGACCGAACCCTCGGCCGCTCCCGGCGCGATACCAGGCGCCGAGTCGGCGAGCGCCGTCGATGCCGAGATGCCGCGCGTCCCGATCGAGACCGACCGTCTCTCTGGTTCCATCGCGCTGACAGGCGGACGGATCGACGATCTGAAGCTCAAGGATTACCGCGTCACGATCGATCCGGACTCCCCCATCGTCCAGATGCTGGGCCCGGTCAGTGCACCACAGCCCTATTATGCACTCTACGGCTGGGCTCCGGGCACCGGTCTTGGCCCAGACGACGTGCCGGGCGCGAATACCGACTGGACGGTCGAGAGCGGCGAGACCCTGACCACTGAAAACCCGATCACGCTGCGTTGGGACAGCCCGACCGGGCTGGTCTTCCGCCGCACCATCGCGGTGGACGCGAATTTCATGTTCACGGTCACGCAATCGGTCGAGAATGCCAGCGAGACGCAGACTTCGCTTGCCCCATACGGCATCATCGCCCGGCGCGGCGAGCCGGTGGATCGCAAGAAGTTCTTCATCCTGCATGAAGGCGTCGTCGCAATGGCTGACGGCACCCTGACCGAAACCGACTATTCCGACATGCCCGATCTGGACGTGGTTCCTGCCGAAGGCGCGCGCGCCGAAGTGATGCAGGTTCAGGAAAATGGCTGGATCGGCTTTACCGACCACTTCTGGATGTCGACCCTGATCCCGCAGGCAGGCACCGCGTTCAAGGCTGTCGCAAAATACGACGATACCCGCGACATCTACCAGACCGAGGCCGTTCTGCCGACGATGACGCTCGCCGTCGGCGAGACGAAAGAGGTGACGACGCAACTTTTCGCCGGTGCCAAGGAATGGGAAACCATCCGCGACTACCAGAGGCAGGGTGTGGACCGCTTCATCGACAGCATTGACTGGGGCTGGTTCTTCTTCCTGACCAAGCCGATCTTCTGGGTGCTGCACCATCTCAACCAGCTGATCGGCAACATGGGCTGGTCGATCATCTGCCTCACGCTCCTGATCAAGGCGCTGCTCTTCCCGCTAGCCTACAAGTCCTACGTTTCCATGGCCAAGATGAAGGAACTCCAGCCCGAGATGGAGAAGCTGAAGGAGAATTCCGGCGACGACCGTCAGAAGCTTCAGCAGGGCATGATGGAGCTCTACAAGAAGAACAAGGTCAACCCGGCCTCGGGCTGTCTGCCGATCCTGTTGCAGATCCCGATCTTCTTCTCGCTCTACAAGGTGATCTTCGTCACGCTCGAATTGCGCCACGCGCCCTGGGTCGGCTGGATCCGTGACCTCTCGGCGCCTGACCCGAGCTCGATCCTGAACCTGTTCGGCCTGCTGCCCTTCTCGCCGCCGGATCCGGGATCGTTCCTTGCGATCATAAGCCTCGGCGTCCTGCCGATCCTGCTGGGCATTTCGATGTGGCTGCAACAGAAACTGAACCCCGCGCCCACCGACAAGACGCAGGCGATGATCTTTGCCTGGATGCCTTGGGTCTTCATGTTCATGCTGGGCTCGTTCGCGAGCGGTCTGGTGCTCTACTGGATTGCGAACAACACGATCACCTTCACGCAGCAATATCTGATCATGCGCACGCAGGGCTACAAGCCGGACGTCTTCGGCAACATCACCCGCAGCTTCAAGCGCAAGCCGAAGGCAGAGCAGAAAACCGGCGGAAAATGACCGGCCGCGTGACCGACATATGGCGCCACCCGATCAAGAGCCATGGACGAGAGGCCTTGGAGCGGGTGGCGCTGTCGGCCGGTCAGACCCTGCCCTGGGACCGTGTCTGGGCCGTCGCGCACGAGCGCTCGGACGCCGACGGCAGCCACTGGGTGTCCTGCGGCAATTTCAGCCGGGTGGCCAAGGCGCCGCAGCTGATGGCAGTGACCGCGACCCTCGACGAAGACACCGAAACCATCACTCTGCGCCATCCGGCGCGCCCGGATCTGACCTTTGCTCCGGACCGCGACGCCGCGTCCTTTCTCGACTGGGTCCGCCCCCTCATGCCTGACGACCGTGCCCAGTCCGCGCGTATCGTGCGGGCCCGCGAACGCGGCATGACCGACAGCGATTTCGCCAGCGTCACGCTGTGCAACATGTCCTCGCATCGTGCGGTGGAACAGAAGATGGCGCGCGCGCTGTCGATCCATCGCTGGCGCGGCAACATCTGGATGGATGGCCTTGCCCCCTGGGAAGAGTTCGACTGGATGGGGCGCGAAGTTCAGATCGGCAGCGCCGTCTTCAAGATTCGCGAGCGCACCGATCGCTGCGCCGCGACCACAACCAGCCCTGATACCGGCCTGCGCGACGCCGATACGCTTGCAGCGCTCGACAGCTGGGGCCACAGGGATTTCTCCGTCCGCGCAGAGGTCGTCCGTTCCGGTGACATCGCGCTTGGCGACATAGTGAGGCCGCTCTGATGCAACTCCCCTTCCCGCTCGCAGAGCAGCCCGACGACCAGCTGATCGAGGATGCCCGCAGGCTTTTTGCCGGCGAGACAGACTTTCTCAAGGGCGTCGTCGCGATGGACGGCATGCCCCCCGACGATCGGCTCGAAGTGTGTTTCGCCGGGCGCTCCAACGTCGGCAAGTCCAGCCTGATCAATGCGCTGACCGGACGCAAGGGTCTGGCCCGGGCGTCGAACACGCCGGGGCGCACGCAGGAAATCAACTTCTTCACCCTGGCCGAGAGCCATTATCTGGTCGACCTTCCGGGCTATGGTTTTGCCAATGCCCCCGTCGCCGTGGTCGAGAAGTGGCAGCGCCTGCTCAAGCAGTACCTGTCGGGCCGCGCGACTCTGCGCCGGGCCTTCGTGCTGGTCGACACACGCCATGGCATCAAACCCGTGGACGAGGAGATCATGACCCTGCTCGACAAGAGCGCAGTGACGTTTCAGGTCGTGATGACCAAGGCCGACAAGGTCAAGGAGGCCGAGCAGGTCCGGATCCTCGACCAGGTGCGCGCAAAGCTCGCCACCCACCCCGCTGCCTATCCCGAGCTCGTGATGACCAGTTCCGAAAAGGGCGACGGCATCCCGCTGCTGCGCTCGATCATCGCCACACTGACCTGAAACCCGGGCGCGGCATCCGCTCGGCTGCGCGCATGGCGAAGCGAGCGTATGCGGATCAAGCAGCGACACCCTTCATCGGCGAACGACCATCGACCCGATACCGACGACGCTCTTGCGCCTCTCCCCCTCCCATCCGATAAACCCAAGAGACTCGGACAAGGACCTACAAGGATGAAGAAACGCGCCATGAATCAGGATTGGACCGCCACCGCCCGGACACTCTCGGAAGCCCTGCCCTACATGCAGCGATATTCCGGCGCGATCGTGGTGGTGAAGTTCGGCGGCAATGCCATGGGCGACGCCGATGCGATGGCCGAATTCGCCCGCGACATCGTGCTGATGCGTCAGGTCGGCGTGAACCCGGTCGTGGTGCATGGCGGCGGACCGATGATCAACGACCTGCTGAAACGGCTGGGAATCGAATCGAAATTCGTGCGCGGCAAACGGGTGACCGACCAGGCCACCGTCGAGGTGGTCGAGATGGTCCTGACCGGTCTCGTGAACAAGCGTATCGTGCAGGCGATCATGGACGAGGGCGGCCGCGCCGTCGGTCTGTCCGGCAAGGATGACGACCTCATGGTCTGCGAGATGGAGGACCCCGAGCTTGGCTGGGTGGGCCGCCCGGTCGAGATGAACGTGCAGGTTCTGCGCGACCTCATGTCCGCGGGAATCATCCCCGTCGTTGCCCCCGTGGCAACCGGTATGGACCCGGTCGAGACCTTCAACGTCAATGGAGACACGGCCGCGGGAGCCATCGCCGGCGCGCTGAAGGCCGACCGCCTTCTGCTGCTGACCGACGTGTCGGGTGTGAAGAACGCGACCGGAGAGATCATGACGGCGATGACCCCGGAAGAAGTTCGCGCGATGATCGCCGAAGGCACCATCGCGGGCGGCATGATCCCCAAGACGGAAACCGCGCTCAAGGCGATCGAGGACGGGGTGCGCGGTGTCGTCATTCTCGACGGGCGCGTTCCCAATGCCTGCCTGCTCGAAATCTTCACCGAACACGGTGCGGGTTCGCTGATTCGCGCGACCGACCTGCCGCCCCACGATCCGAGTTGACGCGGCTTTGGGGAGATTCCGTGGGGCCTGCCCCCGCTGCGTGATGCCACAGAGGCGGCTTTTCACAAGGCCGCCTTCGTGAAAGACTGACGCCACGTCGAAGCCTCTCGGCCCCGGGACCCAAGGAATTCAGCTCCATGCGCCTCATCCTCATGCGTCACGCGAAATCCGATTGGTCCCTCGACGAAGAAGACCATGCGCGGCCGCTGAACATGCGGGGCGAAGCCAGCGCCCGCATCCTGGGGGAATGGCTCAGGGCCGAAAGTTACCTGCCCGACGAGGTGCTGTGCTCGACCTCACTGCGTACCCGACAGACGCTGTCGCTGCTCAATCTTTCCGCCCCTGAAAGGTTCGAAAAGGATCTCTATCACGCCAGTCCCGACACGCTGCTGAAGGTGCTGCGCAGTGCAAAGGGTCGTGCCGTGCTGCTCGTCGGCCACAACCCCGGCATCGCGGGTCTGGCGAGCGCTCTTGTGGTCCAGCGGCCGATGCACATCCGGTTTCGGGATTACCCCACCGGTGCGACCCTGATCGCAGATTTCGACATTGCAAGCTGGGGCGACCTCAGGACCGGAACGGGAAAAGCGCGGGACTTCGTAATCCCGCGCGAGTTGATGTCCGTCTAGGCGACCTTGCCACTGGGGCACATGCCCCGATCAGTGACCCAGGATCTGGCTCAGAAACAGCTTGGTGCGCTCGTGCTGCGGGTTGAGGAAGAACTCCTCGGGCTCGTTCTGTTCGACGATCTGGCCCGCATCCATGAAGATCACGCGATTCGCCACCTGACGGGCAAAGCCCATCTCGTGCGTGACGCAGAGCATGGTCATGCCCTCTTCGGCCAGTTCCACCATCGTATCCAGCACTTCCTTGATCATCTCGGGATCGAGCGCCGAGGTCGGCTCGTCGAACAGCATGATCCGCGGCCGCATGCAGAGAGAGCGGGCGATCGCCACGCGCTGCTGCTGTCCGCCCGAAAGCTGTCCGGGATACTTGTTCGCCTGATCGGGGATCTTCACCTTGGTCAGGAAGTGCATCGCGATTTCCTCGGCCTCGCGCTTGGGCGTCTTGCGCACCCAGATCGGGGCCAGCGTGCAGTTCTCGAGGATCGTGAGATGCGGGAACAGGTTGAAATGCTGGAACACCATCCCGACCTCGCGGCGCACCTCCTCGATGTTCTTCAGGTCGTTGTTCAACTCGATGCCGTCGACGGCGATGGTGCCTTCCTGATGCACCTCCAGCCGGTTGATGCAGCGGATCAGCGTCGATTTGCCAGAGCCGGACGGTCCGCAAATGACGATGCGCTCGCCGCGCGCGACCATCAGGTCGATGTCCTTCAGCACATGGAAATCGACATACCATTTATTCAGGCCGCTGATGGCGACCATGGGGGGGCCGTCCATCGGCTCCAGCGCCGAGCGGGTAGCGGGTCGTTGCGTTTCCTCGATCGTTGTCATGCGTCCGGCTCCTAATCCCGTCTCGATGTGTCGAGCCTGCGCTCGACGCTCT
>JBBSNW010000004.1:0-126280 GCA_038260405.1 Rhodobacterales bacterium | reverse complement strand
GGGCGAACGCGCTTTACGAGGGGCAGTACCTGCTGGGGACGTCGATCGCCCGGCCGCTGATAGCAAAGCGGCTGGTCGAGATCGCGCGCGCCGAGGAGGCGGACGCGATCGCGCACGGGGCGACCGGCAAGGGCAACGACCAGGTGCGCTTCGAGCTGGCGGCCTATGCGCTCGAGCCCGGCATCCGTGTCGTCGCGCCCTGGCGGGAATGGGACCTGACGAGCCGCACGCGGCTGATCGAATGGGCCGAGCAGCACCAGGTGCCGATCCCCAGGGACAAGCGCGGCGAGGCGCCGTTCTCGGTCGACGCGAACCTGCTGCACACCTCGTCCGAGGGCAAGGTGCTGGAGAACCCCGGCGAAGAAGCGCCCGATTACGTCTATCAGCGCACCGTCGCGCCCGAGGATGCACCCGATACGCCGGAGATGGTCGAGATCACCTTCGAAAAGGGCGATGCCGTCGCGATCAATGGCGAGGCGATGTCGCCGGCCACGATCCTGACGAAGCTCAACGAGCTGGGCGGCAAGCATGGCTGCGGGCGTCTCGATTTCGTCGAGAACCGCTTTGTGGGCATGAAGTCGCGCGGCATCTACGAAACGCCCGGCGGCACCCTGCTGCTCGAGGCGCATCGCGGGATCGAGCAGATCACGCTGGATTCAGGTGCCGGGCATCTCAAGGATTCGATCATGCCGCGCTATGCCGAGCTGATCTACAACGGCTTCTGGTTCAGCCCCGAACGCGAGATGCTGCAGGCGCTGATCGACACGTCGCAGGAGCATGTGACCGGTACGGTGCGCATCAAGCTCTACAAGGGCTCGGTCAATACCGTGGCGCGCTGGTCGGATCACAGCCTCTATTCCGAGGCGCATGTGACTTTCGAGGAAGACGCCGGCGCATATGATCAGAAGGATGCACAGGGTTTCATCCAGCTGAACGCGCTACGGCTGAAGCTACTGGCGGCGCGGAACCGGCGGGTCAAGGGATAGGCCCTATCGGGCATCTGATCCCCGGATAAAAAAGAACCGCCTGGCCCCAGGGCCAGGCGGTCCAGTGAACATCGTCCGCTCCGCAGCCAGACGATGTTCGACGGCTATTCTGCAGTGATGGTCGTCATCACGAGATTGCCGTCAACCTTGATGGGGCCGTCTTCGGTGGCGCCCAACGTATATTCGAAATCACCCATGGCCACGCCGCCATCTTCGCTGTGGACCATGAGCATGAGCATGTCACCGGTCGTGATCTCTTCGGTGAGGATCGCGGCCACGTCCATGTTCTCGCCTTCCCGCAGCGGCGCATAGCCCACGACGGGTCCGGGTTTCATTTCCGCATCCGTCCGGTGCACGACCAGCCAGCCATTGGCGGGTGCGACGACCTTTTCGGCGCTCACGATACCATTTGCGACCGACTGGTCAGACGCTTCGACCGCGGGGGCCATGCTGTGCGCGGCGGCAAAGACCGATCCGGCGCTCAAGGTCAGGGCTGTGGTCAGAATAAGTGTCTTCATCTTGTCTCTCCTGTTGGTGCGTTTCGTGTTGGAACAGGGCACTCGTTAGGCTCGGGCAACATGCCCTCAGGTGTTACTGTCTACGCTCGGGCAACATGCCCGATGTTCAAAAGCCTGCTTGCACAGCGGCTGCCCTGCTTTCGGAAACAGTCACGCGCAGCCGACGGAAATAGTTTCAGAAATCCGCATAAAACTGTGCAGATCGCCGGTTCAATGGCATGTCGTTCAGTTCAAATATCTGACTTCATTGTATATTTCTATGGATGAAATCTGACAGCTATCGCAGCCGATGGGCCGCAAGATACTCATAGGCCGGAAGAGCCTGCCCCGCGATGTCCGCCATCGCCCCTTTCAAAACCGGCAAGGGCCCCTCTGCCCCCGCAAAACAGGTCGAACCGTGGACCGCGCCATACCAGACACTCGCCCAGACCCCGTCCGCCGCATGCCCGCCGGACGGCCAGGACAACATCGCAGGATCGAAGGGAAGATCTATCGCGGCACACAGCCTGCGCAGCGCCTGTTCCGGGTTGTCGCGTATATCGGCACTGTCGATCACGACCGGGCGCTGACCTGCGGCGATCAGCTGGTCGAAAAGCTCCGCCTGCTGAACGAAACCGATATCCGCCAGCGTCGTCTCTTCGTACTTCGCGCTGAAGCTGGCGAGCACGCGGGCCGGGTGGCGGATCAGGAACACGTTCACGACCTTGTCGATCCAGTCGCGCGGCATGCCGTCGATCATGTGTTGCGACATGTGCTTGTGATAGGCATGTGGTCGGCCGTCCGGGATCGGCCCGAGAAGTTCTTCGACCACCTGACCGGCGCTTTGGGGACGGCTGGCGATGATCTCGTCCCGCATCGGATGCTGCAGCCCGGTACGACGCAGGTAGGGGCCATAGAACGGCTCGTCCACGACATGCATGTCGGCACGATTGCCGAAACTGTACATCATCGCAGTCGACAAGTTGCGCGGCCCGGACCACATCGCGATGCGCATCAGCCTGCCCCCTGCTGCTGGCGGCGCATCCTGAAGCCGATGGCAATTGCGAGGCCGATGAACGAGGTTCCTGCGACGCCCTGCATCCCTGTCACTGGATCATTCCCTGCCTGATTTGCTGCCACCTGATGGGTCATCGCACCCTCCTTTTGCCCGCAAGCTAGGCCGACCGCGGGCGCAGACCAAGAGGTAAAGCGCTCTCACCTCTGCGTGAAATCAGGTGTCAGTGGTTGCCCGCCCGGCCCGGGATGTGGTCGCATGAGCCCAACACAGGAGGAAAAGACTTTGCATATATCAATCTGGAAGCCGACGGTTCTGGCCCTGTCCATCGCCCTTGGCCTTTTCGTTCAGACACGGGTGGCGCAGGCCGCGGAGATCATCGTCGCCGGCGGGTGTTTCTGGTGCGTCGAGGCCGATTTCGAAAAGGTCCAGGGCGTGTCCGAGGTGGTGTCCGGCTATACCGGCGGCACTGTCAAGGATCCGACCTACAAGCAGGTCACCGGGGGCGGAACCGGCCATTACGAAGCCGCCAGGATCGTTTACGATCCGGCGCAGGTGAGCCTCGATCAGCTTTACTCCACCTTCTTCCGCTCGGTCGACCCGCTCGATGCGGGAGGGCAGTTCTGCGACCGGGGCGACAGCTACCGGACGGCGATCTTCGTCTCGGGTTCCGAGGAGCGCTCGGCGGCCGAGCAGGCAAAGGCCCAGGCGCAAAAGGCTCTGGGACAGGCGATCGTGACGCCGATCCTCGATGCCGGTCCCTTCTACAAGGCGGAGGACTATCATCAGGATTACTACAAAGGCACGAACAAGGTGCTGACCCGCTTTGGCTATATCGACCAGAAAGATGCCTACGAACGTTATCGCGAAGGCTGTGGCCGCGATGCACGGGTGCGCGAACTCTGGGGCGCCGACGCTCCCTTCGTCGGGGGCTAGGAGAACCGGGCGTCTTCCAGATCCTTGAGGTCTGGAATGACGTCCGCCGCGCCGGCCCGCGTGACCATGATCGCCGCCGCACGAAGCGCCAGTCCGATGGCCTGCGCCATCGGCATTCCCCGGTCCAGACCCGCCACGAGATAGCCGCTGAACGTGTCGCCCGCACCGGTGGTATCAACGGGCGTCACGGGAATGGCGGGGAAATGCTGCGCCTCTTTGGTGTCGGTATTGTACCAGCGGCAGCCATCGCCGCCCAGCGTCACGACGATGTCGCGCACCGGCAGATCGGCCACCGGTTGCCCTGTCGCCTGTTCGAGCTGCGCCGCCTCGACCGCGTTCAGCACCAGCAGGTCGAGCAAGGGCAAAACAGCCGCCACCGCCGCCTCCTCGAAGGGTGCCGCGGCATAGGCGATGCGCATCCCCAAGGCCGACGCCGCCCGTGCCGCGAAGGTTCCGGCATTCGTTTCGTTCTGGAACAAAAATGTGTCCGTCGACCCGGCCCCTTCCAGCGCAAGGGCAATTTCTGTCTCTGACAAGGCCTGATTGGCTCCGGGATAGAGCAGGATCAGGTTCTCGCCGGCATCATCCACCGCGATGATCGCATGGCCGGTCGCCTCTGCCGCCACCGCTATCCGGCGCGTATCGACGCCATATTCCAGCAGCCGCTCCACCGCCCAGGCGCCGTCCGCCCCCACGGACCCGATATGCACCACCCGGGCCGCAGCGCGTGCAGCGGCCACGGACATGTTCGCGCCCTTGCCCCCCAGCCCGCGCGTGCAGGACGACGATGCCAGAGTTTCGCCCGCCCCCGGCAGATGCGGCACGCGATACACCAGATCCGCATTGATGGACCCAAGATTATAGATCGTCACACGCCCCTCCCATTCATCTTGCCAATAAAACTCCCGCCGGAGGCTCCTGCCGCCTCGGCCCGCGCCGTCATCCGACCTTGCAGGCCGCCAGCACGGCCATGTTGAGGATATCATTTGCTGTCGAATTGGACGAGCAGATCTGGATCGATTTGTCGACGCCGGACAGGATCGGACCGATCACCGTGGCCCCTGCCATCTCCTGCATCAGCTTCACGGAAATCGACGCCGAATGGCGGGCCGGCACGACGAGGATATTCGCAGGCCCGGTCAGACGCTGGAACGGATAGGCATCCTGCGCCTTGGCGTTCAGCGCCACATCGACTGTCATCTCGCCCTCATATTCGAAATCCACGCCGCGGGCATCCAGCACGTCGGGCGCCAGGTGCATCTTCTGCGCGCGTTCCGAGACCGGATAGCCGAAGGTCGAGAAGGAGACGAAAGCGACGCGCGGCTCGAGCCCGAGATGCCGCGCCACGCCGGCGGCCCGTTCGGCGATATCGGCGAGGTCCTCCTCGTCGGGCCATTCATGCACCAGCGTGTCCGAGATCAGCACGATCCGCCCCTTGTGCAAAAGCGCCGTCACGCCGACGGCACCATGCTCGGCATCGGCATCGAAGACGTGGTTGATGAGCTCCATCACATGCGCCGACTTGCGCGTCGCCCCGGTGATCAGCCCGTCTCCATGCCCATGCGCCAGCATCAGCGCGGCAAAGACATGCCGGTCGCGCGTCGCCATGCGGTGGATGTCGGTGCTGTCGAACCCCTTGCGCTGCAGGCGGTTGTAGAGAAACCCCTTGTAGGTCTCGAGATGCGGCGTATTGGCGGCATTCACCACTTCCAGTTCGCTCACCGCATCGCTCATCCCGGCCTCTTCCAGCCGCGCCTTCACATCTGCCGACCGGCCCACGATCAGGGCCTGCCCGAGGCCCGAGCGCTGATACATCACCGCGGCGCGCAGCACGCGGGGGTCGTCGCCCTCGGCAAAGATCATCCGCGCCTGGGCCGCGCGGGCCCGGGTGTTGATGCCGCGCAGGATGCTCGCCGTCGGATCCATGCGGGATTTCAGCGACAGCTCGTAGGCTTCCATGTCGATGATCGGTCGCCGCGCGACGCCGGTATCCATGCCGGCGCGCGCCACGGCGGTCGGGATGCGGTGGATCAGACGCGGATCGAACGGCGTCGGGATGATGTAGTCGCGCCCGAAGGTCAGGTTCTTGCCATAGGCCAAAGCGACCTCGTCGGGCACATCCTCGCGCGCAAGCGCGGCCAGCGCCTCGGCACAGGCGATCTTCATCTCGTCGTTGATCGCCCTGGCGTGGATGTCGAGCGCGCCGCGAAACAGGTAGGGAAAGCCGAGGACGTTGTTCACTTGGTTGGGATAGTCCGAGCGGCCGGTGGCGACGATGGCATCCTCGCGCACGGCGTGCGCCTCTTCAGGGGTGATTTCGGGGTCGGGATTGGCCATGGCAAAGATCACCGGGTTCGGCGCCATCGACTTGACCATCTCCTGCGTCACGGCACCCTTGGCCGAAACACCGAGGAAGACGTCGCAATCCTTCATCGCATCCTCGAGGCTGCGCGCATCGGTCATCGCGGCATGCGCCGATTTCCACTGGTTCATGCCTTCGGTGCGACCCTGGTAGATCACGCCCTTGGTGTCGCACATGACGCAGTTGTCGTGTTTCGCGCCCATGGATTTCAGCAGTTCGAGGCAGGCGATGCCCGCGGCCCCTGCCCCGTTCAGCACGATCTTGACCTCTTCGATCTTTTTCCCCGACAGGTGCAGCGCATTGATGAGACCCGCGGCGCAGATCACGGCAGTGCCGTGCTGGTCGTCATGAAAGACCGGAATGTCCATCTGCTCCTTCAGCGTCTGTTCGATGATGAAGCATTCGGGCGCCTTGATGTCCTCGAGGTTGATGCCGCCGAAGGTCGGGCCCATCAGACGCACGGCCTTGATGAATTCCTCGGGATCTTCGGTGTCGAGCTCGATGTCGATCGAGTTCACGTCCGCGAACCGCTTGAAGAGCACCGACTTGCCCTCCATCACCGGCTTGGACCCCAATGCGCCCAGATTGCCAAGGCCCAGCACGGCCGTTCCGTTCGAGATGACCGCAACCAGGTTGCCCTTGTTGGTATAGTCATAAGCGAGTTCGGGATTTTCGGCGATCTCGACGCAAGGCACCGCGACACCCGGAGAATAGGCCAGCGACAGGTCCCGCTGCGTGGTCATGGGGACGGTCGCCGTCACCTCCCACTTTCCCGGCATGGGTTCGAGGTGAAAGGCCAGGGCCTCTTCGCGGGTGTATTTCTGGTTCGACATGTAGGGCGCTCCTCCCGTAGCGGTCCGGTGTTTCTAGCCGAGGGGGGCGAGCGGCTCAACTTCGGTTTTCGCCTTTCGCGTACTGCCGGGGATTTGTAGGGTTGCGCCAGAAGAATTGGGGGCCCCATGAGTGCAGTCACGCCGATGATGGCGCAGTATCAGGAGATCAAGGCGCAGTATCCGGATGCGCTGCTCTTCTACCGGATGGGCGATTTCTACGAGATGTTCTTTGACGATGCCGCGGCGGCCGCGGCCGCGCTGGACATCGCGCTGACCAAGCGCGGCAAGCATGACGGCGATGATATCCCGATGTGCGGCGTGCCAGTCCATGCGGCCGAGGGGTATCTGCTCACGCTGATCCGCAAGGGCTTCCGCGTGGCCGTCTGCGAGCAGATGGAAAACCCGGCCGAGGCGCGCACGCGCGGCGCAAAATCGGTGGTGAAGCGCGACGTGGTACGGCTCGTGACGCCGGGCACGCTCACCGAGGAGTCCCTGCTCGAGGCGCGTCGGCACAATTATCTGGCCGCTCTGGCGGGTGTCCGCGACGGTTGGGCGCTGTCCTGGTGCGATATCTCGACCGGCGTGTTTCACGTGATGCCCCTGTCGCAGGCGCGGATCGGCGCCGAACTCGCCCGGCTCGCCCCGAGCGAAGTTCTGGTCTCGGAGGCGGTCGAGGAGACCCTGCGCGAGGTTCTGGAGGATCTCGGGATCCTTCCGACGGTTCTGGGGCGCGCTTCCTTCGATTCCACCGGCTCCGAGCGGCGGCTCTGCGAGCTTTTCCGCGTCGCCTCGCTCGATGCCTTCGGCAAGTTCGAGCGGGTCGAGATCTCCGCGATGGGCGCACTGGTCGATTACCTCGACATCACGCAGAAAGGCAAACTGCCACTGCTGCAGCCGCCCCGGCAAGACCAGGTGTCGCGGCTCATGCAGATCGACGCGGCGACACGGCGAAACCTGGAACTCACGCATTCCCTGAATGGCGGGCGCGCGGGCTCGCTTCTCTCGGTGATCGACCGGACGGTGACGGCGGGTGGCGCGCGGCTGCTGGAGCGTCGACTGTCCTCACCATCCCGCGAGCTGAGCGTGGTCATCGCGCGGCAGGGAGCCGTGGCCTGGTGTCTCGACAAGCCGGATGTGGCTCTGTTCCTGCGCGATGCGCTGAAACGTGTGCCCGATCTCGACCGGGCACTGTCGCGTCTCGGTCTGGATCGGGGCGGTCCGCGTGACCTTGCTTCGGTGCGCAATGCGCTCGAACAGGCGGAGCGGATTGCCGGGCGGCTGGCGGGCGAGGATCTGCCGGAGTTTCTGGCCGAAGCCTGCAAGGATCTCGGCGGGCATGACACGCTGGTCGCGCTGCTGGACGAGGCGCTGGTCGCCGAGCCGCCCCTGCTCGTGCGCGACGGCGGCTTCGTGGCGACAGGATATGACGCGGCTCTGGATGAGGCGCGCACCCTGCGGGACGAGGGGCGCGGCGTGATCGCACGAATGCAGGCGGATTATGCCGCTCAGGCCGGAGTGTCCTCGCTCAAGATCAAGCACAACAACGTTCTGGGCTATTTCATCGAGACGACGGCGACCCACGCCGAAAAGATGCTGTCCGCGCCGCTCTCCGAGACCTTCATCCACCGCCAGACCACCGCCAATCAGGTACGGTTCACCACCGTGGAACTGTCCGAGATCGAGACGAAGATCCTGAATGCCGGCGGCGAGGCAATCGAGATCGAAAAGCGGCTCTATGACAGCCTGAAAGGCGCCATTCTGGACCGCGCGGCAGAGATTTCGCTGACCGCCCTGGCGCTGGCGGAGTTCGACCTTGCCTGCGGACTGGCCGATCTTGCCGCCGCGCAGGACTGGTGCCGGCCGAAGGTCGATGAAAGCCGCGCCTTCGATATCACGGGCGGGCGGCATCCCGTTGTGGAACGCGCGCTGGCAGCGCAGGGCGGCGCGCCGTTCATCGCGAATGACTGCCTGCTCTCCCCAACCGGTGACGCAGCGGCGGTGCAGCTTCTGACCGGTCCGAACATGGCAGGTAAATCGACCTATCTGCGGCAGAATGCGCTGATCGCCCTGCTCGCGCAGATGGGGGCCTATGTGCCTGCCGACAGCGCGCATATCGGGCTGGTGAGCCAGATCTTCAGCCGTGTCGGTGCCTCGGACGATCTGGCGCGGGGGCGTTCCACCTTCATGGTCGAGATGGTCGAGACGGCTGCGATCCTGAACCTCGCCGACGACCGCGCGCTGGTCATTCTGGACGAGATCGGGCGCGGCACGGCGACTTATGACGGTTTGAGCATCGCCTGGGCGACGCTCGAGCATCTGAACGAGGTGAACCGCGTGCGCGGCTTGTTCGCGACACATTATCACGAGCTCACCGTTCTGGCCGGAAAGCTGCCGGGGGTGAGCAATGCCACCGTGGCGGTCAAGGAATGGGACGGAGAGGTGATCTTTCTGCACGAGGTGCGCCCCGGCGCGGCCGATCGCAGCTATGGCGTGCAAGTCGCGCAACTGGCCGGCTTGCCGCCTTCGGTGATCGCGCGGGCGCGGCATGTGCTCGAACAACTGGAAAAGGGCGAACGGGAGAAGACGTCGCCAAAGGCGCTGGTCGACGACCTGCCGCTGTTTTCCGTCGCGGCACAGACCCCTGCCCCGGCTGGCAGGATCACCGCGTCGCCAGCGGAAGACATGCTTGCCGCTTTGTCCCCGGACGAGATGACACCCAGGGAAGCATTGCAGGCGCTCTACGACTTGAAGGGGCTCGCAAAGACATAGGGCGGGGTCACCCCCGCCCTGTTTGTCAAATGTTTCACATGAAACTTAACTGGCGGGCATCGAGCTCACGCCGACCTGCGCGGGGCGCAAAAGACGGTCGTGCAGCATGAAGCCTTCGGCAGAAACCTGGATGATCTCGCCGGACTTCGTGCCGGGCACGGGCGCCTCGAACATCGCCTGATGCTGCTGCGGGTCGAACTTTTCGCCCACTTTCGGCGTGATCGGCATGATGCCGTGCTTCTTGAACACCGAAGTCAGCTCACGCAGTGTCAGCTCCACACCTTCGAGAAGTGCTGCGGATATCTGCTTCTGCTCGTCATTGGCGGTCGCCAGCGCACGCTGCAGGTTGTCATAGACCGGCAGCAGATCGCGGGCGAGCTTGGAGCCGCCGTAATTCTCGGCTTCACGACGATCCTTGTCGGCACGCTTGCGCGAATTCTCGGCATCGGCCAGCGCGCGCATGAAGCGGTCCTTCAGCTCGTCACGCTCGGCGCGCAGAGAATCGAGCTCTACCGCCTCGTTATCCATCTCTTCCAGGTCCTGGGCATATTCCTCGTTTGTGGCGTCATCCACGTCATCGAGGAAATCGTCATTTCTCGGGTCTGCCATAGTCATCCTTTACCTCCGGTCGGAGATCAGCTTGCCGACCAGCTGAGCTGTGTAGTCCACGATCGGCACAATACGTCCATAGTTTAGGCGCGTGGGTCCAATGACACCTACCGCGCCGATTATCTTACGATCTGCGTTCATATATGGAGAGACCACCAGAGAGGAACCCGAAAGTGAGAAAAGTTTGTTCTCTGAGCCGATAAAAATGCGCACTCCTTCGCCATCCTCGGTCAATTCGAGGAATTCGGCGATGTCACGTTTGCGTTCGAGGTCGTCGAACAGGCTTCGGATCTTGTCGAGCTCCTCGCTCTGATTGTCGCTTCCCAGAAGATTCGCGCGTCCCCGCACGATCAGCCGTTCCGATCGGTCGCCTTCGGTCGCCCAGACGGCGAGACCGGATTCCACGAGGTCATGCGCCAGGCTGTCGATTTCCTGACGCCGCGCCTTGATCTCGGTTGCCATCACGTGGCGCAGCTCGGACAGCGTCCTGCCCTCGATCAGGGAATTTAGGAAATTCGCGGCCTCCCGCATCGAGCTCGGCGTCTGGCCGGGTGGCGGGTTGAAAAGCCGGTTCTCCACATGCCCGTCGGCAAAGACCAGAACCACCAGCGAGCGGTCATGTCCGAGGCTCACGAATTCGATATGCCGGATCGGCGCCTCGTGCTTGGGGGTCAGCACGAGAGATGCGCCTTGCGTCACACCCGACAGCGCCGAACCGATGCGATCGAGCAGGCCGCCCACGTCATCCGTGTTGTTGGTGAGCGTGGCATCGAGCTTTTCGCGGTCGCCGTGATCCAGATCGCGCACTTCGAGCAATCCGTCCACGAACATCCGCAGGCCCATCTGGGTCGGGATGCGCCCGGCGCTGATATGGGGGCTGTTCAGCAGACCGAGATATTCGAGATCCTGCATCACGTTGCGGATCGTCGCGGCCGACACCTTTTCGCTCAGAGTGCGCGTGAGGGTCCGGGAGCCGACCGGTTCGCCGCTGTCGAGGTAACCTTCGACGACACGGCGAAACACCTCGCGCGAGCGGTCGTTCATCTGGTCGAGAATATTCCTGCCGTCGTTCATCTGGATTGGCCCTTCTGACGGACATTAGAGGCCCCGGCACCACAAGGTCAATTGCGGTTTGTGTTGCGTAACCGGGCGATGCCCCTATATGCCCGCGGGGCAAGGAATAAGGGAAAAGCCATGAGACCGTCAGGACGAAAACTAGATCAGATGCGTGCCGTGTCCATCGAAACCGGCGTGACCAAGCACGCGGAAGGATCATGCATGATCCGGATCGGTGACACCCATGTGCTGTGTACCGCGACGATCGAAGACCGGGTGCCGCCATTCATCAAGGGCTCGGGGCTCGGCTGGGTCACGGCGGAATATGGTATGCTGCCGCGCTCGACCACAAGCCGGATGCGCCGCGAGGCGACGACCGGCAAGCAGGGCGGCCGGACGGTCGAGATCCAGCGCCTGATCGGGCGGTCCCTGCGGGCCGGCGTGGACAGGGTTGCGATGGGCGAGCGTCAGATCACCGTGGACTGCGACGTCATCCAGGCCGATGGCGGCACGCGCTGCGCGTCGATCACCGGTGGCTGGGTCGCGCTCAAGCTGGCGGTCAACAAGCTCATCAAGGCGCGCGAGATCGTGAGCGATCCACTGATCTCCCCCGTCGCCGCGGTGAGCTGCGGAATCTATGCCGGGCAGCCCGTGCTCGATCTCGACTATCCCGAGGACAGCGAGGCCGGCGTCGACGGCAATTTCATCCTGCGCGGCGATGGACAGATGATCGAAGTGCAGATGTCTGCCGAAGGATCGACCTTTTCTCGTGACCAGATGGGGCAATTGCTGGATCTGGCCGAGAAAGGCGTCTCTGAACTGGTGGCGGCACAAATGAAGGCAGTGGAATGACCCGCAAGCTTGATGGCAAGCGGCTGCTGGTCGCCACGCATAATGCCGGCAAGCTCGAAGAGATCTCGGATCTGCTGAAGCCGTTTGGTATCGACGTCGTCGGCGCGGCGGAAATGGATCTTCCCGAGCCCGAAGAGACCGGAGCCACCTTCGTCGAGAATGCCCGCATCAAGGCCCACGCCGCCGCGCAGGCCACCGGTCTGCCGGCGCTTTCGGACGATTCAGGCATAGAAATCGACGCGCTCGACAAGGCGCCGGGTGTCTATACCGCCGATTGGGCCGAAACCGGGTCCGGCCGGGATTTTGTAATGGCTATGAAAAAGACGCATGATCTGCTCGAAGCCAAGAACGTCCCTGCCCCGCATACCGCGCGTTTCTGCTGTACGCTGGTGCTCGCCTGGCCGGATGGGCATGACGAGGTGTTTCCCGGTGTGATGGAGGGCGAAGTCGTCTGGCCGATGCGTGGCGATCAGGGCCACGGCTACGATCCGATCTTCCAGCCGGCCGACCATGACGTGACTTTCGGCGAGATGGATAGGTTTGAAAAGAACCGCATCTCGCACCGCGCGGATGCGTTCTCCAAGTTCGTGGTGGGATGTTTTGACTGAAGCCCTGAACGAAGACTGGCGCAACGGCGGCTTCGGCCTCTATGTGCATTGGCCATTTTGCGAGGCGAAATGTCCCTATTGCGACTTCAATTCGCACGTCGTCGCCCATGTGGACCAGACCCGGTGGGCCAAGGCGCTGGTGTCGGAAATCGAGCGGGTCGCGCGTCTCACGCCGGGACGCGTTCTGAACTCGGTCTTTTTCGGCGGCGGCACGCCGAGCCTTATGGCTCCGGAATCCGTCGCGGCCGTGCTCGACGCCGTGCGGAGGAGCTGGACCCCCGCCAACGATGTCGAGATCACGCTCGAGGCCAATCCGCGCTCGGTCGAGGCGGGACGATTTCAGGGATTTTCAGACGCCGGCGTCAATCGCGTCTCCATGGGCATCCAGTCCTTGCGCGCAGACGATCTGCGGCGTCTCGGGCGGCTGCACGACGTTGAAGAGGCGCGCCGGGCCTTTGACGTGGCGCGGTCGGTCTTTGACAGGGTGAGTTTCGATCTGATCTATGCGCGACAGGACCAGCAACTGGACGACTGGCGGGCAGAACTGGGCGAAGCCCTGAGCATGGCGGTGGATCATCTGTCGCTGTATCAGCTCACGATCGAACCCGGCACGGCCTTTGGTGACCGGGCCAAGCGAGGCGGCCTCAAGGGTCTGCCCGGAGACGGGCTTGCGGCGGATATGTATGACCTCACGCAGGAGCTTTGCGAGGCGGCGGGCATGCCTGCCTACGAGGTCTCCAATCATGCCGCTCCCGGGTCGGAATCCCGGCACAACCTGATCTACTGGCACTACGGCGATTATGCCGGTGTCGGACCGGGCGCGCATGGGCGGCTGACGATCGGCGGCGTGAAATACGCCACCGAAGCTTGGTCGGCGCCGGGACGTTGGATCGAAGCCGCAGAGGCCGGATCAGGGGATTGCCTTTTCGATCCGCTGGCAGGTGCAGACCAGGCTGCTGAATACACGATGATGGGTCTACGCGTTAAAGAAGGTCTAGATGTTGATCGTATTCGGCGTCTCTCTGCGACGGCTCTGCCCGACGAGAGCTGCCATTCGCTTCAGGAGATGGGCATGTTGTGGCAAAAGGACGGACGCGTTGGGGCGACCCGCCAAGGCCGCCTTCTGCTCAATTCGGTGATTTCCGAACTCTTGCCCTAACGACCGGAACTCAGGATCATGCAGAGCGCATCGAGCTGTTCCAGAGTGTCATAGCTGATCGTGACGCGGCCGGATTCCTGCCCTGGCTTGTGATCGACAGACACCCCCATCCCGAGCGTCGCCGAGAGATCTCCTTCCAGAGCCTTCGTGTCGGCATCCTTTTCGAAGCTGAAGGCCCCCTCGGGGCGCTTGCGGCGCGGGCGATCCGGATCGGCGGATTCCGAGGCGGCACGGGACAACTTCTCCGCCTCGCGCACAGAGAGACCCTTCTTGACGATATTCGCAGCCAGTTCCGACGGGTTCGGAGCGGTGATCAATGCCCTCGCATGACCTGCGCTGAGCGTTCCGTTCACGACATGGCTCTGGACATCCTCGGGCAGGTTCAGAAGGCGCAGGAGATTAGCAATATGGCTGCGGCTTTTGCCAAGCGCTTCGGCGAGCTTTTCCTGGGTATGGCCAAACTTCGTCATGAGCTGGCGAAAACCTGCAGCCTCTTCGATCGCGTTGAGATCGGCGCGCTGGATGTTTTCGATGATCGCGACTTCGAGGACCTCTGTGTCGTTGAAATCACGGATCAATACCGGGACTTCGTGCAGCTGCGCCATCTGCGCGGCGCGCCAGCGTCGCTCACCGGCGACGATTTCGTATTCTTCATTCGTGCTGCCGGGACGAGGCCGCACGATGAGTGGTTGGATCACCCCTCTCGTCCGGATCGAGTCGGCAAGTTCGGTGAGTTGCGCCTCGGTAAAGGTGCGGCGCGGCTGATCGGGATTTGGAATGATCCGTTCGACCGGTACCATCCGATCCGAGCGCCTGTTGGTTTCCGGCGCAGCGTCGGTTTCGGTCGCCCGGGGTTCGACATCCGCCATCAGCGCGGACAGACCACGGCCAAGGCCGCGACGGGGTTCTCTTTTTTCTGACATGGTGGCCCTCTCTGTTCAGGCGGCGATTTTTGCGTTCTTGCGCAGGAATTCCTGGGCCAGCGCCCGATAGGCTGTCGCGCCCTTGGACGTGCTGTCATAGGCCAGAACGGGCTGCGCATAAGATGGCGCCTCGCTCACCCGGACGTTTCTCGGAATAACCGAGGTGAAGACCAGATCTCCAAGGTTCGCGCGCGCATCTGCCTCGACCTGCTGCGACAGGTTATTGCGGGCGTCATACATGGTCAGGACGATGCCCTCGATCCGCAGATCGGGATTCGCGGATTGGCGAACCTCACGAATGGTGAGCATCAGCTGCGAGAGACCTTCAAGCGCGAAGAATTCGCTCTGCAGCGGGACAAGAACGGAATGCGCGGCCACCATAGCATTGACGGTAAGCAGATTAAGCGAGGGTGGGCAGTCGATGAGAATGTAATCGAATGCGAACGCGTCGATTGCCGTCTGTCTTAAGGCGTCATGCAGCAGAAAACTGCGCTTTTCACTGGAAATCAGCTCCATATCGGCCGAGCTGAGATCGACCGTGGCGGGGATCAGGAAGAGTTTGTCTGTTTCCGTCTTCTGAATGACGTCATCGAGATCGACATCCTCGAGCAGCAGTTCGTAAGTCGTGTAGTCCCGATCGTCCGGCACAATGCCAAGCCCGGTGGACGCGTTGCCCTGCGGATCGAGGTCGACGACCAGGATCTTCAGGCCCTGTTCCGCCAATGCGGCACCAAGATTGATTGTCGTCGTTGTCTTTCCGACACCGCCCTTCTGATTTGCGACGGCGATGATTTTCGGACCGGCGGGACGGGTCGGATCAGACATGAGCAAGCTCTCCGATTTGAAGTATCACGGCGTTGGGATCAGTTTGACTTGTATGCGTGACGAGAGAAAAAGACCATGCGGCTTGGGCGGCAGGCAATTCTTTTTTCCAGTGCGTGCCTTTCGGGAAGAGCGCGGAACCCCCTTTGGCAAGATGGCGATCCGCATAAGTACAAAGTGTGGCGAGATCGGACAGTGCGCGCGCACTCAGCGTGGTCGCTGCAAGAGATTTCGTAGCCTCGATCCGCTCAGAAACCACCGTCGCGGCGATTCCCGTTTCCCGAAGAACTTCCCGCAAAAAGGTCGATTTGCGCTGGTCGCTTTCCACAAGCGTGACTTGCAGATCAGGCTTTTTCTCCGCGGCGAGTATGGCAATGACGATTCCCGGAAAGCCGCCACCGCTTCCGATATCGACCCAGTGAGTGCTGTCTTGCTGTGCCAGATCGAATAGCTGGACAGAATCCTGGATGTGACGTGTCCAGACCTCGTCCAGCGTACTGCGCGAAACCAGATTGATCCGCGGATTCCATTTGAGCAGCAGCGCGACGTAACATTTCAAAGCATCCGATGTTTCACGTGAAACATTCCGCAGAATTTCATCAGGCGCTGTTCTGGTCATGCAGAACGCGCCCGCTGTTCCTGCCGGAGTTTCGCCAGGATCAGTGTGAGCGCAGCGGGAGTCATTCCCTCTACCCTTCCCGCTTGAGCAAGGTTCCCGGGTCCGGTTTTCAGAAGCTTCGACTTCAATTCGTTCGACAAGCCTTCGATCTTGCGGAAATCAAAGTCCGAAGGGATCTTCATCGCTTCGTCATTCTTAAGCGCATTTACATCACGTTGCTGACGATCGACGTAATTTGCATAAAGCGCGTCACGTTCCAGCTGTGCCCGGATGTCTGCCTGAATTTCCGCAATTTCTGGGTCGGAAGTCGCCAAAGCATCACAATTCACGTCAGGATAAGCCAGAATTTGCAGCCCGGTGCGCCGCGCACCGTCCTGACTGGCGGGCAAGCCCAGCTTCTTGAGATCATTCGAAGTGTAGCTTTTGCTTTGCAGCAACGACCGCCCGGCGATAAGGCGTTCCATCTTGTTGCCGAAAACCGCGGTTCTTTCCGCTCCAACGCAACCGAGATCAATAGCCTTTGGCGTGAGGCGCTGGTCGGCGTTATCAGCACGCAGGGACAGCCTGAACTCAGCGCGTGACGTGAACATACGGTAAGGTTCCGTCACCCCACGCGATGTCAGATCGTCGATCATGACGCCGATATAGCTGTCGGATCTGCTGAATAGAACGGGTTCTGCATCAAAGGCATGGCGGGCCGCGTTGAGGCCGGCCACCAACCCTTGCGCCGCTGCTTCTTCATATCCGGTGGTGCCGTTGATCTGCCCTGCCAGGAAGAAGCCCGTCAGACCTTTGACAGACAGACGCAGATCGAGCGCACGCGGATCGACGTAATCGTACTCGATGGCATAACCGGGCTGCACGATCTTCGCTTGGGTCAGGCCTTCGATGGAATGGACATAGGCTTCCTGCACTTCGGCGGGCAGCGACGTCGAGATCCCGTTGGGGTAAATGGTCGTATCATCGAGCCCCTCCGGCTCCAGAAAGATCTGGTGCGAAGTCTTTTCGGCGAAGCGGACAACCTTGTCCTCGATGGACGGACAATAACGCGGCCCTACGCCGTCGATATGTCCACCATACATCGCGGACCGCTCCAGATTTTCACGTATGATATCATGCGTCTGCGCATTCGTATGCGTAATCCCACAGGATATTTGTCGTGCAAACGGCTTGCTGTTCATGAAGGAGAAAACCACTGGATCTTCATCCCCCGGTTGGGATTGCAGGATCGACCAGTCGATCGTGCTCCCATCAATCCGAGGGGGTGTGCCGGTTTTGAGCCGACCCATCGGGAGCTCGAAGCTGTCGATGCGTTCTGCCAATCGAACCGAGGGGTTGTCACCCATGCGCCCACCTGGACGGGAAACGTCGCCGATATGAATGACACCGCGCAAGAAAGTTCCCGTGGTCAGCACGAGGGACCGGCAAGAGATGCGTTGTCCATCTTCCAGAAGCACACCTGTAATCCGATCTGACTCCATCAGAAGATCGATGACTTCACCCTCCACGATATCGAGATTTTTCGTGGATTCCATCTCGGTGAGCATCTCGGTCCGGTAAATCTTGCGATCCGCCTGGGTGCGAGGACCCTGAACCGCGGGGCCCTTCCGACGGTTCAGAAGCCGGAACTGGATGCCTGCCTTGTCGGCGATCCGGCCCATAACCCCGTCCATTGCGTCAATTTCCCGAACCAGATGGCCTTTACCAAGGCCACCGATCGCTGGATTACATGACATGACACCAATGCCGGAGCGCTTCAGCGTCACCAGAGCGGTGCGCGCGCCCATCCGGGCAGCGGCATGCGCCGCCTCACATCCCGCATGACCGCCACCGATCACCACCACATCGAAGGTCAGTTGTTTCACGTGAAACACTCCTCATTTGCCGAGACAGAAACTCGCGAATATCTCGTCCAGAAGGTTTTCGACATCCACAGCACCGATCAAGGCGCTGAGCCGACGAATCGCCACACGAATTTCCTCCGCAGCGATATCATACCTATCGGGGCCGTCCGCAACCACATCCGAAGCGATAATCAGTGCATTCCGACCTTCGATCAGCGCGAGTCGATGACGTTCCCGTGTGACCAGGCTGGCCTGGCTCGCCTTCGCTGAAAGACGCTGCTGTATTTCCGATATCAGCCTGTCCAGCCCCTGCCCCGTCGTTCCCGAAATTCCCTGTCCATCCGATCTGAGATCCGCTTTGGACATCAGTACAAGATCGTCGGGCTCAACAACCATATCCAGCTCTTCGCCTTCACCGATCAGGAAAACACGAAGATCGGCGGCCGCTGAGCGTTGTCGGGCCCGCGAAACGCCGATCGCCTCGACCTTGTCCTCGGTGTCGCGCAAACCCGCCGTGTCCAGAACCGTCACCGCCAGCCCGCCAAGGTCCATTCGGACTTCGATCACGTCCCGGGTCGTCCCGGCGACGTCCGATGTGATCGCCGCCTCTCGCCCCGCAAGCGCGTTCAACAAGGTCGACTTTCCTACATTCGGTGCACCGACGATGGCCACCTCGAAACCTGAGCGAATACGTTCTGCGCCCGAAAAACCCGCAAGTTCCTTGTCGAGCGCTTGCCCCACATCCCCGAGCAGTTGGAGAACCTCCGGAGTCACATCCACCGGAACGTCTTCATCGGCAAAATCAAGCACTGCTTCGAGCAAAGACGCAGCCCGGATCAGATCCCGACGCCAATCCGACACGCGCTTCCCGAGATCTCCGGACAGAACGCGCAAGGCCTGCCGCCTTTGAGCTTCGGTCTCCGCCTCGATCAGATCGGCCAGCCCCTCGACCTGCGTCAGGTCGAGCCGACCGTTCTCAAGGGCGCGGCGGGTGAATTCACCAGGTTCCGCAGACCTGAGACCCGGAAGCGTGCTAAGCGCCGTCAGAACAGATCGAACCACCGCCACACTCCCGTGCAGCTGAAATTCCACAACCTGCTCACCGGTAAAGCTTTGATTTTCCGGAAAGCACAGGACCAGCGCTTCGTCGAGATATCCGCCATCCGCCCCTGTCAGCCGCCGAACGCCTGCGCGTCTTGGCTCAGGCAAACTTCCTGCAAGGGACAGTCCCGCGTCCCAGGCCTGTGGCCCGGAAACACGCACGATGGCAACGCCCGATTTTCCCTGCGCGGTGGCAAGGGCATAAATCGTATCCATGTCCTCGGCTCACCAGATCAGGTGTTCATGGAATCGAAGAATTCCGAATTCGTCTTGGTTTGCTTCAATTTCGAGATCAGGAACTCGATAGCATCCGTCGTTCCCATCGGATTGAGGATCCGGCGCAGCACGAAGGTCTTCTGAAGATCGCCCTTGTCGACCAGCAGCTCCTCTTTCCGGGTGCCGGATTTCAGGATGTCCATCGCCGGGAAGACGCGCTTGTCCGCAACCTTCCGATCCAGAACGATCTCGGAGTTGCCGGTACCCTTGAATTCTTCGAAGATCACCTCGTCCATCCGCGAGCCCGTGTCAATCAACGCCGTCGCGATGATGGTGAGCGAGCCGCCTTCTTCGATGTTCCGTGCGGCGCCGAAGAAGCGTTTGGGCCGCTGCAGCGCGTTCGCATCGACACCACCGGTCAGAACCTTGCCCGAGGAAGGTACGACTGTGTTGAACGCTCTACCAAGTCTTGTGATCGAATCCAAAAGAATCACAACATCTCGTTTATGCTCGACCAGACGCTTGGCCTTCTCGATCACCATTTCCGATACGGCCACGTGCCGGGTCGCCGGCTCGTCGAAGGTCGAGGACACGACCTCGCCCTTGACCGAACGCTGCATGTCGGTGACCTCTTCCGGCCGTTCATCGATCAGCAGCACGATGAGGTATACGTCCGGGTGGTTCTGTTCGATGCTGGCCGCGATGTTCTGCAGCAGGACCGTCTTGCCGGTCCGCGGAGGCGCCACGATGAGCCCGCGCTGGCCCTTCCCGATCGGCGCGACGAGGTCGATGATCCGGGCCGAGCGATCCTTGATCGTCGGATCCTCGATTTCCATCTTCAGGCGCTCATCCGGGTAAAGCGGCGTGAGGTTGTCGAAAGCGATCTTGTGACGCGCCTTTTCGGGATCCTCGAAGTTGATCCGCGCAACATCCGTCAGCGCGAAATACCGCTCCTCGTTTTCCGGTGCGCGGATCTCACCCTCGATCGTGTCACCCGTGCGCAGCGAGAATTTCCGCGTCATCTCAGGCGAGACATAGATGTCATCCGGACCCGGAAGATAGTTCGCCTCGGGCGAGCGCAGGAAACCGAAACCGTCCTGCAGGACTTCGAGCACGCCATCGCCGAAGATCTGCCAGCCTTCATCCGCCCGCTCCCGCAGGATCTGGAACATCATCTCGCCCTTGCGCATGGTCGAGGCGTTCTCGATCTCAAGCTCTTCGGCCATCGCCAGCAGATCCTTGGGGCTTTTCGCCTTGAGATCAGCCAGATCCAGTTTTTCGATTTCCATGCATACTCCTCACGGGATCAGCATCGCTGTCCGTCACGTCTTGGTCTTCGGGAAAAATCACCTTCGGACGAAGGCGAGAAAAGCATTTAGTCGCGGTGCCGGTCAAAGTCAATCTCTCAGGAGTTCGGGGACAGTCCATGCGAGGTCTCCTCTTAAATATAGAATTATAGATAAAAAGGATGATGATGAAGGTAGGCTGCCTACTTCCTATGGATAAGTCACTTATCCCCGTCTTACACCCAAGGTACGATCCTGTGGAAAAAATCCGGGACAGATCAATGAGGATTCCGGAAACTTTCCACCAAGCTTTTGATTTAAAATGATTTAAGCCATAGGCTAGGCAATTTAAGTCTGTGGATAACTCACTGTAAAACTTCGTCGCCAGAGGTTCTTCACCGACCTGGAGTTGTTCTTTTCCAGAGGCGTAAAACGACCGCGGGCTGGTCTGGGAAGAGGCCTTTATCCCCTGCCTTGCAATGGCACCGCTTTTTCCGCAGAACAGACCCCAGTGCTGTCACCAGGGCTGTCAACGGGTTTGTCCACATGATGCAGGAGTTCGTCCTCGCCTCCGGCTCGTCCATTCGGGCAGAATTGCTGCGTGCCGCCGGTGTGCCGCATCGAATCGATGTCGCCAGAATTGATGAAGATTCGGTTCGCGCTTCCCTGATGGCCGAGGAAGCCTCGCCGCGCGATATCGCCGACACTCTGGCCGAGATGAAGGCTCGCAGGATCAGCGATCGCAACCCTGGCGCGCTCGTTTTGGGCTGTGATCAGGTACTCGCCATCGACCGCGACGTGCTGGGCAAGCCCGCCGACGTGGATATGGCCCGCGCCCAGCTGCGTCGCCTCCGGGGCACGAAACACATGCTGCTTTCCGCCGCCGTGCTTTACGAAGATGGCGTCCCGCTCTGGCGTCATGTCGGTACCGCGCGGTTGCACATGCGCGACATCTCGGATGCCTATCTCGACGATTATCTGGAGCGGAACTGGGAAAGCGTCCGCCATTCGGTCGGAGGCTACAAACTCGAGGAAGAAGGCGTGCGCCTTTTCACACGGATCGAAGGGGATCACTTCACCATTCTCGGCCTTCCCCTTCTTGAACTTCTCAACCATCTGATCCTGAAAGGAACCCTCCCGTCATGAGCGAGGTCCGGATCCCTCTGGCCGGCGTGATCGGCGCCCCCATCCACCATTCCAAATCCCCTCGCCTGCACGGCCACTGGCTGCGCAAATATGGCATCAAGGGGCACTATATCCCGATGGAAATCGCGCCGGGTGATCTGGCCGATGCGCTCCGGTTGTTGCCGAAGCTGGGCTTCGTCGGGGTCAACGTCACGATCCCCTACAAGGAAAGAGTGATGGAACTGGCCGATCTGGTCACCGACCGCGCCACGCTGATCGGCGCGGCGAACACGCTCATCTTCCGCAAGGATGGCAAGATTCACGCCGACAACACCGACGGTTACGGTTTCATCGAGAATCTGCGCCAGAATGCGCCCGATTGGAGCCCCGCTGACGGGCCGGCCGTCGTGATGGGTGCCGGCGGCGCGGCCCGTGCCGTCGTCTCGAGCCTGCTCGACAGCGGCGTTCCCGAGATCCGCCTGACCAACCGCACCCGCATCCGCGCCGACAAGCTGCGCGAGGATTTTGGCCAGCGCGTTCACGTCGTGGAATGGGTCCAGGCCGGCAATGCGCTCGACGATGCGGTGACCGTGGTCAACACCACCTCGCTCGGCATGACCGGCAAGCCGGAAATGCGCGTGCCGCTCGACGGCCTGCGCCCGGGCACACTGGTCACCGATATCGTCTACACGCCGCTGCAAACCCGCCTGCTGCGCGTGGCTGCGGAACAGGGATGCATCTGCGTCGATGGTCTGGGCATGCTGCTTCACCAGGCGGTGCCGGGGTTCGAGCGCTGGTTCGGCAAGCGCCCCGAGGTGGACGACAGCACACGGGACGCCGTTCTCTTATGAAGTTCCGCCTTGGCCTCACCGGCTCGATCGGCATGGGCAAATCCACCACTGCCAGGATGTTTGCCGAACAGGGCTGCGTTGTCTGGGATGCCGACGCCGCCGTGCATCGCCTTTACAGCGCCGACGGCGCGGCGATCGCGCCGATGCAGGCGCAATTTCCCCGCGCCGTCTCGGAACAGGGCGTGCACCGCGACATCCTGCGCGAGATCCTTGCCGAAACGCCTGATGCCATCCGGCAGATCGAGGCGATCGTGCATCCCCTCGTCCAGCAGGATCGCACCGACTTCATCGCGGCCAATCCCGATAGCATCGGCGTCTTCGACATTCCGCTGCTCTTTGAAACCGGCGGCGAGAGCGGGATGGATGCCACGGCCTGCGTCGTGGCCCCGCCCGAGCTGCAGCGTGAACGGGTGCTGGAACGCGGCACGATGAGCGACGCACAATTCCGGCAGATCCTCGCGCGGCAGATGCCCATCGCGGACAAGATTGCGCGATCCGACTACGTGATCGAAACCGACACCCTTGAGCATGCGCGCCTGCAGGTGCAGGATGTGCTCGAAGATATCGAAAGGCGGCTGAGCGATGCGTGAGATCGTGCTCGACACGGAAACCACCGGATTTGACCCCGAATCCGGCGACAGGATCGTCGAGATCGGCGCAGTCGAGCTGATGGGGCACATCCCCACAGGCAACACCTATCACCAGTACATCAACCCCGAACGCATGATGCCGAACGAGGCGTTCCAGGTGCATGGCCTCGGCGACGAGTTTCTGCGTGACAAGCCGAAATTCGCCCAGATCGCGGACGCCTTCCTCGACTTCGTCGGGGATGCAAAGATGGTCATCCACAACGCGGCCTTCGACATGAAATTCCTCAATGCCGAGCTGCGCTGGGTGAACCGGCGCCAGCTTCCCTGGGAACAGGCCATCGACACGCTGGCCATCGCGAAGAAGAAATTTCCCGGCTCGCCGGCCTCGCTCGACGCGCTGTGCCGCCGGTTCAACATCGACAATGCCTCGCGGACCCTGCACGGCGCGCTGCTCGATTCCGAGATCCTTGCCGAGGTCTATCTCGAACTGGTTGGGGGCAAGCAGCCCGATTTTGGACTGTCCCAAAGCCCCAGCGACTCCCGCCTGAACGCGGCCAGCAATGCGAACTGGCGGCCCCAGCCCCGGCCGCAACCCCTGCCCTCGCGGATCACGGAAACGGAAAAGGCGGCACATGCCGCCTTTGTCGCAAAGCTCGGGGAAAATGCCCTCTGGTCGAAGGGCTGACCGGGTTCAGGCGCTGCCGGCGGGCGCCTGTGCCTGTGCGGCCTGACGGCGCGCGATCTCGTTGCGATAAAGCGACACGAAATCAATGGTTTCGAGGTTCAGTGCCGGGAAACCGCCGTCGCGCGTGACGTCCGAAACGATGCGGCGTACGAAGGGGAACAGCATGCGCGGGCATTCGATCAGCAGGAACGGATGCATCTGCTCTTCGGGCACGTTCTCGATATTGAACACGCCGGCATAGTCGAGTTCCATCAGGAACAGCTGGTCGCCGGAGGTCTTGGCCTTGGCGTCGACCTTCAGTTTCATCACGACTTCGTATTGGTTCTCGACCGAACGCTTGCGCGCGTCGAGATTTACCTGAACCTGAACGTCCGGGGTCGTCTCGCCGCCGGTACCCTTCTGTGCGAGGATGTTCTCAAACGACATGTCGCGGATGAACTGGGCAAGCACGTTCATCTTGATCGACGGTGCCGAGGCGGCTGCGCCACCTTCTGCTGCACCGTTTGCTGTCGGTTCGTCGGCCATACGTCTTCTCCCTTGGGGTCAATTGCGCACAGTGCTTAGCAGCATCGCCGACACGCCTCAATGGCCCGAAGGCTCCCTGTCCGCGACGTTCAGTGCTTGGTCCAGCCCGAACTCGAATGCGTCGGCTGTTTCGGCGGCAGACCTTCGTCACCTGACGTGACGTCCTCGTATTCGGCGTCGATCACGTCACCGCGACCACCGGTACGGGGCCTGCGCTGTGCTCCGGCGCCGCCGCCCATCTCGAAATTCTGCACCTTCACGTGTTTGCGAAGATAATTGAACACGGCCACCCGGATCGGCGGCGTGAGAAGCGCAAACCCAAGCGCGTCGGTGAAAAAACCCGGTGTCAGCAGCAAAACGCCTGCGACGAGGATCATGGCCCCGTGGGCCAGCGGTTCGGTCGGGTCATTCAGGTCCGAAAAGGACCGCCGTACCTTGTTGAGCGCTTGCGCACCCTGCGAACGCACCAGATATGTGCCCAGAACCGCCGTCAGCACGACGATGGCAAGCGTCGGCCACAGACCGATCAAACCACCCACCTGGATGAACAAAGCAATCTCGACGATCGGGACTGCGAGAAAAGCCACGAATAGCCACATCGGTCCGGTCTCCTTCTCCTGCGGCGCGGTGGACTCACCCGCACACAGCACCTACATAGGGGGTCAAGCCCTGTTTTTAAATGCAGCCCTAGCGCGAGGTCTCGATGAATTCACCGATAATCCAGCTTCTGGTCCTTGCCGGAGTGGCCGTTTTCCTGATCCTGCGCCTGCGTGGCGTGTTGGGAACTCGGGAAGGTTTTGAAAAACCGACCACCCCCGACACTGTGTCCAAAGGCAAGCCGCGCCCTGATTTCGAGGTGATCGAAGGCGGTCCGGATCACGACATCATCGACCACGTTCCCGAAGGCAGCCCTGCAGCCGACGCGCTCGCCCGCATGAAGCGGATCGAACCGAGCTTCGGCGTCGGCGATTTCCTGGGCGGTGCCCGCGGCGCCTATGAAATGATCCTCATGGGGTTCGAACGTGGCGAAATGGCGGAGATCAAGCCGTTCCTGAGCCCCGAAGTCTATGAAAGCTTTGCTTCCGTCGTCGAGGCGCGCGAAGCTCAGGGTCTCAAGATCGAATCCGACTTCATCGGCATCCGCGAGATGGTCCTGCAGGATGCGGAGCTGAACGACGATACCGGACTGGCCGAACTCACCGTGCGCTATGTCGGCGAGCTGACCTCTGTCGTGCGCGACAGCACCGGTCAGATCATCGAAGGCAGCGCCAAGCAGACCAAGAAGCAGAAGGATATCTGGACCTTCGCACGCAACATGGGCAGTGACGACCCCAATTGGCAGCTCGTCGCAACGGGCGAATGATCCGGGCGCTGTTCGCGACACTTTTGCTGGGAGCGCCCATGGCAGAGGCAAACGGCAGCGCCGACGGAGAGCCGGGATATACAATCCTCGATTTCGACGAGCTCGATGGCTGGGCGGAGGATGACCACGCCGCCGCCCTGTCCGTCTTTTTGAATACCTGTCAGGATATGGAAGCGCCGGACTGGCGCTCGATTTGCGCTCTCGGCGGCGACGCCGGGGACGCGCGGCAGTTCTTCGAGCTGCTGTTTCGTCCCGTCCAGATCAGCGATGGCGATGACGGCCTGTTCACCGGCTATTATGAACCCGAGCTCGACGGATCGCCGGTCGCCACGCCGCGATACCGCTACCCGATCTATCGCATGCCCCCCGAGGCCGCGAATGCCGGAGAATGGCTCAGCCGCCGCGACATCCTGACCGGAACGGAAATGTCCGGTCGTGGTCTGGAAATCTGCTGGGTCGATGATCCGGTCGAGCTGTTCTTTCTGCAGGTTCAGGGATCCGGCCGCATCCGCTATCCCGACGGGCGGACGATACGGGTCGGATATGGCGGCGCGAACGGGCATCCCTATCGTTCCATCGGCAAGGAACTGGTGCGCCGCGGCACCTATGATGCGCATCAGGTCTCGGCCGAGGTGATCAAGAACTGGGTGCGCCGCAATCCGTTCGAGGGCGAAGAGCTGCTTTATACCAATCCTTCCTACGTCTTTTTCCGCGAAGTCAGCGAAGTGCCCGCCGACAAGGGGCCGCTTGGCGCGATGAACCGGTCGATCACCGCGATGCGCTCCATCGCCGTCGATCCGTTCTACACGCCGCTTGGCGCCCCGGTCTGGATCGAAAAACAGGGTAAGGCGCCGCTCAACCGCCTGATGATCGCGCAGGATACCGGATCGGCGATCAAGGGCGCGCAGCGTGCCGACATCTTCTTCGGAACCGGTGACGACGCCGGTCAGGAGGCCGGGAAGCTCAAGGATCCGGGGCGTCTGGTGGTGTTGATGCCGATCCAGCGCGCCTATGCCCTCCTGTCGGATCCGCTCCGATGAGCCGGCGCCGCGTACGGCCCGAGGAGCTGGAGCTCTGGCACCAGGTGGCCCGCAGCACCGAAAAGCTCGGCCGCCGCGACCATTTTGCACCGATCGGGCCAGCTCCGCGCAAGCCCGAGGCTGCACCGGCGGCCAAGGAGCCCGATCCCTTGCAGCCCTTCACGCTCGGCCAGAAATCACAGGGCCAGACATCACAGGGGCGGAATGACGCGCCGTCCTTGCCCCGGACCACGGCGCAACGGCTGCACGGCGATGCCGTCCGGATGGACAAGAAGGCGCATACCCGGCTCAAGCGCGGCAAGCTGACGCCCGAGGCGCGGATCGACCTGCACGGCCTGACGCTCGATCAGGCGCATCCCGGCCTGATCCGCTTCATCCTGACGCAGCAATCCCAAGGCGCGCGGCTCGTTCTGGTCATCACCGGCAAGGGACAGCGCGAAGATCCCTATGCGCCCATGCCGCACCGTCGTGGTGTCCTGAAGCAGCAGGTGCCGATGTGGTTGCGGATGGCGCCGGTCGCGCAGGCCGTGCTCCAGATCACCGAGGCGCATATCCGGCACGGCGGTGCCGGCGCCTATTACGTCTATCTCCGGCGCACCCGTTAGGCCTCTCGGGGCGCCAGAAGGCGCGCCGCACGGCTGACGCCCGTGAGCATCATCGCGGTCGTGAAGATGAAATAGACGGCGACTCCCAGATATTGCGTGTCGATCGACACGCCTGCATCGATCAGCACGCCGGTGAGGCCCGGACCGATCGCCGTGCCGAAGACCATGACCGCCGCGCCCATCGCCTTGATCGAGCCAAGGTAGCGCGTGCCAAAGAACTCGGCCCAGAAGGCATTCGGCAGCGTCGATTGCATGCCCTGGGTCAGGCCCAGACAGACCAGCCCGAGGAACGCTCCGCCAAGCGTTCCGGTCTGCGTAAAGAACACGAAGGCCGCGGCAGCGGGCAGCTGGAACCACGGCAGCACGCGGGGTGTGCCGAACCGGTCGATCGCCCAGCCCGAGGCGATCATCGATGCGACGCCCACCGCCGTGAAGACCGGGAACATCGCGACGAGCGACAGATGCTCCCATCCCTTGACCCCGGCGTAATGCACCTGATGGAAGAAGAACGCTGTGCTGAAAGCGGGCGGACCCAGAAGGGCCGGCACCATGAACCAGAACAGCCGGGTCCGCAGCACCTCGTTGCGGCGCCAGTTGCGCCCCTCCATGCCGACGGATTGATCGGTTTCGGCCATGCTCTGCGGTGTGCGTTCCTCGCGCAACAGGGCGAACAGCGCGGGGATCGCGACAATCGCGATTACGGCGGCAACGACCCAGAGCAGTCGCCAGTCCACCACCAGCAGCAGCGACACGAAGGTGATCGGCAGCACCGCCTCGCCCATGGCGACACCGATGCCCGCGACGGACAGCGCCTTGCCGCGCGTCGCCACGAACCAGCGCGACATCGACACGACCGCGATGTGACTGGTCATGCCCTGACCAAAGAAGCGCAGGGTAAAGATCACCACGGGCAGCAGCGCCGCCACCGGATTGAGCGCCATGAACAGGCAGGCCGCCGCGAGGCAGCACAGCACGAATGCCCCGAGTGCGCGCGAGCGGTAATGGTCCGTCAGCCCGCCGGCCCAGACCATCGCGATCGCCGAACAGGTGGTGCCCAGCGAATAGATCCCGCCCCACGCCCCGTTGCTGAGCCCGAAAGCATTCCGGATCTCGCCCGAGAAGACTGCGATGAAGAAGGTCTGCCCGAAGCTCGACAGAAAGCTGAGCATGGCGCCGGCAAGCAGCCAACGGGAATTCTCGCGAAGAAAGGAAACAAGCGACATGGAAGCTGTTTGTCCCGGCCCTTTGCGGCGTGCAAGAGGAATTCTATGCCAGCCAGTCGCGGATCCGCGCGGCGACGCGCTCCGGCGCTTCCTCGTGCATGAGATGTCCCAGCCCGTCGAAGCTTTCGACCTGAGCGTTCGGCATGCGCGCCGCCGCCTCGACCGCCGAGACGGGCGGCACGGTCCGGTCGTTGCTTCCCGTGAGGAACAGGCACTCGGCCTGCAGCCTTGGCAGGTCGTCGAGCAATCCGTCGAGCTTCCATTGCGCCATCATCAGCAGCGCACCATCCACATGGGCCCGGTCCCGGAACAGGCGCGCGTAAAGGACAAGGCCGTTCGCGTCCACGCGCGAACCGGTTCCTGCCAGCAGCGTGGCGACCCGTCCCGGTGCGGTCATGCCGCGCAGCGCGAGGTCGACGAAGAAGGGCGTCATCGCCAGCATCCGCGCCGCGACCGGAAACAGCGCCCCGGCAAGTCCCTGAAAGGGCTGCAATGCCGGGTTCAGTCCGATGACCTTTGGTTGTTTCGGCAATAGCCCCGCCAGCCGGAGCGCGACGGCCCCGCCGGCCGAATGACCGATGAGACAGACCGGCGCCCAGCCTTGCGTGTCGCACAGGGAGGCAAGATCCTGCGCCATCGTATCCAGGGCCGAGCGGTGACGCGAGCCAAGCCGGGTGAACCCGTGTCCCGGCAGATCGACCGCGACGACGTGAAACCCCTCGGACAGCAGCGGCATCAGCTGTCGCCAGCTATGGGTCGCACCGCCCGCACCGTGCAGCAGAAGCAGGGTGGGTCCGTGACCCATCTCCTGGATGTGCCATTCATGCGGGCGCACGCGTTGCAGGCGTGATCGCTCGCTGTGCGGCCAGCCCGGAAGGTCGCGGACGAAGTCCATCCCGTCAGTCCGAGATGGCGGCGCCGATGGCGCGGCTCAGCCCCTGTGCATCAGCGCGGGGCAGGGGGACATATCGCGCGCCCATGCGTTCGGCGAGCACACGCAATTCGGGGCGGGGGCGTACCGACGTGTCGACCACGGCGCCCGGAATGTTGAGCTTGCGCAGCACTGCCGCCATCTGCTCGGCATCCTCGCCGGCCGCAGCGCGCCCCGTGCGCCCGGGCAGGGGCACGTTGGCGCGTCCGTCCGTCATCAGCGCGACCGACGGCGACAATCCCATCCCGATGGCGCGGCGCGCGAGTTCGGCCGTGGCCTGCAAGCCGGCGGCCAGAGGTGTGCCGCCGCCACCGGGCAGACCCGAGAGACGGCGTTTCGTCTGAACGAGCGAGCGTGTCGGCGGCAGGATCAGGTCGGCCTGCTGTCCGCGAAAGGCGATGAGAGCGACGTGGTCGCGGCGGGAATAGGCCTCGGCGAGCAGAAGTTCGACGGCGCCCTTTGCCTCGGCCATTCGGGCCATGGCGGAAGAGCCGGATGCGTCGACGGCAAAGATGATCAGCCGGTCCGACATCTCCTGATAGCGCTTCACGTGGATGTCCGAAGGGCGGATCAGCAGGCCGGTGCGATCGGGCGTCTGCGCACGGCGGATCATCTGCCAGGGCGCGGCGGCGCGCAGCGTGGCGACGATGTCGATCCGCGCGGAACCGTCGAGCTTGCCGGGACGCGAGGGCAGGGGGCGTCCGCGCCGGTTGCCCTTGCGCCTCTGTCCCGCCCCGCCAGAGCCCTTGGCACTGCTGCCCGCGGTCTTCTGCGACAGGGCCGAGAGGATCTCGGGCGGGAGAAGGGCCTTCACCGCTTCGATCAGCATGTCCTGCGGCAGGGTCTGTCCGCCGGTATCGCCGTCCTCGTCCGGGTCATCCTGATCTGGCCGCTCATCCTCCCGCGGCGCGCTGTCTTCATCCTGATCGGGCGGCGCGTCCTGTTCTTCATGTTCCTCTTCCTGCGGCAGCATCGTGGCGCGGTGGGCATAGACCAGCTGCGCGGCGATCTGGGCATCTTCCTCACCTACCTCGGACCGGTTCGAGAGGGCAGCATGGGCGCGGGCGGCGGCCAGCGCAAAAAGCGGCGCGCGCAGCGAGTCGATGCCGAAGCGCGCGGCGGTCACCACCATCAGCGCCAGCATGTCGTCCGACACGGCAATATCGGGCAAACGGCGGCGCGCATCGGCAATGTCATCGGGACCAAGCGCCATCTCGGTCAGATCGACTGCCCGCAGCCCGTCGAGATCCACATGGAAAGCCAGCCGTTCGGTGAGCGTCTTCGGCGCGGATTCCTCCTCGTCGCAGCCCTCGTCGAGCAGGAGCAGCGCCTGACTGCGCCCGGCATCCAGCGCCTGCGCCAGACGCGCGGCAAGGCCCGGAGGACACCGCTCGGCCATGGTCAGCATCAACGGAACGGGTTCTGCCAGCACGCCACGGGACATGACGACCGTCCCGGCATTCAGGGTCGCCGCGATGTCGATGCCACCGAAAAGCTGCACGTCCTGGATGTTCGTCGCGATCTTGCGCGCGGATTTGAGCGCGTCGGGCACTCCGTCGAGGAACGCCCTGCGGACCGGTCCGGAGCGAGCGCGCAGGTGCAGACCGCCCAGCCCCGCAGGATCGACCGCCAGCAGGTTCAAGGCCAGCTGCCCGGTCACCCAGGCCTCTGTCGCGTCATGCATCATGCAAAGACATCTTCCACGGTGCGCATCACCCTTGTGCTCGACCCGGCCTCGTCCAGCGGGTCGCGGCGCAGCCGGTGGCTCAGCGCCATCGGCGCCACGGCGCGCATATGGGCCCGCGTGACTTCGCTGTCGCCCTGATAGGCGGCCATTGCGCGGGCGGTGCGCAGGAGCGTCAGCTCGCCCCGCAGCCCGTCGGAACCAAGTGCAACGCAAAGCTCGGCGCAATCATGCAGCGTCCGATCCGTCGTTTCGACGCCGGGCAGGGAGGCGCGTGCCGCGAGGATCCTGTCACGGATGATCGCATCCTCGGGGTTCCACTTGTCCAGAAAGGCCTGCGGATTGGTGTCGAAGGCAGCGCGACGGCGGATGACCTCGACACGTTCCTGGATGTCGGTGGGCGAGCGGACCTCGACCGACAACCCGAACCGGTCGAGCAGTTGCGGACGCAACTCGCCCTCTTCGGGGTTGCCCGACCCGACAAGCACGAAGCGTGCATCATGGCGAATCGACAGGCCTTCGCGTTCGATCACGTTCTCGCCCGACTGGGCCACGTCGAGCAGCAGGTCGACGATGTGATCCTCGAGCAGGTTGACCTCGTCTATATAAAGATAGCCGCGATTGGCGCGGGCGAGCAGTCCGGGTTCGAACGCCTTTTCACCGCGGGTGAGTGCGCGTTCGATGTCGAGCGCACCCACGACGCGGTCTTCGCTCGCTCCCAGCGGCAGGTCGATCACCGGCGTCGGAATTTCGTGCATGTCGCCGGGCAGGGGGTCCGCCCAGTCGGGCTGATCCGCGACGGATGCCGCGTTGGTCGAGCTGCCCGCCACCACGGTGATCGGCGGCAAAAGGGCGGCAAGCGCGCGCACGGCGGTCGATTTGCCGGTGCCACGGTCCCCGAAGACCAGAACCCCGCCGATGCCGGGATCGACGGCTGTCAGCAGCATGGCCTGTTTCATCGCCTCCTGACCGACAATGGCGGAAAAGGGAAAGGGCTGTCTCATGCGGCGGTCTCCTTTTGGGATGCCGGGGGGCGGTCTGTCGGGATGCGCGGGCTCGCGCCGTCCCATTGACCTGCCTCTCCAGCGATACGGAAGCGGGCGTAAAGTTCTTCTCGAAACCAGTCACCATCGCGCACGGCGCGGATGCCGCGGGCATGCGGGCCGTCCTTGCGCGCGAAATGCGCCATCGTCACCGCGTCCGGCCAGACGGAGAATGTGACCTGATGTAGCAGCGGCAGCTCGCCGATGCCGATCTTGAACAGCACGTTCGGATCGGCGCCTATGACCTTCGAGATGTCGGGCACCCGGGCCCAGAATCGCAGCGCGCGGCGCGGTCTGATCGTGGCGCGGGTGAGGGCCGCGATGGGGCCGGTCTGATCATCCTCGCCCGGCTGGAACGGCGCGACATCCGCCCATTTCCCACGGGACGAGATAGGTTTCAGGAACAGCGTCCAGCTTTCGGAGGCACGGTGGCGATACCGGCGGTAAAGTCCGGAGGTCGCCGTCTGCCGCTGCGCCGTCTCGAGATCGGGCCATGTGGCGAGGATCGCATAGACGGCGGTGTTGGGAACGGGCGTGAAACCTTCGCCGGTGCCCGACCCGCAGAGCTTCCAGAATCCGATGCCCGCGATTCGCGGCAATGACAGCCGGGCTGCTCCCATCATTCCAAACGCCCAGAGCCGCGCCGGAAGCGAGGCAAAACGGAACAGACTGAGGCTGACGATCTGCATGACTGCCCTTTAAAGTGTCAATTAAGTCTGACATGTCTGCACTGTAATGAAAAGAATTAACCGAAGATCAGAAGGCGCTACAGAAAAGATTGTCAGATTAAGTTGACACATGTAGCCTTGTCTCATGATGACAAAAATCGACACATCCTTTGCCTCTGCGGCCGACCGGCGCGACGCCCCCCATGCGGTAGTGATCGGCGCCGGGCTTGGTGGTCTGGCGTCGGCCATGCGGCTCGGCGCGAAAGGCTACCGCGTTACCGTGATCGACAGGCTGGATGTGCCTGGCGGACGCGGTTCCTGTCTGTGGCGCAACGGTCACCGGTTCGATCTTGGACCGACGATCGTGACGGTGCCACAGATTTTCAAGGAGTTGTGGGCCGCCTGCGGGCGTGACTTCCACAAGGAAGTCGAGATTACCGCGCTCGATCCGTTCTACGAGATCCGCTGGCCGGACGGCTCGTCCTTCAAGGCGCGGCAGGATACCGAGGCGATGAAGGCCGAGGTGGCGCGCCTCTCTCCCGGCGACCTGCCGGGTTACATCAAGTTCCTCGATGACAGCGAGAAACGCTACTGGTTCGGGTTCGAGGATCTGGGCCGACGCTCGATGCACCGCCTGCGGGACCTCTTCACCGTCCTGCCGAAATTCGCGATGATGCGGGCTGACCGGTCGGTCTATGCCCATGCCGCGCGGCGGGTAAAGGATGAACGCCTGCGCATGGCGCTGTCCTTCCATCCGCTTTTCATCGGCGGCGACCCGTTCAACGTGACCTCTATGTATATACTTGTGAGCCATCTCGAAAAGAATTTCGGCGTCCATTATGCGCAGGGCGGTGTCGCCGCGATCGCCACGGCCATGGCCAGCGTGATCGAGGATCAGGGCGGCGTGATGCGGATGGAAACCGAAGTCGACGAGATCGTCGTCAAGAACAACAGGGCGCAGGGCGTGCATCTGAAATCCGGCGAAACCGTCAGCGCCGATATCGTCGTCTCCAACGCCGATGCCGGGTTCACCTATGAAACCCTGATGCGCAACCATGACCGGTACCGCTGGACCGGCAAGAAGCTGAACAAGGCGCGCTGGTCCATGGGCCTGTTCGTCTGGTATTTCGGGACCAAGGGCACGGCCGACAAATGGCCCGAATGCGGCCACCATACGATCCTGAACGGTCCACGCTACAAGGGTCTGGTGAACGACATCTTTGTGAAGGGCAAGCTGTCGGATGACATGTCGCTCTATGTCCACCGGCCGAGCGTCACCGACCCGGGCGTCGCGCCCGAAGGCGACGACACCTTTTATGTCCTGAGCCCGGTGCCGCATCTCGGCCACAAGAACCCGGTCGACTGGGAGGCCGAAAAGGGGGCCTACCTCGCGAAGATGACAAAGATTATCGACGAACAGCTGCTGCCGGGATTTGCCGAGCATATCGGTCCGTCCGAGGTCTTTACCCCGGAAACCTTCCGCGACCGGTATCTCTCGCCCTTCGGCACCGGCTTTTCGATCGAGCCGCGCATCCTGCAATCCGCCTGGTTCCGCCCGCACAACGTCTCGGAAGAAGTTTCGGGACTGTACCTCACCGGCGCCGGAACCCATCCGGGTGCAGGCCTGCCGGGCGTGATCGCCTCTGCGGAAGTGCTGAGCCAGCTTGTTCCCGATCCTGAAAGAGCGAAGACATGAGCATCCATCCCGGCGACATGCAGGCCTGTACCGAATCGATCCGGCACGGGTCGCTGTCCTTTCATGCCGCATCGCGCCTGCTGCCCGGAAAGGTGCGCGATCCGGCGCTGGCGCTTTATGCCTTCTGTCGGCTTGCCGATGACGCGGTCGATCTCCAGGTCGAAAAGGCCGCAGCCGTGCTGTCTCTGCAGGAGAGGCTCGAGCGTGTCTATCAGGGACGCCCGCGCAACGCCGCGGCGGACCGTGCCTTTGCCGCCGTGGTCGAGGAATTCGACATGCCCCGCGCCTTGCCCGAGGCGCTGCTCGAAGGTCTCGCCTGGGATGCGATCGGCCGCCGCTACGCGACCTTCTCCGAACTCTGCGATTATTCCGCGCGGGTCGCCGCCGCCGTGGGTGCAATGATGTGCGTGCTGATGCGGGTGCGTGACGCGGATGCGCTGGCGCGTGCCTGCGATCTGGGTGTGGCGATGCAGCTCACGAATATTGCACGCGATGTCGGTGAAGACGCGCTCGAACGGCGCCTTTATCTGCCGACCGACTGGCTCATCAATGCGGGCATCGACCCCGAAGCCTTCCTCGACAACCCCAAGGCGACGAAACCGATCCGCCAGATGACCCGCGAATTGCTGATCGAGGCGACGCGCCTCTATAACCGGTCAGAGGCCGGGATCGCCGCCCTGCCGACCGCCTGCCGCCCCGGGATCTACGCCGCGCGCCACATCTATGCCGGGATCGGTCACAAGGTGCAGCAGGCCGGATACGATTCCATCACCACGAGGGCACATACATCCAAGAGCCAGAAGATCGGCTGGCTGATGCTGTCGGCGACGCGAGCTGCGGCGACCGTCGTGATGCCGAAATCAGCCGTGCTCTATGCCCGCCCGCTCGACGAAGTGGCCTTCCTCGTCTCCGCCGCGGCAGAGCGCCGGCAAAGCTGGAGCCGCAAGGACGGGCTCTTTACCGCGCTGACCCAGCTTGCCGCCACCGACCAGCGACGACGCGAGGACTTGATAAGGGGGTCGGCGCGCTCTACCTAAGAGCATGTTCTGGCTTCTTATGACAATATTCCTTGCCGCCTGTTTTGCGGCCGGATCCACCGGCGGGTTGTTCTCGCCCGGTGACTGGTATCGCAATCTCGTCAAACCGTCCTGGACACCGCCCGACTGGGCGTTTCCGGTCGTCTGGACCTCCCTTTACATCTGCATGGCCACGGCAGGCGCCCGCGCGGCGATGTCCGAGGATAACAGCGTCGCGATGGCGCTCTGGTCGCTTCAGATCGCGCTGAACGGATTGTGGACGCCGGTCTTCTTCGGCCTGAAGAAGATCAAGCTCGGAATGATCGTCCTGTCGGCCCTGTGGTGCTCGGTCGCGATAACGCTGGTGGCGCTCTATCAGGTGGATTGGATCGCCGGGCTGCTCTTCGTACCCTATCTCCTCTGGGTGACCATCGCGGGCGCCCTGAACGCTTCCGTCTGGAAGCTCAATCCGGAAAAGGCCTGACCCGCCACGACCCGGACACATCGAATGCGAAGAACGAACCCCCTCATTCTCCGGGTCTGAAATATCCCGGGGGTGTGGGGGCAGAGCCCCCATTCCGGCGCTGTGATCAGAACGTCCATCCGGAGCGGCGTGGCACCCTCACCGCCAGCAAGGGCTTGAGGAGCGGCGAGCGGAATCGCGTCAGATCGAGGGCCTCATGCACCCCCGTGCAAGTCTCTCCGTCCAGAACGGTCTGCACCATCGAACGTGAATAGAACGGCGCATCGAGCATGTTCATCACCTGTCGGGCGGTTGAACCGACATCGCCCCGGGTTTCCCGCCGCACCGCCCAGAGTGACCGGTGCATGGCGCGCTTCGGCGGCAGCGGGATTTCCTGAACGGTGCCGTCAGCATCAAAATGCACGCCCGCCGCCAGTTCCGATCCATCGAGCCGCGTCGCATCGTAGAAGCATGTGCTGCCACCGCGTGCCGGGTAGCGGCCCCATGTCCAGAAGGAAAAGTCCTCCTCCAGCGCGCGCGTGCCGAAATTCGCATCCAAATAGCCGTGTCCGTCCCAGCGCCATCCCGGCGCCTCGAGATCGACGCTGATCCGCGAGACCGGTGCGAAGGGCCGCCAGACATGCGCGCCGTCGGGCGTGAGCGGCAATTCCCGATCCGTGATCGCGCATGGTGTCAGGCGGATCTCGCCGCGCACGCGCGAGATGATGGGCGGCGCGGAAATCTCGTCGATCCGGATGACGAGCGTGGTGCCGTCCCAGTGCATCGACGATGGTCCGACCTGCAGCATCTCAGGACTCTGCCGCAGCGCGGCCCGGCCCCGGTCGGTCATGGTGAACCGACCGCCGGGCCCATAGGTCGCGACGTTCATGCAGACGTGGTTCTCGGGGTCGCGCCGACCTGACCAGCGGTACCAGGGTGAAAAGACCGAGCCGATGAAGCCGATGACCGAAACGGCGCGCTGTCCGTCTGCACTTATGCCGTCGACATACCACCAGGCATAGCCGTTCGGCGGGACAGCGAGGTTGAAGTTCGGCCCTTCAGTATCGCCTCGGCCGCGTGCTTCCCGGAGAGCGCCGCCATCGGCACTCCCGCTCCCGGATGCACGCCACCCCCCGCCAGCACCAGCCCCGGCACCCGGGTGGTCGCGACCGGCCGGTCCAGCGCCGCCGTCATCCCGTGCGGGCTCTGCCCGTAAAGCGATCCGGCTGTCCCGGGAAACAGCGTCTCGAAATCCGACGCCATGGTCAGGGCCTCCCGTCCCGGCGGCTCTGCGAAGGTCAGGCCGAAACGGGACAGGCTGGCAAAGGTCCGGGTGTGACATGTCTGGTAATCCTCGGCTGCCGCGGGACGCCGGTTCAGCGGCGGCGCATTCATGATAATCTCGAACCGCTCCGTCCCGGGCGGCTTTGTGCCCTGTCCGCGATCCTCGGCGCACAGGTAGAGCGTCGGGTCCGTTGGCATCCGTCCTTTTGCGATATCGTCGAATTCGCGCCGCGGATCGTTGCAGAAAAAGACGTTGTGATGCACGAGATCCGGTCCGTCTACCGGCGAGGCAAAGCTCCAGACATTCGCCGAGAGGCTGCGTTCCGCGCGGAAGGTCTTTGGCGCGACAGCTTTCACATCCCCGCCCAGCAGGCCCAGCCCGAGTGCGCGGGGATCGCCGTTGAAAACCACCTGGCGCGTCGCGAGCATCTCGCCATCCGACAGCATCACACCCGCGACACCATCGGACCCCGTCACGATCTGCGTCACGTCCGAGCGGTAGCGCAGCGTGCCGCCGCGCGCGTGGACAAGCTTGGCGATGGCGCGGGCGAGCGCGTGCATGCCGCCGCGCACGCACCAGACGCCGCCGGCCTCGGCCTCCCAGATCAGGGCGAGCAGGGCGGGGGAGGCATATGGTGAGCCGCCGACATAGGTCGCGTAGCGTCCGAATAGCTGGCGCAAACGCGGATCAGCGAACGACCGGTTCAGCAATCCGGCGAAGGTCGAGAGGGGCGCCATGGCGCGAATGAGGCCGGGATGGCTTATCACGTGCCGGGTGAGGGTGGTGAGGGTCGGGGCAGGGGCCGCCATGACCGGTCCCTGGAAGCCATGAAACAGCTGCCGGGCGCGGGCCGAGAATTTCAGGAAATCCCGCGCCGCGGCGGCACCGGCAAAATCACCGATGGAGTCGGCACTGCGCGCCGGATCGCCGTAAAGGTCCAGCGGTCCGCTGTCGGGCCACCAGTGCCGGGCGAGGATGTCTTGTGGAATGAGGTCTACGTGACGGTCCAGTCTTTCACCGACATCGTCGAAAAGTGTATCGAAAACGCCTCGCATCGTCAGCACGGTGGGCCCTGCATCGACGCCGTTCACCTGTCGCATCTTGCCACCGGGGGCGCCATGCCGTTCAACGACCGTGACATCCAGACCGGCATGCGCCAACCTGAGCGCAGCACAAAGCCCACCAATTCCAGCGCCGATCACCACGACAGGGCCGTTCTTCACTTTTTCAGCAGGATTTTGCGTCACGCTCATATCCGGATTGTTGACTCGAGGACCGCATGTGTCCAGTATGATTTACACATTTGTGTCAGATTATAGTGACACTCTTCGAAAACAGGAGCCCGCCCATGTCCTTGAACGCGCGTATTGACGCCGCAGTGCGAAACGCCGTTTCCATCGGGCAGGGGGGCATTGCCCCGGCCCAGCTCTCCGAGGCGCTGACATATGCGATCACACCCGGTGGCGCGCGGATTCGCCCGACAATCCTCGTCTCGGTGGCTTTGGCCTGCGGCGATGACCGGCCGGAACTCACGGATGCGGCCGCGGCGGCGCTGGAGCTGATCCATTGTGCGAGCCTGGTACATGACGACCTGCCCTGTTTTGACGATGCGGACATGCGGCGGGGCAAGCCCGTCGTGCATCGCGCCTATTCCGAGCCGCTGGCCGTGCTCACGGGTGATTCGCTGATCGTTCTGGCGTTCGAGGTGCTGGCCCGCGCCTCCCATGCAGCGCCTGATCGAGGCATTCAGCTTGTCCTGTCGCTTGCGCAGCAGACCGGCATGCCCGGCGGCATCTGCGCGGGGCAGGGCTGGGAGAGCGAAGCAGAGATCGATCTGTCGGCCTATCACCGTTCCAAAACCGGAGCGCTGTTCATCGCCGCGACGCAGATGGGCGCCCTGGCCGCGGGTCAGGACTCCGAGCCCTGGTATGAGTTGGGCGCCCGGATCGGCGAGGCTTTCCAGGTCGCCGACGACCTGCGTGACGCGCTGTGTGATGCGGCGACGCTGGGCAAGCCCGCCGGGCAGGACGATCTGCACGGACGTCCGAACGCAGTGACACAGCTTGGTGTCGACGGCGCGACGCAAAGGCTCAAGAACATCCTGTCCGGCGCGATCGCATCGATCCCGTCCTGTCCGGGCGAGGCGATGCTGGCCGAGATGGTCCGCAAACAGGCGCAACAGATCATGCCCGTCGTGCAGCCCGTCCAAGCCCGGGCGTGAACCCGTGGTCCTGTCCGCGGAGCAGCCTCCCGTGACCACATCGCGGCAGCGTTTCGACTGGCGCACGCGTCTCGCACGGATTGTCGCACAACCAAGGTTTCAGCGTTGGGCCGCAGCTTTTCCGCTGACTCGCGGGTTCGCCCGGCGCGATGGTGATCAGCTTTTCGACATGGTGCAGGGCTTTGTCCGCTCTCAGGTCCTGTTCGCTCTGGTGCAGTTGCGCATTCCCCATCAGGTGATGGAGGGGCCGCGCACCGTCCAGCAACTCTCCCAAGGTACAGGCATTCCGCCCGAACGCCTGGCGCAGCTTCTGCAAGCCGGCGCGGCGATGGGCCTTCTGCACCGTCACAAGGACGGTCGGTTCGGCGCTGCGCGTCTGGGGGCCGCGATGCTGGGCGTGCCCGGTCTGGAACAGATGATTCGGCATCACGACATCTTCTACCGCGATCTGAAGGATCCGGTGGCCCTGCTGCGCGGAGAGGTTCAGACCGAGCTCGCGGATTTCTGGCCTTATGTCTTTGGCGCGCGCGGCGCGGTTGACCCAAAGGTCACCGGCACCTACTCCGATCTCATGGCGCAGTCGCAGGGGCTGGTCGCAGAGGACACGCTTGCGGCGGTCTCGCTGAAGGGCACGCGGCATCTGCTCGATGTAGGCGGCGGCTTCGGGGCCTTCGCCCAGGCGGTTGCGCAGGCCTATCCTGAAATGCGTGTGAGCCTGTTCGATCTGCCGCATGTGGTGGCTGGGGCGGAGGCACGTATGAACAGTGCGAACCTGTCAACTAAAGTTGACACCCACTCCGGATCGTTTCGGGATGATCCCCTGCCGGAAGGTGCCGACGCCATCTCCCTGATACGGGTTCTCTACGATCATTCAGACGAGACGGTGCGGCATCTTCTGGCCAAGGTGCATGCCACCTTGCCCGCCTCCGGACGGCTCGTGATTTCCGAGCCGATGTCGGGCGGAGCCACCCCAAGTGCTGCCACAGACGTGTATTTTGCCTTCTATACAATGGCAATGCGTACCGGCACCGTACGGTCTGCGGCGCGGATCTCGGCGCTGTGCAGTGCGGTCGGGTTTGTCGATACGCAAATTCACCGCTCGGCGCGCCCCTACGTCACCCAAGTAGTGACTGCGCGCAAATTGTCGACCTGAACTGACAGCGATCTGTCCATTCTTATTGACACAACGATGTGTAAGCTTAAACTGACAGTGTGACATCCAACCGCAAGGGTCTTGAAAGATTCGCTTCGGATGGGTGCAGATCAGAGGAGCTGAGCATCATGCAGACCGAAGCCGTCCTACTCAGAGGTCCACAGGATCTATGTCTGGACACGCTGACTCTGACCGATCCGGGTGCTGATGATCTGGTGGTCGAGATTGCCCATTCGGGCATCTCCACCGGAACGGAAAAACTGTTCTGGTCCGGCCAGATGCCTCCGTTTCCGGGCATGGGTTATCCGCTGGTTCCCGGTTACGAGGCCGCCGGCGAGGTGGTCGAGGCGGGACGCGGAACGGGCTACAAACCCGGAGATCATGTCTTTGTTCCCGGGGCCAATTGTTACGAGGGCGCCTTTGGGCTTTTTGGCGGTGCCGCACGGCGTGTGGTGACCAAGAAGGACCGCGTGACGCGAATCGATTCCGGGTACGGAGCGCAGGGCGCGCTGCTGGCCCTGGCGGCGACAGCCCGTCATGCGATGGCCGGCCTCAACAAGGCGGTGCCGGACCTGATCGTGGGACACGGCGTCCTCGGGCGGCTTCTGGCGCGGCTGACCGTCGCCGCCGGCGCGCCTGCACCGACAGTCTGGGAAATCGACGAAAGCCGTCAGGCCGGCGCAATGGGCTACGAGGTGATCCACCCCGATGCCGATACCCGCCGCGACTATACCAGCGTCTATGACGCCTCGGGCAACGGCGCGCTTCTGAATGACCTGATCACCCGGATCGCCAAGGGCGGCGAGATCGTACTGGCGGGCTTTTACACCCAGCCGCTGCAATTCTCGTTCCCGCCGGCCTTCATGAAAGAGGCGCGTTTCCGCGTCGCCGCCGAATGGACCCATGCCGATCTTGCCGCCACGCGCGCTCTTGTCGAAAGCGGCGCGCTGAGCCTCGACGGCCTCATCACCCATCAATCCGCCGCTAAGGATGCGCCCGGTGCCTACCGCACCGCTTTCGAAGACGCCGCATGCCTGAAAATGATCTTGAACTGGAAGGACGCAGCATGAAAGACGAAGTGCCGAATCTCAAGGATTTCGACCAACGCCTGCGCGACGAGGCAAACGAAGACCTCGCGGACGTGATCCCCTCGGAAGCCACCAAGAAGACGCAGATCATCGCGATCTACGGCAAGGGTGGCATCGGCAAGTCCTTCACCCTCGCCAATCTCAGCCACATGATGGCCGAGCAGGGCAAGCGCGTGCTGCTGATCGGATGTGATCCGAAATCCGACACGACCTCGCTTCTGTTCGGTGGCAAGGCCTGCCCGACGATCATCGAAACCTCGACCCGCAAGAAGCTGGCCGGCGAGGAAGTGAAGATCGGCGATGTCTGCTTCAAGCGTGGCGGCGTCTTCGCGATGGAACTCGGCGGGCCGGAAGTCGGTCGCGGCTGTGGCGGGCGTGGCATCATCCACGGCTTCGAACTGCTGGAAAAGCTGGGCTTCCATGACTGGGACTTCGACTACGTGCTGCTCGACTTCCTGGGTGACGTGGTCTGCGGCGGCTTCGGTCTGCCGATCGCGCGGGACATGGCACAGAAGGTGATCCTGGTCGCATCCAACGACCTCCAGTCGCTCTATGTCGCGAACAATGTCTGCTCGGCGGTGGAATATTTCCGCAAGCTCGGTGGCAATGTCGGTGTCGCCGGCCTCGTCATCAACAAGGACGACCATTCGGGCGAGGCGCAGGCCTTTGCCAAGGCGGTCAAGATCCCGGTTCTGGCGGCGATCCCGCAGGATGACGACCTGCGCAAGAAATCCGCCAATTACCAGATCGTCGGCACGATGCAGTCCCAGTGGGGCAGCCTGTTCGCCGAGCTGGCCGAAGCGGTGGGTGTTGCACCGCCCGTCAAGCCGGCGCCGCTGGACCAGGACGGGCTGCTCGGCCTGTTCGACGCCAAGGATACCGGCGGAGATTACCAGCTGGTTCCGGCCACGGCCGAGGACATGCGCGGCAAGAATGCCATGCCGATGGAATCCCTGGAGGTCGTCTATGACGACGCCTGACCGCAAGGCCGAGCCCGACCAGGGCGACGCACGGTACGCGCTGGAAACGGCGCGGCCCGAACAGATCGCGCGGTTGCTTCGGGACATCCTGAGAACCGCATCAAACGATGATTTAAAACCGACCGGACGCGCATGACCGATGAAGTGACATATGACACCGCCGACAAGGCTGACGTGACAATGGGCCACCCGCGCGACGCCGAGGTGCCCTCCGTGGAAGCACCGGTGGATGGCCTTGGCTGCCATTCGGGGTCCGAGATGGAAAAGGCCGCCCGCATGGCCGGCAATTCCGAAATGCTCGACAAGTTCGCCGCAGATTATCCGCAGGGTCCGCATGACAAGCCGCAATCGATGTGTCCCGCTTTCGGGTCGCTGCGTGTCGGCCTGCGGATGAAGCGTGTGGCGACGGTGCTGTCGGGCTCTGCCTGCTGTGTCTACGGCCTGACCTTCGTGTCTCATTTCTACGGCGCGCGCCGCTCGGTGGGCTACGTTCCATTCAATTCCGAATCGCTCGTTACCGGCAAGCTTTTCGAGGATATCCGCGAATCCGTGCACGAGATGGCCGATCCGGACCGGTTCGACGCAATCGTGGTCACCAATCTCTGCGTGCCCACAGCGTCCGGTGTGCCGCTGCGGCTGCTGCCGGACGAGATCAACGGTGTGCGCATCGTCGGTATCGACGTGCCGGGTTTCGGCATCCCGACCCATGCTGAGGCCAAGGACGTCCTTGCCGGCGCCATGCTGAACTATGCCCGCAAGGAGGCCGAGGCCGGCCCGGTGGCACGTCCCGCGCAGGGCAAGTCGGATCGCCCGACCGTCTCCCTGCTGGGCGAGATGTTCCCGGCGGATCCGATGATGATCGGCGCGATGCTGGCCCCGCTTGGTCTGGCCGCCGGCCCGGTCGTGCCCTGCCGCGAATGGCGCGAGCTTTATGCAGCGCTCGATTGCGGCGCGGTGGCGGCGATCCATCCCTTCTACACTGCCGCGGTTCGTGAATTCGAAGCTGCCGGCCGCCCGATCGTCGGCTCCGCGCCCGTAGGCTATGACGGCACCGCATCCTGGCTTGCCAGTATAGGCGATGCCTTCGGGCTGCCCGCCGAACAGGTTGCGGCCGCCCAGAACGCCTTCCTTCCGGCGATCAAGGGTGCCCTGGCCGGAAACCGGATCGACGGCACGATCACGCTGTCGGGCTATGAAGGCTCCGAGCTTCTGGTCGCCCGGCTGCTGGTCGAGAGCGGCGCGGATCTGCGCTATGTCGGCACCGCCTGCGCCAAGTCGAAATGGTCCGAGGACGACGCCGCATGGCTGAGCGCCAAGGGCATCAAGGTCAAGTTCCGCGCCTCGCTCGAAGACGATTGCGCCGCGATGGAGGCGATCCGTCCGGACCTCGCCATCGGCACCACTCCGGTCGTGCAAAAGGCCAAGCAGATGGCCATTCCGGCGCTCTACTACACCAACCTGATCTCGGCGCGGCCCCTGATGGGACCGGCCGGCGCGGGATCCCTCGCCGAGGTGATCAACGCCGCCATCGCCGGAAAAGAGCGCATGGAAACGATGAAGACGTTCTTTGCCGGAGTGGGCGAAGGCGACACGGCCGGCATCTGGGAAGGCACCCCGAACCTGCGTCCCGATTTCCGCGCCGCACACCAGAAGAAGCTCGACAAGCAGGCGCGCGCCGCAAAAGCGGAGCAGATGATATGAACGCCGTTCGGATCCTCACTGCCGGACTGGGGGTTTCACACCCCCAGACCCCCGTGGAGTTTATCCCGCAAGATGAAGCAGGGGAGGGTTCTCCATGCTGATCCAGGATCATGACCGGGCCGGCGGCTACTGGGGGGCGATCTATGCCTTCTGCGCCGTGAAGGGCTTGCAGGTGGTGATCGACGGCCCCGTGGGCTGCGAAAACCTGCCGGTGACATCCGTGCTGCATTACACCGACGCGCTGCCGCCACATGAATTGCCGATCGTGGTGACGGGCCTTGGCGAAGGCGAGATGGGGTCGGGCACCGAGGAATCGATGAAGCGGGCCTGGAAGACGCTCGATCCGGCGCTGCCCGCCGTGGTGGTGACAGGGTCGATCGCCGAGATGATCGGCGGCGGTGTGACGCCGCAGGGCACCAACATCCAGCGCTTCCTGCCGCGCACGATCGACGAGGATCAGTGGGAATGCGCCGACCGCGCGATGACCTGGATCTTCACCGAGTTCGGCATGACCAAGGGCCGGATGCCGCCCGAGAAGAAACGCGAAGAGGGTGCGAAGCCGCGCGTCAACATCCTCGGGCCGATGTATGGCACGTTCAACATGCCGAGCGACCTGCACGAGATCCGCAGGCTGGTCGAGGGCATGGGGGCCGAGGTCAACATGGTGATGCCGCTGGGCGCGCATCTCGCCGAAATGCGCAATCTGGTGAATGCCGACGTCAACATCACGATGTACCGCGAATTCGGTCGCGGCCTCTGCGAGGTTCTGGGCAAGCCCTATCTGCAGGCGCCGATCGGAGTCGACAGCACGACGAAGTTCCTGCGCAAGCTCGGCGAGCTCACGGGTCTCGACCCCGAGCCCTTCATCGAGCGCGAGAAGCATTCGACGCTGAAGCCGGTCTGGGATCTGTGGCGCTCGGTGACGCAGGATTTCTTTGCCACGGCGAGTTTCGCGATCGTCGCGAACGAGACCTATGCGCGGGGCATCCGCAATTATCTCGAGGGCGATCTGGGTCTGCCCTGCGCCTTTGCCGTCGCCCGCGTGGCCGGCAAGAAGACCAATAACGAGGAAGTGCGCAGCATGATGCATGCCAAGCGCCCGCTCATCGTGATGGGGTCGATCAACGAGAAGATGTACCTGGCCGAGATGAAGGCCGGGCACGGGCCGCAGCCCTCCTTCATACCGGCGAGCTTTCCGGGGGCCGCGATCCGCCGCCATACCGGGACGCCGATGATGGGCTATGCCGGGGCGACCTACGTGCTGCAGGAGGTCTGCAACAGCCTGTTCGACGCGCTGTTCCACATCCTGCCGCTGGGCACCGAGATGGACAAGGCCGATGCCACGCTCACGCCGCTGCGCCGGGATTTCCCATGGGACACCGACGCCCAGGCCGAGCTGGACCGGATCGTCGCGCAGCACCCGGTGCTGACGCGGATCTCGGCGGCAAAGAATCTGCGCGACGCGGCTGAAGCTGCGGCGCTCAAGCAAGGAGCCGAACGGGTCGTTCTCGAGACCGTTCAGGCACTTTCGAGTTCAACAGGAGGACCGACATCATGACGGACTTTACCACGAACGGGCCGCGCGCCCGGGCGCATCACACGAAGCGTGGTGCCGAGTTCCACCTTTATTTCAGCATCATCTTCCTGGTCGCGATCCCATTCGCCACCGCGTCGTGGATGCTCGACGTGTTCCAGCGGCAGACGCTCAACATGCATGGGCCGCTGGCCCGCGCCTGGGCCGAAGCGGACCGGATCACGCCACTGATTTTCTCGGCCTGAAAGGGACGGGAACACGAGACTGACCGCTCCACAAAGGGGCGGACAGGCCAAGGGGGACGCGCCCCCGAGGACCCGGCCGCGGGTATTGCGGCGTCAGCACTAACATTCCGGAGGAAAGTTCATGGCTGATAATACCGACCTGTCGTTCACAGGTCTTACCGACGAGCAGGCGCAGGAACTGCATTCCGTCTACATGAGCGGCCTTTGGCTGTTCTCGGCGGTTGCAGTGGTTGCCCACCTGGCGACCTTCATCTGGCGTCCGTGGTTCTGAGGGGGACATAGAAAATGGCAAAGTTTTACAAGATCTGGCTCATCTTCGACCCCCGCCGCGTCTTCGTGGCACAGGGCGTCTTTCTCTTCCTGCTGGCGGTGATGATCCATCTGGTTGTGCTGTCCAACGGCGTCAACTGGTTCGAGACAGCCGCGCAAGCGGGCATGTAAACGCGCGGCCCCCTTCGGGGGGCTCGCGGCACATCACGACATCTCTGCGGGCAGCCTGACACGACCGACCGGTTGCCCGCAGTAAACGATAAGAAACTTTGGAAATGACGGCCGACGTCCCCGGGGGGAACGCGCCGCAAAACGCGGAGATCATGAAGATGGCTTTGCTCAGCTTCGAGAAAAAGTATCGCGTCCGCGGAGGGACGCTGATCGGCGGCGATCTGTTCGACTTCTGGGTAGGGCCCTTCTACGTGGGCTTCTTCGGAGTCACGACTGCCTTTTTTGCCCTTCTGGGCACCATGCTCATATTCTGGGGTGCGGCCCATCAGGGCACCTTCAACCCCTGGCTCATCAACATTCCGCCGCCTGACCTGAGCTATGGTCTTGGCGCGGCACCGCTGATGGAAGGCGGTCTCTGGCAAATCATCACCTTCTGCGCGACCGGCGCCTTCATCAGCTGGGCCCTGCGCGAGGTCGAGATCTGCCGCAAGCTCGGCATGGGGTACCACGTGCCCTTCGCCTTCGCCTTCGCGATCCTGGCATACATGACGCTGGTGATCTTCCGCCCGCTGCTGATGGGCGCCTGGGGACACGGTTTTCCCTATGGCATCTTCAGCCACCTCGACTGGGTTTCCAACACCGGCTACGCCTACCTGCACTTCCACTACAACCCGGCGCACATGCTGGCGGTGACGCTGTTCTTCACCACCACGTTTGCGCTGGCGCTGCATGGCGGTCTGATCCTGTCGGCAGCGAACCCTGAAAAGGGCGAGGACATGAAGACGCCGGATCACGAGGACACCTTCTTCCGCGACTTCATCGGCTACTCGATCGGAACCCTGGGCATCCACCGCCTCGGCTTCCTGCTGGCGATCAACGCCGTGTTCTTCTCCGCGGTCTGCATCATCATCTCTGGCCCGGTCTGGACCAAGGGTTGGCCGGAATGGTGGAACTGGTGGCTCGAGCTGCCGATCTGGGGCTCCAATGTGGTGGGGATGTAAGACATGGCCATGATTGAATACCAAAACATCTTCACGCAGGTGCAGGTCCGCGGAGAGCCGGAAATGGGTCTCGACGACCACGGCACCCTTACCGAAGAGCGCATGATCAAGCCGGGTTTCTCCAACCTCGCAGGCTGGATCGGCAACGCGCAGCTCGGCCCGATCTACCTGGGCTGGACCGGAATGGTCTCACTGGCGACAGGGACGCTCGCGCTGAACATCATCGGGATCAACATGCTGGCCCAGGTCAACTGGTCGATCCCGGAATTCCTGCGCCAGGGTTTCTGGCTGGCGCTGGAACCGCCATCGCCTGAATACGGGCTCAAGATGCCGCCGCTTCAGGATGGCGGCTGGTACATGATCGCGAGCTTCTTCCTGCTCGTGGCGGTCATGTCCTGGTGGGCGCGCTCCTACATGCTCGCCCAGGAACACAAGATGGGCAAGCACGTCGCCTGGGCTTTCGGCTCGGCCATCTGGCTGTTCCTCGTGCTGGGCCTGTTCCGGCCGATCCTGATGGGCAGCTGGTCAGAAATGGTGCCATACGGGATCTTCCCACACCTCGACTGGACCACGGCTTTCTCGATACGGTACGGCAACCTCTACTATAACCCGTTCCACTGCCTCTCGATCGTCTTCCTCTATGGCTCCGTGCTGCTCTTCGCGATGCATGGCGGAACCATCCTGGCCGTGACCCGCTACGGCGGCGACCGCGAGCTCGAGCAGATCATCGACCGTGGCACGGCCTCGGAACGTGCGGCCCTGTTCTGGCGCTGGACCATGGGCTTCAACGCCACGATGGAAGGCATTCACCGCTGGGCCTGGTGGTTCGCCGTTCTCACCCCGATCACGGGCGGCATCGGCATCCTTCTGACCGGCACGGTCGTGGACAACTGGTTCATCTGGGCACAGGAGCATCATTTCGCTCCGATGTATGACGGCTCCTACGGGTACGGCGAATACGGCTCCTATGAAACCTTCATTGGACAGGGGAACTGACATGCTGCCGAACTGGTTCAACAAATGGAACGCGGATCGCCCGGCCGACATCTACGGCCCGGCCATCCTGGTGGGATCTCTTGGGACGGCAGTGCTCGTTGTGGTGGCGCTGGTCGCGCTGGGGCAACCGTTCGCCACGGCGTCGATCCAGACCGGCCCGGCCGGGACGGGCATGTCCCGGACCGAGTTCAAGTCGGAGCTTGCGACACCCGATCCCGCGATCGAAGCCCTGTACACGGACGAGCCTTTCATTCCCGAAGATGGCGAGCCGCTGGCCAAGGACCTCTATCAGAACGTTCAGGTGCTGGGCGATCTGACCGAGAACAACTTCAACCGCGTGATGGGCGCGATCACCCAGTGGGTCGCCCCGGAACAGGGCTGCGCCTATTGCCACGGTGACGTGGCGCTCGAGGAATACGGCAATGACGACCTTTATACCAAGGTCGTGGCGCGCCGGATGATCCAGATGACCCAGAACATCAACGAGAACTGGGCCGGCCACGTGAACGCGAACAAGGAGGTGGGTGTTACCTGCTATACCTGCCACCGCGGTCAGAACGTGCCGTCGGACATCTGGTTCCGCATCGCGCCCGTCAACAAGGCGGCCGAAGGCTGGGCGGCCGTGCAGAACCGCGTGACGGTTCAGTCGCAGTACACTTCGCTGCCCTCCGATGCGCTCGAGACCTACCTGCTCAAGACCGAGTCGATCAAGGTGCACAACCTTGACGCCCATGCGGACGAATACCCGTCCGACCCCGAGGTGCCGACCTGGCAGAATGCCGAACGCACCTTCTCGCTGATGAACTACATCAGCAACTCGCTGGGTGTGAACTGCGTCTTCTGTCACAACAGCCGGGCCTTCTACGACCCCGGTCAGGTGACGCCGCAATGGGCGACGGAACTGCTGGGCATCTCGATGGTGCAGGAGATGAACAACGACTATCTCGTGCCCCTGACCGAAGTCTATCCGCCCGAACGTCTCGGACCGGTTTACCAGGATGCGCCCAAGGCCGCCTGCAAGACCTGCCACAAGGGCTATCAGCAGCCGCTGCAGGGAACGAACGTGATCGGAAACTATCCCGAACTCGCCGCTTCCGGAGCGCCTGTCTACGATTGACGGCAGGGGGCGGCACCGATCGCCCCATGCCCAGCCAGATCTGACCCGCGCCTCCGGTTCGGGTCGGATGTCGGGGGGTCCATCACACCCCGGTTCCCGTCCTGTTGGCTACAGGATATTGGCGTCACGTTTCTTGTCGCATCCCGATCAGAGCGTGACGCCATCTCATTCTCCGAAAGGATGCCTGCCATGACCCTTTCCGACACACCGATGCTCGACCGCGTCGCCGGCCCGGCCGATCTGCGCCGGATGGAAGACCGGGACTTGTCGAAACTGGCCGGCGAATTGCGACAGGAACTGATATCGGTCGTCTCGAAGACCGGGGGACATCTCGGATCATCCCTCGGCGTCGTCGAGCTGACGATCGCGATCCACGCGGTGTTCAACACTCCGATGGACAAGCTGATCTGGGATGTGAGCCACCAGTGTTATCCACACAAGATCCTCACCGGTCGGCGCGACCGAATGTCGACGCTCCGGCAGAAGGATGGATTGTCAGGCTTCACCAAGCGCGCTGAATCGCAGTTCGACCCGTTCGGCGCGGCGCATTCCTCTACCTCGATTTCCGCAGCGCTCGGCTTTTCCGTCGGGCGAGACATGGGCCGTCCCACCGGCGATGCGATCGCGGTGATCGGCGACGGCGCGATCAGCGCGGGCATGGCCTATGAAGCGATGAACAATGCCGGGGCAGATGGCCGCCGCCTGTTCGTCATCCTCAACGACAACGAGATGAGCATCGCGCCGCCGGTCGGAGCGATGTCGTCCTATCTGTCACGTCTTTATGCCAACGAACCGCTGGCCAAGATCAAGAGCCTGGCCGAAGGCTTCGAAGCCGCTCTGCCGGCGCCGATGCGCGACGGCGCCAAGCGCGCCCGCCAGCTCGTGACCGGCGCGATGCAGGGGTCGGGCACACTCTTCGAGGAGCTCGGCTTCGAATATATCGGTCCGATCAACGGGCATGACATGGACCAGCTTCTGCCGGTGCTGCGTGCGGCACGGGCAAGGGCGACCGGCCCGGTGCTGATCCATTGCTGCACGGTCAAGGGCAAGGGCTATGCTCCCGCCGAGGCGAGTGCCGACAAGTATCACGGCGTGTCCAAGTTCGACGTGGCGAGCGGGACGCAGTCAAAATCCAAACCCGGTGCACCGTCCTATACCAAGGTCTTCGGCGACGCGCTCACCGACGAGGCATCCCGCGATCCGGACATCGTCGCGGTGACAGCCGCGATGCCGGGGGGTACCGGTCTGGACATCATGGCGAACCGCTTTCCGGCGCGGGTCTTCGATGTGGGGATTGCCGAACAGCATGGCGTGACCTTTGCGGCCGGCATGGCGGCGTCCGGTCTGAAACCCTTCTGCGCGATCTATTCGACATTCCTGCAGCGCGGATACGATCAGGTGGTGCATGACGTGGCGCTGCAGGGTCTTCCGGTCCGCTTTGCCATTGACCGCGCCGGCCTCGTCGGAGCGGATGGCGCGACCCATGCCGGGTCCTTCGACGTGGCCTTCCTCAGCAACCTGCCCGGCTTTACCGTGATGGCCGCAGCAGACGAGGCCGAGCTGATGCACATGGTCGCGACCGCGGCCGCGCATGAAGCTGGCCCGATCGCCTTCAGGTATCCGCGCGGAAACGGCACGGGTGTTGAGATGCCGCGGCGCGGTGAAGTGCTGCAGATCGGCAAGGGACGGATCCTGCAGGAAGGCAGCGACGTCGCCATCCTGTCCTTCGGTGCCCATCTCGGGGAATGTCAGGCCGCGGCGGCTTTGCTTGAGGAGGATGGCGTTTCGGTCACCATCGCCGATGCGCGCTTCGCCAAACCTCTGGACATGGACATGATCGGCCAGCTCGCGCGCAATCATCAGGCGCTGATCACGGTCGAGCAAGGCGCGCGCGGCGGATTCGGCGCGCATGTGCTGCAGGAAATGGCGGCACGTGGTCTGCTGGACCGCGGTCTGCGCGTCCGCACGATGACTCTGCCGGACCGGTTCATCGACCAGGGATCACCGGAGGAGATGTATCTGGATGCAGGTCTCACCCGGCTCGATATCCTGCGCTGCGTGCAGAATGCGCTGGGCCGCGAAAGCCGGGTCGTCTCGCTGCGCTCTGTCTGAGGGATTGGGATCTGTCCGGAAGGGAGGATGGGGGCGCTGCCCCCGTCGCCTGTGGCGACTCCCCCGGGATATTTGAGACCCGGAGAAACGGGGGAGGTGTCCTCCGTTGCCGAGGTTCGGGGTGATCGGTGAAAGATGCAGGTGGTCTGTGGGCTTCGGTGTGTCGCGGCCGAAGGGCTGCTTTCAGGCGCGCGCGAGAATGTCCGGCGTGAAGATGCGCTCTGCATAGGTGTCGAGATAGATCCGCAGCCACGGCGTGAAAGCCGACGGGGTGGCCCTGACCTCGGCCAGCAGGCTGTCATAGCTCAGCCACCGGGTTTCCATCACTTCGGTCGGGTTGGGATCGACGACCATATCGGCTGATGCTTCGGCCACGAAGATGTCCACGACCTCGTGTTCGATCAGCCCGTTCCCCACATCGGCGCGGTATTCCACGCGGTCCCGGTAATCGGGGGCGAGGCCGGTGATCCCGAGTTCCTCGGACAGGCGCCGGTTCGCGCAGTCGAGGCTCGATTCCTCCCATTCGGGATGGGTGCAGCAGGTATTAGCCCAGAGACCGGGCGTATGGTACTTTCCCATCGCCCGGCGCTGGATCAGCACGTCTTTCCCGCGGGTGACGAAGATGGACACGGCCTTGTGGCGCAAGCCTTTGACATGCGCTTCGAGCTTGTCCACCGGAACCAGAGTTCCATTCACCCAGGCGGGAATTTCGATGGTCATACATAGGTCTCCCGTACGAGGCCGGTGAGGTGGCTGAGGTTCTTGATCCCGATCTTGAGATGCGCCATCGGGCGCGCCTTGACCAGCTTCTTGTTCATATAGGCCTCGAAGGTCAGCTTTTGAACGTCGATGTCGTGGCAGAGCGACACGAAGCGTTCGCGGCGCGAATCGCTGCGGTAATACGCGTCCTGCATCGCGCCGAGCACGCGGAACACCTGCTTGTGTTCGCGCATGAAGAGCCGCCGCGCGAGGGCGAGGTCGGTGATCCGGCCCGATACCAGCGTCGCGGCCGCAGCCGTCGCGGCCACGCGTCCGCCGACCATCGCATAGTAGATGCCTTCGCCGGAGGAGGGGGCGACCACGCCGGCGGCGTCACCGGCCAGCACGACGTCATTGGCATTGTCCCAGAACCGCAGTGGTTTCAGCGGGATCGGCGCACCTTCGCGGCGCAGGGTCTTGCAGTCTGCGAGGCCGGAGGCGAGGCGCAGCGCCCTGGTGGCATCCTTGAGATTAACGTCCGGCAGGATCGTGCCCATGCCGACGCTGGTTGTGCCGCCATGCGGAAAGACCCAGCCGTAGAAGTCCGGAGAGATCGCACCGTCATAGATCACGTCGCAGCGCAGCGGGTCATAGACCGCATTGGCTTCGGGCGCCTCGATGATCTCGTGATAGGCGAGGACGTAGGGAATGCGGTCGCCGCCGGGCACGTGCTGGCGCGCCACCTTGGAGCGTGCGCCGTCGGCACCGATGATCAGCCGGGTCTGGAGCCTGCGCTCCTCGCCGCTCTCCTTGTCGCGATAGACGACGAAGCGCTTCTTTCCCTCACGCTCGATCCGGATATAGGTGCCGGTAAAGCGCTCGGCCCCGGCCTGCTCGGCGCGGTTGCGCAGGAAGGGGTCGAAATCCTTGCGGTCGACCATTCCGACGAAGCCGTTCTCGATCGGGATGTCCACATGTCGCCCGGAAGGAGAGATCATGCGGGCGGTGTTGACCTTGGCCACAAGCTGATCCTCGGTGATGGCGAAATCCTGCATCAGGCGGGGAGGAATGGCGCCGCCGCAGGGCTTGATGCGTCCGTCGCGGTCGAGAAGGGCGACAGCGTGACCGGAACGGGCCAGATCTTCGGCGGCTGTGGCGCCCGAGGGGCCTCCGCCCACGACAACGACATCGAACATTCTCATTCTCCCGGTACGAGGGCGGTGTCAGGTTCCGCCACTTTGTCTGTTGTGAGGTTCAGTGCCAGAATGGCTGCAATCAGGAAAACCAGGCCTTCGGCCGCGAATACGGAGCCGTAGGCCAAGGCGTCCGAGGCCATGAAACTGCGCGTGATGTCGGTGGCCGCGGTGCCGAGGAAGGAGCCGAGGCCGAAGGCGATGGCCTGCGCCGCGCCGAAGATGCCCATGCGGATGCCTTCGCGGGATTCGTCGCCTTCGCGGGCGAGGGTCATCATCGCGCCGATGGCCGCCACGGCAAAGCAGCCATTGGCAAAGCCGAGGGTGAAGACGTTGGCGGCGAGCGGCCAGATCGTGGCATGTATACCGCCCCAGGCGAGCGCAAGAAGGGACATGCCCGAGAGGAGGCAGCCGCCGACGATCCAGACCCGGATCGGCACCACGACCCACCGCGCCAGCAGCGTGCCCGAGAGCAGCACCGCCAGCATGCCGACAAGGGCGCCCGCATGGTGCATCCCGCCGAGCTGCGTGCTTTGACCGACCGTCAGGCCGAAGACATGGCCGGAGTAGGGCTCGAGAATGAGATCCTGCAGGTTGTAGGCGAGCATCGAGGCGAAGACGAAGATGGTGAAGCGGCGCACCCGCGCATCGGCCCAGAGCTCGCGGGCAACCTGTGCAAAGCTCAGGTCCCGGTTGGGTTTGGGCCGTGCCTTGGCCGGGACCCGCTCCTGCCCCCAGGTGCCGATGATCGCGAGGATCAGCGCTACGACGCCGACACCTGCGGTGACGGCGACGAGCCGCGCCGGGCTGTAGGGGTCGAGCAGGATGCCGGCGGTGATGCCGGTTGCCGCAAGGCCGAAGATCATCATGATCCAGACAGCACTGCCCGCGGCAGCCTGCCGTCCATCCGCCACACGGGAGGCGAGCAGCGCCAGAAGGTTGGTGCCGCCTGCGCCGATGCCAAGGCCGATGAGGATAAAGGAAGGGATCGCGGCGGCGATCCCGAGCGGCGCGGAACGGCCCATGAGGCCGACAGACAGGGCCGCGCCGAGGGCGCCGAGGCCCAGAACCGCGACGCCGCCGATGATCCAGGGCACGCGGCGGCCACCCGCATCGGCATCATGGCCGAAACGCGGGCGCAGGAACTGCATGCCATAGTAAAGAGAGACCAGCAGGCCGGGCAGGATCGCCGGAAGTGCCAGCTCGACCACCATCACCCGGTTCATCGTCGCTGTCGTCAGGACGACAACCGCCCCCAAGGCCATCTGAACGAGGCCGAGACGCAGGATCGAGAACCAGCTGAGAGTCATGGAAGCATCTCCACGGTGCGCAGGGCGAAGGCCGAGACCATCATGCCGCTCACATACATGAGGACCCCTGTGCCGTTGTACCACGGCGCCTTGGCCTTGGGGTCGCGCAGCATCACCGTCATCGCCCAGATCTGGCCGAGGACCAGTGCCATCACGGCTGCGGCATGGGCGGGGTGAGCCCATTTTGCCAGCGCGAGGATCACGATGATCTGCGGGATGATCATCACCACGCAGGCGACCTTAGCCGCTTTTTCCGGGCCAAGCGTCACGGGAAGCGAGTTGACGCCCATCTGGCGGTCGCCTTCCAGCGCCTTGAAGTCGTTGAGCGTCATGATCCCGTGGGCGCCGATGCCATAGAGCAGGGCGATAAGGATGACCGGCGTTGCCGGCAGGGTCTGCGACAGGACCGCGGCGCCGGTGAACCAGGGCAGCGTTTCATAGGACAGACCCACGAGGCCCGGCCCCCACCAGCCCGACCGCTTGAGGCGCACGGGTTCGGCGGAATAGGCCCATGCGGCGAGCACGCCGACAATCGTGGCGATGAAACCCCAGGTGCCGAGCAGCGCACCGACGGCAAGCGAGAGCGCCGACATTGCGATCGCGATCCAGAGGCCCCAGCGACCCGGTATGCGCCCCGAGGGGATCGGGCGGTCGGGCTCGTTGATGGCGTCGACATGCCGGTCGCACCAGTCGTTTGCCGCCTGGCTCATTCCGCAGACGATCGGACCGGCAAGCAGCACGCCCAGAATGAGCAGTGGCCAGTTGGCAAGCATCGGTTGCCCCGAGGCGATCAACCCGCAAACATAGGCCCACATCGGGGGAAACCATGTGACAGGTTTGATCAGCCGCAGCATTGCTGCGGGTTCGGGATATTGGCGGGGGTGTAAATCTGTGCTGACACTCATGTGTAAACTAAACACGACATTTCGAGTCGCCGCAAGTTCTAGAACACGCCAGATCGAGCTTCGATAACCGTTAGCGGAGAGCGGGGGCGCGGCGTCAGGCGTCGCCGTCCACTTCCTTGCTGAGCAGGCCGTATTTGCGCAGTTTCACGTACAGGCTCTGACGCGACAGGCCCAGCATCTCGGCGGCAGCGACGCGGTTGTTCCGCGTGAGGCTGACGGCGGTCTCGATGCACATCTTTTCGACGACATCGGTGGTCTCGGTCACGATTTCCTTGAGCGTCGCCGAGCCGACCAGTTCCATCACGTTGCGGCTCGAATCCTCGGAGCCCTGCATCGGCGACTTGCGCATCGCATCGACGCGGCTCGCATCGCGGATCACGAAGCCGAGCTCGGGCTCGGTGCGGTCATTGAGATAGGTGGCCGACATCTCGATCGCAGTCTTGGATCCGAAATCGTTCAGCAGCTTGGTCGAATACATCCGCATCTGACCGGAGCGGCGGGCATTCTCGATCAGGACCGACATGTCGATCTGACCCCGACCCAGGAATTCGGACAGGTTGCGGCCCTTGATGTCGACCAGATGCGCGGCGTCGATCAGGTCCAGAAAGCTGTCATTGCAGGACTGGATGACACCCGTGATGGTGGTGAACAGAACCGCATCGGCACCCTTGTCGAAGAGGATACCCAGATTCACGCTCAGATCGTCATGCTTGGCCTTCACGTCATCGGCCGTCGTCATGCGGCAGATCAGAACACGCTCGCCGCCCGCGCGGAACACGGAAGGCGTCAGGATAATCTTCTGGCGACCCCGGCGCGACTGGACCTCCATCCCGACTGATGCGTCGGAAAAAGAGGTGTTGACCAGCCCGTCGATGAATTCCTCGCGCTTGCGGTCGCGGAATTCCTGGCTGAACGCGGCACCGAGAAGTTCGTCACGCGTTGTCCCCAGAAGCGCGGCGGCAGGATCGTTCGCATCCTTGATCCGCCCATCCGCGACCGAGACGAACACGACGGCATCGCGCACCGTGCGCAGAAGAAGGCGATAGCGCGCGTCGAATTCCCGGCGCGATTCATAGCCCTGTTCGAGCGACATTTGCGCCTGCACGAGTTGGCGCTGCGTCTCCGCGATGGGCCGCAGGTCCCGGCCCAGCATGAGGAGGGCGTTCTCTGTGCCGAAAGGGTGAAAGCTGTAGCGGATCGGGAATTCCCAGTTCGCATTGTCGCTGTGATTGAGTTCGACCGACTTGACCGGTATCTTGCCGTTCTTGTAGTCTTGGTGCACGGCGTCGAATTTGGGAAGGCTGTCCGGCTTCAGGAAGTCGTGGATGTGACGACCTTCCCAGTGTTCCAGATTGCCGAAGGATGTGTCGTTGCGGTTGATGAGAACCGACAGGATGATACCTTCTCCGGAGACGACGAGTGCAATGTCCGAAGCCACACCGATGATGCTCGACAACAGCTCTGGCTCTATCAAGGGAATGGAGCCATTGCTCCAGAAGCTGGATCGGGTCGTATTCATCATTTCGCCAAGGTTCTTAACTTCTGCCTTTTTCGGTCACACAACTTGAAGGCTACCCTGACATCGGACGTGACAAGATCAGCGCCGGTGGTTTCCTTGACTCGGTCTGCAAGGTCAAGCACCAATCCCCCCAGTGCCATGGGCGGGGCTTCCTCGACCAGCGACCTCACCGACTTAATGATTTCTGATATGGTTGCAAGTGTGTCCTTGTTCGAACAGGAAAACATCAGCAGGTCATAGCTCTCCTCGGTCACCATCTCTGCAAGTGTATCAGCATCGGTGCCGAACAGCACCCGGACAGTGGCGCCCAGGCGGCGCAACTGCGTGATTGCGACATGCGAGCCCAGCCTGTGGGTGTCATCTGCCTGCAAAACCATCAAAATGGTAACGCTATCCTCGAGATTCGAGGCCTCAGGGCACCACGGCACCGAGATATGCGTCAGAAGCTCCTGTAGCCGCGCGGTCGCGATGGTGACCTGGGCAAAGCTGATCTCGTCGCTGGCCCACATCGCTCCAAGGGCGCGGGCAGCCTCGGGTATGTAGGTGTCCACGATCTGGTCGGGGAGCAGGCGGCCATTGCGCAAACCAGCGAGCGTCACGCCCGAGTCATAGCCGACGCTGCGCTGACATTCCGTCAGGAGCCATTGAAGCATGCTGGTGCGCACCGCACACCGGGTGTCATCGGACTTGCCGTTGAGGGTCTTGATGACCGTGCTTGCCAGAAAGGCGATGTCCGGGCGGCCGGCTTCTTCCAGCGCGCGGTCATGAGAGCTTTGGTCGTGCGTCATGGCAATATCCCCACAAACCAGAGCCGCGGCGTCACAGGGGCCGGTTCCGCAAGCATGGCTCAGAACATGTACACTTATAGTCAATGCCGCAGATCAAATTGTCAAAGAAAATTGACACATTACGTGGCAGAGCTTGCTATCGAACAGATATTCTCGCCAAATCGGCATTCAAAACAATGGAAACGCTCAGGATTCTAACCCAAAACCGGAATTCGGCCCGTTCAAAAGCAGACAGCCAAATTGTGTAAGTTTTAATTGACACTTTTACGCGGCGGGAGTTACGTTTGCTTAACAGCAGCCACGGAATCAACCATGTCTCAGTCCACGCCCCCTTCTGGAAAAGCAGTTTTCCTCTACACCCCGGAACAGCGTCAGCGCCGGGATGACTCGGTCTGGACCCTGATTCAGGGCATCTTGGCACCGCTGCAATTCCTCGCCTTTCTCGTCTCGCTGGTTCTCGTTCTTCGGTACCTCCTCACCGGTGCGGGATACGATGCGGCGACGCTCTCGATCCTGATCAAGACTGCCTTCCTGATGCTGATCATGGTGACCGGCGCGATCTGGGAAAAAGTCGTTTTCGGTCAATACCTTTTCGCAGAAGCCTTCTTCTGGGAGGACGTGTTTTCCTTCGTGGTGATCGCGCTCCACACCGCCTATGTCTGGGCGCTCTTCTCCGCTGCGCTGGCCCCTGCAGGACTGATGGTTCTCGCGCTCGCCGCCTACATCGCCTACGTGATAAATGCCGGCCAGTTCCTCTGGAAGCTGCGGCAGGCGCGCCTGCAGCAAGCGGGAGTCGCCGCATGACCGACCGATTCGCTCCCCCGCCGAGCCGAGGCTGCTCCGATACGCCGGTCCTGAAACAGCGCGGCCAGCACGAAGTCTTCTGCGGTCTCACCGGGATCATCTGGCTGCATCGCAAGATGCAGGACGCCTTCTTCCTCGTCGTCGGATCGCGCACCTGCGCGCATCTGCTGCAATCGGCGGCCGGCGTGATGATCTTCGCCGAGCCCCGCTTCGCCACCGCGATTCTCGAGGAAACCGACCTCGCCGGTCTTGCCGATGCACAGGAAGAGCTCGACCGCGTGGTGTCGCAACTGCTCGAACGCCGCTCCGACATCCGCCAGCTCTTCCTCGTCGGCTCCTGCCCGTCCGAAGTGATCAAGCTGGACCTCGCCCGCGCCGCCGAGCGCATGACCGAGAAATTCGCGCCCCGCGTCCGGGTGCTGAACTATTCCGGCTCGGGGATCGAGACGACCTTCACGCAGGGCGAAGATGCCTGCCTCGCCTCCATGGTGCCGGTGCTCCCGCAAACGTCCGAGCGTGCCCTGCTCCTGGTCGGCGCATTGCCCGATGTGGTGGAACAGCAGGCCGTCGGTCTGCTCGAAGCGATGGGGATCGGACCGATTCGCGTGCTTCCGGCCGCCAATGTCGACGAAACCTACGGTGTCGGTGAAAATACCGTCTTCGCCCTGACCCAGCCCTTCCTGACCGACACCCATGCCGCGCTCGAGCGTCGCGGTGCCCGGCACATCGCCGCGCCCTTCCCCTTCGGCGAAGAGGGTACGACCGCCTGGCTGCGCGCCGTCGCCTTGGAATTCGGCGTCTCGCAGGAGCTTTTCGACCAGGTGACCGAAGCGCCCCGCGCCCGCGCCCGCAAGGCGGTCGCCCAGGCTTCCGAGATCCTGAACGGCAAGTCGGTCTTCTTCTTCCCCGACAGCCAGCTCGAAATTCCGCTGGCTCGGTTCCTCACCCGCGAATGCGGCATGACAGCGATTGAGGTCGGCGTTCCCTTCCTGCACCGCGCCGTGATGTCGCCCGATCTCGACCTGCTCGCTCAGGGTCCGACCCTTGCCGAAGGCCAGGATGTCGACAAGCAGCTCGACCGCTGCCGCGCCGCCCGCCCGGATCTCAGCATCTGCGGCCTCGGCCTCGCCAATCCGCTGGAATCAGAAGGCCTTACCACCAAGTGGTCGATCGAGCTGGTTTTCACGCCCGTGCATTTCTACGAACAGGCGGGCGACCTTGCCGGTCTCTTTTCCCGCCCGCTGCGCCGCCGCAACCTGCTGAAGCTGGAGGCCGCGGAATGATCCTGACCTCGCTGCTTCATCTTGCCGGAAAAACTCCGGGGGTGTGGGGGCCGGCCCCCATTCCGGCGCTGACATGAAGCTCACTGTATGGACATATGAAGGCCCGCCCCATGTCGGCGCAATGCGCGTCGCCACCGGCATGACCGGCCTGCACTACGTCCTGCACGCGCCGCAGGGCGACACCTATGCCGACCTGCTCTTCACCATGATCGAGCGCCGCAACCACCGCCCGCCCGTCACCTACACCACCTTCCAGGCGCGCGACCTCGGCTCCGACACGGCGCATCTATTCAAGACCGCCTGCCTCGAAGCCTATGAGCGCTTCAAGCCCGAAGCGATGATCATCGGTGCTTCCTGCACGGCGGAACTGATTCAGGACGATCCCGGCGGCATGTCCGAAACGCTGGGCCTGCCGATCCCGATGATCCCGCTGGAACTCCCGAGCTACCAGCGCAAGGAAAATTTCGGCGCGGACGAGACCTTCTTCCAGATCTGCCGCCATCTGGCAAAGCCGGTCGAAAAGACCGCCCGCGTCACCTGCAACCTGATCGGACCCACGGCACTCGGCTTCCGCCACCGCGACGACATCACCGAACTGACCGGGCTGCTGCTCGAGATGGGGATCGAGGTGAACGCCGTGGCGCCGATGACCTCGTCCCCCTCCGACATCAAGCGGCTCGGTGCCGCGCATTTCAACGTGCTGATGTCTCCCGAGACCGGCGAGAGTGCCTGCCGCTGGATGGAGCGCGAGCTGGGCCTGCCCTTCACCAAGACCGTGCCCATCGGCATCGGCGCCACCCGCGATTTCATCGCAGAAGTGGCCAGCCTCGCCGGAATGGAGGCGCAACTCGACGAATCGCGCCTGCGGATGCCCTGGTATTCGGCAAGCGTCGATTCGACCTATCTCACCGGCAAGCGCGTCTTCCTTTTCGGCGATGGTACGCATGTCGCCGCCTGCGCCCGCATCGCGCGTGACGAGATGGGTTTCGAGGTTGTCGGCATGGGCTGCTACAACCGCGAGCAGGCCCGCAACATCCGCGCGGTCGCCAAGGATTTCGGCGTCGAGGCTCTCATAACCGATGATTATCTCGAGGTCGAGCGTACGATCGAGGCGCTCGCCCCGGAACTGATCCTCGGCACGCAGATGGAGCGCCATATCGGCAAGCGTCTAGGCATCCCCTGCGCCGTGATCTCCGCGCCCGTCCATGTACAGGATTTCCCCGCTCGCTACTCTCCGCAGATGGGGATCGAAGGCGCGAACGTGATCTTCGACACCTGGGTGCATCCGCTGGTCATGGGGCTCGAGGAACACCTGCTGCACATGTTCCGCGACGATTTCGAATTCCACGACGATGCGGGCGCAAGTCATCATGGCGGCAAGGCCGTCCCGCGGGTCGAGGAAGCCGAAGCCGACATGCCCGCTGCTCATGCCGCGCGCAGCCATGCCGACGACACCCATACCGGGCCCATCGAAATTGTCTGGCTGCCCACCGCCGAAAAGGAACTGAAGAAGATCCCGTTCTTTGTCCGCGGCAAGGCCAAGAGAAACACGGAGGCCTATGCCGTCGAGCGCGGTGTTGCCGAAATCAGCGTCGACACGCTGTATGAAGCAAAGGCACATTATGCGCGATGATTTCGACATAGCCCGCGCCGACAGCGCTTATTCCATCGTGATCATCACTCTTGATTCGCATGCCGCGGGTCCCGTGGCCCGTGCCTCCGAACGTCTCGCAAAGGATTTCCCCGGCCTGATGGTCAGCGTGCATGCAGCTGCCGAATGGGGCGAGAACCCCGAGACGCTGCTGCAGGCCAAGGCCGCCATCGCGACCGCGGACATGGTCGTCGCAAACCTCCTGTTCCTCGAAGAGCATGTGCGCCCGATCCTGCCCGACCTGCAGGCCGCACGCGACCGTGTCGACGGCATGATCGGCGTGATCGCCGATGCCGAGATCATCAAGCTGACCAAGCTCGGCGGGCTCGACATGTCCAAGCCCGCCTCCGGCATGATGGCCCTGATGAAGCGCCTGCGCGGCTCTTCCAAGCCCTCGACCGAGAGCGGCGCCAAGAAGATGGAGCAGCTGCGCCGTCTTCCCAAGATCCTGAGACTCATCCCCGGCAAGGCGCAGGATCTGCGCAGCTGGTTCCTCGTCATGCAATACTGGCTGGGTGGTTCGGACGACAATATCGAGGCGATGGTCCGTTACCTGCTGGGCAAGTATGCGAGCCGTCAGGAATGGCTGGGCGCTGTTGGCGCGGCGCCGGTGGAATACCCCGATGTGGGTCTCTACCATCCCGATCTGCCCGACCGCATCACCACCAAACTTGCCGACCTGCCCGGCCCGAAGGACCCGATCGGCACCATCGGCCTGCTGATGATGCGCTCTTACGTTTTGTCTTCGGACACGGCGCATTACGATGTGGTCATCCGCAAGTTCGAGGAGCGCGGACTGCGCGTGATCCCGGGTTTTTCCGGCGGGCTCGACGGGCGCCCCGCGATCGACAAGTATTTCCTGACCGAAACCGGCGCGCGGATCGACGCGATGGTCTCGCTGACCGGGTTCAGCCTTGTCGGCGGGCCGGCCTACAATGACAATGCCGCCGCGATCAAGGTCCTGAAGGCGCTGGATATTCCCTATATCGCGGCGCATCCGCTGGAATTCCAGACGCTGGGACAATGGGCCAACAGCCCGCAGGGTCTCGGCCCGATCGAGACGACGATGCTGATCGCCCTGCCGGAGCTTGACGGCGCGACCAACCCGACCGTCTTTGGCGGCCGCCATGGCCCCGAAGGCTGCCAGGGCTGCCAGTACATGTGCCAGAGCCAGTCCGCCACGAAGGCGATGGCGCCCTGCCACGAGCGTATCGACAGCCTCGCGGAAAAGGTTTTGCGCCTCGCGAAGCTGCGCCAGAAGCGCAATGCCGAGAAGAAGGTCGGGATCGTCCTGTTCGGCTTTCCGCCCAATGCCGGCGCGGTGGGCACGGCTGCCTATCTTTCGGTGTTCGAGTCGCTCTTCAACACGCTCCACGCGATGAAGGCCGAAGGCTATCAGGTCGAGCCGCCCGAAACGGTGGACCAGCTGCGCGCCTCGATCCTCGAAGGCAACGCGGCGCAGTATGGCCAGGAGGCCAATGTCGCCGATCACGTGAGCGCCGATACCATCGTGCGCACCACGCCGCCGCTCAAGGTGATCGAGGCTGTCTGGGGCCCGGCGCCGGGCAAGATCCAGTCCGACGGGCGCGGCGTCTTCGTGCTTGGCAAGCATTTCGGCAATGTCTTCGTGGGTGTCCAGCCGACCTTCGGCTATGAGGGCGACCCGATGCGCCTTCTGTTCGAGCGCGGCTTCGCGCCGACCCATGCCTTCACCGCCTTCTACCTCTGGCTCAAGAACACGCTCGAGGCGGATGTGATCCTGCATTTCGGCATGCATGGCGCGCTGGAATTCATGCCGGGCAAGCAGGCGGGTCTTGGCGCGCGCGACTGGCCGGATCGTCTGATCGGCGAGATGCCGAACGTCTATCTCTACGCCTCCAACAACCCGTCCGAGGCATCCCTGGCCAAGCGCCGCTCCGGTGCCGTGACGGTCACGCATATCACGCCGCCGCTGGCGCAATCGGGTCTCTACAAGGGCCTGCAGGAGCTCAAGGACAGCCTCACACGCTGGCGCTCGATGGATCCGGCAGATGCCACGCGCGGTGAGCTTGAAGCGCTGATCGTCGAGCAGGCCGCAGCGGTGGACATGCCCGGTATCGGCCCGGATGCGCTCTGGCTCAAGCTTCTGGAGACCGAAAATGCGTTGATCCCCGATGGTCTGCACATCATGGGCAAGGGTTTTTCGGATGCACAGCGCGCCGATTACCTCGCGCTGATCGAGGGTCTGGACGCCGAGACACGCGCACGGGTGGACGGGCTGCTGAAAGAGCAGACCGAAATTCCGGCGCTGATGCGCGCCCTGTCGGGTCGGTATATCGAACCAGTGCCCGGGGGGGATCTGATCCGGTCGACCGACGTGCTTCCGACAGGGCGCAACATTCACGCCTTCGACCCGTTCCGGATGCCGACGGAATTTGCCTGCCGCGATGGCGCGAAACAGGCGCAGCTGCTGCTCGAGACACATGACTCTATGCCGCGCACCGTGGCGCTCGTGCTCTGGGGTTCGGACAACATCAAGTCGGACGGCGCGCCGCTGGCCCAAGCCCTGGCGCTGATGGGGGCCAAGCCGCGGTTCGACAGCTTCGGGCGGATCTCCGGCGCGGATCTCGTGCCGCTGGAACAGCTTGGCCGTCCCCGGATCGACGTGATCATGACGCTGTCGGGCATCTTCCGCGATCTGCTGCCGCTGCAGACCCGGATGCTGGCCGAGGCCGCGCTGAAGGCAGCGATGGCCGATGAGCCGGTCGAGATGAACTTCGTGCGCGCCCATTCGCTGGCCTATGCCGAGAGCATGGGGGTCGACATGGAAACCGCGGCCCTGCGCGTCTTCTCGAATGCCGAAGGGGCTTACGGGTCGAACGTGAACCTGCTGGTCGATTCCTCGGCCTTTGGCGAAGAGGACGAGCTCGCCGATGCCTACGAGGCGCGCAAGAGCTTTGCCTATGGCGTGAACGGCAAGGCTTCGGCCAATCCGAAGCTCCTGCAGCGCGCGCTCAAGGACGTGGACCTCGCCTATCAGAACCTCGAATCGGTCGAGCTGGGTGTCACAACGGTCGACCACTACTTCGACACGCTGGGCGGCATCGCCCGCGCGGTGAAGCGTGCGAAGGGCGGGCAGGAGGCAGCGGTCTACATCTCGGACCAGACACGGGGTGCCGGCAAGGTGCGCACGCTGAAGGATCAGGTCGCGCTCGAGACACGCTCGCGCTCGCTGAACCCCAAATGGTTCGAGGGGCTTCTCAAGCATGGCTCCGAGGGCGTACGCCAGATCGAGGCGCAGGTCACCAACACGATGGGCTGGTCGGCGACGACCGGACAGGTCGACCCCTGGGTCTATCAGCGGATCTCGGAGACCTTCGTTCTCGATCCCGAGATGCGGGCGCGCCTGGCCGAGCTCAACCCGACCGCCTCGTCGCGCATGGCGAACCGACTGCTGGAGGCCCATGACCGGGCCTACTGGCAACCCGATGCGGCCACTCTGGCGGCGCTGCAGGATGCGGCGGATGCGCTCGAGGACCGGATGGAAGGGGTGGCAGCAGAATGACACGCCTTTGCGATATCGTTTCCGGCCGGAATGGGGGCCAGCCCCCATACCCCCGGAGTTTATTCGGCAAAATGAAGGAGCAGGTCTTTTCCTGCTTCCAAGGGAGGCACTCATGAGCCCATTGGATACCAAGCAACCGCCCGCCGCGATGGCGAACATGCGCGAGGCAGCCGGGCTCGAGGCGCGGCGAGTCGCGGCGCCGCCGGTGCTGAAAGGCCTCGACGGAGACGGCTCGGTGCAGGTGCATCAGGACGACACAATGAAGATCGAGGGGGCCAAGGTGTTCTCGGTCTACGGCAAGGGCGGGATAGGCAAGTCGACCACGTCCTCCAACCTGTCGGCGGCATTTTCGATGCTGGGCAAGCGCGTGCTGCAGATCGGCTGCGATCCCAAGCACGATTCGACCTTCACGCTGACCGGGCAGCTGCAGCCGACGGTGATCGACATCCTCAAGGACGTGGATTTCCACGCCGAGGAGCTGCGGCCCGAGGATTTTGTCACCACCGGTTTCAACGGCGTGAAATGTGTCGAGGCGGGCGGGCCGCCTGCCGGCACGGGCTGCGGCGGTTATGTCGTGGGACAGACGGTGAAGCTGCTCAAGCAGCATCATATGCTGGAAGATACCGACGTCGTGATCTTCGACGTGCTGGGGGATGTGGTCTGCGGCGGCTTTGCGGCGCCGCTGCAGCATGCCGACCGCGCGCTGATCGTCACCGCCAACGATTTCGACAGCATCTATGCGATGAACCGGATCATCGCCGCCGTGCAGGCCAAGTCGGTCAACTACAAGGTGCGGCTGGCGGGATGCGTGGCGAACCGCAGCAAGGACACGGACGAGGTGGACCGCTTCTGCCGCACGGTCGGCTTCGAGCGGATCGCGCATATGCCCGATATCGACGCCATCCGCCGGTCCCGCCTCAAGAAGAAGACGCTGTTCGAGATGCCGGACGAAGAAGACATCGTCACCGCGCGGGCTGAGTACATCCGGCTGGCGCAGCGGCTCTATGCCGGGGTCGAGGATCTGACGCCGCAATCGCTTCCGGACCGCGACATTTTCGAACTCCTGGGATTCGACTGAAATGTCCTACGATGCCACCAGAGCCCGGGTCGAACACTATTTCGACCGCACCGCGACCCGCACATGGGAGCGTCTGACATCTGACGCTCCCGTGAGCCGGATCCGCGAGACTGTGCGCCAGGGCCGTGACCGGATGCGGGCGCGGATGATGGGGGCTCTGCCGAAGGATCTGAACGGGTTGCGGGTGCTCGATGCCGGTTGCGGCGCCGGTCAGATGACGGCGGAACTGGCGGCACGGGGCGCTCTGGTGACGGCGGTCGACATCTCGCCGTCGCTGGTCGAGATCGCGCGCAAGCGCCTGCCGCAAGAGCTGCAGGATCACGTGACCTTTGCGAGCGGGGACATGCTGTCCGCCGATCTGGGCACGTTCGATCATGTGATGGCGATGGACAGCCTGATCTATTATACCGGTGCGGATATCCGCAACGCGCTCGCCACGCTGGCCAAGCGCACCCGCGGCAGCGTGATCTTCACAGTCGCGCCGCGCACGCCGCTGCTGATGACGATGTGGTATGCGGGCAAGGCGTTCCCGCGGTCCGACCGGTCCCCCATCATGATCCCCCATGCCCATGCCACGCTGGCACAAACGGTGCGCGACACCGGAAACCTGCGCGACCTCGGGCGGATCAACTCAGGTTTCTATATCTCGCAAGCGTTGGAGTTCACGAAATGATCTTCCGGGCCTCGGCACTTCGTTCCCTTACAATTCGTGTGTTGCCCTTTGCGGATGCGGCGAGCGAAGGCCTGCCGCTGAGCCAGCTTCTGCGGCTCGCGCTGTTCCAGGTGTCGGTCGGCATGGCCGGGGTGATGCTGCTGGGAACGCTGAACCGCGTGATGATCGTCGAGCTTTCGGTCTCGGCGCTGCTGGTGGCGGTGATGGTGGCGCTGCCCGTGCTGCTCGCGCCGTTCCGGGCGCTGCTGGGGTTCAAGTCGGACAATTACCGCTCGGCGCTTGGCTGGAAGCGGATCCCCTATCTCTGGTTCGGCACGCTCTGGCAGTTCGGCGGGCTTGCCATCATGCCCTCCTGCCTGCTGGTGCTGGGCGGGGACGTGACCCACGAGGTGCCCTTTGCCGGCGAGGTTCTGGCGGGCCTGGCCTTCATCATGACCGGGTTCGGCATGCACATGACGCAGACCGCCGGGCTCGCCCTCGCCGCGGACCGCGCGACGGACGAGACGCGGCCGCGCGTGGTGGCGCTGCTTTACGTGATGTACCTGATTGGCATGGGTGTTTCGGCGATCGTCATCGGCTGGCTGCTGCGCGACTTTACCCCGCTGCTGCTGATCAAGGTCATCCAGGGGACCGCGGTCGTGACGGTGGTGCTGAACGTGGTCGCCCTGTGGAAGCAGGAACGCGTCCGGGCGATGTCCAAGGAAGAGCGCGAGGCGCCGCAACCCTCGTTCAGCGATGCCTGGGGTGATTTCATGGCCGGGGGCAGCGCGGGCCGTCTGCTGGCAGTGGTGTTTCTCGGGACGATGGCCTTCAACATGCAGGACGTTCTGCTCGAGCCCTATGGTGGCGAGATCCTCGGCCTGTCGGTTTCGGCCACGACGCTGCTGACGGCGACCTGGTCGGTCGGGGCATTGATCGGCTTCGGGCTTGCCGGGCGGATGCTGCTGCGCGGCGCGAACACCTACCGCATGGCGGCCACGGGCCTGCTGGCCGGGGTCGTGGCCTTTTCGACCGTGATATTTGCGGCGCCGATGAATTCTCCTGCGATCTTCTTTGCAGGGGCCTGCATGATCGGCTTTGGAAGCGGATATTTCGCCGTCTCGACCCTTACCGCGGCGATGACCCTGCCGGTCGAGGGACTTGCCGGGCGCGGCCTCGCGCTGGGCGCCTGGGGTGCCGCGCAGGCAACGGCGGCCGGGGTATCGACCCTGATCGGCGGCGGCGTGCGGGACGGTGTGAACCAGATCGTGACGACCGGCGCCTGGGGTGCCGGCATGAACAACCCCGCGACCGGATATTCGGTCGTCTATCACAGTGAGATCGCGCTTCTGTTCATCACGCTCGCGGTCCTTGGCCCGCTCGTGAGCAGCAGTCGCAGAACCTATCAACCGCAGCAGAAACCGACAGGGCTTGGCCTTGCCGATTTCCCAACCTGACACGTACCCCCGAGGAGGACACATCTTATGGCCGATGGTTATATTTTTGGGAATGTCGACCTTGCCAGCATTTCCCTCTGGCTGTTTTTCATCTTTTTCGTCGCCCTCGTCGTGTGGCTCCAGCGCGAGAACATGCGCGAAGGCTATCCGCTCATGGACGAGGATGGCACGCAGGCGGATGCGGGCGGTGTCTTCCCGCTGCCTGCGGACAAGACCTTCACGCTGCCGCATGGCCGCGGCGTGCTGACCGTTCCCTCGGGCCAGCAGCCCGACCGGACCACCCTGGCACTGGCCCGCACTCATGACAGCGGCGGCTTCCCCTTCGATCCCACGGGCAACCCGCTGGCCGATGGTGTCGGTCCCGCATCCTGGGCGACACGCCGCGACGAGCCCGAGCTCGACGGCAAGGGACACCCGAAGATCGTGCCGATGTCGGCGACCGAGCATTTCCACGTCGCGGCCGGTCGTGACCCGCGCGGCCTGCCGGTACGTGCCGGGGACGGCGCCATCGTCGGGCGCATCACCGACATGTGGATCGACGAGCCGGAACAGCTTGTCCGCTACCTCGAGATCGGTCTCGACGGCGCTTTCGGGACGGGCACACGGCTCGTGCCGATGACGATGGCCCGGATCCGTTCGAACAGTGTCGACATCAAGTCGATCTTCGGCGAACATTTCGCAGGGGTACCGACGATCGCGGCTCCGTCGCAGGTGACCAAGCTCGAAGAAGACAAGATCAGCGGCTATTATGGTGGCGGGTATCTCTATGCCAGCACTGACCGGCTCGAACCGCAGCTCTGATCCGAACGCAAGCGAAAGGAAGGTACCCCATGTCGCATGATGATTTCGCCTCCGAGCCGGTGCTCGGTCTGCCGGAAGCCCCGCCCGAGGGCGAAAAGATCCTGTGGCAGGGGCGCCCTGACTGGCTGGCTCTGAGCCTCGACTCCCTCAATCTGAAATGGGTGGCCGGATATTTCGTCCTGCTCGCGGTCTGGCGCTTTGTCGCGGTGTCGGATCTGATGCCCTTCGGTCAGGCGCTGGGCGCGGCGTTTCCCTTCCTCATCATGGGCGGCGTGGTGATCGCCATGCTGATGATCGTCGGCGTCGTGCAGGCCCGTGCCACCGTCTACACCGTCACCAACCGCCGCATCGCGATGCGCATCGGCGCGGCGCTGACGGTGACGCTGAATCTGCCCTACACACAGCTCGGTTCGGCCGATCTGGCGCTGCGCAAGAACGGCACCGGCACCATCGCGCTGTCGCTGCTGGGGGAAACACGGCTCAGCTATCTCGTCTGCTGGCCGCATGTCCGCCCCTGGTACATGAAGCGCACCCAGCCCGCCCTGCGCTGCATCCCCGAAGCGGCAAAGGTCGCCGAGATGATCGCCGACGCAGCACAGGCCCGCGTGACCACGCCGCAGATCGCGCGCCGCGAACCGCAGCTTGCCGCGATCGCCGCAGAATAGGAGTTGCAAGATGACAACCGCTCACATTCGTCCCCGCATCCACGCCCCGGAAAAGGATCTGGTGCCGGTCGTGCTGGTGCGCATGATGTTCAGCCTCGTCGCGCTTTGCCTGATGATGGTCAGCATCAACGTCTGGGTCGGTCGCCCGGTCGTGTCGGCGCCACCTGAATCGCCGGTCCAGATCGAACGGATGATGTACCTGCACGGCAAGCTCGACGGCTCGGCCCGCGTGCTCGATGCGAATGGCAGCCTGATCAAGGAATTCTCAGCTGAAAAAGGCGGTTTCGTCTCGGGTGTCGCCCGGGTGCTCGACCGTGAAAGAACCAAGGCCCGGGTGGCCCTGGACGGACCGGTGCGCGTCGTGCGTGCCGAAAACGGGCGTCTGGCGATCTTTGATCCCAGCACCGGATGGGGCGCCGACCTGATGGGGTTCGGCGCGGACAATTCAGCAGTCTTCGCCAGTCTGCTGAAGTAAAGCAAAAGGGAACCGGAAATATGGGACTACTGACAAAGGATATCGAGAGGGCGCCCTGCACCGTCGAGATCAGCCACAAGTTCGAAAGCCTGCACGCGCATGTCCGTTTCAACAACGGTGCGGTCATTCACCCCGGAGACGAGGTCAAGGTCCACGGACCCGAGATCATGGCCCCCTTCGGTGAGATCGTGACCGAGGACCGCGAGGCGACGATCTTCCGCGCCTCCAAGCTGGAACGGCTCTGGACCCGCCTGACGGGCGATTTCGAAGTCATGGAGCTGTGCGAATTTTCCTTCTCCGAGGAGGTCAAGCTATGAACATGCAAGCCAAGCACACCGCCGACATCACCAATGCCGAGGAAAGCCTCGCCGTCCAGCAGGCGCAGTCCAAGTTCGACAGCGACGATGCCACCGCCCTTGCGATGCAGAACACGCTGCTCACGCCGCGCTTTTACACCACCGATTTCGACGAGATGGACGCGATCGACGTCTCTCCCGTCCGCCGGGACTGGGACGAGCTGATCGCCGCGATGGAAGCCGACCCGAACAAAGGTCACTTCAAGAAGAACGAGGACTGGGATCACGTCGACTGGGACGGGATGGAGCCCGCGCTGAAGAAGGAATTCATCGACTTTCTGATCAGCTCGTGTACCGCCGAATTCTCGGGCTGCGTGCTCTACAAGGAAATGAAGCGCCGCGGGAACAACAAGGACATCACCCAGCTGTTCCAGCTGATGGCGCGGGACGAGGCGCGGCATGCCGGTTTCATCAACGATGCGCTCCGCGAGGCGGGCGTGGCGGTCAATCTCGGCTTTCTCACGCAGAAGAAGAAGTACACCTACTTCCGGCCGAAATTCATCTACTACGCGACCTACCTGTCGGAAAAGATCGGCTATGCCCGATACATCACGATCTTCCGTCACCTGCAGGCGCATCCCGAGCACCGCTTTCACCCGATCTTCAAGTGGTTCGAGGAATGGTGCGGCGACGAGTTCCGCCACGGCGAGGCTTTCGCCCTGCTGATGAAGACCGATCCCAAGCTGACAAGCGGCAAGAACGTCTACTGGATCAAATTCTTCCTCACCGCCGTTTTCGCCACGATGTACGTGCGCGACCACCAGCGTCCCAAATTCCATGAAGCGCTGGGCGTCGATCCGGACTGGTATGCGCACGAGGTCTATACCAAGACATCGAAGATGACCGAGCAGATCTTCCCGATCACGCTCGACATCGAACATCCGCGCTGGCAGCCCACCCTGGAGCGCCTGCAGAAGGCCAACCTGCAGATTGCCGAGGGCAAGGAGCAGGGCGGTTTCGGCGGCAAGGTCCGGGAACTGACCGGATCGGCCAAGGCGGCGCTCTGCTTCGTGTCGCTCTATACCATTCCGGCGCTGAAGCACCGTGTGCCCGAAAGCACCCGCCTCGAGCCGGCTTACTGACGTGATCGCCGTGGGGGGCCAGCCCCCCACACCCCCCGGGATATTTCTGACCCAGAGAAGAGGACAGGCCCGTGCTGAATGACCCATGGATCGCCGCTCTTTTTGCGCTTTTCATCTGGTGGTTTTCCACCGGAGCGATCCTGATGGCCGTGCGTTATGCGGACCGCCGCGGTCCACGGGCGGGGCATCTCGCGACGCTCTGCGCTCTGCCGTTGCTTGCCGCGGGTGTGGCCGGCATCCTCTACGAAAGCACGCCCGTTCTGAGTGCCGAGACCGGCGAGATCGAACATGGTGCGAACACGATCTATATCAGCTTTCTGTCGGCGCTGGCGATCTGGGGCTGGATCGAGATGGCCTTTCTGACCGGCACCGTGACCGGGCCCAACCGGCTGAAATGCCCCGAGAACGTGCCGGAATGGGAACGCTTCATCCGCGCCTGGGGCACCATCGCCTATCACGAGATGGCGCTTGTCGCGGCGCTGATCGGGTTGTGGTTCTTTGCCCGGGAAAGCCACAACATCTTTGCCTTCTGGACCTTTGCGGTGCTGTTCTTTGCCCGCATCTCGGCCAAGTTGAACCTGTTCCTGGGCGTGCCCAAGATCAACACGGAATTCCTGCCCTCGGCCTTGTCGCACCTGCCGAGCCATTTCCGCAATGCCCGGCTCAACTGGCTGTTCCCGCTTTCGATCACGGCGCTTTCCTTTGCCGTGGCCTGCTGGCTGGAGCGGATCTATTCCGCCAGCAACACCGCGGACATCATCGGCTTCTCGCTGCTGTCTGCCTTCACGGCACTGGCCCTGCTCGAACACTGGTTCATGGTCCTGCCCTTGCCGGACGAGAAACTCTGGCGCTGGATGTTGCCCGCGCCCAAACAGACAAATCAAGAAAGAAGACCGGAGGACGCCCATGGACTTTGATACCCTTTTCAATGCGCAGCTCGATGCCCTCAAGGAAGAAGGCAACTATCGCATATTCGCCGAGCTCGAGCGCAAAAGCGGGGAATTCCCCCGGGCGATCAGCCATGATGCCGATGCGCCCGACGAGGTCACCGTGTGGTGTTCGAACGATTATCTGGGCATGGGCCAGAATCCGAAGGTCATCAAGGCGATGAAGGATGCGGTCGACAGCTGCGGCTGCGGCGCGGGGGGGACACGCAACATTTCGGGCACCAACCACCAGCATCTGCTGCTGGAGCGTGAGATCGCCGATCTGCACGGCAAGGAAGACGCGCTGCTGTTCACCTCGGGCTATGTCTCGAACTGGGCGACCCTGTCGACGCTGGGCAGCCGCCTGCCTGATGCGGTGATCCTGTCGGACGAGCTGAACCATGCCAGCATGATCGAGGGCATCCGCCATTCCCGCGCGCAGAAGGTGATCTGGCGCCACAACGATCCCGAGGATCTGGACCGCAAGCTGTCGGCCCTGCCTGCGAACAAGACAAAGATCGTCGCCTTCGAGTCGGTCTATTCGATGGATGGCGACATCTGTCCGATGAAGGAGATCGTCGAGGTTGCCGAAAAGCACGGCGCGATGACCTATCTCGACGAGGTGCATGCCGTCGGCCTTTATGGTCCGCGGGGGGGCGGTATTTCCGAGCAGGAAGGCCTTGCCGGCCGGATCACGCTAATCGAGGGCACTCTGGGCAAGGCTTACGGCGTCGTCGGCGGCTATGTCTCGGGATCCGACGCGCTATGTGATTTCATCCGCTCGTTCTCGAGCGGCTTCATCTTTACCACGGCCCTGCCGCCGGCCGTCGCCGCAGCAGCGCGTGTCAGCATCGCGCATCTGAAGGAAAGCCAGTCCGAACGGATGCGGCAGCGTGCACAGGTGGCGAAGCTGCGCAAGCGGCTCGATCACCTCGGCATTCCCCATCTGCAGAATGACAGCCACATCATTCCGGTGATGATCAAGGACCCGGTGAAATGCCGCCAGCTTGCGGATATCCTCATGCAGGATTTCGGCATCTACGTGCAGCCGATCAACTATCCGACCGTTCCGAAGGGCACGGAGCGTCTGCGCTTCACGCCCGGGCCGCTGCACAGCGATCAGGATATCGAGCATCTCGTGCAGGCCTTGGCAACGCTTTGGAAACGCTGTGCCATCGCGCATGCAGTCGCCTGAATTGCATGCGAATAGTCGTTGACTCGGCGGTTGCGGCGCAGTCCTACTGAAGTTCCGGTGTTGATGGGAGACTCACCATGAAGTTCATGTTCACGACGACCTTTCTTGTGGCCAGCATGGCCACGTCCGCCTTCGCGGCCAGCCATACTGGCAGTGGCGATGCGGAAGCAGGGGCGAAAGAGTTCAACAAGTGCAAGGCCTGCCATTCGATCACGGCAGAGGATGGCACGGATGTCGTCAAGGGCGGCAAGATCGGTCCGAACCTCTATGGCGTGATCGGTCGTCAGGTCGCCAGCATCCAAGACTTCAAGTACGGCGACTCGATCGCTGCCTTGGGCGAGACTGGCATGACCTGGGACGAGGAATCCTTTGTTTCCTATGTGCAGGATCCGACAGCTTTCCTCGAGGAAAAGCTCGACGACAAATCGGCGCGCTCGAAGATGGCGTTCAAGCTGCGCAAGGGCATGGAAGATGTCTACGCCTACCTCGTATCGGTCGGCCCGCAGATGTAGGTCGATCCCTGTCGGATATTCGACAGGTCGAGAACTCAAAAGGCGCGCCAGTGCGGCGCGCCTTTTCGTTTGAGGACGTCACTTTGCCCGACGGTCTCAGTTCGCCGAAAGTGTCCGCGCCTGACCTGTCAGGCCGAACACGCTGCCGATTAGGGTGAAGACGGTCTGCGTGCGGGTCAGCGGAGATTCGGTGGCGAGCACGGTGTCCTGCGGATTGATCCTGAACTTGCGGGCCGCGAACAGGCCGTCCGCCGAGGTTAGATCGAAGGTGAAGATCACCTGCTGCCGCCCGGGGCCGGTATTGTCGTAACGCACCTGGCGCGAAGAATATTCACGCAACACCATCACCCCCTTTGGGTCGGCACGGGTGTCCTGGAGCCCGCCCATCAGGGACATGGCCTCCAGAGCGGTAATCTCTTGCTTGGGGAAGAAGATAAGGCTTTCCGTCCCCGACGCCCCGAGGGCGGTAAAGCTGCGCTCGTCTTCTTCGATGACGACGGTATCGCGGGCGCGCAGCGTCGTGTTGCGGCTTCCGCTGGAATAGAGATCCTTGGCAGTGATGAGGTAGGTCGAATTGCCCCGGAGCAGCTTGACCACCGGGTTGCGCAATGTCGGGGAAATGCCGCCCCCGGTCGCCAGAAGCGTGAGGATCTTGTAGTTGCGCGACAGCATCGGATAGTTGTCCGGCCGCGCCACCCCCCCGACGAGATCGACGGAATTGCCAAGGCCGGGTTTCAGGCTGACCTGCACCTGTGCGGAGGGGACGATCGTTTCGAGTTGCGACTGGATGCGTGCCCGCGCCGAAGACGGGGTGAGACCCTGTACGAAGACCTCGTCCACGTAAGGCAGGAAGATCGCCCCGTTCGGCCCGACTTCGACATCGCTGAGCGTCGTCACCTTTTCGGCCGCGCTGGTGAGCAGGGAGTTTTCCTGGCTGTCCCAGATGGTCACGTTGAGCAGATCACCGGACTGGATCGTCGATGATTCCAGACCCTGCGAGGCGCCGACCCAATTGAAATTCAGCTCCTGACCGGTCATCGGCCAGGATGTGATCCCCGGCATGTTGGCCCGGGTCACAGGCACGACCTGGAAGGTCGGATTGTCCTGTCGCGCTTCCTTGAGCACTTCGGATTGGAGAGCGGCACCGCGTGGCAGGTCGCAGGCCGAAACAAGCAATATTGCCGCAAAAATGGCAATGAGACGAAGAGAGTTACGCACGTGTCGTCCCCTAACGGAGTATGTTCTTATTGTGGGCCTTTCTAGCCGCAGATCGCGTTGATAAACAGCAACAATATGCATCACAGCGACAATGGGTGGAAAAAGTGGCGCGAGAGCAGCAGCGCAGGCGGGTCCTGATCCTCGGGGCGAGCGGCAAGGTCGGAAGGCTCGTGCGTGCCGTTTGGGCCGCGGACGCGACCAGCGCGCTCTGCCCTGTCCCGGTGGTGCGCACGGATATGGGGCTGCCCGGCCAGGTGATCTGGTCACCCGGAGACGCCATGGAAAGCCTGCCCTCCACCGATGCCGTGATCGCGCTCTGGGGGGTTATTTCATCCCCGGGTGCGGACCTCGCCGAAAATACCGCACTGGCGCTTGTAGCAATGGAGATCGGGCGTGCTGTCGGGGCGGACCGTGTGTTGCACTGTTCGAGCGCTACGGTCTATGCGCCGGGGCCGGATCCTCTGAGCGAAGACATGCCGCCCGACCCGCCTTCGCCTTATGGTCGCGCCAAGCTGGACATGGAGCGCGCTATTGCGAAGGATCGTCGCTCGGAGGATCCTGTCGCGACCTGCCTGCGGATCGGAAGCGTCGCCGGGGCGGAAAGCCTGTTCGGCGCGATGATTGGCGCGGATGATGTGCATCTCGACCGGTTTCCAGATGGGAATGGTCCGGAGCGCAGTTACATCGCGCCGCTGGATCTCGCGCATGTTCTGGAGCGGCTTGCAGCGGTGCCTGTCGCGTCCCTGCCTGCGGTCGTGAATGTCGGAGCACCGGTTTCCACGCCGATGGAGATGATCGCCCGGGCTGCGGGACGGCAGGTCATCTGGCGCGAGGCGCCTGCCGGAGCCACACAGCGTCTGGTGCTCGACACGACCCGGCTGAGCGCGATTTGTCCGCTTCCGGCCGAGATGGCAGAACCGGATCACCTCGTATCCGACTGGCTGCGCTGGAAAGCGCCTGAATGAATTCCCAGAAAAATGGCTGTTCGACATGTCGGGCGCCACGCGCACCAACCGCATGGGAGAGCGTCTATAGGATCGGGAATTCACCGGACAGTTTTAATTGTTAAGGCTGCCTAAAGGTCCGCACTGCTACCTCTGGCTCCGGGTGAGTATGGAAGGTGGTGAAGATGGGTGCCGACAGCAATGTCGCGCCAGTCATCATCAAGAAGAAAAAGGTTATCGCAGGCGGCGGGCATCATGGTGGTGCCTGGAAGGTTGCGTATGCAGACTTCGTGACTGCAATGATGGCTTTTTTCATGTTGATGTGGCTGTTGAACGCGACGACGGAAAAGCAGAAAAAAGGGATTGCGGACTACTTTTCGCCGACGATCTCCATCAGCCGTGTCTCCGGGGGCGGTGATGGCGTGATGGGCGGCGATTCCGTCTTTTCGGAAATGACGCTTCCCAAGGTGGGAACCGGCGCGACAAGCATGCAGCCGACCGAATCCCGGGAGGCCCGCGGGCTGGACGCCGAGTCCGAAGCCAGGTCCAGCGAGGACGAGGTGTTCAAGGAGGTCGAGCAGATGCTGATGGGCCGGGGTGGCGAAAGCATGGTCGCCGATCCGCTTTTGCAGCATATCGAGACGCGCGTGACCGACGAAGGCCTGGTGGTCGAGCTGTTCGAGACGGAAGATGCCCGCCTCTTTGACACCGATGGTCAGCCGACCGAGCTTATGCAGCAGCTGTCCGGCGTCATCCTGCGGGTATCCGGCCTCGTGTCCAATCCCCTCGCGATCGAGGCGCACGTCCGGGCGGCGCCGATCGTCATCGCCCGCGACACGTCCTGGGAGGTGTCGACCGAACGGGCTGATGCGATGCGCGAATTGCTCGGCGCCCAAGGCATGCCTGCAGCCCGGTTCGACCGTGTCACCGCACATGCCGACCGCGAGCCGGTCACTGCAAACCGCATGGATTTCCGCAACAGCCGGGTCGAGGTCATCTATCTGCGGCGCACGTGACATGAATTCAAAGCCAGAATGGCTTGGATTTTATCTGTTAGCGGCCCGTTAAGTCGGCGCGCGTATCTGTGACCTAGAAAGATCCAGATACAGCAGAAAGGCGTGTCCATGACAATTTCCTCCTCCCTGAATGCGGGGGTGGCGGGTCTGGCTTCGAATGCCAGCCGCCTCGCCACGATTTCCGATAACATCGCGAATTCGGGGACTTATGGCTACAAGCGTGTGGAAACCGATTTCCAGTCGATGGTCACGTCCTCGACCGGGGGCAGCTACACGGCGGGGGGCGTTCGTGTCGGCACGCAGCGGTTGATCGATCAGAGCGGATCGCTGGTTGCCACCAACAACGCCACCGATCTTGCGGTACGCGGACGCGGGTTTCTGCCGGTTGCCAACGTGAACGAAGTTCAGAACGGCAACGGGACGCCCCAGATGATGCTGACCACTACCGGCTCGTTCCGCACCGACGCCGATGGCTATCTGGTCTCGGATTCGGGTCTGGTTCTCATGGGCTTTCCGGCCACCGCGGATGGCGTCATTCCGAGCTATCCCCGGGATTCCAGCGACGGCCTTCGACCCGTGCGCATCATCGCCAATCAATTGTCGGGCCAGCCCACGACACAGATGACCATGGGTATCAACCTGCCCGCGACGGAAACCAGCTTTGACGCGGTCGGAACGCCCAAGGATGTGTCGATCGAATATTACGATAATCTCGGAGTGTCGGAAAATGTCAGCGTGAATTTCACGCCTACCATCCCCGCTTCGGGGTCATCGAATAAATGGACGATGGTGCTGACCGACTCGGCGTCGACGCCACCGGGCGCGACCATCGGCGAATACGAACTGACTTTTGACGATTCACGCGCTGCCGGCGGCACCCTGCAGAGCGTCACCACGACATCCGGCGGGACCTACAATCCGGTCACCGGTACGATCATCGTCAATGTGGTCAGCGGTCCGATCGAGATCATCATCGGCACTCCGGGCGCGAATGACGGTCTGACCCAGCTCGGCGACAGCTTCGCGCCGCTCAACATCCAGAAGGACGGCTCTCCGGTCGGCAACATGACCTCTGTCGAGATCAACGCGCAGGGCATGGTCAAGGCCTATTTCGATACCGGGTTCACACGCACAATCTTCCAGGTGCCGCTGGTCGACCTGCCGAACCCGAACGGACTGTTCGCCATGGACAAGCAGGTCTATCTGCCCTCGCCGCAAAGCGGCGGCTACTATCTCTGGGATGCCTCGGATGGCCCGAGCGGGGACATAATCGCCTTTGCGCGCGAGGAATCGACCACAGACGTGGCCAAGGAGCTCACCGATCTGATCCAGACCCAGCGCGCCTATTCCTCGAACGCGAAGGTCATCCAGACCGTGGACGAGATGCTGCAGGAAACCACCAACATCAAGCGTTGATCCTCACACCCACCGCTGAACCGACGTCGTCGAACAAAAGGAAACCGCAATGTCCCTATCAGGAGCCCTGTCAAGCGCGCTCAGCGGCCTTACCGCCAATGCACGCGCCGCCAGTCTGGTGTCGTCGAACATTTCGAATGCCCAGACCGAGGGATATGGCCGCCGCGAACTGGCGGTCTCGTCCAGCAGTCTGGGGTCGGGGGGTGTCCGGGTCGACGGGGTCACGCGCCACGTCAATCCGGTGGTCCTTGCGGACCGCCGATTGTCGGATGCCGAAACCGCGAAAGACGAAACGTTGCAGAGCTTTGCCTCGCGGCTGGAACTCATGCTCGGGGACGCAACCAGTACCGGATCGCTCAGCGGACGCATGGCGGCGTTCGAAAACGCCATGATCACCGCAGCCAGCAATCCGGCATCGACCCAGCGGCTCGACACCCTGTCGCGCGCCGCCGACGATCTGGCCAAGACCTTCAACACGCTGTCGAACCACATCCAGACAGCGCGAGAGGAGGCGGACCGGACAATCCGCGTGCAGGTCGATGCGCTCAACGACACGCTGGCGCAGGTCGAAAAGCTCAACAACCGCATCATGGCTGCCACGCGGCTGGGTCGCGACGCCTCGTCCCTGATGGATGCACGCCAGAAAGCGATCGACACCATCGCCGAGGCCGTACCGCTGCGCAGCGTGGCGCGGGACGATAACGGTGTCGCTCTTTTCACCACAGGCGGACTCATCCTGATGGATGGGCGCGCCGTGAAGATGGAATTCTCGCAGACCTCGATCATCGAGCCGCACCTGACACAGGCTAACGGCCTTCTGTCCGGACTGACCATCGACGGCAAGCCGGTGAACACCTCGGAGTCCGGACCGCTTTCGGGCGGATCGCTCGGCGCCCAGTTCCAGATCCGCGACGTGCAAGCGGTTGCCTTTCAGGCCCAGCTCGACGGCGTCGCGCGGGATCTCATCGAACGCTTGGGGGCAGGTGGGCCGGACTCGACAATCGCGGTCGGCAATCCAGGGGTCTTCGTCGATGACGGATTGCTCTTCGACCCGGCGGACGAAGTCGGGATTTCCGGCCGGATCAATCTCAATTCAGCCGTTTCGGTCAATGGCGGCGGAAGCTGGCGCCTGCGAGACGGCCTGAACGCGGCACCCGGAGAGGTCGGCGATGCCAGCCTGCTCAACGCGCTCTACGCGACACTCACGGAGACAAGCGTACCGAACTCGTCCAGCCTCGACCCGACGGCCCGGAGCGTGGCGGGTCTCGTGTCGGAATGGTCGTCGGGGATCGGGGCCTTCCGCGTTCGCACGGACTCGCAGCTGAGCTACGCCCAGGCGCAGAATGTCGCCCTGTCCGAACTCGTTCTCGGCGAGGGGGTCGACACCGACCAGGAGCTGCAGTTCCTCATGCTGCTCGAACAGAGCTTTCAGGCCAATGCAAAGGTCATGACGACCGTGGACGAGATGCTTCAGACCGTCCTGTCGATCTAAGGAGAAGAAGATGCAATCCATCGGCGACATGGCGCAGAGCCTCGTGCTGCGGCTCAATCAGACCCGGGTGCGCGACCAGATCGGCAAACTCGGCGTCGAACTGTCCACCGGCATCGTCAACGACAAGGCCGCCCATCTCGGCGGGGACCTCACCGTTCTTGCGACGCTGGACCGGTCCCTGCAGGCGCTGGAGGGTTTCGGCATCGCTACCGCCGAAGCCACCTATGTGGCGGATGTGATGCAGACCGCGCTTGGCCAGATGCAGAGCCGGATCCAGGACCTCTCGCCACGGCTCCTGCAGACCGAGATGGTCGTCTCCGATACTCTGCGCGCGACCATGGCGAAGGATGCCGAGACCACGCTTACTGCGACCCTGTCCAATCTCAACGCCAATGCCGCGGGTCGGTTCGTGTTCGGCGGCGTGGCGACGGATCGCGCCGCCGTGAGCGATGCCAAGCCCATCCTCGACGCTCTGCGGATCGAACTGAGCGGCGAAACCACGCTGGCCGGGATTCAGGCAAAGCTGGATGCCTGGTTCGACACGCCCGGCGGCGGTTTCGAGATCGTCGCCTATGCCGGATCCACCAAGAGCGTCGCCGATACCCGGCTGAGCGCCAGCGATTCAGCCAGCCTCGACGTTCGCGCCGATGACCCGGTTTTCCGCGACATGATCAAGGCCTTGTCCCTTGCGGCGCTCACCACCGATGCCGGGCTGGGCTTTCCGGCGGACCTGAGGGGGGAAATGCTGCTGTCCGCCGGGCTGCAGATGGAAAACGGTCAGACGCCGCTGACCGATCTGCGGGCAGGGATCGGCAATCTGCAGGCCCGCATCGAAGAGACGGAGACCCGTAACGCGTCCGAACGCACCTCCACGCAGCTCGCGCGGCTCAAGCTGATCGGTGCCGATCAGTACGAGACTGCCGTCCAGCTCCAGGATGCGCAAGTCCAGCTCGAAGCGCTCTATTCCGTTACGGCGCGCGCGGCCAGATTGTCCTTCGTGGAGTTCATGCGATGAGGGACGTTCTGCGGCTTCTTCTTGTGGGGCTCGCCTTGCTCTCCGCCTCCGTGCCGCTGATGGCGCAGAACGTCCGGATCAAGGATCTGGTGGAGTTCGACGGTGTGCGCTCGAACGATCTGGTCGGATATGGCCTGGTGGTCGGGCTGAACGGCACGGGCGACGGGCTGCGCAATTCTCCCTTCACCGAAGAGATCATGTCGAACATCCTCGAACGGTTGGGCGTGAACATCACCGGCGAACAGTTTCGGCCCAAGAACGTCGCGGCCGTCTTCGTCACCGGGCGGCTGCCACCCTTTGCGCGGGCGGGTGGGCAGATCGACGTCACCGTTTCCGCCATTGGCGATGCCAAAAGCCTTCTGGGCGGCACGTTGATCATGACACCGCTCAATGCCGCAGATGGTCTGATCTATGCGGTGGCTCAAGGTACGATCATTGCCGGCGGGGTCGAGGCGACCGGCCAGGCCGCCACGATCGTGCAGGGTGTGCCAACGTCGGGCGTCATTCCGGCCGGTGCGCGCATCGAACGCGAGGTGGAGTTCGATTTCACTGAACTTTCCTCCCTTCGCCTTGCTCTGCGCGAGCCGGATTTCACCACCGCGGAGCGGATCGAATCCGCAATCAACCGGCAGTTCGGGCGGGCTTCGGCGACGATGCTGGATTCCGGCACGGTCAGCGTCGATCTGACCCGATCAGGGGCAAGATCTCCCGCGCATGCCGTGGTGGCGATCGAGAATCTGCCGGTCGAACCGGAGCGTCGTGCCCGGGTCGTCGTGGATCAGCGTTCCGGAACGATCGTGATGGGCGAGGATGTGCGGATCTCTCGGGTCGCCGTCTCGCAGGGCAACCTGACCCTGCGGATTCAGGAAGCGCCGATCGCCGTACAGCCGAATCCCTTCAGCGAAGGCGCGACCGTCGTCGTGCCGAGAACCGAAACCGGCATCATCGAAGAACCCGGGATCGGCCTTGCGGAAATACCCGGCGGCACGAGCCTGTCCGAAGTCATCGCCGGTCTGAACGCGCTGGGCGTGTCGCCGCGCGACATGATCGACATCCTCAAGAGCATCAAGGCCGCCGGAGCGCTGCATGCGGAATTCGTCGTGATGTAGCGACCCGGGCTTGCGGTCATCGTGATCGAAACACCGAAAACGTTCCGCACTGAGACAATCTTAACATTCGCATGACATCGTCACGATGTCGGTCAACGGAGCTTTGACATGCTTGGAATCATTGGCATCGTTGTAATTTTCGGAATGGTTTTCGGGGGCTACATTCTTGCCGGCGGCAAGATGGGTATCATCCTGAAATCCTTGCCCTTCGAAATGATGATGATTGGCGGAGCCGCTGTCGGAGCTTTTCTGATCAGCAATGATATGTCGATCGTCAAACACACGGCCAAGGATATCGGCAAGGTTTTCAAGGGGCCCAAATGGAAGCATGACGATTACCGCGATCTGTTGTGCCTGCTGTTCGAACTGGTCCGCCTGGCTCGCTCCAGCCCGGTCGCTGTCGAAGAACACGTGGAAAATCCTCAGGATTCCTCGATATTCAGCAAATATCCCAAGATCCAGGCAGACAAGGAATCGGTCGAGCTGATCTGCGATACGCTGCGGTCTGTGTCGATGAACTACGACGATCCGCATCAGGTCGAAGAGGTGCTGGAAAAGCGCATGGAAGCGACCCTGCACAGCGCCATGCATTCGTGCCATGCGCTTCAGGGCATCGCGGATGGTCTGCCCGCCCTTGGCATTGTCGCTGCCGTTCTGGGTGTGATCAAGACGATGGCATCCATCGACCAGCCTCCAGAGGTGCTGGGAAAGATGATCGGCGGCGCCCTGGTGGGCACATTCCTCGGCGTGTTTCTGGCTTATGCCTTCGTCGGGCCCTTCGGAGCCAAGGTCAAGGCTGTGGTCGAAGAGGATGCGCATTTCTATCAGCTGATCCGCGAGGTGCTGGTGGCCAACCTCTACAACCATTCGACCAACATTTGCATCGAGGTAGGTCGCCAGAACACGCCTGCCCATTGCCGCCCCAGCTTCGTCGATCTCGAAGAGGCGCTGAAGGCCGTCAAACAGGATGCCGCATGACAAGAGGCGTATTCATTGCCTTCCTAATCGTCTGGGGCGCAGCTGCTGCGGCCCAGACGCTGCAGGTTCGCTCAGGTGATCATGACGGATTCACGCGTCTGGTCATCGACATCGCCCGGGGCACGCAATGGACCCTGGGGCCGGGCACCGATACCTATGACAGCGTCATACAATTTCCAGAAAACCGGTTCTCCTTCGATACGGCCGAGGTGTTCAGCAGGATCTCCAAGGACCGGCTGGCGGATATTGGCGCTGTTGCAGGCACGTCTGATCTGGGGCTGAAGCTGTCCTGTGCGTGCGGTGTCGAAGCCTTCGTGCTGAACGGGACCATGCTTGTGGTCGATATCTCGGAAAATATCCCCACCGACACCCAGCCGACAAAACCGCGCAGCCGCGCAGCCTTCGATTTTCCATCGGCAGGGCTGCCGTCTCTGGCTGACACGCTCGCACCCCCGGTCGAAACCTATGGTGCGCTTCCCCTGGACAGGCTGGACACATGGTCGGGCGGAAGCTGGCAAGGCACCGAGACCGAAGGTGCATCTCCCGCTGATCCGCAGCCCGCAGACATCGCAAAGTTGGAACGCAACATCACCGAACAACTCGCGCGTGCGGTTACGAGGGGGTTGCTGGACGTTTCAGCGCAACCGGCACAACTTGACCCGGACCCGCAGACCAAAGGCCCTGCATTCGAAAATGTGCCTGACGGTTCTGTCCACACGGATCATGCGGGAGTACCGCCGAACGCGCTCCACGCAACGCTCGACGACGGGCGCATTCTGCTCAGCGGCGATAACTGCATTGCAGAGGCGGATCTGGCTCTGAGGGACTGGGCCAACGATGCCGCTTTCGACGTTCAGCTGCGCGACCTGAACCAGGGGCTTGTGGGGGAATTCGACCGTATGGACGGTCAGATTGCCGAAAAGCTCGCAAAATTCTACCTGCACTATGGAATGGGGCCCGAAGCAAAAGTGTTTCTGGATCTCGCGGATACGCCCGCAATGCCGACGCTCGCCGCCCTCGCGGCGCTGCTGGATGGCAAACCCGACCCGACCGAAACGTTTACCGGTCAGACCCATTGCGATGGATCTGCTGCTCTCTGGTCTTTATTGACACTGTCCGATGAAGATACAGCCCGCGAGATCAACACGAAGGCCATTCTACGCGGTTTCGAAGCACTGCCGGATCCTCTCAAGTCCTATCTTTCCAGCCGCCTTGTCGACAAGCTTCTCGCTTTGGGGGAAAAGGCCACCGCTCAGGATCTCTTGAAACGGGTCGGCCGGTCTCAGACAGAGCCGAACCCCGAGACCGAACTTGCCAGAGCCAGGATGGATATTGACGACGGCCATCTCGAAACGGCGGCGACGCGCCTGACGGATGTTGCGCGTAGTACGTCCGGCGCCACATCTGCGCATGCTGTCGAGGCCTTGATGCAAATCAGCGCCGAACATGGCACACCGGCGCAGACCGATATTTCGGATCTGGCGTCGGCCTACTCGGTCGAATTCCGCGGTACCGAAGAGGGTGCGGGCCTCTGGCGCGCGCATATGCGAGCCTTGATTGGCAACGGTGAATTCGACCAGGTTTTCGAGGAGATGAACAACGAGAGCTCCGGCGATGCCCAGATGGATCTCGACATGCGCGCCGAAGCCGCGGATGCGCTGATCGAAAAGGCCGAAGACCTCACTTTCATGCGGCTTGCCTTGGCCGCTTCGCCTCTGCATCCCCTTGGGACGGCAAGGCTCACGCTTCTTGCCGCTGCAGAGCGCATGCTCTCGCTGGGTCTGCCGGATGCGGCATCCCAATTTCTGGAAGATGTCGGGACGGACCGCGCCGACCGCGATGCGCGCTTGCTCCAGGCCCGCATCCTCCTGGCGCAGGACCTTCCTGAGGACGCAGAAATCGCCCTGATCGGTCTCCAGGGTCCTGAAGTGCTCGAACTCAGAGCCGAAGCCAGGCTCATGATGGGGGATTCCGACTATGCCGGAAAGGCCCTTGATGAGGTCGGAAATACCGGGGATTCGGCGAACTCTACTTGGACATCAGGGGAGTGGACGCCAGTTGCGGAATCTGCCGATGGCACCCTGTCCGATGCTGTGCAGCCAACACAATCCAACCCTGCGCCTGACGAATCCGCCCGCTCGGCAAGTTTGGGAAGCTCACAGGCGCTTGTGGGGGACAGCGAAGCAACGCGCGAGAGCCTGCGTGCCCTGCTGGACGCAACGCGCATCGCACCAGACGGGTAGAATTATGAACTATCCAATCGAAAAAATTACGGGTTCCGCCCAATGCTGTCCCAAATGCAGAATGCAAGGCTAAAGCAGAATGTCACACGCGTCTCACTTGGCTTCTACAGTCCCGGTATCAGGTTTCAGCAGAGCCGCCTTCGGCCACTGGACCTGTGTCCGGTGTGGACCTCGGTGAAGCATGACGTTTGATTTGAAAGAGACCCTGTTCCGCCCCACCGTCCTGCTGGCGGTGGCGCTCATGGCCGTCATCGTGATGATGATCCTGCCTGTCCCGTCCTGGGTCCTGGATGTCGGGCTGGCAACCTCTTTCGCGCTGGCGATCCTGATCTTCACCGTCACGCTTTTCATCGAGCGTCCGCTCGATTTCTCTGCCTTTCCGACCATCCTGCTTGCCTCTCTGATGCTGCGCTTGTCCCTCAACGTCAGCTCCACGAAACTGATCATCGGACAGGGACACGAGGGCACTCAGGCGGCCGGAAACGTGATCCAGGGCTTTGCGAATTTCGTGATGAACGGCAGCGTCTTCATGGGCCTCGTGGTCTTTGGCGTGCTGATGATCGTCAACTTCACCGTCATAACCAAGGGTGCGGCGCGCATGGCGGAGGTGGGCGCCCGGTTCGCCCTTGACGGAATGCCGGGCAAGCAGCTGGCCATCGACAGCGACATGAGTGCCGGTGCCATCGACCATGCCGAGGCCAAGGCGCGCCGCGAACGCGAATTGCAGGAAACGACCTTTTTCGGCTCGCTGGATGGCGCGTCGAAATTCGTCAAGGGCGACGCTGTCGCAGGCCTTCTGATCACCCTTTTGAACCTCGTGATGGGTATCATCATGGGGGTGTTCGTGCACGGGATGGACATCGGCAACGCGTTCGAGACCTATGCGATCCTGACCGTCGGCGACGGGCTGGTGACGCAGATTCCGGCCGTGATCATCTCGATTGCCACTGCGCTGCTGCTGGCGCGAGGCGGAGCGACCGGTTCGACAGACCTTGCTCTGGTGGCCCAACTCGGGCGATATCCCGCTGCGCTCGGCACGGTCGCCGTGCTGATGGGGCTATTCGCGCTGGTCCCGGGCCTGCCTTTCCTGCCATTCATCGCCGGATCAGGCGTATTGGGCAGCGCCGCCTATTACATGGCGCGCAAGAATGCCCGCGCGCTCGAGGCCCCGGACGTCGTGGACAATGCTGCTCCGCTGCTGCCGAAGCCCATCGGTGACGTGCTGGATCTCGACGATATCCACGTCGAATTCGCACCTGACCTCGTGAACATGGTGCTGGATCCGGGCACAGGTCTTGACGTGCGGATCTCCAACATGCGCACGCATATCGCGTCGAGCTTCGGCATCATCATGCCGGAGATCCGTTTGACGGATGCCGCGGCGCTGCCGACCGGCACTTATGTCGTGCGCATCCAGGGGGTCGAACTTGCGCGCGGTTCGCTCAATCCGGATCTGGTGCTTGCTCTTGTCCCCGAGGACCAAACCCGCCTGCCGGAGGGCCGCGACGTGAGCGAGCCGGTCTACGGCGCCCCGGCTCGCTGGATCAAACCCGAGGATCAGGAGCGCGCGGCACTCACCGGCGTAACCATCGTCACCCCGACGGAGGTGCTGGCGACCCATCTGCTCGAGGTCATCAAGCGCAACTTCGGCCGGCTGCTCAGTCTGCGGTCGCTGCGCCGGATCCTCGACGAGATGGTGTCGCTGACCAATACCGCGAGAGCCGAGGCAAACCGCAGGCTGATCGACGAGCTGATCCCGGACAAGGTGCAGATCGACGTGCTGCATTCCGTGCTGCGTCTGCTTCTGGACGAGCAGGTGTCGATCCGTAATCTGCCGCTCATCCTCGAGGCGATCGCCGAGACCCGCGGCCAGCAGGCCCGCCCCGAGGCGATCTGCGAACATGTGCGTCAGAGGCTGGGCTTCCAGCTGGTGGCCGGGATGCGGCGCAATGATGGGACCATTCCGCTGATCCAGCTCGCTCCGGAATGGGAGGAGTTGTTCACCCACTACCAGATCGAAGGGGACCGCGGCGGCATGGATATCGCTCTGCCGCCCGATTCCTTCGAGACGCTTACGAGCGGCGTCGCGAGGCAGGTAGGCGAGGCAGCCGCGCGTGGCGTGTTCCCGGCGCTGGTGACCTCGGGCAGGCGGCGGCGCTTTCTGCGCACGGTCCTTGCGGCAAAGGGGATCAGCAATCCGGTTCTGTCCTTCGAGGAGATCGGCATCGAGGCGCGCCCGTCGCTTGTTGGTGTCGTCGCAGCGTGATGGAGTTGATCCAGTCCGTCCACCTGGAGCTCTGGATGCAATTTGTCGTATTTGTCCGGGTCGCGGCCGCGCTCGCGGTGATGCCGGCACTGGGTGAAAGATCGGTCCCGACGCGGATCCGTCTGATCCTGTCGCTGGCCATGACACTCGTCGTGACAGCAGCGGTCGCCGGGTCGCTGCGGCCTCCGCCTCCCAGCTTCGCGGCGCTGGGCCGGATTTTTGCAACCGAGACGATCGCCGGGCTCGCGCTTGGGATCTCCCTGAGGCTGTTCGTTCTCGCGCTTCAGACCGCTGGGGCCATCGCGGCGCAAGCGACTTCGCTGTCGCAGGTGACGGGGAACAATTCCATGGACCCGATGCCTGCCATCGGCCAGTTGCTCACCGTCTCGGCGCTGGCGCTGCTGATGATGACCGGCCTGCACGTAAAGGCGGCGGCGCTGTTCATCATGTCCTATGACGCGATGCCGCTCGCGACATTTCCGGATGCGGGCGTGCTGGCGGATTGGGGCCGCGCACATGTCTCCCAGGCCTTCCGCCTGGCCTTCACGCTCGCCGCGCCCTTCGTTATCCTGTCGATGCTCTACAACCTGATGCTCGGCGTGATCAACAAGGCGATGCCGCAACTCATGGTCTCCTTCGTAGGCGCGCCGGTGATTACGCTCGGCGCGATCACGCTGCTCTTCGCGACGGCGCCGATCCTGTTGACGGTCTGGACCTCGGCGCTTGACGGCTTCCTCAGCAACCCCTTCGGAATGCCCTGATGTCCGGCAGTGAAGACGACAGCGACAAGTCCCACGAAGCGTCCCAGCGCAAACTCGATGACGCCCGCAAGAAGGGTGAGATTGCGCGCTCTCCGGATCTGCTGACGGCGGCCACTTATGCAGGGGTCCTGCTGATCGCGATCTCGCTGGGGCAGGGATCGCTTCTCGGGCTGGCCGATGTCCTGCTGCCGTTTGTCGATCATCCCCATCTGCTGGCCAGAACCTTTTTCAGCGACGGCAGCACGCCCGCGGTCGGCGGGGTTATTGCACACAGCCTCGCGCCGGTTCTGCCCTGGTTCATCGGTCCGGGTGTGCTGGTCGTCGCCGTCCTGATCGCCCAGAAGGGCTTTGCGCTCGCCCCCGAGAAACTGACTCTGAAATGGTCGCGCCTGTCGCCGATCGAGAATGCGAAGAACAAGTTCGGGCGCCGCGGCCTGTTCGAATTCGCCAAGAGCTTCACCAAGCTTCTGGTCTATTCGGCGGTTCTGGGCCTTTTCCTGTCGGCGCAAATGGAAACGATTTCCGGTTCCCTGCAGGGTGGCCCGGAAAGCGTCGTGCTCATTCTCATGAGCCTTGCGATCAGGATGATGATGATCGTGGTGATCGTCGCCACGGTCATCGGCGGGATCGACTATTTCTGGCAGCACAGCGAACATCTGCGCAAGAACCGCATGTCGCACAAGGAAATGCGCGACGAATACAAGGAATCCGAAGGCGACCCCGCGATGAAGCAGCAGCGCCGCCAGAGGGCGCAGGAAATCGCGATGAACCAGATGATGCGCGATGTGCCCACTGCGGATGTGATCATCGTGAACCCTTCCCACTATGCCGTCGCGCTCAAATGGAGCCGCGCGAAGGGTGAGGTGCCGGTCTGCGTCGCCAAAGGGGTCGATCACGTCGCCGCACGGATCCGCGAAGCGGCACAGGAGGCGAAGGTTCCGATCCATTCCGACCCGCCCACGGCCCGCGCACTCTTTGCGGCGGTCGAGATCGGCCAGTCGATAGCGCATGAACATTATCGCCCCGTCGCCGCAGCAATCCGGTTCGCCGATGCGATGCGCAAGCGGGCGAAGGAAAGAGGGCGCTGATGGCGACGGATTTCGAGGATCTGCAGAAGATCACGGCGATTCTGGAGGAGCAGGCGCTGGCCCGTCACCGGACGATTCTGGAGCGGGAAACGGGACTGCGTCAGGAATTGGCTGAGATCGAGACGCTGCGTCACCAGAGCCTGCGGCAGGACGATCACGCGCATGCGCGGCGGATGCTGGGCGCCGACGGTCTCTGGCAGGGATGGCTCGCCGAGCGGCGCATGCGTCTGAACCAGGATCTGGCGATGCTTCAGGTTCGCAAGGCGGAAAGCCTGAATACGGCGCAGACCGCTTTTGCGCGGGCTCAGGTCACGGCGGATCTGTCCCGCGAGGAGCTCTTGAAGGCGCGCCAGACTCGGATGTCGCTGGCAGAACGGCGGCTTGAAGAGGGATTTCACGCCGCTGTTTCCGATCCTGACGACTTCTGAAAAAGCAGCATGTTGCGGCAGGCAGGACCGGAAAAGGAACACAAACAAGTTTCACTCGAAAAAAGTTCTCATCTTTTTGAAACTTTCGGACGAGACGTTCGTGGTTATACATTGCCGATTGTTAACCTGGTTCGGCGTCGCAGCGGATCTCGCTGCGAATTTCAGGTTGTAAGTGTTCAGGGAGACGATCGTGGATCTTGTGCAACGAACGGCAAAGTGGATGTCGGTTGGTGTGCACTCAGTACGCCACCGACGGTGCAACGAGCACTTCGGTCGAACCATGCGATAAGACCGTATCGGGAATTGCTTCCTTGTAAGCGGATGTCGTGAAGACGTTCCACCGATATTCGAATGACACATCTTTCGCCGCGCACAATGTCAGCGTCTGGCTGGCGCCACGGCGACTCCCTTCAGCCAATAACAAGTGAGACGTTTAAAGAGTGGACGGTCCCCGATGTGCGTCGGGGGCCGTCTTTTTGTTTTTCCCGCCTCGGAATTTCGCCGATGCGGATCGATGGCAAGCCTGTAGTCCCCGACGCCTCACAGATCGCGTGGGTCGAGGGCATCGCGCAGACCGTCGCCCAGCAGGTTGAAGCCCAGTACCACGAGGAAGATCGCGATGCCCGGCCACATCGCCATCCAGGGCGCCTGCTCGAGGAAGTTCTTCGCGACATTCAGCATCGAGCCCCAGCTTGGGGCGGGTGGCTGCTGGCCGAGGCCGAGGAAGGACAGCGACGCCTCTGCGATGATCGCGGTGGCGATGGTGAGCGTGGACTGCACGAGGATGGGCGGAAAGATGTTGGGCAGGACGTATTTGCGGATCAGCGCGCCGTGACCCAGCCCGATGGCGCGGGCGCTTTCGACATAATCCTCCGTCATCACGCTCATCGTCTGGGCGCGGGCGAGGCGGATGAAGAGCGGCATGGCCGAGAGCCCGATCGCGATCATCGCATTGGAGAGGCTCGGGCCGAGGAAGGCCGCGAGCGCGATGGCGAGGATCAGGAAGGGCGCGGCGAGAAGGGCTTCGGTAAAGCGCGAGATCACCGCGTCGGTCCAGCCGCGCAGATATCCCGAGAGCACGCCGAGCGGTACGCCCAGAGCCACGGCGATCAGGACCGAGAAGACACCGGCGAGCAGCGAGGCCTGTGCGCCCCAGATCATGCGCGAGAGGACATCGCGTCCGATTTCGTCGGTGCCAAAGGGATGCGCGGCCGAGGGTGCCTTGCGCACCGCGCCCCAGTCGGTCGTGGTCGGGTCAGGCACGGGCAGGATCGGGGCCGCGATCGCGACGGCCACGAAGAAGCCCACGAGGATGGCGCCGAAAATGGCGGATTTGCTGGCGCGCATCTTGCGCCAGAAGCGGCTGGGCGCGCGCGGTGCGACCGTGCTGCGGGGGTCGGAAAGAGCGGTCATGTATCGCTCATCCGCGGGTTCAGGACGCGGTAGGCGGCGTCGGCGAGGATGTTGAGCGCGATGAAGGCGATCCCGGTGCAGAGCACGATGCCCTGCACCACGGCATAATCGCGGTTGAAGACGGCATCGACGATCAGCTTGCCGAAGCCGGGAATGGTGAAAATCTGCTCTGTGAGAACCGCGCCGGCCAGAAGCTCTCCGAACAGGAGGGTGGTGACGGTGACGATGGGCACCAGAGCGTTGCGCAGGGCATGTTTCACCAGCACCACGCGTTCGGACATCCCCTTTGCCCGCGCGGTGCGCACATAATCCGAGCGCAGCACACCCAGCATGGCGGACCGCGTGTGCCGCATCAGTGTCGCGGCGAGCCCGGTGCCAAGCACGAAGGCGGGCATAAGCATCGTCAGGACGGATTGCAGCGGATCATCCGCGAGGGGCCGGTAGCCGGAGGCGGGCAGCCAGCCGAGATTGACCGATACGAGCAGGATCAGCATGATCCCGAGCCAGAAATTTGGGATCGACAGACCCGACAGCGCCACGAGATTGGCCAGCCAGTCGATCCAGGTTCCCTTCTTGTAGGCGGACAGCACCCCGGCGGGAATGCCGATGAACACCGCGATGATCAGCGCCATCACGGCAAGCTGGATCGTCACGGGCAGTTTCTCCCCGATGAGCTCGAGCACCGGCTGCTGGGTGCGCAGCGAGATCCCGAGATCGCCCTGCAGGGCATTGCCGATCCAGGTCAGGTACTGCACGGGGATCGGGTCGTTCAGGCGGTATTTCTCGCGCAGGAACTCAATGACTTCGGGATCGCGCTCCTCTCCGGCCATCACCAGAACCGGATCGCCGGGCAGCAGTTTCTGCATCCCGAAGACGAAGATCGAGATCAGGATGATCGTCGGAATGGCGATCAGGATGCGGCGTCCGAGAAAGGCCAGCATGGGAGGGTCTCCGGTGTGGGGAACGGGCCCGGCAACGCTGCCGCCGGGCGCTGGGTCTCACTCGGTGAAGGACACGCCTTCAAGCCGGATCATCCCGTCGGGATAGGGGACAAAGCCCTGCACCTTGTCGGCGAGCACCCAGATCCAGACTGGGTGGTAGAGGTAGATGATCGGCATGTCCTCCTGCAGGATGGCGATCGCGGCGTCGTAGCTTTCCTTGCGGGTCTCCATGTCATTGGATTCGCGGGCGCTGTTGAGCAGCTCGTCCACCTCGGCATTCGAGTAGTGCGAGTCGTTGATGCCGCCATCGGTGGTCATGAACTGATGGATGTTGCCGTCGGGGTCGACCCGCCCGGACCAGCCGACCTGGCTGGCCGTGTAGGCACCGGCCGTCTGGTCCGACAGCTGCGTGGCGAATTCCTTGGCCTGCAGTTCGATGGTGATCCCGGCTTCGGCGGCCATCGCCTGCACGACCTGCATCAGCTGCATCTGCACAGGGTTGTTCGGGACCTGGATCTCGATCGTTATACCGTCGGGATAGCCCGCCTCTTCCAGCAGCGCCCGGGCGGCTTCGACATCGCGCGCCGGGACGGGGAAGTCCTCGTTGTACCAGGGCGAGCTTGGCGGGAAGGGCTGGTTACCGGCGGCAAAGGCGCCCTCGAAGACGACCTGATTGATCACCGTGCGGTCGATGGCGAGCGACAAGGCGCGGCGCACGGCAGAATTCTCGCCGATGGGGGACGCGGCGCGGTCGCCATTGCCGACGTTCACGGTGATGCCCTGATAACCGAGCGAGACGGCCTGCTCGATCTGCAGCGATGAATCCTCCTCGACCGAGGCCACATCGGTGGCGGCCAGACGTTCGATCATGTCGAGGTCACCCGAGCGCAGATTCGCCAGACGTACCGTGGTGTCCGGGATCGGCAGGAAGACGACGCCGTCGAAATCGATCGCGTCGGCATTCCAGTATTCGGCGAATTTCTCGAGCACGATGCGGTCCTGCTGCACCCGCTCGACGAACTTGAAGGGGCCGGAGCAGACCGGGTTGAGGCCGAAATCCACGCCCGCCTCGGACGCGGCCGTGGGCGAGACCATCATGCCCGCGCGGTCTGCGAGCTGCGACAGAAGCGTCGCATCCGGCGCGTCGAGGGTGAATTTCACGGTGAGTTCGTCCACCGCCTCGGTTCCGGTTATCGAGGTCAGCTCGGACTTTCGGCGGCTTTCGTCCATGTTCTGGCTGCGGTCGATATTGGCGATGACCGCCTCGGCATTGAAGGGCGTGCCGTCGTGGAAGGTCACGCCGTCCCGCAGGGTCATGGTCAGCTCGAGGCCATCGTCGGACCAGTCCCAACCGCTTGCCAGTTGCGGAATGATCTCGAGCTCGGGCGTGATGTCGACCAACTTGTCGCAGAGCGAGGCATAGACGATGCGCCCGACAAAGGTGCGCGACTGGTCGGGATCGAGCACATCCGGATCTTCCTGCAGGCCGATGCGGATGTCCGCCGCATGCAGCGCCGTGGCGCCGAGCCCCAACGCGAGCGCGAGGCCGAGAGTCTTTCTGATGGTCATGAGAGCGTCTCCTCTGTTGAACTGTCTGTCTTTTCGCTGACGGTCGTTGCGTCTTCCTCTGCGCGCGCCGCGCGGTAGAGCGCGAAGCGGGCCGCGGCGGCGGGGCTGCGGGCCGTGTCGCCGCCCGCGAGCCCGGTCAGGGTCAGATCGGCGGCAAAATGGCAGGCCACCTGCCGGTCGCCGAGATCGCGCAGCACGGGCCGTTCGGTGCTGCACTTCGCCTCGGCATAGGGGCAGCGGGTGTGAAAGCGGCATCCCGGCGGCGGCGCGGTCGGGTTGGGCAGATCGCCCTCGACCTGCCTCCTGGCGCGGCGGGGACCGACCTGCGGGCTGGGAATCGCGGCGAGCAGCGTCTCGGAATAGGGGTGTTTCGGCGCGGTAAATAGATCTTCGGCACGGGCGATCTCGACGATCTCGCCAAGGTACATCACGGCGACGCGGTCGGCCATGTGCCGGATCACGGCGAGGTCATGGGCGATGACCACGAGGGTCAGCCCGAAAGTGACCTTCAGATCTTCGAGGATGTTCACCACCTGCGCCTGGATCGACACGTCTAGCGCGCTCACCGGTTCATCGCCGATGATCACCTTCGGTCCCGTGGCCAGCGCGCGGGCGATGCCGATGCGCTGCCGCTGACCGCCCGAGAATTCGTGTGGATAGCGGTCGGCATGGGCGGGGATCAGGCCGACGCGGGTCAGCAGGTCCGCGACCTTGCGGCGCCGCTGCGCCTTGTCGCCGATACCGTGGGTGATCAGCGGTTCCTCGATCAGCGCGCCGACACTCATCTGCGGATTGAGCGAGGAAAACGGGTCCTGAAAGATGAATTGCAGATCCTTGCGCAGGTCGCGCAGCGCCTTCGGGTCGAGTTGCGCGATGTCCTGACCGTCATACCAGACAGAGCCTTCGGTCGGGTCGATCAGCCGCACCAGAAGCCGCGCGAGCGTTGACTTTCCGCACCCGCTTTCGCCCACGATGGCAAAGGTCTCGCCCTGCCGGATCGCCAGATCGACGCCATCCACGGCGCGCACCACGGTTGCCGGGCCGAAAAGCGGCTTGCGGGTCACAAAGCTGCGCCGCAGCCCTTCGGCGCGCAGGATCACATCCCCCCTCATGAAGTCACCGCCTGTCGTTCCGCGCCCTGTTCCAGCGGGGCGTGGAAACAGGCGACCTCGTGTCCCGTGCTGACCGCGCTCAGCGGCGGGATGGTGTCGCAGATGCCGGTGCGGAACGGGCAGCGGCTGGCAAAGCTGCAGCCCGCGGGCATGTCGGCCGCCTGCGGCACCACGCCGGGGATCGTCACCAGCCGGTCCGATCGTGCGCCGAGCGAGGGCATCGAGGCCATGAGGCCGATCGTGTAGGGATGCTGCGGGTCGTCGAAAATCTGCGCCACCGGCCCCTTCTCGACGATGCGCCCGGCATACATCACGGCGACCTCGTCGGCCATTTCGGCAACGACGCCAAGATCATGCGTGATCAGGATCATCGCGGCACCGGTTTCGCCCTGCAGATCGCGCATGAGGTCGAGGATCTGCGCCTGGATGGTCACGTCCAGCGCCGTGGTCGGTTCGTCGGCGATCAGAAGTTCGGGATCGTTGGCCAGCGCCATGGCGATCATCGCGCGCTGGCGCATGCCGCCCGACAGCTCGTGCGGATGCGCGTCGAGCCGCTTTGCCGCTGCCGGAATGCGCACCCGTTCCAGCATTTCGAGCGCCCGGGAACGGGCGGCGTCGCGGCCCAGACCCCTGTGCCGCCGCACCGCCTCGGCGATCTGCTCGCCGATCTTCAGCGCGGGGTTGAGCGAAGACATCGGTTCCTGAAAGATCATCGCCATGCGGTCGCCGCGCACCTGTCCGAGCTCGCGGCGGGACATGGTCAGCAGGTCCCGCCCGCCGAAAAGCGCCGTGCCACCCGCGAGTGACAGCGGCGGCGTCTGCAACAGACCCATGAGCGCGAGCGAGGTCAGGCTCTTGCCGCAGCCGCTTTCCCCCACGATGCAGAGCGTCCGGCCGGGATCAAGCGCAAAGGAAATCCCGTCCACCAAGGGCGGGCCGACCCCGGCCACCCGGATCGAGAGGTTTTGCACGTCCAGAAGAGGGGCCCTGTCGGTCATGGCGCATCCCTGTCGCGCGCGGCCCGCAGGTTTCGCGACACGTGGATCAGATGGTCGCGCATCCTGTCCCTGGCCGAACGGGCATCCTTGCGGGTGATCGCCTCGACGATAGCCTCATGCTGCTGCGTGTAGAGCCTGCGCGTTTCCGGAGAGCGCGCGCGGTCGCGCTGGTCTTGCCAGATCTGGGACGCGCGGACTTCGTCCAGCAGGGCAAAGGCCGTCAGCAGGATCGGATTATCGGCCGTCCGCGCGATCAGGCGGTGCAGCGATCCGTCCCAGAGCTCGGCCGATTCCGCGTCGCTGCTTTGATCGGTGCGCTCCACGAGCAGCCGCATGCGGGAGACATCCCCGGCTCCGGCGCGTCTGGCGCAGAGCGCGGCAAGTTCCGGCTCGATGCAGAGCCGCGCTTCCATCACGCTTAGCGAATCGGCCGTTGCGATAATTTCGGCGGCAAGCTTGCCCTTGGGGTCCGGCGGCAGGCCGATGAATGTGCCCTTGCCTTGCCGACGCCAGATCAGACCCTCGGCCTCGAGCGCGTCCAGGGCGCGGCGCAGCCCGCGCCGACCGACATTCAGCCGCCTCGAGAGCTCCCGTTCGGTCGGCAACTTGCCATCGGGGTCCAGACCGCCGCGCTGGATCAGCTGGCGGACCTGGGCGAGCACCTGAGAGGCAGTCTGTGCTTTCTGTTCGACGAGCGACACGGGCAGCGGCATCCTTCGGTGATCCCTGTCGGCGCACCGTAGGACAGTTGCGCGAACCATTCCAGGATTGGTTCAACGCGGGGATGTGTCAATCCCTTTCGCGGACAGTCCCCGGATCTCGGAGGAGGCTGCCCGAAGGTTGGGCATTGCTTGCCGTCACGCGGGGCAGGGCGCGCAAATGCAAAAGGCCCGGAACTTGCGCTCCGGGCCCTCGTCACTCTGTTGGAGTCATCAGCTTTCCGGGCACATCGCGCCGGTATCGATCCAGGCTTGCGTCAGCTCACCCAGAACTTCCTGCGTCCCGGGGGCGGGAGTGCGCCCTTCGCCCGGGTGCCAGCCCCATCCGACGAGGCCGTCTTCGGCCATGTGCTCGTGGATTTCCGCCAGATCCCGGTCGCCGTTGCGCTCGGGATCCTTCAGCTGAGCGCAGATCTCGGATGCGCTCTTGCCGACCCAAGCCATTTCGACCGGGGCAAGCTGCCAGGGCGAATGGCCGGGAATCGACCCCTCTCCGGTCGCGAAGGCGACGTTTTCGGAGCCGTGGCAGGTGGTGCAATACATGCCTGGCGCGCCGAAATCGGCGACGCCACGCTCCACGGGCGGCATGTGGGGCTGCATGGCATCCCCCTGCAGCGGCGTGTCGCCCTTTGGATGGCAGTTGAGGCAGCGCGGGCTTTCGATGACCTTCATCATTTCCTGGAAGACGGCGATCGACCGTTCCGATTCATTCTCGATGCCCGAGAATTCATCGGCAGTTTTCAGACCATTGACGGTTTCAGCCAGCGTCGGGCCCGCAAGGGCCAGGCTCAGCACGATAACAAGACGCTTCATTCAGGCACCTGCAGTTTGGAAAGGAAGATGGTGCACGGCCTGTCCGGTCAAGGCGCGCCAGGCATTGGCGACAGCCGGACCGATCGGCGGGGTTCCGGGTTCACCTACGCCGGTGGGATCGGCCACGCTGTTGATGATCGCGACCTCGACCTCGGGCATCTCGTGAATCCGCAGCATCCGGTAGGTGTCGAAGTTCTTCTGCGCCACGACGCCGCCGTCCAGCAGGGTGAGATCGTTGAACAGCACGGAGCCGAGACCATAGCCGACGCCGCCTTCGATCTGCGCGCGGATCACGTTGGGATTCACCGCGACACCGCAATCGACCGCAACCCAGACCTTGTGCACCTTGGGAAAGCCGCCGACATCCGACACTTCGGCAATCTGCGCGACATAGGTGCTGAAGCTTTCATGCACCGCCACGCCATAGGCGCGGTCGCCCTTGACCCGCTCGCCATCCCAGCCGGCGATCTCGGCGACTTTCTCGAGCACGGCGCGATCCCGCCCTGCTTCGGATTTCATGAGTTCGAGACGCCCCTGCACCGGATCCTTTCCGGCTTTTTCGAGCAATTCGTCGAGGAACACTTCGGTCGCATACCCCGTATGCGTGTGCCCGACGGACCGCCACCAGAGTATCGGCAGCGGGCTTTTCTGGCGGACCCAGTTCACCCGCATGGCGGGCAGGTCATAGGGCATCTTGGTCGAACCTTCATAGGAAGTCGGATCCTTGCCCTCGGACTTGCCGTCGTCAAAGAAAGTGTCGAGCATGATCGACTGGTTGGCGACGGTGTTTTCCCAGCCGACGATATTGCCATCGGCGTCGAGACCCGCGCGCATCTTGTGCACCGTCAGTGGACGGTAATACCCGCCCATCAGGTCGTCTTCGCGGGTCCAGACCAGTTTCCAGGCGCCGTCACCGCCCGCCGCCTTGGCGATCTCGGCGATCTCGTGACCGATATGGCCGGTCGTCTGGGCACGGCGGCCAAAGCTGCCGCCCGCAAGCATGACGTTCAGCGTGATGTCGCCACCCTCCACGCCCAGCGTCTGCGCCACGGCGCCCTTGTCGACACCGGGGAACTGCGCGCCCATCCACATCTCGACATTGCCGCCCTTGCGTTCGAGCACCACATCCAGCGGTTCCATCGGTGCATGGGCGAGATAGGGGAAGCGGAATTCGACCTCGTGCACGGTCTCGGCACCGTCGATCGCCGCGCCGGAATCTCCAGTCTCCTCGACCACGACACCGCCATCACGCGTCGCCGCCGCCGAGAAATCCTCGTAGATCTGCGCGGTGGAACGGGTCTCGGCCTCGCTGGTATCCCATTCGACCGCGAGCAGGCTGCGCCCCTTGAGCGCGGCCGCGGTAGACGTCGCATAGACGGCGATGCCCTGCGGGATCTGCCGCACGGCCTCGACACCCTTGACCTTGAGCGCCTCGGTATCGTCGAAGGACGCCACCGTCGCGCCGAGCACGTCGGGGTGACGCACGACCACGGTCTGCATTCCCTCGCGGTAGACATCCATCGTGAACATCGCCGTGCCATCGGTTTTCGACACGGTGTCGAGCTTGGGGCGATCCGTCCCGATCAGCTTGAATTCGCTCGGGTTCTTCAGAGCGGGCTCGACTGGCACCGATTGCTGGGCCGCAGCCTCGGCAAGATCGCCGAAAGACGATGACTGCCCGCTATCGGCATGGGAAATCACGCCATCCTCGACCTTGATCTCTCCAGCGGGGACGTCCCATTTCTCGGCTGCGGCAGCGACGAGCATGGCACGCGCGGCAGCACCGGCCTGGCGCATCTGGGTATAGGAATTCGCCATCGCGGTGGACCCGCCGGTGGCTTGCAGGCCAAAGAAGAGGTTCGCGTATAGCTCGTCATTGGCGGGCGCGGATTCGGCGCGCATCTGGTCCCAGCTCGCATCCAGCTCCTCGGCCACGAGGGTCGAAAGGCCGGTGAACGGCCCCTGGCCGAATTCGATGTGCTTGATCATCACGGTCACGGTATTGTCCGGGGCGATGCGCACGAAGGCATTGGGCGAAAAGGTGCCCGCGGGCAGCCCGTCCCTGGTCATCACGGCGGCAGCGCCGGATTGCGCGCGGCCCTTCATCGGCAAGGCGAGACCGATCACGAGGCCCGCGCCGGTCGCCAGAAATTGTCTGCGGCTTTGAACAGTCATCCCTCAACCCTCCATCGAGTCGGCAGCGTCATGGATCGCCTGGCGGATCCGTACATAGGTGGCGCAGCGGCAGATATTGCCCGCCATGGCCGCGTCGATATCCGCGTCAGTCGGCTTTGGAACCTCGCGCAGAAGCGCCGTGGCGCTGACGATCTGGCCCGACTGGCACCAGCCGCATTGCGGCACATCCAATCCCTGCCAGGCGGCGGTGACCGCTTCGGCCTCGCGGCCTCCCAGCCCCTCGATCGTTTCGATGCTCGCACCGTCGACCGATCCGACCGGCGTCACGCAGGTGCGGCGCGGCATGCCGTCGACCATCATCGTGCAGGCGCCGCACTGGGCCACGCCGCATCCGAACTTGCTGCCGGTCAGGCGCAATTCATCCCTGACCACCCAAAGCAGCGGTGTATCATCCTCGACGTCTACGGTGACGTCCTTGCCGTTGATCGTGAAATTTGTCATGTCCCCACCCCCTGTTGTGGTTTTCGACTGAAACAGCACATATGACGTGCTTCGCTCTCAGGTTGAAAATATTGAACCCGAACTTTAATTCAGTTTCTGCCTTGCAGCGATTGCTGTCAATCGGCTTTCCTCTGGTGAAATAGCTGCGCGCATACCGGGATCAATGTCCGGCGAGATATTATCTGAGTTCAAGATAAGAAGACGCTGCCCGCACCACTTCATCGATGAACACGTCGTCGGGCCACTCGGCGAGTTGCGACGGGTAGGGAAAGGGTTCCCGGCGGGCCTTGAGCATTGCGACCAGCATGTCGAGCACAAGTCGAATGGCGACATCCGGGTCCGGATGGCCGATTTCGTCACGTCTTTCGTGGAGCAGGTGATAGAGCGCCTCCAGCCCCTCGCGCTTTACCGCGATCAAATGTTCGCAGACTTGCCCGTCCTGACGGACTTCGGGCATATCCAGAACCTTCAGGCTCGGGCGGGTCTGTCCGACCTCGAGCGTGAATTGCAGATAGCCTTGAAGGATCGCGCAGATCGGCGCTCCGGTCCAGCGATCAGGGTCGACAACCAGTCGTGTGGTGGCCTGCATTTCCGCATTCAGCCGTTCGAGAATGGCATGCAGAAGGGACGTCTTGTCACGGAAATGATGATAGACGGAGCCAACCGAACACCCCGCGAAAGCAGCGATTTCCGCAACGGAGGTGGCGTCCATCCCGCGCTCGGCAAAAAGCGATTCCGCGGCATCGAGCAGGGCCGCCTGAGTCTTCTGGCTGCGCGTCTGCTGACCAGCGCGCATCCATTTCACATCTGATATCCAGTGACTCTTGTTCAAGGGTTCCGGCTCCGGTGGCCGCGCGCGCCGCGTACCTTCTGACTACCGCGCTGGGTGTCAAAGTCAACCGGAGGGCCCATTGCCTTGCGGATCCCTTATGTCGAGGGTCGCCTGTCCTTACCTCTCCCGAACAGAACTTGCCGGTGGTCTGAGCAGTCCGGCGGCACCTACTCCTTCGGCACGTCCGCGTTGCGTCCGGCCAGCATGACGGAGATCGTGTAGGCGGCCTTCGGGGTCATCCCGGCCATGATTGCCGCAGCGGCATCGGCGCCCATGCGCCCGAGGAAGCCCGCCGCAAATTCCGGATCCATCTGCTCGAACAGGGCTGAAGCCTGTTTCGGCTTCATCGTCGCATAGACCTTCGTGAGACGGCTCAGGTCATCCTCGGCGGCGGTATCGGCCAAAGCGAGGGTGCTGCGCAGTTTCTGTTCGGCATCGACCAGCGCCGTCATCTTGTTGTCGATCTCGGTTTCCGCGACCGACAAAGCTTGCATTCTTGTGCGAACATCCGTCTCGCGTTTCTTGATGCGCTCTTCCCGTTGATTGAGCGCCTCGAGAATCGGGGCGATATCGGCTTCGGTCTTGCAGGCTTGGGCCTCGGCGGCAGGCTCGGCCGCGGCGGATACTGGTGCGGCTTCCCGCGCGAAAGCCTGTCCGGCATCTCCGCCGATCCGCACAAGCGCCGATGTCACCAGCAATCCGCCAATAACCGCCAGGGATCCGCGCATCCGCCGCCTGCGCGGCTTGCGCCCCTTTTTTGGTTCGGCTTTCAGAGGTGTCTTTGTGCTCATCGTGTCGCTCCAGACTGCATCCGGCGTGAAAACATCGGTTCGGGCGCGGGGGGCGCTTCCGGCCTGGTTTCGGCTGGTGGGAGGTCATGCATTGACGCAACCATCAGTTCGAGCCGCTTCGCGACATCCTCGGCCCGTCCGGTCAGCTCGCTCAGCGACGTGGTGGAGGCCCCAGCGGTCTTCTGCGCGGCAGCGAGCGTGCGCGTCAGGTCATCGACCTGAGCCGACAGCACGGCGACGGCACCGCCCACACCCGATTCGAGATCGTTGAAACGCGTCAGACGGCGCGCGAGGACGAAGCAGTAGAATCCCGCCCCAAGCGCTCCGGCAACGAGAAATATGTCAGCAACAAGCTCCATGATGCCCCTTTCAGTTCAGTACGAATTCCATGACCAGCAGATCGCGCACCCGGTCCTGTCCCGCGACAAGCTGGATACGCCGCAGCATCTGTGCCCGCAGCTTGACCAGCGATGATGGCCCCTCGATATCCCGGGGTTCGAGCGCGCGCAGATAGCTGTTCAGCACGTCCACGACCCGCGGCAAGATCGATTCGACGTCAGCCACCTTGTCTTTGGGAACCTCGAGATCGGCGCGGAACATCAGGTGTTCGCTGTGTGATCCCGGGCCGAGCGACACCACCAGCTGCGGCAGCGAGACGAAAGAAATGTCCGGCAGCGGTTCGGACGGTGCGCCGGTGTCCTCCTCCGCGTGCGCGTCAGCGGCTTCGCCGTGATCACCGCCGCCGAAGAGCAGTCCCGACGACACCGCGAAGAACCCACCTCCCCCACCGGCCAGCGCAAGAACGAGGCCGATGATCATGGGCAGTTTCGACGTCTTCTTGGCCGGTTTCTGGTCAGGCACGGTGGCGTCAGTCATTCTCAACCCTTTCTGTCGTCAGCGCCTTTATAGACCGACAGGAACTAACTGATTGTTAAGCCCGATCGGCGAATGATGCCTTGGAACGGAAGAAGAACTCATCTGATCGGAGGTTTCGGTTGCAACAGATCCTGACAGTCTGGAACGCCCTGAGCGCGGGGCGTCGGATCATGGTCCTGGGCGCCAGCCTTGCCATGTTCGCGGCCGTCCTCGCAATGTCCCGAATGGCCGCTGCCCCCAACATGGTGCTGCTGTATTCCGGTCTCGAATCAGGTGCCGCGGGCGAGGTCGTGAGCGCGCTCGAACAGCGCGCCGTGCCTTATGATGTGCGGGGAGGGTCGATCTTCGTACCCTCGGCCGATCGGGATGCGCTGCGCATGACCCTCGCCAGCGAGGGGCTGCCGGCCAACAGCAACCAAGGCTATGAACTTCTGGACAATCTGTCGGGATTCGGCACCACGTCGCAAATGTTCGATGCCGCCTACTGGCGCGCGAAAGAGGGTGAACTCGCCCGAACGATCGTCTCGAATCCGCAGTTCACCCAGGCGCGTGTGCATATCGCGAACAGTTCGGCCAATCCGTTCCAGCGCGATGTGACACCCTCCGCCTCGGTTTCCGTCACCACGACGGGCAGCATTCTGACGGTCGCGCAGGCGCGGGCTCTGAAATATCTCGTGGCCTCGGCCGTGCCCGGTCTCGTTGCCGAAAACGTGGCCGTGATCGACGCAAAGGGCGGCCTGATCGGATCCGAGGACGACGCAACTCCGGGCGGCACCGCGGACGACAAGGCCGATCAGTTGCGGGACCGCGTGCAGCGTCTCGTCGAGGCACGGGTCGGCAATGGCAATGCTGTCGTCGAGGTCAGCGTCGATACCGACATGGAGAGCGAGTCGATCGTCGAACGCAGTTTCGATCCCGAAACACGCGTCGTGATCAGCTCCGACACCGAAGAGCGCTCTGATCAGTCCAAGGATAGCGGCGGAAGCGATGTGACCGTCGCGTCGAACCTGCCCACCGGTGCGGGGCAGGGCGGCGACAGTTCGAGCAGCCAGAACAGCGAGACCCGGGAACGCATCAACTACGAAGTTTCTCAAACGACGCGCGAAATTACCCGAGCTGCCGGAGCCGTCAAGCGTCTGACCGTGGCGGTTCTGGTCAACGGAACCTTCGCGCCGGATGCTCAGGGCGCGATGACCTTCGTGCCGATGCCCGAAGAACAGCTGACCGCCCTGCGGGATCTGGTCGCCTCTGCCGTCGGTTTCGAGGAGGCGCGCGGCGATGCGATCACCATCCGTTCGCTTCCCTTCGAGCGACCGGAGGGCCTGGGTACGGAAGCGGTCGCGCCGGGCTGGATGACCGCGAACCTCGATCCGCTGTCGCTGATCCAGATGGCAATTCTCGCGGTCGTCGCCCTCATCCTCGGGCTGTTCGTCGTCCGGCCGATCCTGTCCGGCAAGGGTGCTGCAGTGCGTGCGCTGCCCGGAAATTCGCAACTGGCGCTCGGAAGCGGCGGATATGATGCCGGGGATGGAAGACAGATCCTGACAGGCGAGATCGACCCCGATGACGGTTTCGGCAACCTGCCCGCTCTCGCGACAAACAATGATTTCGGCGACATGGGGATGGGGATGGGTATGGCAATGGGTGACTTCGGAGCGGTCTCGGACGATCCGGTCGAACGGCTGCGCGGACTGATCGACCAGCGCCGGGACGAAACCGTCGAGATTCTGCGCAGCTGGCTTGACGAAACGGAGGAGGCGAATTGATGCGCCTGCAGGATTTTCTCGAAGATTTCGATGGGGCAGCCGCCTTCGCGCCTGCGCAGACGCGCATGAGCGACGACGAGGTCGAAACCTTGAAGCTGTCGGCTTTCGAGGAGGGTTACCGGGCCGGCTGGGATGACGCGATCAAGGCGCAATCCGACGACCGTACCCGGATCTCCAGCGATTTCGCGCAAAACCTTCAGGATCTCTCCTTCACCTATCACGAAGCCTATTCGCAGGTGCTCAACGCGATGACTCCGCTGCTCGACGACATTGTGCGGAGCGTGCTGCCGAAGATCGCGCACGAGGCGCTGGGTCTGCATATCCTCGAACAGCTGAAGGCGCAAAGCCGCGCCATCGGTGCGTTGGGTGTCGAAATTGTCGTCTCTCCCGAAAATGCCGAGGCGGTCGCGGGTCTGCTGGATCAGGATTTCGGCTTTCCGCTGCGGGTGACCGAAGACGAGACGATGGCGGCAGGGCAGGCGGATATCCGGTTTGGCGAATCCGAACAGCAGATCGACTTGTCGGAGGTGCTGACCGATGTCAGCGCCGCATTGCAGGGTTTCATGCACGAAAACCGAAAGAAGGTGGTAAATGGATAACCCGACCCGCGAAACATCTTTGCGCAGCGACGGGGCCACGCCCTTCACTTCCGTCCCGATCGAGATCACCGTCTCCGTCGGGCGCGCCCGGCCGCTGGTGCGCGATCTGCTCCGGCTAGATCAGGGCTCGGTTCTGACGCTGGACCGGAAGATCGACGATCCGGTCGAGCTTTATGTCGGGGACCAGCTCATCGGGATCGGCGCGCTCGAGGTCATCGAAACCGACGGGCAGAGCATGCTCGCGGTGCGGCTGACCGAAGTGGCCGATTTCCAGGCACCGTCCTGACCATGTCCCGCTTCCTGCCTGCGGCGCTTGCGGTCGGGTTGATCCTGTTGGCCGAGCCCGCCCTGGCGCAGCAACTCTCGGTCGATCTCGGCGAAGGCGGATCGGTAAGTGCGACCAGCCTGCAACTGATCGCGCTGATCACTTTGCTGAGCCTCGCGCCAGGCATTGCCATGATGGTGACCTGCTTTCCCTTCCTGGTGACGGTGCTCGCCATCCTGCGCCAGGCCATCGGGTTGCAACAGTCGCCGCCCAACATGCTGATCGTGAGCCTCGCGCTGTTCCTCACCTATTTCGTGATGGAGCCGGTGTTCCAGACCGCCTATACCAACGGGGTCGAGCCTCTCCTGAACGAACAGATCGACGTGCAGGAGGCGCTGGTCCGCGGTATCGAGCCCTTTCGCGGTTTCATGGCGGCGCGGATCGACCCGAATACGTTCAAGGCCATGGCCGATCTGCGCCCCGATGCGCAGGGCATGGAGCTCACGCCGGAGGCGAACCTGTCCATACTCGTCCCGAGCTTCATGCTGTCGGAGATCGCGCGGGCATTTCAGATCGGATTCCTGATCTTTCTGCCGTTCCTGATCATCGACCTCGTGGTCGCGGCCGTGCTGATGTCCATGGGCATGATGATGGTGCCGCCTTCCATCGTGTCGCTGCCGTTCAAGCTCGCCTTCTTCGTCATCGCCGATGGCTGGTCCCTGATCGCCAGCAGCCTCGTGCGCAGCTATTTTTGAGCCGTCAGACCGGACAGAGGGCGATCTCGGTTTCCCAGTCCCGGCATCTGTCGATCAGGGCTGCCGGGGGTTGGGCATCGGTGAAGAAGGTGTCGACCTCTGACATCGAAGCGATGCGGGCCGGTGCCGTGCGCTGGAATTTCGACGCATCGGCAACAAGGTAGGCGCTGCGGGCCTGTTCGAGGATGGCCTGGCTGACCCCGACTTCCTGGAAGTCGAAGTCGAGCAGGTCGCCATCCGCATCCAGCGCAGAACAGCCGACCACGGCGAGGTCGACCTTGAACTGGCGGATGATCTGCGTCGTCATGTTCCCGACGAGGCCGCCATCCGAACGCCGCAGCGATCCACCCGTCACCACGATCTGGCAGTCTGGATTCGCAACGAGGATGTTCGCGACGTTCATGTTGTTGGTCACCACCAGCAGGTTCTTGTGGCGCAGCAATTCGCGCGCTACCGCTTCGGTGCTGGTACCGATATTGAGAAACACCGAGGAATCCGGCGGGATGCGCGCGGCGCATGCCCGGGCGATGGCAACCTTGGCGGTCTCGTTCAGCGCGCGCCGGTCCTCGTATCCGATGTTCGAGGTGCCCGAGGGGAGAACCGCACCGCCATGAACCCTTTCGAGCTGACCGGAATCCGCGAGATCGGTCAGATCGCGCCGGATGGTCTGATGCGTAACGCTGAAATAATCGGCCAGACGCTCGACGGTGACCCGGCCCTCTCGCCGCGCGATCTCGAGAATCTCGGGGTGTCGAAAGGTTTGCGACATGACTTTCTGATCTCCGAATGAGCTTTGAGCACCGGTCAGATGATCGATGACATGTTCCGGCTGCGCTGAAAAGCGCGCGGAAAGTCGATCTTCATCTTCGAATCGATCCAGTATCGCACAGAAACGCACATTTACGCGCGTCAGCTTGGAAAAATTCGAACCCCCATGCAGGATCTTGCCCGACAGCTGTAATTTTTGGCAAATAATTCCATGATGTTATAGGGTTCCTGTCAAAACGAAAAAAATCGAAACTAAAAAGCTTTCATTTCTGATCAAGTGCTGACATAAACTGAAACATGCGAACAGTGCCCGGGGAGGGGCTCATGTCCGAAGCGACACAGACTTACGATCTTTTCATCATCGGCGGCGGTATCAATGGATGCGGCATCGCCCGTGACGCCTCCGGGCGCGGCATGTCCGTGGCCTTGGCCGAGATGAACGATCTCGCCTCGGCGACCTCCTCCGCCTCGACCAAGCTGTTTCATGGCGGTCTGCGCTATCTCGAATATTTCGAATTCCATCTGGTGCGCGAGTCGCTGATCGAACGCGAGACACTGCTGCGCGCGATGCCCCATATCAGCTGGCCGATGCGCTTCGTCCTGCCCTATCACAAGGACATGCGTTTCGAGAACGAGACGCCGACATCCAAGCTGCTCAACACCGTGATGCCCTGGATGAAGGGACGTCGCCCCGCCTGGCTGATCCGGCTCGGCCTTTTCATGTACGACAATCTGGGGGGTCGCAAAATCCTGCCCGGCACGACCACGGTGGACCTCACGAAGCGTCCCGAGGGTGTGCCGCTGAACGACAAGTTCGTGCAGGCCTACGAATATTCCGACTGCTGGGTGCAGGATGCGCGCCTCGTGGTGCTGAATGCCCGCGACGCGGAGGCGCGCGGCGCGCAGATCATGACCCGGACCAAGGTGCTGTCGGCCGAACGCGTCGATCACCATTGGGAGATCCGGATCGAGGATACCGAGACCGGCAAGGAGCGCACGGTTCAGGCCAAGATGGTCGTGAACGCCGGCGGGCCCTGGGTCGGCGACATCATCCGCACCAAGATCCGCAGCAATTCCAAGGAGGGCGTGCGGCTGGTCAAGGGCAGCCATATCGTCACGAAGAAGCTCTACGATCACGACAAATGCTACTTTTTCCAGGGCGAGGATGGACGCATCATCTTTGCCATTCCCTACGAGCAGGACTTTACCCTGATCGGCACGACGGATTCCGAACATCATGATCCGAGCGTCAAGCCCACCTGTACCGAGGATGAACAGACCTATCTGTGCAACTTTGCGTCGAAATATTTCAAGACGCCGGTGACGCGCGACGACATCGTCTGGACCTATTCCGGCGTCCGCCCGCTTTACGACGACGGCGCCTCGAGCGCGACGGCGGCGACCCGCGATTACACGCTGAAAGTGGATGATACGGGCGGCGCGCCGGTGCTCAACATCTTTGGCGGCAAGATCACGACCTACCGCCGCCTCGCCGAAGGCGCGATGGACAAGATGAAGCCGTATTTCAAGGACATGCCGGACAAGTGGACCGCCGGTGTCACGCTTCCGGGCGGCGACTTTCCGGTGAAGGGCGCGCCGGCGCTGATGGAAAAGCTCGCCAAGCAGTATGGCTTCGTGACCGACGCCTGGGCGCAGCGCCTCGTGCGCGCCTATGGCAACGAAGCCTTTGTCATTCTGGGGGAGGCAAATGACGCAGGGGATCTGGGTCAGGACTTCGGAGCGACATTGACAGAGGCCGAGGTCCGCTGGCTGATGGACAAGGAATATGCCCGCACGGCCGAGGATGTGGTGTGGCGCCGCTCCAAGCTGGGGTTGAAGATGACCGAAACAGAAATAGCGACGCTTGATCGCTTCATGAAAGAGACCCGCACGGACAGAATGGCTCACGCCGCTCAGTGACGGGACCCGAGGGGGGAGGACGACATGACGCTTGCATTGCAAGGGGTCTCGAAGGTTGTGGGCGGGCAGACCCATATCCACAAGACCGATCTGACGCTGGAAAAGGGCACGATGAACGTGCTTCTCGGCCCGACATCGTCGGGAAAGACGTCGCTCATGCGGCTCATGGCCGGGCTGGACGCGCCAAATACCGGCAAGATCTACTGGAACGGTGAGGACGTGACCGGCATGCGGGTTCAGGACCGCAGGGTTGCCATGGTCTATCAGCAGTTCATCAACTACCCTTCCATGACCGTCTACGACAACATCGCCTCGCCCATGCGGCTGCTGGGCAAGTCCAAGGACGAGATCGACTCTGCCGTCCGCAAATCCGCCGAGCTGATGAAACTGACGCCGATGCTGCAGCGCAAGCCGCTGGAACTCTCGGGCGGGCAGCAGCAGCGTTGCGCCCTGGCCCGTGCCTTGGTCAAGGATGCCGGTCTGGTGCTGCTGGACGAACCGCTCGCCAACCTCGACTACAAGCTGCGCGAGGAGCTGCGCATCGAGATCCCCAAGATCTTCGAGGAGGCGGGCAGCATCTTTGTCTACGCCACCACCGAACCCGAGGAAGCGCTGCTTCTGGGCGGCAACACGGCGACCCTGTGGGAAGGTCGCGTAACGCAGTTCGGCCTGACGCCCAAGGTCTACCGCCAGCCGATCGACGCCACCACGGCGCGGGTGTTCAGCGATCCGCCGATGAACTTCGTCGAGATCCGCAAATCGGGCGGCACGCTGACATTCGGCGACGGCAACTCAGCCCCCGCGACCGGCAAGCTGGCCGAGCTCGCGGATGGCACCTATACGGCCGGGTTCCGTCCCAACCACCTCGAGATCCTGAAACACACGTCCGAGGCGGTTGCCTTCACGGCGAAACTCGTCGTGACCGAGCTCACCGGTTCGGAAACCTTCGTCCACCTGAACCATCAGGGCGAACGCTGGGTGGGCCTGATCCACGGCATCCACAAGCTGAAGCTGGGCGAGGATCTGCAGGTCTATCTGGACCCGACACATATATACATATTCGACCAGAGCGGCGCGCTCGTGGCTCCGGCCGCCTATGCGCTGGCCGCCTGAGGGAGAGAGAGCATGGCCAAGATCACACTCGACAACCTCGCCCATTCCTATTCGCCCAATCCGAAATCCATGGATGATTTCGCGCTGAAGGAGCTGAATTACGATTGGGCCGACGGCGAGGCTTATGCGCTGCTCGGCTCGTCCGGCTGCGGCAAGTCCACCCTGCTCAACATCATCTCGGGCCTGCTGCATCCCTCGCAGGGCCGCATCCTGTTCGATGGCAAGGATGTGACGCAGTCGCCGACGGCAGAGCGCAACATCGCCCAGGTCTTCCAGTTTCCGGTGGTCTACGACACGATGACCGTGCGGGACAATCTGGCCTTTCCGCTGCGCAATCGCGGCGCCGATCCTTCCTATATCGCGGAGCGCGTGCAGCAGATCGGCCGGATGATCGGCATGGAGGACATGCTGAACCGCAAGGCGCGCGGCCTGACCGCCGATGCGAAGCAGAAAATCTCGCTCGGGCGCGGCATGGTGCGCGAGGATGTCAACGCGCTGCTCTTCGACGAGCCGCTGACGGTGATCGACCCTCACATGAAGTGGGAGCTGCGCACGCAGCTGAAATCGCTGCACCACGAATTCGGCCACACGATGATCTACGTGACGCACGACCAGACCGAGGCGCTGACCTTCGCGGACAAGGTCGTCGTGATGTATGACGGCCGCGTCGTGCAGATCGGCACGCCCGAAGAGCTGTTCGAGAAGCCTGCGCATACTTTCGTGGGCTATTTCATCGGCTCGCCGGGCATGAACGTCCTGCCCGCATCGGTGAGCGGCAATATTGCACGGGTCGACGGCCACGAAGTGCCGCTCGGCGCCGGGTATAACAGCCCGCAGGGCAAGGTCGAGATCGGGGTGCGTCCGGAATATTGCACTCTGTCCGCGACGCATGGCCTGCCGGTCGAGATCCGCCGGATCGAGGATGTGGGCCGTCACAAGATCGTCCGCGCGCAGCATGGCGCGCACGACATCAACATCATCGCGAACGAAGGCGACAATATCGGCGCCGACATGACTCATGTGACCTTCGACCCCGAACACGTCAACGTCTATGCCGATGACTGGCTCGTGACCCCGTCCGGCATACAGGATACGAAAGGGGAGGCAGCGTAATGGACAAGACCGTCAATCAAAAGGCATGGTTCCTCGTCCTGCCTGTTCTCATCCTCGTGGCATTTTCTGCCGTGATCCCGCTCATGACCGTGGTCAACTATTCGGTGCAGGACACGTTCGGTCAGAACGAGTTCTTCTGGGCCGGGCTGTCCTGGTTCGACGAGCTGCTGCATTCCGACCGCATGTGGAACGCGCTGGGCCGCCAGATGGTGTTTTCGGCGATCATCCTCGCGATCGAGGTGCCGCTCGGCGTCTTCGTCGCGCTCAACATGCCGAAAAAGGGGTTCTGGGCCTCGTTCTGTCTGGTCCTCATGTCCCTGCCGCTGTTGATCCCGTGGAACGTGGTCGGCACGATCTGGCAGATCTTCGGGCGCGTCGATATCGGCCTGCTGGGCTATACGCTCGACGCGATCGGCATCGACTACAATTACACGCAGGGCTTCCTTGCCGCATGGACCACGCTGATCGTGATGGATGTGTGGCACTGGACGTCGCTCGTGGCGCTGCTCGCCTATGCCGGTCTGCAGTCGATCCCGGACGCCTATTACCAGGCCGCCAAGATCGATCAGGCGAGCCGCTGGAAGGTGTTCCGCTATATCGAGCTCCCCAAGATGATGGGCGTGCTGATGATCGCGATCCTGCTACGCTTCATGGACAGCTTCATGATCTATACCGAGCCCTTCGTCGTCACCGGCGGTGGCCCCGGCAACGCGACGACCTTCCTGTCGATCGACCTCGTGAAGATGGCGCTGGGACAGTTCGACCTTGGTCCCGCCGCGGCCTTCTCTCTGATGTATTTCCTTGTGATCCTGTTGATTTCATGGGTGTTCTACACCGTGATGGTCAACCTCGAAAAGCGGGATGGAGCGTGACATGACAGACGCAACAACCACCACTCTGCCCGGCAACCTGACCGCGCAAGGCTCGAAAAAGCGGATCAAGGTCAAGGGGTCGGCCATCGTCATGGGCCTGTACCTGTTGTTTCTGCTGCTGCCGATCTACTGGCTCGTGAACATGAGCCTGAAGACCAATACCGAGATCCTCGGGGCCTTCTCGCTCTATCCGCGGAACCTGACTTTCGCGAATTACATCACCATCCTGACGGATGAGAGCTGGTACATGGGCTACGTGAACTCGCTGATCTACGTGGTGATGAACACGGTGATCTCGCTTTCGGTGGCGCTGCCTGCGGCCTATGCCTTCTCGCGCTACAGCTTCATGGGCGACAAGCACCTGTTCTTCTGGCTGCTGACCAACCGCATGGCGCCGCCGGCCGTCTTTGCGCTGCCGTTCTTCCAGCTCTATTCCTCGGTCGGCCTGTTCGACACGCATATCGCCGTCGCTCTGGCGCATTGCCTCTTCAACGTGCCGCTCGCGGTCTGGATCCTCGAAGGCTTCATGCGCGGCGTCCCTAAGGAGATCGATGAGACGGCCTATATCGACGGCTATTCCTTCCCGCGCTTCTTCATCAAGATCTTCGTGCCCCTGATCGCCAGCGGCATCGGCGTCGCGGCCTTCTTCTGCTTCATGTTCTCCTGGGTGGAACTGCTGCTCTCGCGCACGCTGACCTCGGTCGACGCGAAGCCGATCGCAGCCACGATGACCCGCACGGTCTCGGCAAGCGGGTTGGACTGGGGCGTGCTGGCGGCGGCCGGGGTGCTCACCATCGTGCCGGGCGCGCTCGTGATCTACTTCGTGCGCAACTACATCGCCAAGGGCTTCGCCCTGGGGAGGGTGTGACATGGCGCGCGCTCACCTCCGTTGCGGAACACTGGTCTGCACGTACATGACGATTGCAAAGGAGAGCCTCTGACATGGCATGGATGGCATGGACCTGGCCCACGGCGGCCTTCTTCGGGGCGATCGCCCTGCTGCTCGTCACCTTCACGGTACTGGCCCTCAAATTCCCTGAAACGCCCCGCACGGGCATTCTCAGGATCGAAACGACAAGAGGCGACCGCCTCTTCATCACCCTTCTGGGCTCGGCCTTCATAAATCTGGCCTGGCTCGGGATCGTCGGCGCGAACCAACCTTACGCGCTGATCGTCTGCCTGATCTATGCCGTGGCGGTCTTCCGCTTCGTGTAGAGATAATGGCGCATCCGGGGCGCGAGGAGATCTCGGATAATACAAGAACGGTTCAAAACGGGAGGAACCAAATGAACCTCAATCTCAAATCCACCACCGCGTTGGCGGCGGCACTTGCGTGTTTCGCAAGCCCGTCCTTTGCCGACATGGAAGCCGCGACAACCTTTCTCGACTCCGAGATCGGCGACATGTCCGCCCTGACCCGCGAAGAGCAGGAACAGGAAATGCAGTGGTTCATCGACGCCGCTGCCCCCTTTGCAGGGATGGACATCCGGGTCGTTTCGGAAACGATCACCACGCATGAATACGAATCCAAGGTTCTGGCCGAGGCGTTCAGCAAGATCACCGGGATCAACCTGACCCACGACCTGATCGGCGAAGGCGACGTTGTCGAAAAGCTGCAGACGCAGATGCAGTCGGGCGAGAACATCTACGACGCCTATGTCAACGACTCCGACCTGATCGGTACCCACTGGCGGTATCAGCAGGCCCGCAGCCTGACCGACTGGATGGAGAACGAAGGCGCGGACGTGACCAACCCCGGTCTCGACCTGCCCGACTTCATCGGGACCCAGTTCACGACCGCCCCCGATGGCGAACTCTACCAGTTGCCCGACCAGCAGTTCGCGAACCTTTACTGGTTCCGCTACGACTGGTTCAACGACGAGAAGAACCAGGCAGATTTCAAGGAAAAGTACGGCTACGATCTGGGCGTTCCGGTCAACTGGTCGGCTTACGAGGACATCGCCGAATTCTTCACCGGCCGTGACCTGTCCCACATGGATGTCACCGGCGAAGTCTATGGCAACATGGATTACGGCAAGAAGGACCCCTCGCTCGGCTGGCGTTACACCGATGCGTGGATGTCGATGGCCGGCATGGGCGACAAGGGTGAGCCGAACGGCCTGCCGGTCGACGAATGGGGCATCCGTGTGAACGAGCAGTCCCAGCCCGTCGGTGCGTGCATGGAACGTGGCGGTGCCACCAACTCGCCCGCTGCCGTCTATGCGGTCGACAAGGCCATCAAATGGCTGCAGGAATACTCGCCGCCCGCCGCGATGGGCATGACCTTCTCCGAAGCCGGTCCGGTTCCGGGACAGGGTGCCGTCGCCCAGCAGATGTTCCTCTACACGACCTTCGTGGCGTCGCTGGTGGATCCGGATCTGCCGGTCATGAACGAGGATGGCACGCCCAAATGGCGTCTCGCCCCGTCGCCGCACGGCGCTTACTGGGAAGAGGGCATGAAGGTCGGATATCAGGACGTGGGTTCCTGGACGATCCTGAAATCGACTCCGGTCGAGCGTGCCAAGGCGGCCTGGCTCTATGCCCAGTTCGTCACTTCGAAGACCGTGGATGTGAAGAAGTCCCACGAGGGTCTGACCTTCATCCGCGAATCCTCGATCCAGCACGAAAGCTTCACCGATCGCGCGCCGAAACTGGGCGGTCTGGTGGAATTCTACCGCTCGCCGGCCCGCACCCAGTGGTCGCCGACCGGTACGAACGTGCCTGACTACCCCAAGCTGGCCCAGCTCTGGTGGCAGAACATCGGCGACGCGATGTCGGGTGCCAAGACTCCGCAGGGTGCACTCGACAGCCTCTGCGCGGACATGGAATCGGTGATGGAGCGTCTCGAGCGCGCAGGCATCCAGGGTGATATCGGCCCGAAGCTGAACGAACCCGAGAGCGCCGAATACTGGCTCGAGCAGCCGGGCGCACCCAAGCCCAAGCTCGAGAACGAGCGCGAAGAGCCCAAGACCGTGGGCTATGACGAGCTGATCGCTTCCTGGAAGTGACATGTTCCCGCCGGAGCCCCTCCTTGGGGCTCCGGCTTTTTCATGCTTAGCTCCTGCCCGACCGACAGACGTTTTGTACCAAACGGCATCCCCGGGGATCGAATCCGGACCGGGCCGGTTTGTACAGGACGGACACATTCAAGGAGGAGGAGGCCATGCGCTATATCCTAGCCATTGATCAGGGGACCACATCCAGCAGGGCGATCCTGTTCGACGAGAAGTTGAAGGTCGCCGCCGTCGCCCAGGAGGAATTCGAGCAGCACTACCCGGCCTCGGGCTGGGTCGAGCACGAAGTGTCGGACCTCTGGTCCACCGTGGCAGGAACCTGCCGCCAGGTGATCGAGCGTGCGAGCATTTCCGCCGAGGACATTGCCGGAATCGGCATCACCAACCAGCGTGAAACCACGGTGGTGTGGGACAAGGATACCGGGCAGGCGATCCACAAGGCCATTGTCTGGCAGGACCGCCGCACCTCAGATATCTGCGCCGAATTGCGTGATGCTGGCCACGAGGAAATGTTCACCGACCGCACCGGCCTGCTTCTCGATCCCTATTTCTCGGGGACCAAGCTCAAGTGGATCCTCGATCATGTGGACGGCGCGCGCGAGAAGGCCCGCGAGGGCAAGCTGCTCTTCGGCACGGTCGACAGTTTCCTGATCTGGAAGCTCACGGGCGGGGCCGAGCATGTGACAGACGCCACCAATGCCGCGCGGACGCTTCTCTACGATATCCGCAAGGGGCGCTGGTCCAGGACGATCTGCGATCTCTTCGATATCCCGATGGAGATGCTTCCCGAGGTCAAGGATTGCGCCGCCGATTTCGGCATGACCCGCCCCGATCTCTTCGGGCGCGAGATTCCCATTCTGGGCGTGGCGGGGGACCAGCAGGCGGCGACGCTCGGGCAGGCCTGTTTCCAGCCCGGCATGCTGAAATCGACCTACGGGACGGGATGTTTCGCCCTGCTCAATACCGGTGACACGCCGGTGACGTCCAAGAACCGTCTTCTGACGACCATCGCCTATCAGCTCGACGGCAAGCCGACCTATGCGCTCGAAGGCTCGATCTTCATCGCCGGGGCGGTGGTGCAATGGCTGCGCGACGGGCTCAAGATGATCCGCGATGCCAAGGAAACCCATCCGCTCGCCCTGCAGGCGGACGAAAAGCAGAACGTGGTACTCGTGCCGGCCTTCACCGGTCTCGGCGCGCCCTATTGGAACGCCGAATGCCGCGGCGCGATATTCGGGCTCACGCGCAATTCCGGTCCGGCCGAATTCGCGAAGGCGGCTCTGGAATCGGTCGGCTACCAGACGCGGGACCTGCTCGAGGCGATGCATGCCGACTGGACGCCGGAAGGTGGCAACCAGACTCTGCGCGTCGATGGCGGCATGTCCGCCAGCGATTACGCGATGCAGTTCCTGTCCGATATCATCGGTGCCTCGGTCGATCGCCCGCAAGTGCTCGAGACGACGGCCATGGGTGCGGCATGGCTTGCCGGGCAGCGCGCCGGAGTGTACCCGGACATGGACGGATTTGCCGAGATGTGGCGGCTCGATCGCAGCTTCGATCCCGGCATGTCCGACGATGACCGCGCCACGAAATACGATGCCTGGAAACGCGCCGTTTCCGCCGCTATGACCTTCTGAGAGCTTGAATCGAAAGGCTTGAAATGACCGCCATCACCCTGCGCCGCCATCTGACCGATGCCGGTCATGATTCAGACCTGATCTTCCTGCTCGAGGACATCGCCAGCGCCTGCCGCGCCACCGCCTACGAGGTGCGCAACGGGCCGCTCAAGGGCAACCTTGGCGCCGCGGGCAGCACGAACGTGCAGGGTGAGGATCAGAAGCCGCTCGACATCATCGCCAACGACATCTTCGTGTCGACCTGTGCGAATTCGCCCCGCCTCGCGGCGCTGGTCTCCGAAGAGATCGAGGAAGTCGTCTGGCTCAAGGAGCCGAAGAAGGGCGACTACATGCTGTTCTTCGATCCGCTGGACGGGTCCTCGAACCTCGACACGAACCTGTCGGTCGGTACGATCTTCTCGATCATGCAGGTCGCGGCGGATGGCGACAGGAATGTCCTGCGCAAGGGGGCCGATCAGCTCGTCGCGGGCTACGCGCTCTACGGTCCCGCCACGATGATGGTGCTGGCGGCCGGGCAGGGCGTGCAGGGCTTCACCCTGCATCAGGGTACCGGCATCTTCCGCCTCACCCAGCCCAGCATGACCGTCCCCGAGACGACGCAGGAATTCGCGATAAACGCCGCGCGTCGGCGGTTCTGGGATGAGCCGGTGCGGGACTACGTCGACGACTGCCTTGCCGGCAAGGACGGACCGCGCGGCAAGGATTTCAACATGCGCTGGGTCGCCTCCATGGTGGCCGAGGTGCACAGGATTTTGATGCGCGGCGGCGTCTTCCTGTACCCGCTGGACGACAGGAACCGTGCCGCGGGCGGTCGCCTGCGCCTGCTCTACGAAGTCGCGCCCATGGCCAAGATCATCGAGGCGGCCGGCGGCATGGGATCGACCGGGACCGAACGCATCCTCGATCTGATCCCGACCGAGCCGCATCAGCGCACCGCGACGATCCTCGGCTCGCGCGAAGAGGTCGAGCTGCTCGAAAAGATGCACACGCGGACGGGTAACGCCTGATCATAGGTGCCTCTGATGGGTTCGTTTTCGCTTCTGGTGCCGCGCATCGTCTTCGGCAGGGGCAGCGCCGCCACCCTGCCGCAGGAAGTGCTGCGCCACGGTGATCAGGTTATGCTCGTCCGCGGCCGCTCGGTGGCCTTCGCCGACACCTGCGCTGCCGAGCTGCAATCGCGGGGCTGTACGGTCACCACTGTGACGGGCAGGGGCGAGCCGGACATTCCCCAGCTTCAGGCGGCGCTGGATAAGGCCCGAGCCGCCCGCCCGGACTGTGTCGTCGCCATCGGCGGAGGCGCCGTGATCGACCTCGGCAAGGCGCTCGCGGCCCTGATCCCGGCGGATCAGGGTCCTATGGCCCATCTCGAGATCGTGGGTGACGGATTGCCGCTGGACCGCGCGCCGCTGCCCTTCATCGCCTGCCCAACCACCGCCGGAACTGGTGCCGAAGCCACGAAGAACGCGGTCATCGGCGTCCCTTCGCATAATCGCAAGGTCAGTCTGCGGGACGATCGCATGCTCGCGGATCTGGCTCTGGTCGACCCGGCCCTGACCGATGGCTGCCCCCGCAACGTGACGCTGGCCTCCGGCCTCGATGCCATCACGCAGGTGATCGAGCCTTACATCTCGGCGCGTGCCAATCCACTGACGGACGCGCTCTGCCGTGACACGATTCCGCAGGGCCTGCGCGCGCTCACCATGCTGATGCAGGCCGAGAACAGCCGGGCCCGCGACGACCTTGCCCTGACGAGCCTTGCGGGGGGGCATCGCGCTCGCCAATGCCGGTCTCGGCGCGGTGCATGGATTTGCGGGTGTGATCGGCGGACGTTTCGCCACGCCTCATGGCGCGATCTGCGGTCGGCTGCTGGCGCCGGTGCTGCGGATGAACGAACGGGTGATGCTGCGGCAGGAGCAGTCGACCCTGCGGTTCAACGAGCTGCGCCACTGGCTCGCCGAGGCGCTCGGCACCGCCCCCGAAACGGCCTTCGCTACTCTGGAAGACTGGGCCGATGCCGCGGGCCTGCCGCCGCTATCGCGCCTTATGGATCCGCAGGCGGACCTCACCGACATCGCGACCGAGGCGCGCGCCTCCTCCTCGATGAAGGCGAACCCGGTCACGCTGGAAACCCATGAGCTTGTGCAGATCCTCTGGGAGACTCTGGATCGTCCATGAACGAGGCCCCGCGTCGCAAACGCGGGGCCTTTTGAATTATCCGAGAACCTTCTTCACGGCGATGGCCGTCTTTCCGGCCACCTCGTCCGCCTCTTCATGGGTCAGGCAGAAGGGCGGTGCAAAGCCCAGGATATCACCCTGCGGCATGGCCCGCGCGATCACGTTCTGCTCGAGCAGGGCCGCCGCCAGCTGCGGACCGACCTTGTCGCCCGCGTCAAAGAAGGTGCGGCTGTCGCGGTCCTTCACGAACTCGACCGCGCAGAGCATGCCTTCGCCGCGCACGTCGCCGGCATTGGCATGCGCACCGACGGCCTCGGCCATCACCTTGTTGAGATACGCGCCGACCTCACCCGCATTCTGCACGAGGTTCAGCTCGTCGATGAGCTTGAGGTTGGCCACACCGGCCGCGGCCCCGATCGGGTGCGCCGAATAGGTCCAGCCATGTCCGATCGCGCCGTTCTCGTCCGTGCCCTGCTCGAGCACCTTCCACATCTTCTCGCTCACGATCGACCCGGACAGGGGCGCATAGGCCGAAGTCAGACCCTTCGCGATGGTGATGAGGTCGGGCTTGAGGCCGTAATGCTCGGACCCGAACATGGTGCCGAGACGTCCAAAGCCGGTCACGACCTCGTCCGCGATCAGCAGGATATCGTGCTTTTCCAGCACCTTCTGGATCGCTTCCCAGTAGCCGACGGGCGGCGGCACGATGCCCCCGGTGCCCAGCACGGGTTCACCGATGAAGGCGGCGATGGTGTCGGCACCCTCTTCCTCGATCATCTTCTCCAGCTCGGCCACGCAATGCGCCACGAAATCCGCCTCGCTCATCGCCAGATCCGGACGGCGGAAATAATACGGCGCCTCGGTGTGCAGCACCTGGCTCAGCGGCAGGTCGAACTTGTTGTGAAAGAGGTGCAGGCCGGTCAGCGATCCGGTCATCAGCCCCGAACCGTGATAGCCGCGCCAGCGCGAGATGATCTTCTTCTTCTCGGGACGGCCAAGGATGTTGTTGTAATACCAGACGAGCTTGATATTGGTCTCGTTCGCATCCGACCCCGACATGCCGAAATAGACCTTGGACATATGCGCGGGCGCGCGGTCCATGATCATCTTGGCCAGCGTGATCGATGCCTCGGTGCCGTGCCCGACATAGGAATGGTAATAGGCCAGTTCCTTGGCCTGGGCGGAGATCGCCTCGGCGATGTCCTGACGGCCATAGCCGACATTCACGCAGTAGAGGCCTGCGAAGGCGTCCAGCATCCGGTTGCCGTCACGGTCCTCGATATGGCAGTTGGTGCCGCCGGTGATGATCCGCTGGGCGACATTGCCGCGCGCGAATTCGGCCAGATGAGTCGACGGGTGGAAAAAGCTCTCGCGGTCCCACTGCTCCAGCATGTCGTTCTTCAGCATCTTGTTTCCTTCTCTCAAAAAATCTCGCGTCGTTCGGCCAAGAATTTTCGTACAAAAATTCTTGGCTCCCGGCTGCGCTGTTGCATCAGGCCCAGTCGCGGCAGACGTACTTGATCTCGGTGAATGCCTCGAGGCCCTGCCGCGCGCCTTCGCGCCCGAGCCCCGACTGCTTCATGCCGCCGAACGGGATCGGCGCACCGGTGACCTTGGTCCGGTTCACCGCGACCATGCCGAATTGCAGCGCCTTTGCCAGCCGGTAGATCCGCCGGGGATCGACGGTGTGCACATAGGCGACGAGCCCGTATTCGGTGTCGTTGGCGCGGGCGATGACCTCCTCCTCGGTGTCGAAGGGCAGGATTGCCGCGACCGGGCCAAAGGTTTCCTCCCGCAGGATCAGCGCATCGGCGGGCACGTCCGCCAGCACCGTCGGCTCGTAGAAGAGGGGCCCGAGCGCATGACGCTTGCCGCCGCAGACCAGCCGCGCGCCTTTCGACAGCGCATCCGCCACATGCTCTTCCTGCTTCGCCACGGCCTTTTCGTTCATCAGCGGGCCCATATCGGGATCATCCATGCCGATGCCGAGCGTCATCTTCCGCGTGGCTTCGGTGAACTTCTCGACGAAGGCGTCATAGACGGGGCGCTCGACGAAGATCCGGTTCGCACCGAGGCAATCCTGACCCGAGGTCGCGAATTTCGCCTTGATCGATTCCTCGACCGCCTGCTCGAGATCGGTATCCTTGAAGACCAGCACCGGCGCGTGCCCGCCAAGCTCCATGATCAGCGTCTTCACGGTATCGGCGCATTGCCGGTAGAGAAGCCGCCCGACCTCGGTCGATCCGGTGAAGGACAGCACCCGCACGCGGGGATCCTGCGTCCAGGGCTCGACGATCACCGGCGCCTTGCCGGTCACGACGTTGAACACGCCCGGGGGAAAACCGGCGCGCTCGGCCAGTTCGGCCAGCGCCAGCGCCGAAAACGGCGTTTCCGCCGACGGGTGCGAGACGACGGTGCAGCCGGCCGCCAGCGCGGCGGCGGCCTTGCGGGTCAGCATCGCGGCGGGAAAGTTCCACGGCGTGATGAGAGCCGCCACGCCGACCGGCTCGCGCCAGAGCTCGACTTCGGCATCCGCCAGATGCGAGGTCACGCCCTCGATATTCGGGCGGCGGGTCTCTTCGGCGTAGAATTCGACGAAATCGGCGGCATAGGTGATCTCGCCGCGCGCTTCGGAGATCGGCTTGCCCTGCTCGAGAACCATGATCCGGGCCAGATCCTCGCGGTGCTCGATCATGAGCTCGTACCAGCGGCGCAGCAGGCGCGCCCGCTCCTGCGGCAGGGTGCTCGACCAGGTGGCGAAGGCTGCCTGCGCCACATCCACGGCGCGGGTGGATTCGGCGCCCGAAAGGCTCGCCACTTCGCCCAGCCACTGCCCGTCCGCGGGGTTGGTGACGGCGAAGGCAGAACCGTCCTCGGCACGGCACCACTTGCCGCCGATATAGGAGAAACTGCGCACGAGCCGGGGATCGGAAACCGCGCTCAGCGGCGATTTGGGAAGCGTCTGGTGGACGGTCATGGGCCTCACTCCTCTGGATGACTTGCCCAGAGGCTAGCCGCCATGCGCCAGTGAAAGAGACCAAAGTCACTGGCTGTGGCAGAGGATTCCTCTGTGGGGGAACCCTGTTTGCAGACAAAACCGCCTGTCGGCGCAATCCGGCCCTGCCTCGTCATCGTCGGGAATACGGAATCACGGCCCGATCAGCCCCGATCATTCCTCGGGCAGCAGGCCCAGAGGCAGCCCGTGGGAGGATTTCACCGGCTTGGTCACGATATAGGTATAGTAGCGCGCGAGCCCGATCCGCGCATCCAGAAGCGAGTCGATCAGCCGCTGATAGGCGTCGATATCCCGCGTCACCACCTGCAGGAGATAGTCGAAACCGCCGCCGAGCGCCCAGCACCAGGTCACTTCGTCATGCATCTGCACCGCGCGCTCGAAGGCCTGGAAATGCTCGGCCTTGTGACCCTCGAGCTCGGCGGCCACGAAGACCACCACATGCGGACCGAAGGCCTTGAGCGACAGCCGCGCGCCATAGCCTTCGATGATTCCCGCCTTTTCCAGCTTTTTGAGCCGTTCCCAGCAGGGCGTCGCCGACAGGCCCACCTGATCGGCCAGCTCGGCCTTGGTGATGCGGCCGCGTTGGCTCAGCACCCGCAGGATTTCCATGTCGCGGGCGTCGAGCTTCAGCATGGCAGGCCGAGCACATGGGTCGCGATGGCCGTGTCCTGCGCGCCGGTGCCGGTGAGGTCGGCGATGGTGATCGCGCCCTGCGACGTCCGCCCGGGATGCGCGCCGGTGAGGATCTCGCCGAGTTCGGGCGGTGTGCCGCGCGTCCAGATCCCGGCTTCGATCGCGGCGCGCAGCTCTCCCAGCCGCTCGACCTGCGACACCCGGTCCGCGACGTAGAGATCGGCGCGCATCAGGGCAGCGGGCGCGAGTTCGATCTTGCCCGGTGCATCCGAGCCCATCGCCGTCACATGCAGTTCCGGATGCAGCCACTCGGCCTGCAGGACCGGCTCGCGCGACGGCGTCGTCGTCACCACGAGCTGCGAGCGTTTCACCAGAGTCGCGGGATCGCTCACCACCTCGGCCTCGACTCCCAGCGCTTCGGCGAGATCCGAGGCGCAGAGCGCCGCTTTCCTGAGATCCCGGCCCCAGACCAGCACCCGCTCGAAAGGGCGCACCAGATGGGCGGCGCGCATCTGCAGCCGCGCCTGCAGGCCCGTGCCGATCACTCCGGCAGTCGTGACCTCTTCGGGGGCCAGATGCCGCGCCGCGACGGCACCGGCGGCCGCCGTGCGCATGTCGGTGAGAAAGCCATTGTCCAGCAACACCGCCTGCACCTGCCCGGTGGTGGCGGAAAACACGGTCATGAGGCCGCCGAGACTCGGCAGGCCTCGTTTCGCATTGTTAAAGAACCCGGTGCTGACCTTGAGCGCGAAGCTCTCGAGCCCCGGGATATAGGCGGTCTTCACATCGACCTCGCCATGCACTTCGGCGAGATCCATCGACAGGATCGGCGGCATGATGACCTTGCCGCCCGCCAGCGCGACAAAGGCCGCCTCGACCACGTCGACGAGCCCGATATCCAGCGGCACCATGGCGCGCAGCTCTGCTTCGCTCAGGATGCGGATGTCATGCGTCATAGGGCACCCCCTTCACCGTGACATCGCCCAGAACGACGTCCTGACCCGTCACGATGCGGGTGAAGATGTGCATGTCGAGATTGCGCCCGGTGATCACCGTGGCGGTCGGCCCGTCCAGTGTCAGCTTTCCGGCCTGCAGGGCGGCGATGCCGACGACGCAGCCGCCCTCGGCCACGATGCGATCCTCGTAGTAAAGCGTCTGCATGGCGCGGTAGATCTCTTCCTCGGTGACCAGCACCACGTCGTCCAGAAGATCGCGGCACATCGGATAGCTCAGCCGGTTTTCCATACCGATGCCGCCCCCGAGCGAATCCGCGAGGCTCGCATATTCCTCGACCTCGACCGGATGCCCGGCGCGAAAGGATTCATACATCGCCGCGCCCCGGTCCATGCTGATGCCGATCACCTTGACCGAGGGCTTCAGCGCCTTGGCGGCGAGGGCCACACCTGCCGCCAGACCACCGCCGGAGAGCGGCACCAGCAGCGTCTCGATCTCGGGCCGCCGCTCCATGATCTCGAGCCCGATCGTGCCTTGCCCGGCGATCACGAAGGGATCGTCGAAGGGCGAGATCTCGACCAGGTTCTCCTGCTCCACGAGCCGCCGGCTTTCGGCAAAGGCATCGTCCTGCGAGCGGCCCACGATGCGCACCTCGGCCCCGAGCGCGCGGATGCCGTCGACCTTGGCCTGCGGCACCAGCTCCGACATGCAGACGACGGCGCGGATGCCGCGCTCGGCCGCCGCATAAGCGACGCCGCGTCCGTGATTGCCGGTCGAACAGCAGGTGACGCCGGCCGTGCCTTCGGGCAGGTTCGCCACGGCATTCAGCGCGCCGCGCAGCTTGAACGCGCCGATGGGCTGCATGTTCTCGAGCTTCAGCCAGAAGGGATGACCGAACTGCTTTTCCAGAAAGGGCGAGGGCACCAGCGGCGTGTTGTCCGCGACGCCGCGCAGGACCTCTGCGGCGGCGCGGAGGATGTCGAGGGTGAGGGGTTGGGTCTGATCTGTCATGCCGGAACTATAGGTCGGGGCGGGCCGGCTTGAAAGGTACGGAAGTCACGGAGTGATCTCGAATTGCAGATGCAGATGAGGCCGGAGGTTCGTGTCGGAGGGTGTTCGGCAGGGCTGGGCCAGAACTGGCACCATTCAGGCCGCTTTCTGGCTATACCACGTCGCTCAAAGCGGCATAGGGTGGCGCGCATGAAGCCCGAGCAGACATCCCCGGACACATCGCCCTTCGACAGCCGCTATTCCTGGATACGGCTCGGCATCACGCTGCTGATCGCGGTGATGGGCAATGTCGGCATGTGGGCGATCATCGTGATCATGCCCGATGTCGGTGCAGAATTCGGTACGGGACGGGCCGAAGCCTCGCTGCCCTACACCACCACGATGATCGGTTTTGCGTTGGGCAACCTGCTGATCGGGCGGGCCGTAGACCGCTGGGGTGTGGCCGCCTCGCTATCAGGTGCGGCCGTGCTCATCGCGATCAGCTACGGGCTCGCGGCGCTCAGCCCGAACATCCTCGTGCTGAGCCTCGTGCAGCTCGCCATCGGATTCGGCACGGCCTCCTGCTTTGGACCACTGAGCGCCGACATCTCGCAATGGTTCGACACACGGAGGGGCATCGCGGTGGCCGTCGCGGCATCGGGCAACTACCTTTCGGGCGCGATCTGGCCGATGCTGCTCAGCTCGCTTGCTGCTGGGGCGGGCTGGCGGTGGATCTACTGCGTCCTGGCGATCCTCACCCTCCTCGTGATGCTGCCGCTGGCGCAGCTTTTGCGCCGCCGGATGCCACTCGAGGCGACGGCGCAGTCCGAGGCGAAATCCGCGTCACGGGCACGCTCGACCGGCTTCAGCCCGCGACAGCTTCAATGGATGCTGGGTCTTGCCGGGATCGGCTGCTGCGTCGCGATGTCCATGCCGCAGGTGCATATCGTGGCGCTCTGCGTCGATATGGGATTCGGCGCCGCGATCGGGGCTGAAATGCTCTCGCTGATGCTGATGGGCGGGGTGGTGTCGCGGCTGGTCTCGGGCCTGCTGGCCGACCGGCTCGGCGGCGTGCGCACGCTGCTGATCGGCTCGACCCTGCAATGTCTTGCGCTGTTTCTCTATCTGCCTGCCGGCGGGCTGGTCTCGCTTTATGTCGTGAGCCTCGTCTTCGGGCTGAGCCAGGGCGGGATCGTGCCGAGTTATGCGGTCATCGTGCGAGAATACCTCCCCGCGCGCGAGGCC
>JBBSNW010000003.1:0-131837 GCA_038260405.1 Rhodobacterales bacterium | reverse complement strand
GGCCAGCGCAGATCGGGGCGGTTCACATCCGCCTGCGCGATGACCTGCCCCTCCATCACGGGGGCAAGCCCGCGACGGACTGTCTCGACTTCGGGCAATTCGGGCATGTGGCGGGGTCCTGTGACATGGGGTGCATTGTAACGGCGACCTCGCGCTCTATAAGAAAGGGCGGAACCAAGGACAACAATACGCCATGAACGAAGATACCGGAAAAACCACGCATTTCGGCTTTACCGACATTCCCGAGACCGAAAAGGCGGGGCGCGTGCGCGGCGTCTTCGGCTCGGTCGCCTCGAAATACGATGTGATGAACGACGCGATGTCGATGGGCATCCACCGCATCTGGAAGGATGCGATGATGGACTGGCTGGCCCCGCGCGCCGGGCAGAAATTGCTCGATGTCGCGGGCGGCACCGGCGATATCGCCTTTCGCTTCCTCAAGCGCGCCGGCTCCGGCCATGCCACCGTACTGGATCTCACCGAGCCGATGCTGATCGAGGGTCGCAAGCGCGCCGAGGCCGAGGCCATGGCGGAGTCGCTCGAATGGATCGTCGGGGATGCGATGGCGCTGCCCTTCGAGGACAACACCTTCGACGTCTATACCATCTCCTTCGGTATCCGGAACGTGACCCGCCCGCAGGAGGCTCTGAACGAAGCCTTCCGCGTCCTGAAACCGGGCGGGCGGCTGATGGTTCTGGAGTTTTCGCAGATTCCCAATCCGGCCATGCAATGGGCCTATGACCGCTATTCCTTCAATGTCATCCCGGCGATGGGGCAGGTGATCGCGAATGACCGCGATTCCTACCAGTACCTCGTCGAATCGATCCGCAAGTTTCCGGATCAGGAGACGTTTCTGCGCATGGTGCGTTCCGCCGGGTTCGAGCAGGCCAAATTCCGCAACCTGACGATGGGTGTGGCCTGCCTGCATTCGGGCTGGAAGCTTTAATGCGCGGACCACACAATATCTGGCGCCTGATCCGCACCGGCGCGACGCTGGAACGCACCGGTGCCATGGGTGTCGTGCTCGATGCCTTCGACGCGCCGCGCTCCTTGCGCATTGCTGCCCGGGTTCTGGGCTGGCCGTTCAAATGGCTCGGTTACGAAGGCGATCCGGCGATGCCCCCCGCCACCCGGGCGTTGAGCGCGCTCGGCCCAGCCTATATCAAGTTCGGCCAGGTGCTCTCAACTCGCCCCGATCTGGTCGGCGACGAGCTGGCCGTGCAGCTGCGCGTGCTGCAGGACAAGCTGCCGCCTTTCCCCGTGGCCGAGGCCAAGGAGATGGTGGCGCATGAGCTCGGCCAGCCCGCGGATGCGCTTTACGCGACCTTCAGCGATCCCGTAGCCGCTGCGTCGATCGCGCAGGTGCACAAGGCGACTCTGGCCGGCACCGGCGAGACCGTGGCCGTGAAGGTCCTGCGTCCGGGAATCGAGCGGGCCTTTCGCAAGGATATCGACGCCTTCTGGCTGGCCGCGACCCTGATCGAATGGATTTCGCCCGGGTTCCGCCGACTGCGCCCGATGGATGTGATCGCGCATTTCGAAGGCGTGGTGATGGGCGAACTCGACCTGCGGCTCGAAGCGGCGGCTGCGTCGGAATATGCCGCCAATACCAAGGACGATGCCGGATTCAGCCTGCCCGCGGTGAAATGGGACCTCTCCGGCCGCCGGGTGATGACGCTCGGCTGGGCCGAGGGTGTGCCGATGGGTGACAACGACGCCATCGACGCCGCGGGCCATGACCGGGTCGAGATCAGCGAAAGGGTGCTGCAGCTTTTCCTGAACCATGCGCTGCGGGACGGTTATTTCCACGCTGACATGCACCAGGGCAACTTGAAAGTGGGCCCGAACGGCGACATTATCGCGCTCGATTTCGGGATCATGGGCCATATCGACGAATACACCCGCCGGGTCTATGCCGAGATTCTCTTCGGGTTCATCCGCAAGGATTACAAGCGCGTCGCCGAAGTGCATTTCGAGGCAGGCTATGTGCCCAATGATCGCGATGTCGACGAATTCGCCCGCGCCCTGCGCGCGGTGGGCGAGCCGATCTTCGGCATGGATGCGACCCGCATCTCTATGGGGCGGCTTCTGTCCTACCTGTTCGAGGTGACGGAACGCTTCGGCATGGAAACACGGACCGAGCTCATCCTGTTGCAGCGTACCATGGTCGTGGTCGAAGGGGTCGCGCGCTCGCTCAACCCGCACATGAACATCTGGAAAGTTGCGCAGCCCGTGGTCGAGGATTACATCAAGAAATCCATCGGGCCACGTGCCGTCCTGAGCGATCTGAACAAGACCGCGATGGTGCTGGCCCGTTTTGGTCCACGCCTGCCGCGTCTTGTCGAGTCTGCCCTGATACGCCAGGCGCAGGAAACCGTGGTTCCGGAGCGTGCTGTCTGGTGGGGGCGGGTGATTTGCGCGGGTGCCGGGCTGGTTCTGGGGGTCACCCTGATGCTCGCGGTTCAAGTTATATCCTGAGCGGTGCAAGCGATGCATGCCCAATGGCGTATTGTGTCCACTCACACGTCTGCTAATTCCGGAGTACGGACGCCTGCAATCAGTGTCGATTCCATCTCGGTTCCGTCCGAGAGTCGTAACATGATCGTATCACCCTCCATGCGGGCCTCCTCGATCCGGCTATAGGCGCTGGCCTGTTGCGTGTCGGTCAATGTTCCGTTCTGGTAACTCTCGATCTCGAACGTGTAGACGCCTTTTGGAAACGGCGTGCCGGTATCGTCAAGACCATCCCATGTCGCGGCCTCCTGTCCCAGCGACAGCGGCTCGCGCGTGATGATCGTACCGGAGGAATTTCGTACAACCAGGGCGGCCGTGTCCGCATCGGCGGCATATTCCGGCCGCAGGTGAATGGGCGAGCCGTCAAAGGCGACGGGCGCGCGGGCGAGCGCCTGCATCCCCACCCAGCTTGCCAGCTGCCCGAGATTTCCCCCACCCATCTGATCGCCCAGAGCGCGAAGAAGATCATTTGTCAGCACCTGCTGTTCAACCGAGGAGAATGTGGCCAATTGTACCGCATAATCCGATGAATCGACCGGGTTGAGCGGATCCTGGTTCTTCATCTGTACGGTCAGCATGCGCAGAAAAGTTTCGAAATCCGAACTCAGCTGTCGATTGTTGCCGTTTCCACTGGCCGTGGAGTCGCCGGTTTTGTCCGCAGCGGTGCCGGTGGTTGTCGATCCGTTCTGAGTTTTCAGTCCGCTATATGCGGGAGGAGCGGCTTGGGTGATGTCCATGAAAGTCTCCTTAAAGTCTGATGTCGAGTCGGTCGCGGGCGCCCAACTGTGGAGATGACGGCGTGGCTTCGGCCAAAATGGCCTGCTGCTGATCCCCGGAAGCCTGATCGCTTGTCCGTGACGGATGGCCGGGTGCGCCACTGCCTGTTTCCCGGCCCTGCTGACCGAAAGTAAAGTCCACGCGTGCATAGCCTAGATCACTCAACTCGCGGTGGAGTTGATCGATGTGTCGGCGCAGCAAATCGAGCGTTTCTGGGCGTTCCGAAGTGATGTGCATCAAGATGCCCTGATCCGATGTCACCATGTGCATTCGCACACGACCCAACTCGTCGGGGTTCAGGCGCAGGTCGACCGGTCCGTCCTGTAGCTGGCCCGTGACTTCCAACATCTGCCTGATGACGGAGGCGGCATACTCGCCGCGGGCGGGAGGCGGGGGGGCCGCTGGAGAAGCAGAGAGCGACGTGCCGCGGCTCTCCGGAAAGTTGGACGACAGGGCAGCGAAATCGGCCTGATCGGCGATCTCGCCAAGTCTATTTTGGCGCCCTACGATCGGCGCCTGCTTCGTGGATGCAAAGCTGCTCGTGCCAATGGTCGACCGATTCGACGCTCCATCGAATAGCGCGATGTTTTTCGTTGTCGGAGTATCGGCCGCCGCCATTCTGATCATGGCCGCCTTGGTCGCTTTTGGTGCAGCCTGCACTGCTTCCCTATCGGTGACGCTGTCAGCGCGGGCGGCACCAAGTCCTCGGTCCGTCAGCGTTGCGGAATTAGGCTGCTGCTGTGCCGTTCCGATATCGACGCCTTCCTTGCCAGTTTTAGCGAATCTGCCGCGCCTCTGCTCGGCCGCAGCAGATTCCATTGTCACCGCCAAGGTCTCACTTCGGCTGTCGCGCCCGTTGCCTGCTTGTCCAGCAAGAGCAATTCTTCCGACCTTGGAACTCGTCTCTGACGACTGGCGCGAAGAAGGTTCCGTCTGCAGGAGATCCGGTTTGGCGGACTGTCTGGCAGTGCGACTCTCGTCTTTTTGGGTCTTGGCTTCGTCCAGAGACTTTGCCTCATGGACGGAGGCGGATTGCATGGTGACTACGGCCTGCGTTGCGGATTGCGTCCTTCCATAAAGCGAGGTCGACACTGTATTTTGAGCCAAGTCGGCGTCGTCCGAGACTGGTGTCGTAGCAATGGGGTCTTTGGCAACGGCCTGACGGAAGCTCGTCTGCATATTGTCCTCTGAGACTGCCTTTGATTGACTGAGGCCCAGTCGTCGAATCGCATCACCTGCTTGGAAGAAGTCCGTTTCGGAAACCTGTTGGCTTAACGTGGGCGACAATGATTCTTCACCACCGGTGACCCCAGCCAAAGGGATTGAGGCAGTGTTGACGATGGAGTCTTCGCGTATCGTTGCCGAAGCTGCAGAGTTGGCCACGCCCTGCAGAGGGGCATTGATCGCCATGGCTTTGGGCGAGGATGAACTCCCCTCATCCTGAGCCTTCGAACCGTGAAAACTGTCGTCACCGCTGCGCTGCCCGCGTCTCGCATCCATCCCTTCTGTGGTGTCATTTCGCATTCCAGACTGTCCGGCAGGCGCCGAACGACTGAGGCCCGCAAGCAGTCTTTCATCCCTTGAATGTTGGGCATCGAGCCTGGAACTGGACGATTTAGCTACTGTTTCTGCAGGGATCGAAGACGGCAAATCATCGCCGGACGATGTGGGCGCTCCGTTTTTGACGACAGGTCCAACTCTCCTCTCGTGATTGAGTTCAATCTCTGCGGTATCGGAAGGCTTTGAATCAAGGGTCGTGTTTCGCTTGTCTGACATTCCGGAAATCGGCCCGAGAGGACCTTGTGCCGCTTCCGCATCCAATGCATCTCCGCCTCTCACGGACAGGGAAGTCCGAGCAGCAGTCGCAGAAACGGGACTGCGGACATTCTGCATCTCACGCGCTGCATGAATTACAGTTTCGGAGGGATCGCCTGAGGATGGCTCGCTAGGCCATTCTTCTTGAACGAAATCCGCAGATTGCCCTTGGCGTGACGGATCCTCTGAATGTGGCGGCTGGTTGTGCAAATGCATGCTTGCAGGTCCACCATCAGCCTCAGGCGTATCCGATTCTGCCTCGGAGAGATCATCACCACCCTGATCCCATTCGGACTCCGGTGACCCTGCCACACCCCCTTCCGGCTCGGTCGTGGGTCCGGGAGACGTGGTTTCAGCCGTCGAAATCACTCTCTTTGCGGACTGATCGGATCGCTTGCCCCGCCCCAAAGTCTCGAAAATCGTCGAAAAACCAGATGTGGAAGGCGATCGATCCGATACCGGGCGATGGGTCGCGTTCAAGTTTGCAAACGGGGTGGCGGATAAATTGGGTACCATGGGCGCTCCGGGAATTCTTCCGTGTGAGCCACATTAGGCAGCGTTTCCTTACCGCATCTTTACCGACTCTGCGTCCTAATCGGGAAAGTCACTCGAATTGGAGCAAACGCAATGGATCCTGTCTCACCCCCGGTGGGCTTTCAGAACAGTGCAGCGCGACGCGATCAGGCACTTCGCGACGCTGCGAAGGAAATGGAGGCCGGTTTTCTTGCCGAGATGCTGAAATCCGCAGGTCTCGGCAAGACGAGTGAAAGCTTCGGTGGTGGAGCAGGAGAGGAACAGTTCGCCTCTTTTCTGAGGCAGGAACAAGCCCGTGCGATGGTCGAAGGCGGCGGAATCGGGCTCGCGGAATCGATTTATAACGCATTGAAGGAGCATGAAAAATGACTGAACAGACCACGGCGGACATCATGGCGGCACTTGACGCTTTGCTGGAAGAAGAACGTGCCGCGCTGCTGACCGGCGCGCTGGACCGGATCGAGGATGTGATGCAGCGCAAGGCGATGCTGATCGACGCGCTGGCGGAAAGTGGCGTGGATGATCCCGGTTCCGTTTCCGCGCTGCAGGCCAAGCTCGGGCGCAACCAGGTCCTGTTCGATCAGGCACTGGCGGGCATCCGCAATGTTGCAGCCCGCCTGAGTGCCTTGCGGCGGCTGCGCAAGACGCTCGAGACCTACGATCAGCACGGGCGCAAGTCCACGCTGGTCACATCCGAGGACAACAAGCTCGAGCGGCGGGCCTGAGATTTGTCTCAAATGCCCATTAACCGGATTTGCGACTTTAGCACTCCATTAGGAAAGAAAGATGTAGACAGGGATTGCACCCGATCAGGTGGCGCAGAAGCGGCAACACCGTCTCTGCAAGTGTCAGAAAGACCTTTCAGACGCCCTACGCGGCGACATCGTAACCAGGCGCAAAAGCGCCGACCGACTGCAAGGAAGACTTCCACATGTCAAGCATTCTGACAAACAACGGCGCAATGGTTGCGCTGCAAACCCTCAAATCCATCAATTCGAACCTGGGCACGATCCAGAGCCAGATCTCGACAGGCAAAAACGTCTCCAACGCCAAGGACAACGCCGCTGTCTGGGCCATTTCCAAGGTCATGGAATCCGACGTGAAGGGTTTCAAGGGTATTTCTGACAGCCTCAACCTGGGTGAATCCACCGTTGCGGTTGCGCGTTCCGCCGCTGAAACCGTGACCGACCTGCTGACCCAGATGAAAGGCAAGATTGTTGCGGCACAGGAAGAGAACGTCGATCGCAGCAAGATCCAGGCCGATATCGGCGCGCTTCGCGGACAAATTGCATCGGTTACCGGCGCTGCTCAGTTCAATGGTCTGAACCTTCTCTCGGACAGGGCAACCACGGTCACATATGCCGGTAACGAAGCCGTAAACACGGGCACCATCAATGTCCTGTCGTCTTTGGACCGGAGTTCCACCGGCGTGGTTTCGGCCCAAATTTCCGTCCAGAAGCAGGATCTGTCGACCACATCTGCAAAGGCCGGCACCCTCACTCTTGCTGCAACCGCATTTACCGCAGCCGGTACTGCTACTGCCAGTGGAGCAGCAAGCGCGACCTATACCATCAGCGGCGAAACCGCGACTGCAGGTCGCGCCAAGAGTGTCCTCGCTGGCGATACCTACAGCTTCGACATGACGATCTTCGACGCTGGCGTGCCGGGGACACCCTTCGCTTCATTGACGACGGCATCCAAGAAGACCGCAGTCTACACTGCCAAGGATGGCGACACGACCTCTGATATCGCAAAGGGAATGACCGATATGGTCAATTTCCGTCTTGCCGAACAGGGCCTGCAGACGAACTATACAGTAACTGTCGCCAACAACGTCATGTCGGTGAAAAACAACAACACCACCGCGCTTACTGCTGCCGCTGCGGGCAACATCACGACAACCGGCGGCGGTACCGTGAGCGGTGGTCTCGCAATTGTCAGCGAGATCGACGTCTCCACGAAGAACGGTGCTGCTGCTGCATTGGGAGCGATCGAGGGCCTGATCCAGACCTCCATCGACTCTGCCTCTGCCTTCGGCTCGGCCCAGGGCCGGATCGAAACTCAGACCGCCTTCATCGGGAACCTGACCAACTCGCTCAAGTCGGGAATCGGCACACTTGTCGATGCGGACATGGAAGAGGCATCCGCGCGTCTCCAGGCTCTGCAGGTTCAGCAGCAGCTGGGTGTTCAGGCCCTGTCGATTGCCAACCAGGCACCGCAGTCCCTGCTGTCGCTGTTCCGTTAAGCGCAGCTTAAAAGGGGGCCGACATTTCGGCCCCCTTACCTCGGCCGATCTCCATAAAATGAACACAATAAAATCTGGAAGGATGTGACGTGAACGCGCATTCCCTGGCGCAACGCGCCTACTCGGCTACAGCGGGCGCGACCCGTTCGGAGCGCAGCACCGAATATGAATTGATTGCGCAGGTCACTCACCGGCTGAAGTCTGCAGCTCAAAAGGGCAAGCTCGGCTTTCCGGAGCTTGTTGCGGCGCTGCACGACAACCGCAAGCTCTGGACCGCCCTTGCCGTCGATGTCAGCAGCTCGGGAAACGATCTTCCATCCGACCTGCGGGCAAGGATTTTTTACCTCGCGGAGTACATTCAGGATCACAGCCGCCGTGTCCTGAAGGGCGAGGCAAAGGTCGGACCCATTCTTGAAATCAATGTCGCCATAATGCGCGGCCTGAGCAGCCGGAGGGCTGAAAAATGAGTGGACTTGTCCTGAAACTGGCCCCCAAAGAGCGTGTGCTCATCAATGGTGCGGTCATCGAAAACGGTGATCGACGTAGCCGCCTGTCGATCGTGTCGCCCAATGCCAATATATTGCGGCTGCGCGACGCCATTCATCCCGAGGAAGCGTGCACGCCCGTTCGCCGGGTCTGTTACGCGACTCAGCTTGTGCTGACCGGGGACGCTGATCCGGCTGAAACACGCCAACGTCTGTTGCGAAACATCGAAGAACTCAGCCGTATCTTCACGGATGCTGACAGCCGGAATTTGCTTTCTGCGGCGACCGAATCGCTGCTTGGCGATCAGTTCTACCAATGCCTCAAATCCCTGCGCGCGCTCATTCCGAGAGAGGACAGGCTGCTTGCATCCCGTCCGTCCTGATCTGTCGCACGACTCCCTTACGAAGCGGCAGATCAGATCGATCCCGTTTGGTAAGAGGGGCGGCAAAGTGCCGCTTCAAGAGAAGGCTGTCTGCCCTCTCGGACAGGACAGCGTTTTTCCTCTTTCGTGAAGTGGAATATCCGAGTGTACCAAAGGAAACGTCTAACTGCCCCGCCCCGTAGGAACCATGGAAGAAGGACGGGCTGCTCGTGGCTGGGCTAACGGTCCGACACCGGAGGTCGCGCGGCGCAGCAGGAGCTTAAGTCGCGCAAAACTGTTCTCGATGCCCACGGTAGCAGTCTCTGCAAGAAATGACTCAAGTTCCGGCCAAGCCTTGATGGCCTGATCCAGCAGGACATCGCTGCCATCGCGGTAAAGACCGGCCCGGATCATCGTTTCGGACCGCGCATAAGCACCCAGCAGGCGTCGCGCCAAGGCAATCTGGGTGTTCTCATCCTCATTCGCGGCCTCGGGAAGACTGCGTGAGACAGACCGCAGCAGATCGACGGCCGGAAATCTCCCGCGCTCCGCGATCTGTCGATCGAGCACCACATGCCCGTCCAGCACGCCGCGCAGGATATCGGCGACAGGTTCATCCATATCCGATCCGGCGACGAGCACGCTGAACACCGCGGTGATATCGCCCATATCACTGGTACCCGGGCCGGCTCGCTCCGCAAGCGTCATGATCTGATGCGCCGTGGAGGGGGGAAAGCCACGCAACGCGGGCATCTCACCGGAGGCGATGGCCACCTCACGATGCGCCTCGGCGAAACGGGTGATGGAATCGGCGAGGTAGAGGACATGTTTGCCCTGATCGCGAAAATGCTCGGCAATTGTCATGGCCGCCTGAGGGCAGCGCCGCCGTTCGAGCGGTGAGCGGTCCGACGTGGCAGCTACGACAACCGCCCGGGCCATGCCTTCCGGGCCCAGCACGTTGGTGACAAAATCGCGCACCTCCCGGCCCCGCTCCCCCACCAGGGCCAGCACGACCACATCGGCCTGCATGCTACGGGCGAACTGCGCGAGCAATCGGGACTTGCCCACGCCCGACCCGGCGAAAAGGCCGATCCGCTGACCCTTGACCACCGGCAGCAACGTGTTGAAGACGGAAAGCCCCGTTTCAAGCCGCATCCCGAGCCCCCGACGCTGTGCGGCCGGCGGCGGTGCGGCGCGGAACGCGCGCCGTTTGGGTCCATCCACAAGCGGCGGGCCGTTGAGAGGCGCGCCATAGGGGTCGATGACCCGCCCGATCCAGGAATCCGACGGTGCGAGCGTCGGCGGCCCGAGCACCGCGACCCGATCGCCCTGCGACACTCCGTCGATCCCGGCATCGGGCAGCATGCCCACCAGATCCTCGCGGATCCGCAGAACTTCGCCTCCGAGGGGTTCACCCGTGCCGCGCAGCAGGCGCACGCGGTCACCGATACAGGCCAGATGCGCCAGCCCCCGGACCCATATCACCGTACCGTCCACCGAGCGCACTCGTCCGACGGCACGCACGCTCTGCAATCCGGCCAGCTGTGCGCGCAGGCCGGTAATCTCGTCTCGATCCATCGCGCGGTCCCTTCATTCTCCGATCACTGTTTCTAAAGGAATCGGAGTTAAGCCTTGATTGAAGACGGTCGAAATCGAGGGAGAAGCCCCGATGTTCCAGAACCTGGACATATTCAGAATAGCCATGAAAATGGCGCAGCACTCCGGCGCCCAGCAGGCGGCCAGCGCGCAGAACATAGCCAATGCCGACACGCCGGGTTACCGCGCGCAGGAGGTCATGGGCTTTGTTGAAATGATGCAGCAGGATGGCGGGCCGGACCAGATGCGCGCTACACGGCCCGGTCACATGATGGGCCAGACACCGGATGAAATTCCCGTTTCCGAGCGCCGCGAATCAACCGATCCCAACGGCAACACCGTCTCTCTCGAGACCGAAATGCTGACGGCCGTGGATGCCAAGCGGGCGCATGACGAATCGCTGGCGATCTACCGCTCCAATCTCAACATCCTGCGCACCAGTCTGGGTCGCAGCTAACCGCCAGAGGAAACCATGTCCGACTTTTCCAATGCCCTGGCCATGTCTGCCAGCGGGTTGCGCGCTCAGGCCACGCGCCTGCGCCTTACTTCGGAGAATATCGCCAACACCGACACGCCCGGGTATCACCGCAAAACGGTGCCCTTCGAGACCGAAACCGATCCGAGAACCGGCATCGCCACGGTCAGCACCGGGCGCGTGCATCTCGACCGCTCAGATCTCGAGCAGATTCACGACCCGTCCAGCCCGCTCGCCGACGAAAACGGCAATTTCGACGGATCGAACGTGGATATCATCATCGAAATCGCCGACGCCCGCGAGGCGCAGCGCAGCTACGAGGCGAACCTCAAGATGTTCGACCAGGCCCGACAGATGTCGGCGAGCCTGCTCGACCTCCTGCGCCGCTGAATTCAAACCGAATGGAGACCAGAATGGACGTTCGTTCCCTTTTCGCCGCGCAGACCTATGCGGCATCCCGCCCCGCCACCGAGCCGCAGCCGGAAACCGCCCTGCCGCTGGAAGACCAGACCGGGTCGAAGTTCAGCAAGATCGTGAGCGATTTCGCCCGGACGATGCAGGACGGTGAAGCGACCGCCAAGGCGACCATGATGGGGGATGCCGATCCGCACGCCCTCGTGCAGGCGCTTGCCCAGTCCGAGCTTGCGGTCGAGGCGGTCGTGACCGTACGCAACAAGGTGGTCGAGGCCTATCAGGAAATCCTCAGGATGCCGGTCTGACATGCTGACCGAGGCCATCTTCTTTGACACTTTGCGCCAGGGTCTCTGGATCGCCACCATTACCTCGGTGCCGATCCTGATGGCGGCGCTGGTGGCCGGGGTGGTCGTCGGACTGTTCCAGGCACTCACCTCGATCCAGGAAATGACGCTGACCTTCGTGCCGAAACTGGCCTGCATCGTCGGCGTCTTCTGGATCTCGATGAGCTTCATGACCGAAACGCTGGTCTCCTTCTTCCAGGACCAGATCATTCCCATCATCGCTGGGGGCTAGACATGGAAACCGCAAGCTACACGACGCTCACCCGCCAGTCCGGGCTGATGCGCGAAATGCAGGTGATCGCGAACAACATCGCGAACACCGCCACCACCGGCTTTCGCCAAGAGGGTCTGATATTTGCCGAATATGTCGCAAAAACCGACATGGGCAGCATCTCGATGGCCACGGCGCAGATCCACGATACCTCGACCCTGCAGGGCACGCTGACGCAGACCGGAGGGCAGTTCGATGTCGGCATTCAGGGCGATGGCTTCTTTCTGATCCAGACGCCCAATGGTGAAAGACTGACGCGGGCCGGGGCCTTTACCCCGAATGCGAATGGCGATCTCGTCACATCAGACGGATATCCCGTGCTCGATCCCGGCGGCGCCCCGGTCTTCGTCCCGCCGGACGCCACCGATCTTGCCATCTCGCAGGACGGCACGCTCAGTTCCCAAGGCACTCCTCTGGGACAGATCGGCGTGGTCCAGCCCACGGATTTCAACGGAATGATCCGCGAGAGCAGCACGCTGTTCGAAAGCAAGAGCGGTTTCGAGCCCGTCGATCAGCCCATCGTGATGCAGGGTTTCCTCGAATCCTCGAACGTCGATGCGGTGGGGCAGATCGCCCGGATGATCGAGGTCCAGCGCTCCTATGAGATGGGCCAGAATTTTCTCGATGCCGAAGACCGTCGCATCCTCACTGCGATCAAGACTTTCGTGAAGTAACCCCACAAGGAGCACCGCCATGCGGGCACTGAAAATCGCCGCCACGGGCATGAGCGCCCAGCAGATGCGGGTCGAAGTCATCTCGAACAACCTCTCGAACATGAGCACGACGGGCTATAACGCCCGGCGCGCCGAATTCGCGGATCTGCACTACCAGCAGCTGATGCGGGCGGGCACGGTCAATGCCAGCGACGGCACCGTGCTGCCGACCGGTGTCCAGCTCGGGCTTGGCGTGCGTCCGGCAGCCGTGTCGATGCAGCTTGCCCAGGGCTCGCTGTCGGCCACTGGCGGTGATCTCGACGTCGCCATCGACGGGACCGGCTATCTCGAGGTGACGCTGCCATCGGGACAGGCGGCCTATACCCGCGATGGCGGGCTGAAGCGGAATGCGGATGGCATGATCGTCACGTCTGACGGTTTCGCCGTCGCGCCCGAGATCACCATCCCGAGCGATGCGCGCAGCATCTCGATCAACGGATCGGGCGAAGTTTACGCATATTTCGCAGACAACGCGCAGGCGCAGCTTTTGGGTCAGTTCACGATGGCCGGTTTCACCAATGCGAAGGGACTCGAGGCGATCGGCTCGAACCTCTTCACAGAAACCGAGGCCTCCGGTCCCGCTCTCGTCACCACTCCGGGGCTCAACGGGCTTGGAACGCTGCGGCAGGGCTATCTCGAGGACAGCTCGGTCGATGCCGTGCGCGAAGTCACCGAACTGATCGAAGCACAGCGCGGCTATGAGCTGAATGCCAAGGTCATCTCCGCCGCTGACCAGATGCTCGGCGCCACGACGCAGATCCGATGACCCGTCTCATGCTGCTTCTCCTGATGGCCGCGCCGGCACAGGCCGATATCGTTGTGGCAAACCGCACCGTCCGGGCGCAGGAGATCGTGACCGCGGATGCGGTCGGCCTGAGCGAGGGCGTGCTCGATGCCGGTTTCGAGGATCCGCTGGACGTCATCGGGCTCGAGGCCCGCGTGTCGCTCTATGCCGGACGCCCGGTGCTGCGCGCGCATGTCGGCCCCCCGGCTCTGATCGAGCGCAACCAGATCATCGGCCTGGTCTTCGAAAGCGGTGGGCTGCGCATCACCTCCGAAGGGCGCTCGCTTGACCGTGGCGGCGTGGGCGAACGCATCAGGGTGATGAATCTCGCCTCGCACACCAACCTGTTCGGCACCGTCCAGCCCGATGGCACCGTCCACGTTTCGCAGTGAAGGAATATGCCATGACCCCCAGAATCCTGCTTTGCCTTGCCATGCTGATGCTGGCTGTTTCGGGATGCAGCCGAGCGGATCACATTGGCCGCGCCCCGAAATTCTCGCCGTCCAATGACGGTCCGCAGCATGACGCGATGGTCTATGCCAGTCTGCCGCGCGATTTGCCGAGCGAAAGCACCATCGACCGGGCGAGCCTCTGGGATGGCGGGCGACAGTCACTACTCGGAGACCGGCGGGCGATGAACCGGGGGGACATCCTGACGGTCGTGATCGAGATCGATGAAAAGGCCGAGATTTCCAACAGCACGGCACGCTCCCGCTCGGGCTCGGAAAGTCTGGGTATCCCCGATCTCTTCGGCATTCCGGAGCGGATCAACCAGAGCATCACCGACGGGGCCTCGCTGGATACGGCGGTGTCTCTGGACAGTGCCAGCCAGTCCAAGGGCGACGGGTCGGTCAAGCGCAAGGAAAAGCTGACCCTGCGTGTCGCGGCCACGATCACCGAGGTGCTGCCCAACGGTGTGCTGGCAATCGAGGGCTCGCAGGAGGTGCGGGTGAATTTCGAACTGCGCGAATTGCTGGTCACCGGCTATGTGCGCCCCGCCGACATCTCGCGCCAGAACGAGATCACCTATGACAAGATTGCCTCGGCACGCATCTCCTATGGTGGCCGCGGTCAGATCTCGGACATGCAGCAGCCGCGGATCGGTCAGCAGGTCCTCGATGCGGTCCTGCCCTTCTGAAGGAGTCTCAATATGCGCAAGTTGCTTCCCATCATTCTTGCCCTTGTGGGTATCGGCGGCGGCATCGGCGCGGGCCTTCTCCTCAAGCCTGCTCCGCAAGTCGAGACGGCATTGGCCGAGAATTGCGCCACGCCCGCGGCCGACGCGCATGCCGAAACCGCTCCGGACGTGGCGCAGGAGGATGGCCACGGCGATGCTGCACACGGTGATGACGAGCATGGAGGGCCTGAATACGTCAAGCTCAACAACCAGTTCGTGATCCCTGTGATCGGCGAGGGCCAGGTTTCGGCGCTGGTCGTCCTATCGCTCAGTCTCGAGGTTTCGGCCGGAAATTCGGACGCCGTGTTCAAGCGTGAACCCAAGCTCAGGGACAGCTTCCTGCAGGTGCTGTTCGATCATGCGAATGTCGGCGGGTTCGAGGGTGCGTTCACGGAATCCAACAAGCTCGATCCCCTGCGGCGTGTCTTGCTGAGCGCTGCGCAGGACACGCTTGGCAAGATGGTGTCGGATGTGCTGATCACCGAGATTGCCAGGCAGGATTCGTGAAACTTTCTCGGGATGAAGGGGCTTGGCTACAGAATAGCTGCGCGCGCTTCCGTTTGTCAGCGATAGACGCCGCTCCGAAGCTTTTCGGAAATGACAGCCTAGAGGCGCCGCCCCAAAGTGCCCGCCGTCCAGGTGGCGAAGCCGCGCAGCATCTCGTCGCTCGCGGCGTCGAAGGCGCGGATTACGTCGCCGATCTCGCTCGTCGCGGATTGGGCCGTGGCGCCGAACGTCCGGCTCGCGACGATCTGGATGTCGCTTTCGCGCACGAGGCTCGCCGTCATCCGCAGGCGAACCGTCACCGGCTGATCCGGGCCCGCCGCCTCTGCCTGAAAATCCGTGACCTCGGTCACGATGGCATAATCTCCCCCCGCGCCAAGCGGCGTGCGCCCCACATATCGCAGTGCCTGCGTCGATTCGAGCGAACGCAGCATCAAGGTCTGAACGAGCTGCGGCACCTCCTCTGACCAGCGCACATCCGGAAAGTATTGCGCCTGGTAGGGGTCGGGACGGATCATGATGCGGTCGGTCTGCAGCGCTCCGCCGGTGGTCGGCGTCTCGATCGTCACGGACAAAGGCAATGGTGTGCCGCGCGATGCGGGAATGTCGTCCGGCGCGCGCAGTTCGTAGACGTCGAGCGGCGTCGAGGCGTCCGACAGCGCCGACAGCGTCGAGCAACCGGCGAGCGCGAGGAGGGCCAGCCCGATGGCACCGGCACGCAGGATCGGGAAACGCAGTGTCATGGCGGGCCTCATCGTCTGAATTCAGGGGTCGACTTGTTCAGGAAGAACCGGGCAGGATCGCGCTGGATGCTGGTGGTAAGCCTGTCGAGATTGTCGATCAGGGTGCGCGTCTCCTGCGCCAGCCGACTGTAGAGCGGCAATCCGGTGGTTGCAAATTCCGTGACCGCGCCCCCCGAGCTGCCCACCACGCGCTGCAATTCGGCAAAGGTCTGCTCGGCGGCGCGGGCCGCGGCGCGCAGATCGGCGGAGACGGCCGGAATATCGCCCGAGACCTGATCGATCGCGCCGTTCAGCTTGGAAATGGCGGTGCGCAGATCGGCGGTGATGCCAGAGACGTCATCGTTGATCACCCGGTCGGCGCCGTCAAAGGCCCGCTGCGCCGCGCCGAGCGCATCCTCTCCGACGACGAGGGCGGAATTGACCGCGTTCAATGTCTCGTTGGCGCTGGCGAAGGTTTCGGTGACCGTCTTGAGGGTCACATCGGCCGTGGCCGTCAGCATGTCGATGCGGCCGGAGGCGTTCGAGAGATCGTTGCCGACCTTCTCGACGACCCGGTTGGCGGTGGCCGTCGCTGTCCGGATGTCCTCGACGATGCCGGGCAGATCGTTTTCGGTGATGGCATTGATCGACGTCACGGCGCGGGTCGCATCGCCGATCATCACGCGCGTCTCGGCGATCAGCTCGGCCCCGTCCTTCTCGATGAGATCCTCGAAGCTGATCGTGGCGCTGTCCATCAGTTCCAGCGTGTTCTCGAGATTGGCGATCATCACCTCGGTATCGGTCAGGATCTTGCGGGCTTCGGTCAGTCGGGCGGTGGCGGCGAGACCGGTATCGTTGAAGGTGTTGAGCGTCCGGCTGGCATCCTCGCCGACCCTCGCCACCTGCGCGCGCAGATCGGTCACGGTCAGCCGCAATTCGCTCGTGAGCTCGGGCAGATCGCTGCCCAGATAGGTGTCGGCGGTCGTCAGCGTGCCGGTCGCCGCATTCAGCGTGGTGGACCCGTCGGCGAGGAAGCCCTTGGCCTGTTCCGACAGCTCGGAAATCGAGGAGAGCGTGGTATCGGCCGTGTTGAGCACCTTGGAGGCGTCGTCGGTCAGGATTTCCAGCGTGCTGTTGAAGCGGTCGATCTGCTCCGCAAAACCGGAGACGGATTCGGTAACGTTGGAAAAGCTCTCGAGCGTGGTCGAGAAATCCGCCGAGGCCGCTTCGACGTTTCGCAGGATGGCGCTGATCCGGTTGCGGTTGTCGTCGTTGAGGATGTCACCCAACCCCTGCACGACCCTGAGGGATTCCTCCACGATCCGCGGGGCATCTTCGGACAGGGTCTGCAGAACCGAGCGGCCGGCCTCGATGGTCGGAACCTCACCCGATTGCGGATCGACAAGCGCTGAGTCGGGCGTGCCGGCGGTGATGCCGACATAAGACACTCCCGTCACCCCTTGGGATTCGATCGTGGCGATGCTGTCGGTGCGGACCGGCGTGTTGGCGTCGACTTCGAGGCGGACGGTGATGGTGCCGTCTCGTTCGGGCGAGAGGCGCACATCGACCACCTGGCCCACGGGCAAACCGCTGAAGCGCACGTCAGAGGCGTTCGAGAGGCCCGCAACCGAAACGAAGGAGACATCGTAATAGGCGAATTGCTGGTCCAGCTTGACCTGCGCGAACCACAGGAAGAAGGCCAGTATGCCGACCAGTCCGGCAAGCGTGAAGGCCCCGATCAGAAGATAGTTCGCACGGGTTTCCATGGCTCAGCCGCCTCCCGTGCCTTGCGCCGAGGCATCCGCAGCCCGCGCTCGCGGGCCGTGAAAATACTCGTGCACCCAGGGATCGTCCACTTGCAGCATGTCCTTCATGGTTCCTGTGACCAGCACTTTCTTTTCCGCAAGCACTGCAATGCGGTCGCAGGTGGCGTGCAGGGTGTCAAGGTCATGGGTCACCAGAAAGACAGTTAACCCCAGCGACCGGCTCAGTCCATGGATGAGCGTGTCGAAATCCGTGGCCCCGATCGGATCGAGCCCGGCGGTCGGTTCATCAAGGAAAAGCAGCTCGGGATCGAGCGCCAGCGAACGCGCAAGGCCCGCGCGTTTGCGCATGCCGCCGGAGAGCTCGGAGGGGAACTTGTCACCCGCAGTGTAGGGCAACCCGACCAGCGACACCTTGAGATCGGCGAGCTTGCTGCGCAGAGCCGGATCGAGCCCCTCGACCGCGCGCATCGGCACCTCGACATTTTCGCGGACGTTGAGCGAAGAGAAGAGGGCGCCGTCCTGGAACATCACGCCCCAGCGGCGTTCGAGCGAGACGCGGGTATCTTCATCCGCGCTGCGCACATCGGTGCCCAGCACTTCGATCGTGCCCGCCGTCGGGATCTGCAGCCCGCAGATCGTACGCAGCAGGACAGACTTTCCGGTGCCCGATCCGCCAACGACGCCGAGAACCTCGCCTCGATAGACGTCGAGATCGAGAGCGTCATGCACCACATGGCTGCCGAACTCGTTGCGGATGCCGCGCAGGCGGATGACGACCTCCCTGTCCTGATTGTTCTGCATGCTCACATTCCCACCTGTGCGAAGAAGATCGAAAACACCGCATCCGCGACGATGACCGCAAAGATCGCCGTGACCACCGCGTTCGACGTCATGCGGCCCAGGGATTCCGCATTGCTCTGCACCTGCATGCCGGCATGGCAGCCGACGACGCCGATGATGATGGCAAAGACCGGCGCCTTGATCATGCCGACCAGCACGTGATCGACATCGGTGCCGTCGACCAGGCGGGTGACGAACATTGCCGGAGAGATGCCGAGATCGATCCATGCCATGAGCCCGCCGCCGAGCAGTCCCATGACGTCGGCGACAAGCCCGAGGATCGGCAGCATCAGGATCAGCGCGAGGATACGCGGCACGAAGAGCGTCATGGCAGGGTCGAGACCGAGAGTACGCATCGCGTCGATCTCTTCGCGCATCTTCATCGACCCGATGGCGGCGGTAAAGGCCGAGGCGGTGCGCCCGGCCACGATGATCGAGGTCAGAAGGATCCCGAGCTCGCGCAGGATCGAGATGGCGAGCAGATCGACGACAAAGACCTCGGCCCCGAACTGACGCAGCTGGGCCGAGCCCTGAAAGGCCAGCACGACGCCGATCAGAAAGGCCATCAGCGCGACGATGGGTACGGCGCGCACGCCGACATCCTCGCAATGGTGCACGAGGGCGGTGAGGCGGAATTCCGACGGATGGCGCACCGCCCGCGCGAGCCGGGCGAGGAACAGGCCGAAGTAGCTCGTCAGGGCAAAGAGAAACTTGACCGCATGGGTGACGGACTTGCCGACCTCCACGACCCGGTCGGATAGGGTCGTTCGATGCGGCGGCGTGTCGTCGGGTTGGGGCAGGGCCGCGGTGACGGTCGCAAGAAGGCTCTCGACCTGTTCGGAGGCACCGGTGAACTCGAAGACCTGGCCTTCCTTCTGGACACGTTCGCGCAGGGTGGCCAGCGCCCAGGCGCCTGCCGTGTCGATGCGCGCCACGCCGGAAAGATCGGCATCGACCGGCGATGTCACGGCGATCTCGTTCAGACGCTGTTCAAGTTCGGTCACATTCACGATGGTGAACGCCCCGCGCAAAACCAGCCGCGTCGCGGTATCACCTGCCGTGATTTCTATTGGTGTGTCAGGGTTTACAGACATCGGGCAACACGGGACCTATGCGACAGCGCAAGAAAAGCATGACCTAGCATGGGTTGTCGTCAGGGGTAAGGCAGGTTAGGCCGATTCCAAAAATCCCGGCCGGACTGGGTCATTCTGGAATAAAAGATGAAACCGACCGGCTGGACCATGCGTTACGCACCGTCCGCGTGCAGAAAAACAAGAGGCCGAAGAGTGCAGTTTTCACATCGTTTATCATCTGGTCTGGTACACGCAATCCTCGGCCTTCTTCTTGTCTTCAGTCTCTGGTTCCCGGTTTCCAATCCTGCTTCGGCGCAAGGTTTCCTGCCCTCCGCAGGGGCCTCCTCAGCCGGAGAGCCTGCTGCGGAGGAGACGGCGCAGGCCGACCCGCTGCAGACGCTGCTCGATGTTCTGAAGGACGATGCTGCTCGCTCCACCCTGATTTCCGAGCTCGAAAAGCAGGTCTCGGGTGAGGAATCTACGGAAACTGCCCCTGCCGAGGATGAGAGCGCAGCGACTGATGCAGCAGCCGCGGCGGATGGCGGCGTCTCGCTAGAGGATGGCATCGTATCGCTTGGCGGGCGCATCGCACTGATCACGCAGGATGTGGCCGAGCGCACGGCGTCGCGGGCGATCGCGGCGTGGGACAGCCTGCAGGGCACAGGAAGTGTGTTCGAAGGCTTCCAGGGCGGCGAACTGGCCGTTCTGCTCGAAGCGGCCCAGAGCCTGTTCATGGTGATCCTCGTGACCGTCGTGGTGTTTCTGGGACTGCGCGCGATCATGATCCCGGTCTTCAAATCGCTCGGAAAGCGGGCGCGCGACGGCAGCATGGTCGGCAAGTTCCTGCGCTTCATCGCGTCCGTTCTGATCGACGCGATGACGGTCATCGTGGCTTGGGCCATCGGCTATGCGGTCACGACCCTCGTGCTTGGCGAGTTCGGTCAGATCGATTTCCGCCAGACGCTCTACCTCAACGCTTTCCTGCTGGTCGAGATGGTGAAAGTCGCGATGCGCGCGGTGATTTCGCCTTCTTCCGGCGGGTTGCGCCTGATCCCGATCAATAACGGGGCGGCGCGGCACCTCAACCGGCTGGTCAATGTCGTCGTGAGCATTCTGGGCTACGGCCAGCTTCTGATCGTGCCGATCATCAACCAGAGCGCCTCCTATGGGGCGGGGCAGGCAGTTTCGGCTCTTCTGTCGGTGATCGTCCTGCTGTGCCTGATCGCATCGGTCATCATGCACCGTCACAAGGTCGCAAACTGGCTGCGCGAGCGCATCGCGCCGCCGCCGGTCACGGCCGATACCGGACCCGAAGAGGATTCCGTCAGCGACGGCCCCGATGCGCTGGAAGTGGCCGAAGCCCGCATCCAGGGCGCGCTGGGCCCGTTCGTGCGGCACTGGCACTGGTTCGCGCTGGCCTATCTCGGCTTCATGTTCGTCGTGGTGATGAGCCAGCCGACTGACGTTGTGGCGAACTACCTGGCCGCTTCGGGCAAGATCGCTCTCGCCGTGCTGCTGGCCTCGGTCATAACCGGCGCCCTGTCCAAGACCATTTCCAACGGCATCTACCTTCCCGAGGATCTGGCGCGGAAACTGCCATTGCTGCAGCCGCGGCTGAACCGTTTCGTGCCGCGCGTCCTGCTGCTGCTGCGGTACTTCGTGGCGCTGCTGGTCGTGCTGTTCGTGTTCGACGTGATCGGCTTCATCGATCTGCGAGGCTGGATGGAAAGCCAGATGGGCCTGAGTTTCAGCGGCACCGTCATTTCCGTCTTCCTTGTGCTGATGGTGGCCTACGCGATCTGGCTGGCGATGACCTCCTGGGTCGATTTCCGGCTCAACCCGGATTACGGGACGATCCCGACATCGCGCGAAAATACTCTCCTGACGCTGCTGCGCAACGCCGCGACCATCGCGATCATCATCCTGACGGTGATGTTCTGCCTTGCCGAGATCGGGCTGAACATCGGGCCGCTTCTGGCGTCAGCCGGTGTTCTGGGTCTGGCCATCGGTTTCGGTGCTCAGAAGATGGTGCAGGACATCATCACGGGCGTTTTCATCCAGTTCGAGAATGCCATCAATGTCGGTGACGTGATCACCGTGGGCGGCACGACCGGGGGGGTCGAAAAGCTGACGGTCCGTTCAGTGTCGCTGCGCGATCTGAACGGCGTGTTCCACATCATCCCGTTCTCCTCGGTCGACATGGTGAGCAACTACACGCGTGAATTCGCGTATTTCGTCTGCGACATGGGCGTCGCCTACCGTGAGGATCTGGACGAGGTGAAGCAGGCCATGCTCGATGGTTTCGACGAACTGCGCGCCATGCCCGATCAGGCTCCGCTTATCACTGGCGATCTGGAATGGTTCGGTCTGAATTCCTTTGGCGACAGCGCGCTGGTTTGCCGCGCCCGGATCAAGACGCTGCCGGGCAGCCAATGGGGGGTTGGCCGTGTCTATAACTGGATCCTCAAGCGGATCTTCGACGAGCGCGGCATCGAAATCCCGTTCCCGCATCAGACCATCTATTTCGGCGAGGCCAAGAACGGCACGACCCAGCCGATCCGTGTCGAGGATTCCGAAGTCCAGGCCAAGGCGGTCGAGGACGGGAAGTCCAAGGAGCGGACCACCGAGGACTCCCGGAACCGGGTCGACACGCGACTTGCGACCGATGCGGATGACGAAGACAGCTTCGACGACCGTTAAGGCGAGGGAGCGTCCGTGCCCCGTGGCTTGAACTGCCACGAGGTTGGTATGGCGCTCTCTGAGACCTCAATCTGGAAACAGCCCGGCGCAATCGCGTCGGGCTGTTTCCGTTTGCGCCAAAATCACCGCAACATCATTGAGCGTCTTCGCAGCGGACCCATATGCTCACGACAAGCCAAATCCCTCACTGGATCTGATCCGCCGCGACGGTCCCCGCACGATTGCACAGGGACTGTCCGGCACGGTGACGATGATCGGCATCGAGTCGCTGGCCTTTGACGGTGCCGTTACGCCAGGGGAGCTGTGATGCCGGGAATCTTCGCACTCGACCGGGCAGGCGTGAGCAGCGTAATCTCCTGTGCCAGAGTCGCGGCACCAGCCCTCGAGGTGAAGTGCGCCTCGACCCGGGCACGCCCACCTTGCGACAGGCGCATCGCCGCCTCGGGGTCGTAGGAAAGATCGCGGATCGCCTGGGCCATCACGCGCGGATTGCGCGGTGGGACCAGCCGACCGGACACACCGTCGACAATCAGTTCGGGCACACCGCCAGCCTCGGTGCCGATGGTCGGCACCTCGCAGGCCATCGCCTCCATATAGGCCACGCCCAGCGGCTCGTTCCAGCTTGCCAGCGCAAAGACGTGGCTTTCCATGAGCCTGTCACGCACCGCATCGGCGCTGATCGCGCCCAAAAGCTTCACGTGATCGCGCAGGTGGAGATCCTTGAGCGTCTTTTCCAGCACCTGCCTGTAGCCGGTCCCCCCGGCATCATCCTCGCCCGCGATTTCCAGCCGCACGTCCACGCCCTGATCCAGCAGGAGCCGGATCGTCTGCATGAGGTCCTGATGTCCCTTCACCAGATTCAGCCGACCGCAGCTGAAGACCCTGATGGGTTTTCCATGCGTGGCCGGCACATAAGGCGTCGTGCGGCGCAGCGCGTCGGTGTCCACCCCCATTGGCTGGACGAAAAGGCGTTCGGGCAGAGAGCCGGACAGTTCCTCGTGCACCGCGTCGAAAAGCTGTTGCGTGATGACCGTGGCGAAGGCCGCACCCTGCCATTTGAACCGCTGGCCGGGACCGTATTCCGACAGCGGCCCGTGCAGCGTGAGCGAATAGGTCGGCCCACCCATGCGATGCGCCAGTGCCGCGATCAGTGCCGACTTCCCGCAGGAATGCACGTGGATATGGTCGAGCCCCTGAGCGCGCGCATGTCTCAGCAGTTGCTGCGCCGCCGAAAGGGTCAGCAGCACATCCTTGCCAAAGGCCACTCCCCCGCGTGCCATCCAGAGCGGCAGTCCGCGCGGCAGCAGCCGGGCCAGAGCGCCGAGGGCGGCGGGCAGATCAGGCTTGCCCAGATAGGTGGTGCGGGCGATCGCGTCCTGCGTCCATCCATGCGACATGAGCTTCTGGACCGGCAAATTTGTCGAAATGATATCGACGTTGTGCCCCAGTGCCTCGAGCGCCTGCAGTTCGCGCCAGAAAAAGATGTGGGTCTGTCCCGGAAATTGCGGAACAAGGTACCCGATCCGCAAAGGATGTCCCAAACCGTCGGCCTCTAGATTGATTTTCCTGTCGCAGCAGCACGACATATGGTGACAAATTTTAGATCATTTCATCATTTGGCCATAGTTTGCAGACAAGGCGAAGCGCAGGAGACGGTGGTTTTTTGAAATGTGTGGCTCCTTTGGTACGTTCCGTGAACGATCCCCTCGCTGACATCGCTCCGACGCTGAGCGTCATCGTCCCGGCAAGCAACGAAGAGGTGCTGATCGGGCGCTGCCTCCGGGCCCTTGCCGCGACTGACTGGGACACCCGGTTCTAGGTCATCGTGGTGGCCAATGGCTGTCGCGACGGCACAGCCGAGCGGGCCCGCGCGATGGCGGCCGAATTTGCCGCGAGAGGTTGCACGCTTCACGTGATCGAGCTCTCTTCGGGGGGCAAGCTCGCTGCGCTGAATGCCGGAGATGCCGCGGCGCAAGCGGGCATCCGGGTCTATCTTGACGCCGATGTGACGGTGAGCCGACGGCTGTTGCCGGAACTGCATGAGGCTCTGGAAGGGAACGCGCCGCTATATGCCAGCGGACGTGTGCGGATTCCTCGTTCCGCCTCTGCGCTGAGCCTGGCCTATGCGCGGATCTACCGTCAGGTGCCCTTCATGACTGACGGCGTGCCGGGCTGCGGTCTGTTCGCAATCAACGCGGCGTGCCGGGCCCGGGGGGACACGAGGCCCGATATCATTTCAGACGACACGTTCGCGCGGCTGAACTTCGCGCCCTCCGAACGGACCGGGGTGCCGATCGGCTATTCTTGGCCGCTGCTCGAAGGCTGGAGCAATCTGGTTCTGGTCCGACGCCGCCAGGCTCTCAGCGTGGCCAAGATTGCCAATCGATTTCCGCCGCTCCTGCGCAACGACGACAAACAGCGCTTCCCGCTGCGACGCAAGATTTCCCTTGCCCTGTGCGATCCGCTGGGATTCGCCGTCTATGCGGGTGTCGCCCTTGCCGTGCGCCTCTCGCCCGGACGCTCCGCCGGTTGGAGCCGCGGCAGATGACCGCCCTCCTGATCCGAAAATTCAGCGGCACTTCCCGCATTCCCTCATGCGAAACGAGGATCTTTCGGTTTGGGGTTGGCAGCCGGTCTGGCGCCCCCGCAGCGCCGAAATCGACATCGATGTATCCCGCGATCTACGCCGTGCGGATCCGCAGACTTGGCTCATGTTTATGGATGATGCGAGGGTGGCGCGGGCCTGTGCCGACCGGTTGCGGCGCGCAGGGCATCGCGTTGTCGAAGTGCGGGCCGGGGACAGGTTCACTTGCCTTGGGCACGAGACCTACATCATCGCGCCCGAGCGGGGCCGGGAAGGTTATGACCTGCTGCTTGCCGACTTGCAGGTGCGCGGGACTATGCCCAGCCGGATTGCCCATCTCTGGATGGTCACGGCTGACGAGTCCCACCGCCCGGGATCGAGCTTTTTCCACCGGGTGCAGGAGCAGGGTTTTTACGCGCTGCTGTTCCTCGCACAGGCCCTCGCTGACGAGAACCTGACCCGTCCCCTGCATCTGAACGTCATCACCAGCGGCGCGGCACAGGTGCGCGACGAGCCGCTGCCCCACCCGTCCAAATCGACCATCGCCGGCCCGACGCGGGTCATTCCGCGGGAACTGCCGGGAGTGACCGTCTCGACGCTCGACATCGTCCTGCCGGAGCGGAGTGAAGCTCCGGTCTGGAAATTTGGTGCTGCCGCACAGGTCGACATCCGCGCCAATGACGCGCTGAGCCTGCAGGTTCTGGAGGAGCTGGTGTCCGAGCCTGCGAACCGCATCGCCGCCCTGCGCGAGCGGCGCTTCGAATGCGTGATGCGTCCCGTGCGCCTGACCGCGCCGCAGATGCCGGTCTTTACCAGCGGCACCTACCTGATCACCGGCAGGATCGGCCTGACGTTTGCCCGCAAATTCGCGGAGGCGGGTGCGAACCTGATCCTTGTTGCCCGCCATGACCTCCCCGACCGCAAGAGCTGGCCCGCCTACCTCGCCCGCCACGCTCCGCAGGATGCGATTGCGCGCCGTATCCGCGCGGTGCTGGCGCTGGAACAGGCGGGCGCGCAAGTCCTGACGGCGGCGGCCGATATCTGCAATCTTGACCAGATTCGCCGGGTTGTGGAAGACGCAATGAGGCGCTTCGGCCCGTCACCGGCGTCATCCATGGCGCCGGCGTGATCGCCGATGCACCGCTGCCGGCGAAATCCCCGGCGACGATCGAGGATGTGTTCACCCCCCAAGATCGATGGCGCCGAAGTACTCGATCAGCTCTTCCCCGATGGCAGCCTGGACTGGATGGCGCTCTTTGCCTCCTCCTAGACCGTCACGGTCCCAGCCTTGCAGGTGGATTACGTGGCCGCGAACGAATACCTCAACGCCTTTGCCAAGGCGCGCTCGGGGGGAAAGACCCGGGTCGTCGCGATCAACTGGGGCATCTGGAACGAGGTCGGCATGGCGGCCGAAGCGGTCGCCGCGCGCAATGACGAAACGGCGAATGCCCCCAAAGCCGAGGCGGGCGTGCCGTTGCTGGATCATTCGAGTTTCGATGCCGCCGGTAACCGCGTCTTCACCGCCCGCTATACCACACAGGACTGGATCATTGACGAGCACCGCACGGCACAGGGCGATGCCCTGCTGCCCGGCACCGGTTACCTGTCGCTGGCCGCCCACGCGCTCATGGCGCAGGGCGAGACGGGCGCGTTCGAGCTTCGCGATCTGACCTTCCTGCATCCGCTGACGGTGCCGACGGACGGGCGCGCGACATCCGTGTACGGCTGAAACGTGACGATGTGGGCTATGGCTTTGCACTCCAGGCGGACGTCATTCACCAAGGCAGGCCCGGACATGCCCTGATGGCCGAGGCCGACCTTGCCCTGATCCCGCTGGAGCAGCCGCAGCTCGATCTCGCTGGTATTCGCAGCCGCTGCGGCGTTCCGCGGCACGCGGCAGAGGGTGGCAAGCTGCGCTCCGCGCAGGAGGCTCACCTGAAGCTTGGCCCGCGCTGGCGGGTTCTCGACACGCGCGCGCTGGGGCAGGTAGAAGGCATCGCCGATCTGTCGCTGCCCAAGGCTGGGCGGGGCGAATCCGATCACCAGCTGCATCCCGCTCTGGCGGACATCGCCACCGGTTGGGCGATGGAGCTGATCCCCGGCTACAAGCCGACCAATCTCTGGGTTCCGGTCTCCTACGCGCGCGTCCGGGTGCACCATCCGCTGTCGGCGCGCATCGTTTCCTGGGTGCGCAGTGCTTCCGGAAATCGCGGCGACGGCGAAAGTGCCAGCTTCGACATTACTCTCGCCACGCCTGACGGCAGGGTCTGTGTCGATATCGAGGGGTTCTCGATCCGCCGCCTTACCGATAGCGGCGTGCTCGACGCGCCGAGGGACGGGCAGACCCAGCCCCTGTCCCCGGCAGAGGAGCGCCTCCAACACAATCCGTCGCAGGGGATCCTGCCGGACGAAGGGGCGGAGGCCTTTGCCCGCGCGTTGCCGCAGGTCGTCGTATCTTCGCTGGATCTCGACGCGCTGACACTTCAGGCTGCCGCCAGCAGCGCGGAGCCCCGCGCGACGCAGAAGTTCGAAAGGCCGCAGCTCGATGCCGGTTAAATCGCGCCCGAGACGGATATCGAACGCACCCTTGCCGGATTCTGGCAGGACCTGCTGGGCGTGCAAAGTGCCGGGATCGAAGACAGTTTCTTCGATCTTGGCGTCCATTCCCTGATCGCCGTGCGCCTGTTCTCGAGGGTGAAAAAGGCCTACCGCATCGAATTTCCCATCTCGACCCTGTTCGAGGCACCGACGATCCGCACCTGCGCCGCCCTGATTGCCGAGCGTATCGGGGCGGGCACCGCTGCGACGGACAGCCCGAAGACCGTTCTGCCGGAGCGCCGGTTCAAGCACCTCGTCGCGATGCATGACGGTGAGGGTGGTCCCGGAACGCCGTTCTTCCTCGTCGCGGGCATGTTCGGCAACGTCCTGAACCTGCGCCATCTCGCGTATCTGCTGGGGGCAGACCGTCCGTTCTATGGCCTTCAGGCGCGCGGGCTTTATGGCGACGAAGCACCCCACGAGACCATTTCCGCCGCCGCCCGGGACTATATTGCCGAGATGAAGCAGGTGCAGCCCGACGGCCCCTATCTGCTGGGTGGTTTCTCGGGGGGGAGCATCACCGCCTACGAGATCGCGCATCAGCTCGAAGCGATAGGAGATCATGTTTCGCTGGTGGTGCTGCTGGACACGCCGCTGCCGCAGCGGCCGCCGCTGACATGGCCCGACCGGCTGTTGATCCAGCTGCAGGAGGTCCGCCGCAAGGGGATCACCTATCCTTTCACCTGGGCGAGGAGCCGCGTTCGGTGGGAGATCGCGAAACGGCGCGGCAGCCCGGTGCAGACCGAAATCCCGCACGGCTTCCACAATGCCAGGATCGAGGCTGCCTTCCTGAACGCCGTCGCGCGTTACCCGATGCGCGCCTGGGAGGGTCGGATGGTGCTGTTCCGCCCGCCGCCGTGACCCTTCGGGCGGTCGAGGCGGCATGGCGCGAAATGGCCGGGCTGAGCGGCGAAATCGTCGTCGTCGACAACGATTCCCGGGACGGCTCCTTCGAGGTGCTGCGAAATGGGCTCTGCGCCGGTTGGGCAAAGGATGCTCCGATCCGGCTGATCGCCGCGCCGCGCAACGGTGGCTTCGGCGAAGGCAACAATGTCGGGATTCGCGCCGACCTGAGCGACGGGACCGCGCCGGATCTGGTCTATATCCTGAATCCTGACGCCTTTCCCGGCCCCGGGGCGATCCGCCGTCTGATCGCGCATCTTGAATCGCATCCGGAGGTGGGGCTTGCCGGAAGTTGCATCCACGGTCCCGACGGCACTCCGCATGTGACGGCCTTCCGGTCTCCCTCCGTCTTTTCAGAGATTGAGGGTGCGGCGCGGTTCGGTCCGCTCTCGCGCCTGCTTGATGCCCGCAAGGTCCCGCTTAGCGTGCCCGAAACCACGCGACGCGTCGACTGGCTGGCGGGTGCCCCGATGATGATCCGGCGCGAGGTGCTGGACAGGATCGGCCTTTTTGACGAGAGGTTCTTTCTCTATTTCGAGGATACGGACCTGTGCCTGCGCGCCGCCCGCGCGGGGTTCGAGACGCATTACGTGCGCGACAGCGCCGTCGCGCATATCGGTTCCCGCTCGACGGGGAAGAAGACCTGGTCGCGCATGCCGGGATACTGGTTCGACAGCCGCTGGCACTATTTTGCAAAAAATCACGGCCGCGGCTATGCAGCACGCGCGACGCTGGCGCATGTCGTCGGCGGACTCCTGTGGCGGCTACAGCGGCTGATCCAGCGCACGCCGCTCGCGGATCCGCCGAAATTCCTGCGCAGCCTTCTGTTGCATGACCTCGGTTCCCTTTTCCGCGGCTATGCCCCGGGCAGAAAGCCCCACGGGCCTTCGACCCGGACCGTGACCACGGCGAAAGTAGAGTGATGGTGATGGACCTCATGAGCTGTGTCGTGATCGGCAACGAATCCCTGCTGATGCAATGCTGTGGAAAGCTGTTGGCGCTCGGCCACCGGATTGCGGCCGTCGTGACAAGTAACCGAGACATCGCGACTTGGGCACAAGGCCGGGAACTCGTCACTCTCCCGCCCGGGGCCGGTCTGGCTGCGCGTCTGCCCGACGCCCCCTTCGATTGGCTGCTCAGCATCGCAAATCTCGATATCCTGCCTGCCGACGTGCTGACGCGCGCCGTACGGAGTGCCGTCAATTTTCACGACGGCCCGCTGCCGCGCCATGCGGGCGTGAACGCTCCGGTCTGGGCTCTGATCGAGGGCGAGACGCGGCACGGCATCACCTGGCACATGATGGAAGGCGGCGTGGATGAAGGGGATATCCTGATCCAGCGCGAATTCGAAATCACTGAAACCGACACCGCGCTGACCCTGAACAGCAAGTGTTTCGAGGCGGGCATCGGCTCCTTCAACGCGCTCATCGATTTGCTGGAAACCGGCAGTCCGCTCCGCCGGACCCAGGACCTGAGCCAGCGGCGTCTGCATCGGCTGACGGACCGCCCTGCCCAAGGCGGCTGTCTGGATTTCACGCTCCCGGCCCGCGAGCTCGAGCGTCTGGTACGTGCGCTCGATCATGGCCCCTACTGGAACCCGCTCTGCACCGCGAAGGTGCTTGTTGGTAACAGTTTCTGGCATGTCGGTGCTGCGCTTGTCACCGAGGCAACCGGGACACCCGGCACGGTCACACGCGTGACAGGCGACAGCTTGACAGTGGTCTGCGGCGAGTTTGCGCTGACCCTGTCCGTTCTGCGGATGCCAGAGGGCCAACCTGCCGATCCGTCGGCGAGATCCTCACCCTGCCGGACGGGCCGAGCCTGTCCTTCGACATTTCCGTGCTGGAGCTGTTCTACACCACCGCGCGCCGCTGCATCACCCGGCCCGCATCGCCGAGGAATGGGCGGTCATCGACAACCTCACCGATGGCCGCGCCGGGATGGCCATCGCGAGCGGATGACAGCCCGACGATTTCATCCTGCGCCCCGAGAATACGCCGCCGCACAACAATGCGGCGATGACGGAGGCGATCGACACCGTGCGCAGGCTCTGGCGGGGCGAGGCGGTCGCCTTTCCGAGAGAGGACGGCACGCGGCACGAAATCATCACCCAGCCGCGTCCGGTGTCGAGCGAACTTCCGGTCTGGGTCACCACGGCGGGCAATCCCGACACCTGGAAAGAGGCCGGAAGGCTGGGCTGCAACGTCCTCACGCACCTGCTGGGCCAGTCCGTCGAAGAGGTTGCGGACAAGATCAGGGTTTATCATGACGCCCTGCGCGCGGGCGACCATGACCCGAAGAACCACAGCGTCACCCTGATGCTGCACAGCTCTATCGCCGAGATGCGCGAGCAGGCGAGGGAGACCGCCCGCGCACCTATGAAGGTGTACCTACGCTCCGCCGCCGGGCTCATCAAGCAATACGCCTGGGCCTTCCCGGCCTTCAAGAAGCCCGAAGGTGTAAGTGACCTGTTCCAGCTCGATCTCGGCACGCTTGAACCGGAAGAGCTGGACGGCATCCTCGATTTCACCTTCGAGCGGTATTTCAACGAGTCCGGCCTGTTCGGCACCGTCGAGGATGCGCTCGAGCGTACGGAGGCGCTGCGCAGGATCGGCGTGACCGAGATTGCCTGTCTCATCGATTACGGCATCGAAACCGAAACGGTGCCCGAAGGACTGAAACCGCTGGCGGAGGTCCTGAAACGCGCCAATGCGACCCGTGACCTCGACCAGAACGATTTTTCCATAGCTGCGCAGATCGTCCGCCATGACGTGACGCATCTGCAATGCACGCCGTCGATGGCCCTCATGATCGCGATGAACGACGAGGCGCGCTTTGCCTTGGCCGCGTACGGCATCTGTTGCTGGGCGGCGAACCCCTTCCAGGGGCGCTTGTCGCGGAATTCGCGCAGATCAGCGATGCCAGCGTGATCAACATGTATGGCCCGACCGAAACGCCGATCTGGTCCTCGACCGAAGCCGCCAGGGGGCAGGACGGTGTGGTCAGCATGGGGCGACCCATCGCCAATACCCGGTTCTATGTGCTGGACGAGGAGCAAAACCCCGTGCCAGTGGGCATGGCCGGAGAGCTCTGGATCGGTGGCGAGGGTGTCGCGCGCGGTTATTGGAACCGGCCGGAGCTGACCGCCGAATCGGGGGCCTTTGCGGGAGCAAGTGTATGAACCAGTTTCAATCGATGGGCGAGGTCTTGGCCGCGTTCCGCCGTCGTTTCCTCTTGATGCTCACCGTCGTGATCCTTGGTTGCGTGCTCTCGCTCTGCATCGCGCTCTCACTGGACAAGGTCTACGAGGCCTCGGCCGGGGTGCAGATCGAGGAAGCTCGGATCCCTGACAGCCTGTCCGGCACCGCCGATGCGTCCAACGACGCGGCACATCGGGCGCACCTGATCGAGCAGCGGCTCATGGCGCGGGACTACCTTGTCGAGATCATGGAACGGAACGACCTTTTCAATACTGATCCGAGCATCGGCATCAACGAGCGCGTCTTCCTGATGCGAGAGGCCGCTTCGGTCGATCAGATCGTGAACGGAGCGCAAAGCTGGCAGCCCGGCGTGGTGCCGACCGGCCTCATCATCACGGTGCGGCTGGACGACGCGCAGAGGGCGGCGGATGTCGCGAACGAGCTCATGTATTCCGTGGTCGAGCAATCGCGTCAGCGCGGCGTGAGCCGGGCGCGGGAAACGAACGACTTCTTTGCGGACAAAGCCAGCCGGGTCGAGGCGGATATCAAGGCGACGGAGACACGGCTTGCGGCCTACAAGGAAGAAAATGCCGACAGCCTGCCTGCCGGGGTCGCGTCGCTGCGCGATCAGATACGGACACTGCAGGAGGCGGATCTGAACCTCGACAGTGAAATCATCACGCTCCAGAGCAACGCCGCGCGTCAGCGCGAAGAGGTGCTCGACCGTCAGATCGCCCTGCTTCAGGAACAGGAGGCCCTGATCGCGCAACGCCGGGCGCAGATGGAGGCAAGGATTGCGATGGGCCCCGAGGTCGAGCGTCAACTCTCCACGCTGGAACACGAACTGACCCGCCTGCGCGACCAGTATTCGGTGATCACGCGGCGCCTGACCGAAGCCGAGATGGGCCAGCTGCTCGAGAATCGCCAGCAATCCGACCGCTTTGACAGGCTGGAAACGGCGCTCGTGCCGGAAGACCCGGTGTCGCGCAGCCGCAAGAAGATCGCGCTGATGGGCGCAGTCGCCAGCGTGCTTGTGGACGCCGCCGCGGGCTCCTGATCACGGGTCTGCTTGCGTTGCTGGCGGGAGTCTACGCTGTGGGGCAACATGGCTTCGACCAGCTACGGAGCATCGGTCATTTCAATCAGCTTTTGCCGCGGACGAGTGATCTCTGACTTGCCCGACGGGGGCGCAGGCACTCCGGTCAGTTCGATCTAGTTCCGATAGAGCCGGATTGCCGAAACGGCCAGATCCACGTCAAAGGGCCGACCGATGCCAAGCAGACCGACGCGCCGGAGCCGTGCGGGATCGAACTGCAGATCGGTGCGGTGCGGTTCGAAATCGGCAAAGGCAAAGCGACAGGTCTTCCAATCCGGATATGCGGTGAATTCGCTCCGAAAGGATTGCCACGGGCGGCGCAGCTCATCCGTGCGCAGGCGCAGGTCGTAGACCTCGCCATTGCCCACGACATCGAGCTCGAGCCCGGTCCAGCCGCTGGCGTCGAAAGCCGTCCCGTCGGGGTGCAGATCGAATGCCATCTGCACGAATCCCCCATTGTTCTCGAGCGAGACATGCCCGGTGAGGTGTTGCGCGTGACGTCCATGAACCGTTTCGGATCGCAGCGCCCCGGCAGAGACGCCGCCCATCACGGAATCCGCCACATATTCCCAATCCGGCGACAGCTCCATCAGGTGATCTGCCGACAGGCTCAATTCCACGGACCGTCCGGCTTGCTGCCACGTCCCACGCCGGGGATGCGCGATTTGCCGGAAATCGGCATTTCCGGTCTCGCCGCGCGCGCAGGGGTCGCTCCGCTCGCTCCGGCCATCTGGCGCAGGGCGGCGACGCGGTTTTCGGTCGCCGGGTGGGTGGAGAACAGAGCGTCGCGCTTGTGGGCGTGCAGCGGGTTGATGATGAACATGTGCGCCGTGGCAGGATTGCGCTCGGCCGCATCGTTGTCGATCCGCGTGGCACCCTCCTGGATCCGCTCGAGCGCCGAGGCGAGCCAGAGCGGATTGCCGCAGATCTCGGCCCCTGCCTTATCGGCGGCGTATTCCCGCGTGCGGCTGATCGCCATCTGCACCAGTGCGGCGGCCATCGGCGCGAGGAACATCATCGCGAGCGTGCCGATCATGCCGAGACGTTCGCGGCTGCCGCCAAAGAAGAAGGCGAAGTTCGCGAGCATCGAGATCGCACCGGCAAAGGTCGCGGTGACGGTCATGATCGCCGTGTCGTGGTTGCGGATATGGGCCAGCTCATGCGCGACGACGCCGGACAGCTCCTCGCGGCTGAGGCTATTCATGAGGCCCGTCGTTACCGCAACGGCGGAATTCGCGGGATTGCGCCCGGTGGCAAAGGCGTTCGGCTGCGGCGTGTCGATCACGTAGACGGCGGGCATCGGCATCCCGGCATTGTCTGCAAGGTCGCGCACCATCTGCGACAACCCGCTTGGATCGCGTGCGCCGATGGGGCGCGCGTTGTGCATCTTGAGAACCATCTTGTCCGAGGACCACCAGGTGAACACATTCATGCCCGCAGCCACCACAAAGGCGATCACGACTCCGCCGGTGCCCCCAAGCAGGTAGCCGATCCCCATGAACAGCGCGGTCATCGCCGCCATCAGCATGGCCGTCTTGACGTATCCCATTCCCGAACCTCCGCTCCAGTATCCGCCATGATATAGGAAAGGTAAGGGCCTGCGAAAAGGAGCGGGCTCTCTTCCGACATGCGGAATATGCGGCGCAGGATCTGCGGATTCCCGAAAGCTGCCATGCCGCATGCCCTGATTGAATAGCGGCGCACATGTTGTCATAATTGAAAGATGAACATGGCGCCCCGCAAAGACAGTTGCAGCAAATGCCCGATTCGCCACTCCGCGGTCTGCGCGGAATGTGACGCCGACGAGCTTGCGATTCTCGAGGGCGTAAAAAGTTACCGTACCTATGCTCCGGGGGCCGTGATGGCATCCACCGGGGAAACGCTCGACCACCTGTCATCGCTGGTGACAGGTTGTGCCACCATGTCACGCACGCTGGAAGATGGGCGTCGGCAGGCGGTGGGGCTGCTGCTGCCTGCCGATTTCATCGGACGGCCGGGACGGGCGCAATCGCTTTACGATATCGAAGCGGTGAGCGAGGTGACCCTGTGCCGGTTCGAACGTGTCCAGTTCGAGCGGCTCGTGCGCGAAACGCCGCATATCGCGGCACGGCTCCTGACGATGACGCTGGACGAGCTCGACGCGGCCCGCGAGATGGCCGTGACCCTGGGCCGCAAGACGGCTCGGGAAAAGATCGCCTCGTTCCTGGTCAGTCTGGCGCGCAGGCAGTCCGCCTCGAAAAAGAACGGCGCGCCGAGTTCGTCGGTCGTGGTGCATCTGCCGCTGTCTCGACAGGCCGTCGCCGACCATCTGGGGCTGACGATCGAAACCGTCAGCCGCCAGCTCACCCAGCTGCGCAAGGCGGGGCTGATCAAACTGATCGACAGCCGCGACATCAGCATTCCAGATTTCGAACGGTTGCGCACCGAGGCCGAAGACGATTCCGACACGGCCTGACAGTCGGGACCAGCCGAAACGCGCGGGCAGGTTCTGGCGCCGGGAATGCGGGATGCGGGTCATTCGTGATCAGCGTGCCAGGAAGAGCGGCACGTCCGAGGACTGAATCAGGTCCCGCGTGACTCCGCCGAGCAGCGATTCGCGCAGTCTGGAATGTCCGTAAGCCCCCATGACCATCAGATCGGCCTGTGTATCGCGCAGATGCTGCTTGAGCACATCCGAGGTTTTTTCCTTCATCCGCGGCAGCAGGTCGATATCGCAATCGATGCCATGCCGCGACAGGAAGGTCGCAAGACCTTCGCCCGGGGCAAAGCGTCCCGCGGGGGAATGCGGCGGGTCGACCATCACGATGCTCACCACACGCGCCTGCCGCAGCAGGGGTAGGGCGGCGCGCGTGGCGGCCAGCGCCTGATCCGATCCGTCCCAGGCGATGATCATGCGGTCATGCGCCGGGGCATCGGGGCCGTTGCCGAGCAGGATCGGCAGCGCGGTACCAAAGAGCACGGCATCGAACATCGCCTCGGATTCGAGACGGTCGCGATTGGGACGCGGCAGGACCGCTATGTCCGCGAAACGGCAGGCTTCCTTCACGATATGGTTCAGCGCATCGGCGGTTCCCATGACCGCATGGGTGGACCAGGAGATCTCCTCTCGCGAAAGGCGGGTACGGGCGCGTTCCTCGGTGACCTCGAGTTCGGCGCGGGTCTCGACGAGCGTTTCCGCGATCATCCCGCCGCCGAAGCCGGACATGTAGGCGCCGGTCATCACCGGTGGCGCGGCCACGCAGACGACATCGAGATGAGATTCGAAGTGCCGCGCGCAGGCGATCGCAGTTTCGAGCGTGTTGGCGTCGGCGGCTTCGGGCAGAAGGGTGCAGAGTGTCGGAAAGTCCATGGCGTGACTCCTTGCTGACGGAAGATATGAACTATCCCCACACTGATCCGAGTTTCGCAGCCTGACGTTGATTCAGATCAAGGCGTGCCGTGTTCGTGTTGCGCTAAGCCTGTGGAGTATATCGGCTCCTGAGCCTTCGGCGGGAGCGACACAGCCACGGGAACTTTGTAAATGGAATATGTGAAGCTCGCTGCTTTGGCGGTTGTCGCTCTTCTGGCCGCGATTGCTGCCAATTTCGGGAAGGATCTGGCCTATTCGTTTCATGCCATCCTGATCATGGTGATCGCCGCGGGTCTTTTCCTGTGGCAGCTGGGCCAGGTGGACGAGGAAAAGCAGGTCGTCGATACCAGCGGCTACATGGACGGGCCGGTGCGTTACGGCGTGGTCGCCACCGCCTTCTGGGGCGTGACGGGCTTTCTGGTGGGCGTGTTCATCGCGCTGCAACTGGCCTTTCCGGTGCTGAACTTCGACTGGTCCGAAGGTTACATGAATTTCGGCCGCCTGCGTCCGCTGCACACTTCGGCGGTGATCTTCGCCTTCGGCGGCAACGCGCTGATCGCCACCTCCTTCTACGTGGTACAGCGGACATCCGCGGCGCGGCTCTGGGGCGGCAACCTCGCCTGGTTCGTGTTCTGGGGCTACCAGCTCTTCATCGTGCTGGCCGCGACCGGCTACCTGCTGGGCGCGACACAGTCCAAGGAATATGCCGAGCCCGAATGGTATATCGACATCTGGCTGACCCTTGTCTGGCTCAGCTACCTCGCCGTGTTCCTTGGCACGATCATCAAGCGCCGCGAGCCGCACATCTACGTCGCGAACTGGTTCTACCTCGCCTTCATCGTGACAGTCGCGATGCTGCACGTGGTCAACAATATCTCGATCCCGGTCTCGATCTTCGGCTCCAAATCGGTCCAGGTCTTTTCCGGCGTGCAGGATGCGATGGTGCAGTGGTGGTACGGGCACAACGCGGTCGGCTTCTTCCTCACCGCCGGGTTCCTCGGGATGATGTACTACTTCGTGCCGAAACAGGCGAACCGCCCGATCTATTCCTACAAGCTGTCGATCATCCACTTCTGGGCGCTGATCTTCCTCTATATCTGGGCAGGTCCGCACCATCTCCACTACACCGCACTGCCCGACTGGGCCGGGACGCTCGGCATGGTCTTCTCGATCGTGCTCTGGATGCCAAGTTGGGGTGGCATGATCAACGGGCTGATGACGCTCGAAGGAGCCTGGGACAAGATCCGCACAGACCCGATCATCCGCATGTTCGTCGCCTCGCTCGCCTTTTACGGGATGAGCACCTTCGAGGGACCGATGATGTCGATCCGCGCGGTCAACAGCCTCAGCCATTACACCGACTGGACCATCGGTCACGTGCATTCTGGCGCGCTGGGCTGGAACGGGCTGATCACCTTCGGCTGCCTCTACTTCCTCACGCCCAAGCTCTGGGGCCGCGAGCGGATGTATTCCATGGCGGCGATCAACTGGCACTTCTGGCTCGCGACGATCGGCATCGTTCTCTACGCCTCGTCGATGTGGGTGACCGGCATCATGGAAGGCCTGATGTGGCGTGAAGTCGACGCCAACGGCTTCCTCGTGAACTCCTTCGCCGACACCGTTGCCGCCAAGTTCCCGATGTACGTGGTCCGCGCGGCCGGTGGGGTGCTCTACCTCAGTGGCGGCCTGCTCATGGTCTGGAACATGTGGATGACCGTCCGCTCCGCCCCCGTCCATGTGGGCGCCCCCAATGACGCCATTCCCGCGGAGTAATGAGCATGAGTGTTAAAACCAAACCCACCCTTCTCGACCGTCACGTCAAGCTCGAGCGCAATGCCACCCTGTTGCTGGTCGCCTCCTTCCTTGTCGTGACCGTCGGCGGGATCGTCGAGATCGCGCCACTTTTCTGGCTGGAAAACACGATCGAGGAGGTCGAGGGCGTGCGCCCCTATTCGCCGCTCGAACTTGCCGGGCGCGACATCTACGTGCGCGAAGGCTGCTATGTCTGCCACAGCCAGATGATCCGGCCCATGCGCGACGAGAACGAGCGCTACGGCCATTACTCGCTGGCGGCGGAGTCGATGTACGACCACCCGCTCCAGTGGGGATCAAAGCGGACAGGGCCGGACCTCGCCCGGGTCGGCGGGCGCTATTCCGACGACTGGCACGTGGCGCACCTGTCCAATCCGCAATCGCTGGTCCCCGAAAGCGTGATGCCGAAATACGACTATCTCACCCGCACCCGGTTCGAGCCCGAAGGCCTGACCGCGCTGATGGAGACGCATCGCTTCGTCGGAGTGCCCTATACGGACGAGATGATCGAGAATGCCGTCGCCGATGCGCGCGTGCAGATCGACCCGGATGGGGATTCCGACGGGCTGCTGGAGCGCTATCCCGGCGCGCAGGTGCGCAGCTTCGACGGAGAGCCCGGCATCTCCGAGATGGATGCGCTGGTGGCCTACCTGCAGATGCTGGGCACGCTGGTAGATTTCTCGACCTTCCAGCCCGATGCGAGCCGCTGAGACACCCCGCTGAGAAACAAGGAGAGTTCCGATGGAAACCTATTCGCTCTTTCGTCAGATCGCCGACAGCTGGGTGCTGCTTGCGATGTTCGCCTTCTTCGTCGGCTGCATCTTGTGGGCCTTTCGTCCGGGCAGCCGGACGGACCATCGCGAGGCGGCCGGGATGATCTTTCGCGACGACGAACCGGGCTGCGCCAAGAACTGCGCGACCTGTGCCTGCAAATCCAAGCTGGAAGTTCCCGATGAAAACGCATGATGACGACAAGGAGATCGGCACCACCGGTCACAGCTGGGACGGCATCCAGGAATTGAACAATCCACTGCCGCGCTGGTGGCTCTGGACGCTTTACGCGACCATCGCCTGGGGTGTGGTCTACACGATCCTGTTCCCGGCCTGGCCGATGATCAACGGCGCGACCTCGGGTGTGCTCGGCTGGTCAACGCGCGGCGCCGTGGCCGAGGAGATCGCTGCGGTGGATGCGGCGCAGTCCGGACTGCGCGCCGATCTGGTGGCGACGGACATGACGACGCTCGCAGCCAACGAGCCGCTGCACCGCTTTGCGGTCCAGGCGGGTGGGTCGCTCTTTGCCAACAACTGTGCCCAGTGTCACGGTGCCGGTGCGGCGGGGGCCAAAGGCTATCCCAACCTGCTGGACGATGACTGGCTCTGGGGCGGGCAGATCGAACAGGTCGCGACCACCATCCGCCACGGCATTCGCAACACGGATGATCCCGATGCGCGCTACAGCCAGATGCCCGCCTTCGGCGAAGTGCTCACCCGCCCCGAGATCGCCACGCTGGTAGCCCATGTGCAGACCCTGCCGGACGGTGCCGATCCGCTTGCGGGGCCGGGCGGAGAGCTCTTCGCCGCGAACTGTGCGGCCTGTCATGGCGACGATGCCAAGGGCAATCGCGACCTCGGCGCGCCGAACCTCACCGATGCGATCTGGCTCTATGGGGGCGACCCCGCGACTCTGACCACGACGATCAGCAAGGCCCGCTTTGGTGTCATGCCCGCCTGGGGCTTGCGGCTGGACGAGGCCGAGGTCCGCGCGCTGGCCGCCTATGTTCACCAGCTGGGCGGTGGAGAACCGACGCCGACGGAGTGAACCTTGCGGTGGGGCAAGAGAACGACCCCGGTCCGGCGCCTTGGACCGTATGGCAGAGAGGGCAGCAGAAACCCAGCCGAATTGACTTGGGTCAATGTCGGCCGGGTGCTTCTGTCGCATGAGATGGCGGAACAGATTGGATTTCTGAAATGACCACGCCGACCTCGACCCAATCGCTATATGCCGCCCGCCTGCCGATCTTTCCGCGGCGGGTTTCGGGCTATTTCCGCCGTCTGAAATGGGTGCTGATGGTGGTGACGCTCGGCATCTACTACGTCACGCCCTGGCTGCGCTGGGACCGGGGGCCGGACATGCCAGACCAAGCGGTCCTGATCGACATGGCCAACCGGCGGTTCTATTTCTTCATGATCGAGATCTGGCCGCACGAATTCTACTTCGTCGCGGGGATGCTGGTGATGGCGGGCCTTGCCCTGTTCCTGTTCACCGCGGCGCTGGGCCGGGTCTGGTGCGGCTATGCCTGCCCGCAGACCGTCTGGACCGATCTCTTCATCCTTGTCGAACGCTGGATCGAAGGCGACCGCAACGCCCGCGTCCGCCTGCACGAGGCGCCCTGGAACCTGCACAAATGGCGGCTCAGGATCACGAAATGGGTGGTCTGGCTGGTGATCGGCCTGCTCACCGGCGGGGCCTGGGTGTTCTATTTTACCGACGCGCCGACGCTGCTCGCCGACCTTGCGACTTTCAGCGCGCCGCCGGTCGCCTACATCACCATCGCCATCCTCACGGCGACGACCTTCGTCTTTGGCGGCTTCATGCGGGAACAGGTCTGCATCTACATGTGCCCCTGGCCGCGCATCCAGGCCGCGATGATGGACGAGGACACCCTGACCGTCGCCTATCGCGACTGGCGTGGAGAGCCGCGCGGCAAGGGCCTGCGCCGCCGCGCCGCCGCAGAGGCTGCGGAGGCGTCGATCCGCACGGCCGGGCCGCAGGTCGGCACACGGTCGCCGGTCATTCCGATGCCGGGGATGCCCTCTGGATTGAGCGCCCCGAAACTGACCGAACCCAAGGGTGACTGCATCGACTGCAATGCCTGCGTGAACGTCTGCCCGATGGGCATCGATATCCGCGACGGGCAGCAGATGGCCTGCATCACCTGCGCGCTCTGCATAGATGCCTGTGACGAGGTGATGGAAAAGACCGGCCAGCCGCGCGGTCTGATCGACTACATCGCCCTGTCCGACGCTCCGAAAGAGGCTGCCGGAGCGCGCCCCCGCTCGGTCTGGCGCCAGGTGCTGCGCGCGCGCAATCTGATCTATGCCGGGCTCTGGTCGGGCATCGGCATCGCTCTGGTCTTCGCGCTGTTCCTGCGCCCCGAGGTCGAGATGACAGTCGCGCCGATCCGTAATCCGACGCATGTCGTTCTGGCCGACGGGACGATCCGCAACGCCTATGACGTGCGCGTGCGCAACAAGCAGGGCAGCGAACAGGTCTTCGATCTTTCGGTGGATCACCACGGGCTGATTCTCACCGTCGAGGGCAGCGACTCCGACAAGTTCACAGTGCCCGCCGACAGCCAGGGACAGACGCGGGTCTATGTCGACGCGCCCGCCGACTCCGACCCTGCCCGACACGAGCACAGCGAAGTGCGGCTCTGGGTCACCGACATCGCATCGGGAGAACGGGCTTCGGTCGAGACGAACTTTACCGGAAGGGATGACGACTGATGAGCGTAGTTACTCCAGGCCGCCCGCTGACCGGCTGGCATGTCCTCATGATATTCGGGGCCGGTTTCGGCATCATCATCGCGGTCAACCTCACGCTCGCCTTCAATGCGGTGCGCACCTTTCCCGGGCTCGAAGTGCCCAACAGCTACGTCGCCAGCCAGTCCTTCGATGCCCGCCGCACGGCGCAGGAGGCGCTGGGCTGGATGGCCTCTGCTCAGTATCGCGATGGTCATCTGCAGATCGCGATCACCGACAGCGCCGGACAACGCCTGAGCCCTGAGGATCTGGCCGTGACGCTGGGCCGTCCGACCGAATCAGCCGAGGATGTCACGCCGCATCTCGACGGCGACCTCGCCGCGCCGCTGCATCTGGGGCAGGGGCTCTGGCGTGTGGACGTGACGGCCCATGCCGCCGACGGCACGCTGTTCGAGCAGCATCTGACGTTGAGTGTTCCGGAATGACCATGGCCTGCCCGGGATGTGTCGCCGTACCGCTCGAGCGCGAGATCGCGCCGACGGCCAGCGACATCGTCCTGCATCTGCCCGACATCCACTGCGCCGCCTGCATCGCGACGGTCGAGGACGGCCTTGGCGCCCTGTCCGGCGTGCGCGACGTCAGGGTGAACCTCACGCAGAAACGCGCCTTCGTTTCTGCTGCCGCCGGAACGGATGCCGACCGTCTGATCGCCGCGCTCGCAGGGCTGGGCCACCGCGCGCAGGTTCTGGATGGCAACACGCTGGCGGGGCAGGGCGCTGCCGGTCAGGATCTGCTGATGCGGATCGGCGTCGCGGGCTTTGCGATGATGAACGTTATGCTGCTCTCCGTGGCGGTCTGGTCCGGTGCGGCCGACACCACGCGTCATGTGTTTCACCTGATCGCGGCGGCGATCGCGCTGCCTGCCGTGGCGTTCTCGGCGCGGCCCTTCTTTGCCTCGGCGTTCCGCGCCCTGTCCGTCGGTCGGCTCAACATGGATGTGCCGATCGCGCTCGCCATCGGGCTGTCCGCGGCAGTGTCGCTGGCCGGAGCGCTTGGCGTTTCGGACCGGGCGAGCTGGTTCGATGCGGCTCTGGCGCTGACCTTCTTTCTGCTGATCGGGCGTTACCTCGACCATCTGGGTCGTCACGCGGCGAAATCGGCCGCAGCGGACCTTGCCGCGCTGGCCTCACCTCAGGCCATTCTGGTGCAGGGCGGCCGTGACAGCGTGGTGCGCGCCGATGTGCTGGTGCCGGGTGACGTGATCCGCGTCACGCCGGGCAGCCGCATCCCGGCGGATGGAGTGATCCTCGAAGGGCGGACCGAGCTCGACTGCGCTGCGCTGACCGGCGAGACGCGACCCGATCTGCGCAGCGTGGGGCAGGATGTTGCCGCGGGCGAGATGAACCTCACCGCGCCGCTGCTTGTGCGCTGCACTCGAGCCGGAACGGACACGACGCTGCGGCGGCTTTCGGACCTGATCGCCAGTGCCGAGATGCAGAAGTCGCGCTATGCCGGACTCGCGGATCGTGCCGCGCGGCTTTATGCGCCTGCAGTGCACCTGCTGGGGTTGCTCGCATTTTTTGGCTGGTGGTGGGCGAGCCTTGACGCGGGACGTGCGCTCGAAGTCGCGATTTCGGTTCTGGTCATCACCTGCCCCTGCGCCTTGGGGCTGGCGGTTCCGGCCGTCTCGACCGTAACGACGGCGCGGCTGTTCCGGCTGGGGCTGCTGGTCAAATCCCGCACGGCGCTGGAGCGGTTGTCGGAGGTCGACGAGGTGGTGTTCGACAAGACCGGCACCCTGACCACCGGTGTGCCTGTGCTCGAAAACCTGCCTTCGGATGCGCATCTGGCACTGGCCGCAGGCCTTGCCGTCGGGTCCTCGCACCCGCTGTCGCGCGCGATCAGCGCCGCGGCCGGGCTGCGGAGCCTGACCCCCGTGGTCGTGCGGGACGTGCAGGAAATCGCGGGCTGCGGCGTCACTGCCTCGCTTGACGGCCAGCCCGTGCGGCTCGGTCGTCCCGCTTGGGTCGCGCCGGGCGTCGCGGCGCCGGACGCCTCAGAAGTCTGGCTGCAGCGAGGCGAGGGTGCGCAAGCCGTATTCCGGTTCGCCGAGGCGCTGCGTCCCGAGGCTGCGGCCTGCATCACGGCGCTGCGCGCGGATGGTATCCGCGTGGCGCTGCTGTCGGGCGATGCGCCCGAAGCGGTGGCCCGGATCGCCGATGGTCTCGACTTCGACGAGGTTCAGGCGCGCATGACGCCCGAGGGCAAGGTCGCCTGGCTGCAAGCGCGGGCCGCTGCGGGGCGGCGGGTGCTCATGGTCGGGGACGGGCTCAACGATACCGGCGCTCTGGCCGTTGCGCATGCCTCGCTCGCGCCTTCGACCGCGCTGGATGCGGCCCGCTCGCTGGCCGATGTCGTGCTGCTGTCGGACAGCCTGATGCCGGTGCGCGAGGCGCTGGCCCAGTCCCGCAAGGCGCGCAGTCGCATGGGGCAGAACATGGCGCTGGCGCTTGGCTACAACCTGATCTCGGTGCCACTGGCGCTGGCAGGGCTCGCGACGCCACTGATCGCGGCGATCGCCATGTCGACCTCGTCCCTGACGGTCAGTGCCAATGCCATGAGGCCGTCGAAATGAACGTTCTGGTCTTCCTCATTCCCGTTTCGGTGACGCTGGGCCTTCTGGGGCTCGGCGGGTTCGTCTGGACCCTGCGCAGCCGTCAGTACGAAGACCCCGAAGGCGACCGGGAGCGAATCCTGGACGACCGCTGGGACGATACGCCAAAGCCCTGAGCGTATGTGCGCATTCGCGCAGGACTGCGCAACGAGTTGCGTGTTAGCGGATCAAGGCCTTGATCGCCCCGGCATGTTCCGGCGTCGCACCCATCGCATCTGCGGCGAGTGCCTGCGCTTCGGGGAGCAGCGCGTCGGGTTCGACGATCCGGTCGAGCAGCCCCCAGGCCAGCGCCTCGGGCGCCGGGATCTTCTGTCCAGCCATCAGGATCATCTTTGCACGAGACGGCCCGACAAGGGCGGACAGCCGCGCCGGGTCGGAGGGTTGCGGCAGAAAACCGAGCTTCATCACCGGATAGAAGATCTTTGCCGCAGGGACGGCGATGCGCAGATCGCAGGCCAGAACCATGCCGAGTGCGCCCCCGGCCGCCGTGCCGTTCAGGGCCGCGATGGTGAGGCCGTCCAGCCGCAAAAGCGCGCCCGACAGCCGCTCCCACAGGGGCGAAAGCGCGAGACCGGCCCGTGCCGCATCAAGATCGGCACCCGCACTGAACACGCTGCCGGTCCCGGTCAGCACCAGAGCCCGGGCCTCGCGGGCGGATTCCGCGATGCGGCACAGCTCTTCGAGCATGTCGGCGGTCAGCGAATTCGCCTTGTCCGGACGGTCGATCGTGACGGTCCAGAGCCCGCCCTCCTGCGATGCGCGGATCATCCGAGGCCGACCTGCCTGCGGATGTCCTCGTCGCGCAGGGAAATCTCGTCCCCCAGCCATTTATCCGCCTCGGGCGAGCACATCCAGAGCAGCGCGCGGGCCGGCCAATCGGCAGGGATATGCACGTCCCAATCGAGCTGGCTCACCGGGTTCACGCCGGACGCCTTGATCTCGCGCTGCATCTGTGTCGCGACGGTGCCGGGCGAAAGGCCGATGGCGCGGATGCCATGAGCGCGCTCCTCCTTGTCGAGACATTGCGTCAGCATGTTCACCGCGGCCTTGGAGGCGCAGTAATGCGACCAGGCCTCGATCGGGCTGTGTGCGGCGCCCGAACTGATGGTGAGCACCGAACCGCCGCCCCCGGCCTTCATCAGCGGCACCGCGGCGCGCATGCCGTGGAAAACGCCCTTGAGATTGATGTCGATGACCTGATCCCAGGCGTCGGGCTCTGCCGCCGTCAGATGCGAGATCGGTTCGATCACGCCTGCATTGTTCACCAGCACGTCGAGGCGCCCGAACGCCGTCTGGCAGTTCTCGACAGCCTGTGCCACTTCCCAGTAACGCGAGATATCGCAGGGGATGGCCACGGCCTGCGGCCCGATTTCCCCTGCCAGTTCCGCGATCGCGTCGGCGCCACGTGCCACCAGCGCGACATTGGCGCCGGCCTCGGCAAAGACCCGCGCAGTTTCCGCGCCTATTCCGCGGCTCGCACCGGTGATCATTACCGTTTTGCCTGTCATATCCATGGCCTGCTCCTTATTCCGCCTCGCAAACTAGGTAGTCCCTGCTTATGTCTGGGTCCAGCCCCTTGACCGGGGATGCCCCGGAGCCGAAGTTGCGGGGGTTGATTTGCGAAGAGAGAGGTTCCCTTTATGAATCGTATGACACAGCTTTTGGGCAGCAGTGCCTTTGCCGCGCTCGTGCTGGCTGTCCCGGCAAATGCCGATGTCACGCCCCGGCAGGTCTGGGACGATCTGGAATCCTATCTGCGTGGTTTCGGCTATGCGGTGTCCGGAACAGAAGCCGAAAGCGGCGATGCCCTGACGATCACGGATTTCGCCATTCGGATGGACATGCCGGAGGAAGATGGCACGGCCTCCTTTGCCGCGGACGAGATCGTCCTCACGGATCGTGGCGACGGATCCGTGTCCATAGCCTTCCCGGCGACAATGCCGATCAAGATGACCGTCACGCCCGAAGGCGAAGATGCCGAACCGGTCGACATGACCGTGGACTATACCCAGACCGGGCTCGAGATGATCGTGTCCGGCACGCCCGAAGAGATGGTCTACGACTACACGGCCGATTCTCTAGGCCTCGAGCTGATGGAACTGGTCGTCGACGGTGAGCCGGTGGGCCGCGACATGGCGCGGTTCGACGTCGCCATGAGTGATGTCGAAGGCGCCTCGACCGTCGCCACGGGCGAGATGCGCGATATCGCGCAGGAGCTGAACATGAGTCAGTTGAGCTATGATATCGCCTTCAAAAGCCCCGAGGGCGCGCAGTCGGGGCAGGTGTCGGGCCGCATGGAGCAACTGACCTTCGAGGGATCGACCACGCTGCCGCTCGAGATGGAGTCCGAAAATCCGGCCAAGCTGTTCGAGAACGGTCTGGGCGGAGAGGGCGTCTTCACGCATTCCGGCGGATCGATGGCCTTTGCGGTGACCGAGGCTGAAAAGACGACAACCGGCGAAACCAGCACCGGTTCAGCCGAGATCGGTGTCACGCTCTCGGGAGATTCGACGACCTACGACGTGCGCTCGACCGACGTGGCGCTGAACATGGCGACGCCGGACCTGCCGTTTCCCGTCTCGGCGCAGATGGCGGAGAGCGCGTTCAACATGACCCTGCCGCTGGCAGCGGCCGAAGAACCGCAGGACATGGCCCTCGGCCTCACTCTGGGCGGTTTCACCATGTCGGACATGCTCTGGAACATCTTCGATCCCAACAACGCGCTGCCGCGCGAACCGGCCACGATCGCGGTCGACCTTGAGGGGACCGTCACACCTTTCGTGAACCTCTTCGACCCCGAGGCCGTGGCGATGCTGGAGCAGACCGGCGGTGTGCCGGGCGAGCTGAACACGCTGACGCTGAATGACCTCACGGTGGACGCGGTCGGCTCCAAACTGACGGGTAGTGGCGATTTCACCTTCGACAACAGCGATCTGGAAACCTTCGACGGGATGCCCGCACCGGCCGGAACCATCACGTTGAACCTCGACGGCGGCAATGCGCTGCTCGACAGGCTGATCGAGATGGGGCTGCTCGCCCAGCAGGATGCCATGGGCGCGCGCATGATGATGAGCATGTTCTCGGTGCCGGGCAATGGCGAGGACAGCCTCAAATCGACGATCGAGGTCAAGAAGAACGGTCAGATCCTCGCAAACGGCCAGCGCATCCGGTGAATTAGCCGGACTCCTGCGGCAGGTCTTGGGCCTGCCGCGGGCGCATCGGGACAGCCTCGGCTAGTCCCGCATGAGATCCGGCAGATCGCCCGAAAGGCCTGCCGCTTCGCGCATGAAGCCTTGCCGAAGATCCGGCGCGGCATTGACCAGCCGCATCCCGAGGTCGCGAACGCCGCGCAGCAAGGGATTGTCGTTGGAAAACAGTCGGTTGAACACATCCGTCGCCAGCGCCAGCGTGGCGGTGTCGAACCGGCGCCACTCTGCATAACGATCGAGCACCTGCGAACTTGCGAAATCCTCGCCGCGCCGCGCGGCGTGGGTCAGCACATGCGCAAGGGCAGCGATGTCGCGCAGCCCGGCATTGAGCCCCTGTCCCGCGATCGGGTGCACGCCGTGTGCGGCATCCCCCACGAGGGCCAGCCTCCGGGCGGTCAGGCTGTTAGCGAGGGTGAGCCCCAGCGGATAGGTGTAGCGCGCTCCGGCAAGGGATATCTCGCCCAGAAAGTCGCCGAACCGCGGGCGCAGGATCTGAAGATAGGCCTCGTCGGGCAGGCCATTGATGCGCGACGCCATGTCTGCGGTCTCGGTCCAGACGATGGAACTGCGGTTTTCCGTCAGCGGCAGGATTGCGAGCGGCCCCGGCGGAAGGAAAAGCTGGTGCGCGGTGCCGTTATGCGGCTTTTCATGCGCGATGGCACAGACGAGCGCGCTTTGACGATAATTCCAGCCGGTGCGGCGGATACCGGCGCGGCTGGCCGTGCCGCTGTGACGGCCATCGGCACCGATGATGAGCCGCGCGGTGAGGGTTTCGCCATCGGCGAGGGTGACGCCCGCGATCTGCTCATCGGTGCTCTGGTCGATGACCGTGGCACCGGTGCGATGGGTGATGCCGGGCGTTTCGGCCAGAGCCCCGAGCAGCACCCGGCGCAGGTGACGGTCCTCGACCATGTATCCCATCGGACCGTCCGCGATTTCGGCTGCATCGAAGGACAGACCCAGAAAGGCGGCACCGTCACCGACGCGCCCGTCCGTCACCTGGATCTGCAGCATCGGCTGCGCCTGCTGTTCCAGAGCCTCCCACAGCCCCAGCGCCGCCAGCATGCGCTGCGAGGTCAAGGCAAGCGCGTATGAGCGACCGTCAAAACCCGGATCGGCATGGGTTTCGGGGGCGTGCGAATCGATGATTGTCACGCTGAGGCCGCTCTGAGCGGCGGCCAGTGCCATGCAGCTGCCATTGAGGCCGCCGCCGATGATCAGGATATCGCTCTGCGGTGTCATGTCTGTGTTCATGCGCCGCAATATGGGGGTGCGGGCGGGATTGTCCATGCGTTGCGCTGCCGCTACCGTCGCCCGCAACAGGCACATGGCTGGATACGGGGCAAGGAGTTGGGACATGCAGGACTGGACAGGTTGGAGCGCATCGGATCTCGGACGCGGCATCGGCGCGGGTGACATCGACCCCGAGGCGCTGGCACAGTTTTTTCTCGATGCCATCGCTGCGCATCCCGAGCGGGACCGGATCTATGCCCGCGTGACGCCCGAACGTGCCATGGCCGAAGCCCGCGCCGCAGGCCTGCGCGCAAAGCAGGGGCGGCGTCTTTCCCTGCTCGACGGTGTGCCGGTCAGCTGGAAGGATCTGTTCGATACGGCGGGGGTGGCGACCGAGGCCGGGACAGCCCTGCTGAAGGACCGGGTGCCCGAGCGGGACTGCAAGGTGCTGCGCGACGCGTCTGCCATGGGACTGGTCTGTCTGGGCAAGACGCACATGTCCGAGCTTGCCTTTTCCGGCCTGGGTCTCAACCCGATCACGGCCTCGCCGCCCTGCATCAATGATCCCGAAGCGGTGTCCGGGGGCTCCTCGTCAGGGGCTGCGGCCTCGGTGGCCTTCGGACTGGCAGCGGCGGCCGTGGGGTCGGATACGGGCGGGTCCGTGCGTATCCCGGCGGGATGGAACGATCTGGTCGGCCTCAAGACCACGTCGGGACTGCTGTCGCTGAGCGGCGTCGTGCCGCTCGCCGCAAAATTCGACACGGTGGGTCCGCTTACCCGCACGGTCGAGGATTCGGCGCAGATGCTGGCGGCCCTGCTCGGGACGGGTGCGATCGATACCGGTGGCGTGGCGCCGCTGCGCGGGCGGCGGTTCGCGGCTTTGCAGACCATCGTTCTCGACGATATCCGGGACGTACCGGCCAAGGCTTATGAAGATGCGTTGCGGCGGCTCGAAGCGGCCGGGGCGGTGATCGAGACGATCGACGCACCCGAGATCAGGGGGCCGATGGGTGATGCCTCGCTGCTCTATACCGCCGAGGCCTGGGGCACCTGGCACAGAGAGATCGAGGCCAACCCCGATCTGATGTTCGCGCCGATCAGGGAACGCTTCGAAGGGGGCCGTGCGTTTTCGGGCGCGGATTACGTCGCCGCCTGGCAGCGGCTCGACGCGGCGCGCGCGGTTTGGGCCGAACGGATGGCGGGGTATGATGCGGTGCTCTCGCCCACCGCGCCGAACCTGCCGCCCAAGGTGGACCGGCTGATGGAGCAGGGCGACTATTACGTCACCGAAAACCTGCTGACCTTGCGCAATACCCGTGTCGGCAATCTTATGGGGCTGGCGGCGATGACGCTTCCGACGGGCGTGCCGAGCTGCGGTTTGCAGCTCCTCGGCACCGCGGACGGAGAAGCGTCGCTCTTGCGGCTGGCGCTGTCGGTCGAGGCAGCTTTGGTCTGAGGGGTTTGGTCCTTCGGGGGCTCTGCCCCCGTCCGCCTCTGGCGGACTCCCCCGGGATATTTGGACCCGGAGAAATTGGGGGTTGGTGACTTCGGGGACGCGTCGGTCAGGCGGAAGGCGGTGCCGACCGGATGTATGGGCGATCCACCGAATGTGGGTGTTTCATGCAGTGGAAGTGGGCCTTGCCGACACAGGCAGAGCCGGGCCCGGGCGATTTGCGACATTCGCGTCAATCGGTGCGGCCCTCTTGTCTGGCGATTGACGAAAAGACGCTATAGGCAGGGCAAAAGAGACGAAAGGCCACACCATGAAAGACGACCGCCGCAGCCCGATGCGTGGCGCCAATACCGACCGCGCCGCCGCCAAGCATGTCCCGGACACGCCGCAGACGCGGGCGCCGACCTATCGTCTGGCATTTGCGGACGAGGAATTCCTTGGGCGGGATTCGCTGCGGCCTGTGCGCCTGCAGCTCGAGCTGCTCAAGCCCGAGATGGCGCTGGATGCGCATGGCATCGATTCGACCGTGGTGCTGTTCGGCGGCGCGCGGATTCCGGCGCCGGAGGATCGCGCGACGGCGCGCACGCAGACGCTTGCCGATCTGTCGCATTTCTACGACGTCGCGCGGGATTTCTCACGCCGGATGACGCGGAAGTCGCAGGCTGGCGGCGGGCGCGACTTCGTCGTCGTCACCGGCGGCGGTCCCGGTGTCATGGAAGCCGGAAACCGCGGTGCCGAGGATGAGGGGGGCGTGTCGATCGGTCTGAACATCGTGCTGCCGCACGAGCAGGCGCCCAACAGCTATGTCACGCCGGATCTCTGCTTCAACTTCCACTATTTCGCGATCCGAAAGATGCATTTCCTGATGCGCGCCTCGGCGATCTGCGTCTTTCCGGGCGGTTTCGGAACGCTCGACGAGATGTTCGAAGCACTGACGCTGATCCAGACCGGCCGCATGCGCCGCGTGCCGTTCCTGCTGTTCGGGCGGGCATTCTGGGAAAAGATCATCAACTGGGAAGCGCTGGCGGAGGCAGGCACCATCTCGGAAGAGGATCTTCAGCTGTTCCGCTTCGTCGAAACCGCGGAAGAGGCCGAGGCCGCGATCGACAGCTGGGAATCAAAGGGCCCCAGGGACGATATCCCGGGGCGTTGATCTCGTCTCATTTGGGGCACGGGCGTGTCGGAGGCCTTGAAGACTTCGCGTATCCTCCATGTCCAATGCTGTGAGCGCGATATCGGCATGATCGAGCAGGACGATGCGCTGCGGCTTGCAGGCGCTCAGCTGACGGTAGCGTTCCGCCCCGTTCGAGCCCCCTACCGCCAAGGCGGCGTTCTGCGATATTCCGGGTTCTCTGACGCCTGATCGCGGCTCGTCCGGGGACGACACCGCACAATTTGCGGTCTCCGGAGACAATTCTGCACGATTCCTCCGCCTTTCATGTCTCGGCTGCTTAGGTGAACATTTCGTAGATTCTGCGCCTGCAAATATCGGCGCGAGCTTTCTGTTGCGAAGAGACTCAAATCCCCTTCTGCCATAAACTCTCCTTCGTTTCGTGCGGTTTGGCCCGGTTTCGTGTGATCAGGGATCGTCGGATCCAGCGGGAGATCAGGTCGGCGTCGCTTCGGGGAATGCCGTGAAATGCCTGCGCTTAACGCAAGAACGCTGAGGATGGGTGCTGCAAGACACTCTTTCACACCAGCGGTGGCTGCGGTATGCAACGCCCCAAGCTGTGCCCGCGCCGATGCGGGCCGCAGGACGGACATGAAAAGGAGCCACATATGGGCTACAAAGTTGTTGTCGCCGGAGCCACGGGAAATGTGGGCCGGGAAATGCTGAACATTCTGGCCGAGCGAGAATTTCCCGTCGATGAAATCGCCGTGCTGGCGAGCCGCCGCTCTCTCGGTTCCGAGGTGAGCTTTGGCGATCGCACGCTGAAGACGCAGGATCTCGACACCTTCGATTTCACCGGCTGGGACATGGCGCTGTTCGCCATCGGCTCGGATGCCACCAAGAAATACGCGCCCATCGCCGCGAAGGCCGGATGCATCGTGATCGATAATTCGTCGCTCTACCGCTACGACCCGGACGTGCCGCTGATCGTTCCCGAGGTGAACGCAGACGCGATCTTCGGTTATTCCAAGAAGAACATCATCGCCAACCCCAACTGCTCGACCGCGCAGCTCGTCGTCGCGCTGAAGCCGCTACACGACCGCGCCAAGATCAAGCGCGTCGTCGTCTCGACTTACCAGTCGGTATCGGGTGCCGGCAAGGAAGGCATGGACGAGCTCTGGAACCAGACCAAGGCGGTCTATAACCCGACGGATGATGTCCCGCCCAAGAAGTTCACCAAGCAGATCGCGTTCAACGTCATCCCGCATATCGACGTCTTCCTCGACGACGGGTCGACCAAGGAAGAATGGAAAATGGTGGCAGAGACCAAGAAGATCATCGATCCGTCCATCAAGCTGACGGCGACCTGCGTGCGGGTGCCGGTCTTTGTCGGTCACGGCGAAGCGGTGAACATCGAGACCGAGGAGTTCCTCGACGAGCATGAGGCACGCGACATCCTGCGGGAGTCGCCTGGTATCATGGTCGTGGATAAGCGCGAGGATGGCGGTTACGTGACGCCGGTGGAATGCGCGGGTGATTTTGCGACCTTCATCAGCCGGATCCGGCAGGATTCGACGATCGACAATGGTCTGAGCTTCTGGTGCGTGTCCGACAACCTGCGCAAGGGCGCAGCCCTGAATGCGGTGCAGATCGCCGAGACGCTGGGCAACCGGGTCCTGAAGAAGGGCTGATCGCCCAAGTCCGATATTTCGTCGTGTTTTGACGGGTCGCCTTCGGGCGGCCCGTTTTTCTTGCGCATCGGCGCGCGTCGGTCACCGTCCGCCCGCCATTCCGGTGCTGTGCAGCAACAGTGGCGCGGTCGTCGCTTGTTGGGACCGCATCGGACCTATCGCGGCCATGATAAGATGTTAACGTGAAAGCATAACGAGTTCACAAGGCTGCATCCCATGCAAATCCTACGACAGTATCAGCCTGACGGCACCCATGTGCCCCATCCTGAAATCGCTCTAGACTGCGAAACCGCCTCCCTTCTGCGGGGCTTTCTCCTACCTGTCTTCGAAACGGCAACGAATTGGGCGGACCTGCGCCGCAGGCTGGTTTCAAAGGGCTATGACATCGCCTTCCGCGACGGGCACATGGTCCTGCTCAACCTCGAAACGCAGCAGACCCTGTGCACCGGCACAGTTCTCGGTACGCCGCTGCGCAGTCTTGCGGCACGGCTGGGCCGCCCCACGGTGATCGCCCACCGCGACGGCGCTTCGGGCGAATTCGGCTGAAAGGTCAGACGGTGGCTGCCTGACCCACCGGCGCAAAATGGCCCGACTTCGGGTCGTACCATTCGAGATCACCCTCGCCGATCTCGTGCCAGAGGCCATGCAGCGTCAGATCCCCTGACTCGATGGCGTCCTTCACGAAGGGAAAGGTCATCAGGTTCTCGAGCGAGACCAGCACGGCCTCTTTCTCCAGCATGCGGATGCGTTTTTCGGCATCCTGTTCTTCCTTGACCCGCTCGTAGCCGGGGCGCAGCAGGTCCATCCAGCGGCCCACGAAGCTCGACGCTTCCTCGAGATGCGGCGCCGAGCCGGAGCACATGTCCATGCAGCCCTGCACGCCGCCGCAGCTGGAATGTCCCAGCACCACGAGATGCGATACCTTCAGCGCGACCACCGCATATTCCACCGCGGCCGAGGTGCCGTGCTGCGCGCCGTCCGGCTCGTAGGGCGGCACGAGGTTCGCGATATTGCGGTGAATGAAGAATTCCCCCTGATCGGCGCCGAAGATCGACGTCACGTGCACCCGGGAATCGCAGCAGGAAATGATCATCGCGCGCGGGCGCTGACCTTCGGTGGCCAGGCGTTTGTACCACGAGCGGTTCTCGGCATAGGTCGTGGCCTTCCATCCGTGATACCGCTGCAGCAGATAGGCGGGCAGAGGTTTGGCACTCAGCATGGCGTCCTCGTCTTTCTTTGGATCCCGTCATCGATATGCCGAATTCGACAGGAATTCGAGAGATATTCTGCTCTGCCCTCAACGATTTGGGAACTCCGCCAAGTGCATGGTGAGGACCGCTGTGGGGGCGTGGGAAAAGGGTAAGAGAGTGGAACAGGTCATGGTGCTTGCACCGAAGGAAATTGCACGGCTGGATCCGGACAGGCTGGATGCGCTCTATTCGCAGCTTGGTCCGAGTGCGGCCGAGGATGTGGTTTGCCGCGCGATGGAGGAGCTGGCGGTGCGACTTTCGCATATCGAAAGGCTGTTCCGGCAGAAATCGTGGGAAGAGATGCGCAAGAACACACGGGCCCTTGTCGCCATCGCCGAGCAGATCGGAATGATCGGGCTGGCCCGTGTCGGAAGTCATGTCATGCACTGCATCGATGATGCGGATCTCACGGCCCTCGCCGCCACGCTGTCGCGCCTCGCCCGGTTGGGCGAACAGTCGCTGACCGCGATCTGGGATCTTCAGGATCTTTCGATCTGACCCCCTTGCGGGTGCCGGCAGTGCGGCTAGGGTAGGGGCCTTCTGTCACGAAAGGGTCCCTTATGCCGTTTGCCTTTGCCGCCCCCGATGCCCAGGCCTTGCCATTGCATGTGCTGGAGCCGGACGATGTCGACCTGTGGGTGGCGCAGCAATCCGATGCGGTACGCGCCTGGGTCGGGGCGAGCAGTTTCAAGGGCGCGCCCGGCACCGTGCTGATGATCCCCGGGCCCGATGGTGCCCCGAAACGGGCGCTCGTCGGCTACGGAACCGCCAGGCAGCGGGCCCGGCTGCGGTTCGTGCTGGCGGCGGCCGTGCCGCTGCTGAGCGGCGACGCTTTCCGTATCGCCGACGGCCTGCCCTCCGAGGATGCCGCGACGGAGGCGCTGGGATGGCTGCTCGCCGGGTACGGTTTTGCGCGCTACCACGGAGCGTTGCCCGTCATTCCCGGACTGATCGCGCCCGAGGGCGTCGACGCCGCCCGGATCGAGGCGCTTGCCGCTTCCGAGGCGCTGACGCGGGATCTCATCAACACGCCGACCTCGGATATGGGACCGCCTGCGCTGGAACAGGCTGCGCGTGATCTGTCCGAAAAATTCGGCGCAACAATCGAAGTGACGACCGGCGACGCCCTGCTGGAGCGGAACTTCCCGATGATCCATGCGGTGGGCCGGGCCTCGGCGGATGAACCCCGCCTGATCGACATGCGCTGGGGCGAGGCCGGGCCGACGTTGACGCTGGTCGGCAAGGGCGTGTGTTTCGATACGGGCGGACTGAACATCAAGCCGGGCAGTTCGATGGGCCTGATGAAGAAGGACATGGGCGGCGCTGCCAATGTTCTGGGCCTTGCGCGGATGATCATGGCGCTGGGGCTGAACCTGCGGCTGCGGGTGCTCATTCCGGCGGTGGAAAACAGCATTGCGGGAAATGCCTTCCGCCCGCAGGACATCCTGACCTCGCGCAAGGGGCTGACGGTCGAGATCAACAATACCGATGCCGAGGGGCGTCTGGTGCTGGCCGATGCTCTGGCCTTCGCGGATGAGGAAAAGCCCGACCTCGTGATCTCGATGGCGACGCTGACCGGCGCGGCGCGGGTGGCTGTCGGCCCTGATCTTGCGCCGTTCTACGTCGAGGATGACGCGATCGCGTCGGCGCTCGAGTCCGGCGGGCGGCGCATGGCGGACCCGCTCTGGCGGATGCCGTTCTGGGAGCCCTACGAGGCGCTGATCGAGCCCGGGATCGCGGATCTCGACAATGCGCCGTCGGGCGGCTTTGCCGGATCGATCACCGCCGCGCTGTTCCTGCGCCGCTTCGTGACCGATACACCCGCCTATGTGCATTTCGACATCTATGGCTGGCAGCCCGCCGCCGCGCCGGGCCGCACCAAGGGCGGGTTCCTGCAGGGGCCGCGCGCCATCCTCGACGCATTGCCGGAGCTTCTGAACCTATGAGCGACCGCCGCCTGACCCCCGCCAATACCCGCGTCGCCGCAGAGCATCTGCGCGGCACCGTCGACGCCGCCCGTTTCACCGCCGGTGAGCCGCGTTACGTGGCAGTGGGAGTCGTCGATGTGCTGCGCGCGCCGGGCGGGGCGCGGGACCGCCAGTTCCTGATGGGAGCAAAAGCGACCCTGTTCGATACGCAGGACGGCTGGGCCTTCGTACAGTTCGAGAATGGATATGTGGGCTACGTGCCCGACACCGCGCTGGGTGAGGCCGGCGCGCCGACACACCGGGTCTGCACCCGTGCAACGCATGTCTACAGCACGCCCGACATCAAGGCGCCCGAGCTTCTGACGCTGAGCTACGGCGCGCGCATTTCCGTGATGCATGACATCCAGGGGGAAGAGGCCGAGCCCCGGTCACGCTTCGTGCAGACCGCGCTTGGCTATGTGCCGCGCTCGCATCTCGTGCCGGTCACAGAGAGTGCGGCCGACCCGGTGGCCGAGGCCGAAAGGCTGCTGGGCACGCCCTATCTCTGGGGGGGCGACAGCGCCTTCGGCATCGACTGTTCGGGCCTGGTCAAGGCCGCGCTCGACGCTTGCGGTGTGCCCTGTCCCGGGGATAGCGACCTGCAGACGGCCGCACTCGGGCGGACATTGCCGCCGGGAACCACGCCGCGGCGGGGGGATATCCTGTTCTGGGGCTCACATGTCGGCTGGGTCGCGGGCCCGGACACGCTGCTGCATGCCAATGCCCACTCCATGTCCGTGGCCTACGAGCCGCTGACCGCCGCCATTGCGCGGATCGAGTCCCAGGGCGAGGGGCCGGTGACGCGTCATGCCCGCCTGATCGAGGAAGCTTCCGTATGACCAGCGATCCGTTCTTTCACCCGGTCTCGGGCTTCGATCTGCCGCGCTTTGCCGGTATCCCGACTTTCATGCGGCTGCCGCATGTCGCGCCGGACCATCCCCGGTTCGGCGAGCTCGACGTGGCGCTGGTGGGCGTGCCGTGGGACAGCGGCACCACCAATCGGCCCGGCCCGCGGCACGGTCCGCGCCAGCTGCGCGATGCGTCAACCATGATCCGGGCCGAGCATCCGGTGAGCGGCATGCGCCCGTTCGAGGCGATGGCCTGCGCCGATGTCGGGGACGTGGCGCCGAATCCGGCGGATATCCAGGCGTCGATGGCGCGGATCACGGCATTCTACGACGCGCTGCTGGCGGCGGATATCCTGCCGCTGACGGCGGGGGGCGATCATCTGTCCTCGCTGCCGATTTTGCGGGCGCTGGGGCGCAAGGCACCGCTTGGTATGATCCATTTCGACAGCCATACTGACCTCTTCAACAGCTATTTCGGCGGCACGATGTACACCCACGGCACGCCCTTCCGCCGCGCGGTGGAAGAGGGACTGCTGGACCCCAAGCGCGTCGTCATGATCGGCATCCGGGGCACGGCCTATGATACCGAGGACAAGGATTTCGCGAAATCGGTCGGTATCCGTATCATCCCGATCGAGGAATTCCACGACCGGGGGGTCGCGGACGTGATGCAGGAGGCGCGCGAGATTGCCGGTGAGGCGCCGACCTATGTGAGTTTCGACATCGATTTCGTCGATCCGACCTTTGCGCCCGGCACTGGCACGCCGGAGGTGGGAGGACCGAATTCCTACCAGGCGCTGCAGGTGGTGCGGGCGCTCGAGGGGCTGAACATCGTCGGCGCGGACCTGGTCGAGGTATCGCCGCCCTTCGATGCGTCGGGCGGAACGGCCTTCCTTGGCGTGTCGATCATGTTCGAACTGCTGTGCATCATGGCCGGTCGCATGACCACCGCCTGACACCCCGCGGGGTCCGCGCGGTCAGTCGATGGTGCGGATCAGCTTGCGCTCGAGCACGCGCAGGACCGTCTTGAGGTCGTTGCCGCGTTTCAGGATCTGGCCATCGATCCCGACGATGGCATACTGGCCCTGCTTGCCGCGCAGCTTGGGGCGTTTTTCGATCCGGTAGAGCGGATTCTCCGCGGCGCGGCGGAAGATCGAGAAGACTGCGACCTCGCGCAGGCAGGAAATGCCGTAGTCGCGCCATTCCCCGGCGGCGACCATACGTCCGTAGAGTCCCAGGATCAGCGACAGTTCGGTGCGGTGAAAGGCGACCTGTTCGGCAAGGTGAGGGGATGCGGGAAAGGGCGTGAGGCTGTTCATGCCTCCAAGGTCGCGCCGAATGTACCGCAAATCAAGCCCTTTCCAAACGGGCCCGGCTGCGCCGGGGCTGCTCTTCTCGGTCCGCGCCCTGTGCGCGCGAACCTCGGCGCGGGTTGCACCGTGACTCGCTGTCCGGGCGAAGGGCCCGTGGCACGGTTCAGGCAAAGCTGCCATGGCAGAACCAGCCCGGCGACAGGGCGGCGCCGTGCGCGAAGTAGAGCCAGAGCCGGTCGCCCCGATCGGTGTCGATGCGCCAGTAGTCGCGCTGACCGGTGCGCCAGTCGGGATCCTCAAACCACCATTCCGGCGAGATGCGTTCCGGACCTGCCGCGGCGCGGGTGAGGAAGTCGCGGCCACGCCAGCGGAAGCTGTCCGGGGGCATAGGTTTTTCCGCGGTGGCCTGCACCGGTTCGGGCCGCCATATCAGCAGAGGGCGAGGTGCGGGGGGCGGCGGCCAGCTTGTGGCTGGGTCGGACCAGGCGGCGGCCAGGGTCAGGGCGGATTTTTCCGGCAGGTGGCTGGAGGCGGGATGACGGCGGGTGATCGAGTCGAGCCCGATGCGGGCCCCGAGGCGACCCGTGAGATCGTCGAGCGCCGCATTGTCCTGCAGCCTTGTCGCGGCGACCCCGGCCGCCAGATGGCCGGTATGGGCACGGCTGTTCAGCGCCTCGGTGCGGATGGCGTCGAGGCGTATCATGTCGATGCCGAACCCGGCCTCGATTTCGGGCAGTTTCATCGCGAGCAGCGGGCTCAGCCGCTCGGGATCGTAGGACGGGCGGGCGAGGCTCACGGTGACCCACTGCATGGTCTGATCGGTGCGATAGACCTCGAGCCGCAGGGTGCGGGCGCCGATCCCCCTGGTCTCGAGGCGCTGGCAGAGGGGCGCAAGCATCCGCTCCAGCGCTGCGCGCAGGTCGCAATCGAGCCCGATGGGGTCGGGCAGGCTGAGCCGCGTGGAAAAGTGCTCGGGCGGGGCGGCGGGTGTGATCGGCTCGGGGGCGCTGCCCATCGCCTGATCGAGGCGCAGCACGAGCCCCTTGCCGAAGCGGCGGGCGAGGGCGGCGCGGGGCTGGCCGAGCAGGTCCCCGATCCGGCGCAGGCCGAGACGGGTGAGCTGGTCAACGATCTGCGGTTCCAGCCTGAGAGCGGCAATGGGCAGAGGCGAGAGCGCCGTATGGGGTTTGCCCGGCGGTGCGATCCGCCCCGTCTTTGCCGTGGCGTTGCGGGTGATCGGGACGCTGCCGCCGCGTTCCCAGTGTCGGCGCTTGGTGGCCCGCGACCGGGTGGCGGGGGCCTCCTGGTCGATAGCATCGCCGCTGCGGTGGCGCGTGTCGTCATGAGCCGAGAACCGGGCCAGCGCCCAGGCCGCGCCCAGCGTGTCGGCGATTCCGAGCCGCGCCGAGAGGCCGAGATCGCCGCAATCGCGGCGGAGTTCGTCGCAGAGTGCCTCCTCGCCGCCGAAGAGATGCGCGCAGCCCGTGATGTCGAGCACGAGGGAGTCGTTCTTCTGCTGCGCCACCCAGGGCGAATACTTGCCCGCCCAGCGGTGCAGCACGCCCAGAAAGGCCCGCTCGACATGCGGGTTCTCGAGCCGGGTCAGCAGGTTGGCGCACATGGCATGGGCATCGCGCAGGGGCTGGCCGACCTGCAGGCCGGCCTGCGAGGCGCGGGGCGAGAGCGAGCAGAGCCGTTGCATCTGGCCGGCGTCGCGAATCACAGCAAAGGGGGCATTGGCCAGATGCGGCGCGCGGCGCATCTGGTGTTCGGCCCCGAGGCGCGGGAACCAGAGAGAGAGGATTCGGCGTGGCGGCATGGCAGTGCCTGACAGATTGTTCTCTTTTTGTTCTAATTCGCGGGCGATCCCGAGTCGAGTCCGCGAGACTGGAATCTGCATGTGGTGGGCAACCGAAGTTCGCACACAAGGCCGATGCTTTTACACCCTTCAAAAAGAGGAGAGGGCCTTGCGGAGCGGCCCCCATCCCTACAGAAACCGTTTCAAAAACCGGAGCACAGGTTCAGAATGTGCCCATCTCGACGCAGTGCAGAAACCACAGGACCTTCCGATGCCTCTGAGCCCAAGTGCCACTATTTTGAGTCTGACCTTCGTGACCGCCGCGCTCGCCCAGTCCGGTGTGCAGAACGCCGATGTCCAGAAGCGGATGCAGCTGATGGAGGACATCCGGGACACGATGGTGGCGCTCGACACGATGGCGACGGGGGAGGCCCCGTTCAATGCCGCGCTGGCGGACCGTCTCGCACAGAGCCTTGCTGCCGATGCGGCGGCGATCCCGGTGCATTTCGAATTCCAGTTCGAGGATCCGGAATCGGCGGCGCGCCCGGAAATCTGGTCCGACTGGCCGGGCTTTGCCGAAGCCGCCGCGCGGACCGAAGCCGCTGCCGCCGGTCTGCCGACCGGATCGCCCCGTGCGCTCCGTCGGGGCATGGCGGAGGTGCGCCGGACCTGCGATGCCTGTCATGGCGGATACCGTGCCGACGATCAGGGATAGGCTTTGTCCGCGGCAAGGCGATGTGCCGCGCGTATGAGCTGCATCGTTCTGCTCCTGGCAAAGTATCGTCTGGCTCCCGCGGCGTGGTTTGGCCAAAGTTGCATCCTGACAGTTCCGGAGGTCCGCACCATGTCTCACCCCGATTTCGCGCCGCTGAGCGACGCCGACTGGCCCGCGGAACTGGACGCGCTCAGCGACAGCTTCGCCACCCGGCTCGACGTTTACCGTGTGATGGCGCGCAGACCCGCCCTGCTGGCCGCCTGGGCTCCGCTGCGCGATCACGTGGTGGTGCAGACCGCGCTTGGTGCGAAGTTGAGCGAAGTCGCGATCCTGCGCACCGGATACAGGCTGAACGCGCCCTATGAATGGGCGCATCATGTCGTGCGCTCGCGCAAGCTGGGCATGAGCGATGCGCGGATCGCCAGCATGCGCGGGCCGCTCGACGGGATGGAGCCGGACGATGCTGTCATCGCGGCGGCGGTGGATGCGCTGTTCGACGATCATCGCATCGGACCGGACCTCGTGCCGCAGGTCGTGGCGCTGGTCGGCTCGGATGGGCTTTTCGATCTGATCGCGACAGTGGGGTTCTACTCGGTCCTTGGCGGGATCCTCAACACGGCGCAGACTCCGATCGATGCGGATGTGGCCGCGGCGCTGGAGGCGAGGCCGTTTTCGGAGTGACATCCGATCCTTGCGGGGCGGTTCGCACATCATGGGGAACGCGGGATATGTCGACCATGCAACGAGGCGAGGCGGCTTGCACGCCGGGCCAGCCGGACGTAGGGCTGCCACGACAGGAGCCTCCGGCGGGAGTTTATCGGGCAAGATGAAGCAGGATATCGTAATTCGGAATGCAGGCGCCGCGGATGACGAGGCGCTCTGGGCGATGCTGGAGCCGGTTTTCCGGGCAGGTGATACCTATTCCATCGATGCGGATATCTCGCGCGAGGCCGCTTTGTCCTACTGGTGCGGGCCGGGGCGGACGGTCTTCGTGGCCGAGATCGCGGGCCGCGCGGTGGGCAGTTACTACCTTGTGCGCAATCAGGGGGGCGGCGGGTCCCATGTCTGCAACTGCGGCTTTGTCACCGGGCAGGAGTCGCAGGGGAAGGGCGTGGCGCGGATCATGCTCGATCATGCGCTCCATGCGGCGGTCGCGGCAGGTTTTCGGGCGATGCAGTTCAATTTCGTGGTTTCGACCAACAGTCGCGCGATAGACATCTGGCAGCACACCGGGTTCGAGATTGTCGGCCGGTTGCCGGGGGCGTTTCTGCACCCTGTGCAGGGCCATGTGGATGCCCTGGTGATGTATCGCGCGCTCGACGACATTGCGGGCTGAGCGGGAAAGCTGTTGTCGCTTGCATCATATGACCTCTGCTGAGATGCGCCGCGGGGTCTCGGCCTTGCGCCTTGGTCACGGATTTGCCGCAGGTTCCTTGGTGTCCCCAAGCGGCGGATGAGCGGCATTCCGTTTGTAAGCGCGCGTGGAATCCGTCAGGGTGCCGCCAAACCGAAAGGAGCCGAAATGGCCGACCCGAACCGATCCCCCCTGCTTGCCGTCCTGATCGACGCGGACAACACTTCGCCGAAATATGCCAAGGCTCTGTTCGAGGAAATCGCGAGCCTGGGGGAAGCCTCGGTCCGGCGGTGTTATGGCGACTTTTCCAGCCAGCAGATGTCGGGCTGGTCAAAAGTGCAGGCCGAATTCGGGCTCGTGCCGCATCACCAGCCGGCCAATACCGTCGGCAAGAATGCGAGCGATATCGCCCTGGTGATCGACGCGATGGATCTGATGCATTCCGGCCGCTTCGACGGTTTCGTGCTGGTGAGTTCGGACAGCGATTTCACGCGTCTTGCGAGCCGCATCCGCGAACAAGGGCTCGATGTGTTCGGCATGGGGATGCAGAAGACGCCGGACGCCTTTCGCAAGGCCTGCAAGAGGTTCATCTTCCTCGAGAACCTCGAAAGCGCTCCGGAGGCCGGTGCCAAGGGGCCGACGCAGCGCGAGCCCGGACGCAACCTCGACGAGGTGCGCAACCTGATCTTCAAGGCGATGGATGCGATCGAGCAGGATGACGAATGGTACACTCTGGGTCAGCTGGGGCAGTTCCTGACCAGCGCCAACCCCGATTTCGACACCCGTACCTATGGCAAGCGCAAGCTCAGCGACATCGTGGCCGAATTGAAGGTGTTCGAGACGCGGCGCAGTGCGGGCAACCAGCTTCTGGTCCGCCGGGTCGACTGACGTTCAGGTGCCGTAGCGGGCCATGAACATGTCGACGGCGCCATCGATCACCCGAAGCCGTTCGTCCGGGGTGAAGCTTTCGCGGATGCCGAAGACGAGGCGGGGCCAAAGATCGGCCTTGCAGAGCTCGGCGAACTGATCGGCGGCCAGTTCGAAATCCTCGACCTGCAGCTCGCCGCGTCCGGCGGCGGCCCGGATGTAATCGGTGATGGCGCCATGCACTTTTTTGGGGCCGCTGTCATAGAAGGCGCGCCCGAGTTCGGGGAACCTGTCCGCCTCGGCGACGCAGATGCGAAAGATCCGCTGTCCCATGTCCGACAGGATGAAACCGAGGAAACTGTTTCCGACCTGGGCGAGCACGAGACGCGGCGGCTGCGAGGTGTCGATCGTGTGCAGCGCTTCGTCGGCCTGCCGCGCGCATTGCGTCTGTGCGACCTCCATGAACAGCAGCCGCTTGTCCGGAAAATAACTGTAGAGAGTGGCCTTGGACACGCCTGCCGCGCGGGCGATATCGTCGACCGAAGCCCCTTCGAAGCCATCGCGCATGAAGATCTCGCGCGCGCCAGCGAGAACCTGATCGAATTTGCGCCCCTTCCGGACTTTTGCAACGGGTGCTGTCATGGCGGCTCGCTCTCCTTGCTGGGCCCGGTATAAACCCTTTGGTTCAGCAGGAGCAAGCGAGGTCGAATTTACCGTGCCGGGTGCTGGCGTCGCTGTGATCACATTCTGGCTGCGTGAGAGTGCGCACTCCTACAGGGAGCGAACCGGATTCGATCTATGCTGGATGCGTCGGTACACGTCGACGCAGGCTTAGTCGGACATCCCTCTATCTCATCAAATTCAACCGTATCGCTCATCAAGAGAGGGACGTGAACGCACAGTTCCAGCGAGCTTGACGGAAAACGCGATCCGGGATTGAAGCCGGAAACATCTCTGCTAGATTAGAATCGTTCTAAACCACGAGGCGACCATGCGCTTTCTCACCCAACGCCGTCAATTCAGGGATCTCTCCCAGCAGGAGATCCTCGCGCTCGCCATATCCTCGGAAGAGGACGACGCCCGGATCTACCGCAGCTATGCCGAAATGCTGCGCCCGGACTTTCCCGACACTGCGCAGGTCTTCGACGGCATGGCACGCGAAGAGGATGGCCACCGCAAATCTCTGATTGACCTGCACCGGACGCGCTTCGGAGATGTCATTCCGCTGATCCGGCGGGAACATGTGGCAGGATATTATGCGCGCAAACCCGTCTGGCTGATCAAGAATCTCGGGATCGAACGGATTCGCGACGAGGCCGAGGCGATGGAACGCGATGCCGAGCGGTTTTATCTCGAAGCGGCAAAACGCACCTCGGATGCTGCGACGCGCAAGCTTCTTGGCGATCTCGCCTCAGCGGAGGCCGGGCATCAGAACCGCGCAGGCACGCTGATGTCCGAGCATCTGGATCCCGACGCCCGCGACTCCGAGGATCGCAGTGCGCACCGCCAGTTCGTGCTGACCTGGGTGCAGCCGGGGCTCGCCGGGCTGATGGACGGGTCGGTATCGACCCTGGCGCCGATCTTTGCGACAGCCTTTGCCACTCAGGACACCTGGACCACCTTTCTGGTCGGGCTGGCGGCCAGCATCGGCGCGGGCATCTCGATGGGCTTCACCGAGGCCGCGTCCGATGACGGCGAACTTTCGGGCCGCGGATCGCCCGTCAAGCGCGGTATCGCCGCCGGGGTGATGACGGCGCTTGGCGGGCTCGGCCACGCGCTGCCCTATCTGATCCCGCATTTCTGGACCGCGACGAGCACCGCCTTCGTGGTCGTCTTCATCGAACTCTGGGCCATCGCCTGGATCCAGAACCGCTACATGGACACGCCGTTCTTCCGGGCCGCTTTCCAGGTGGTGCTGGGCGGCGCTCTGGTCTTTGCGGCAGGCGTGCTGATCGGCAGCGGCTGACACGGGCAGAAGTGCCGGACCGAACGCCTCTCCCAGCACGCGTCCGGCCCTTCACGACCCATATTCTCCGGGTCAAAAATATCCTCGGGGGGCCTGGCCATCGGCCAGGCGGGGGCAGACAGCCCCCTCGGCACATCAAATGCGCAGTCGGACACCGGGATGCCGGGATAAAACGCGCGCCCTCCCGCTTGGCGATTGACGGTTCCGCTGAGGCTGCTAACACACCCTGATGCTGGAAATCTTCCTGAAGACACTTCCCTTCTTCGCACTGATCGGCCTCGGATACGGGGCCGGAAAGACGAAGTTTTTCAGCGAGGAGGCGACGGCCTACCTCACGAAGTTCGTCTTCTACTTCGCGCTCTCGGCCATGCTGTTCCGGTTCTCCGCCAACCTCTCGATCGGAGAGATCTTCGACGCGCGCCTCGCGATGGCCTATCTCTGGGGCACGGCGATGGTCTATGGCATCGCGACGGCCGTCGGTTTCCTGCGCGGACTGAAGGTCGAGACGGTCGCGATCGAGGCACAATGCGCCGCCATCGGCAATACGGGGTTTCTCGGCGTGCCGATGCTCGCGCTCCTGCTGGGCCCCGAGGCGGTTGGGCCGATCATTCTTGTCCTCGCGATCGATCTGATCGTCTTCTCGTCGCTCCTGGTGATCCTCGTGACCGGATCGCGTGACGGGCGCATGTCGGCGGCCGTGCTGCGTACCGTCGGGGTCGGGCTGGTGAAGAACCCGATGATCGTGTCGATCGTCCTCGGCTTGTGCGTTTCGGCATCGGGATTGCCGCTTCCCGTACCAGCGAACGAATTCCTCGAAACGCTGGGCAATGCGGCAACGCCGGGCGCGCTGTTCGCCATCGGGGCCTCGCTTGCGAGCAAATCCGCCGAGCGGATGCAGATTGCGGGCTGGCTCAGCTTCTGCAAGCTGGTGCTGCATCCGCTCTTCGTCGCCGCCGGTGCCTATCTTTTCTTTCCCGTCACTGCCTATCAGGCGGCGGTCGTAGTTTCGGCAGCCTCGCTCCCGGTCGCGGGAAACGTTTTCATCCTCGCGCAGCATTACGGAGTCGCGCCGCAGCGGGTCTCTGCCGCGATCCTGATCTCGACGGCGGTCAGCATCCTCACCGTCTCGGTATGGATCGCCTGGGTGACCGGAGGCTGACTGAGCCGCATGTAGGGGTTGTCGCGATGGGGCGCCTTTAGTAGCCCGGAACCAGATCCACAGGGAGAGACGATGATGAAGACTGTTTCAGAGAACCGCTGTTTCGGCGGAACGCAGGGCGTCTACAGCCATGCATCCAAAGCGACGGGGGGCGACATGACCTTCGGTCTGTTCCTGCCGGAAGAGGCGCAGATGGGCGAGGTGCCGCTCCTGTGGTACCTGTCGGGCCTCACATGCACCCACGAGAACGCCATGACCAAGGCCGGGGCGCAGGGCTGGGCCGCCGAGCAGGGCATCGCCCTGGTCTTCCCGGACACCTCGCCAAGGGGCGACGACGTGGCAGACGACGATGCCTATGATCTCGGCAAGGGTGCCGGCTTTTACGTGAACGCGACGCAGGATCCCTGGAAGCCGCATTTCCGGATGTGGGATTACGTCTGCGACGAACTCCCGGCCCTGCTCGGTGCGGAATTCGCGGTGGATCTGGAGCGCCAGTCGATCACCGGCCATTCGATGGGTGGCCATGGCGCGCTGACCATCGCGATGGCGAATCCGGGCCGTTTCAAGTCGGTCTCGGCTTTCGCGCCCATAGCGCATCCGACCCAGAGCGACTGGGGCCGCAAGCAGCTCGGCGCCTATCTCGGGTCGGATGAAAGCACCTGGATCACGCATGATTCCTCCCTGCAGATGCGCGAAGTCGGCTTTGACGGACCGGTTCTTGTGGATCAGGGCAGCGCCGACCAGTTTCTTGAGCTGCTCAAGCCCGAGGCGCTGGCCGAAGCCATGGCGGCGCGCCGTCAGGAAGGCCTGTTCCGGATGCAGAAAGGCTACGACCACAGCTATTTCTTCATGTCGACCTTCATGGAGGATCACGTGACCTTCGCGGCCGAGGCACTCTACGCGTGACGAAGCTCTACATCGACGCTGATGCCTGCCCGGTCAAGGAAGAGGCCGAGCGGGTGGCGACCCGCCACAAGGTGACGATGTATCTGGTCTGCAATGGCGGGTTGCGCCCCTCGCGCAATCCGCTGGTCGAGCTGGTGATGGTGCCTGACGGACCCGACGTGGCGGATATGTGGATCGCCGAGCGCGCCGGTCCCGGTGACGTGGTAGTGACCGGAGACATCCCGCTCGCGGCGAAATGCGTGGCTGCAGGCGCGCGGGTGCTGCGCCATAATGGCGAGGCGCTGACTGAGGCCAATATCGGCGCGCAGCTCGCGATGCGCGACCTCATGACCGATCTGCGCGCGGCGGATCCGTTTCGACAGGGCGGCGGCAAGGGCTTTACAAAGGCGGACCGGTCCCGTTTTCTGGAAGCGCTGGAGCGGGAATTGCGCGGCGCGCTCCGGGGGCGCTGACGCAAAACCTTTTACAAAAGTTTTGCCAAGACTTTTCATAAAAGTCTTGGGGTCGTGCGGATTGGAGACAAGGCATGCAGCCACAGGCGGTGATCTTCGACATCGGCAACGTGCTGATCGAATGGCAACCTGAACGCTATTATGACCGCGTGATCGGTGCGGAGCGTCGGCGGGCCATGTTTGCCGAGGTCGATCTGCACGGCATGAACGATACCGTCGACCGCGGCGCGGACTTTCGCGAGACGATCTACGGCACGGCGGAGCTTTACCCCGAATGGCGGGATCAGATCCGCATGTGGCATGACCACTGGCTCGACCTCGCGACACCCGAGATCCCGCGCTCCGTCGCCCTTCTCCGTGCCCTGCGCGCCTCCGGAACCACGGTCTTTGCGCTCACGAATTTCGGCATCGGTACCTTCGAACTGGCCGAACCCGCCTATCCCTTCCTGAAGGAATTCGACCGGCGCTACATTTCCGGACATATGGGCGTGATCAAGCCCGATCCCGAGATCTTCGCCATGGTCGAGGCCGATTGCGGCCTGCCGCCCGAGGCGCTGCTCTTCACCGACGACCGGGCCGACAACATCGCGACCGCCGCCGAACGCGGCTGGCAGGTTCATCTTTTCGAGGGGCCCGAGGGCTGGGAGCAGTGCCTGTCCCGCCATGGCCTGCTGACGGGCGCCGCGGCATGAGCGATCCGGTCATCATTCCCTTCGAGGCGGGTGAGGCGCAGCTGGACTGGCTGGGGCTGACCCGGGCGCTCGAGGCCGGGCATCACCTGCCAAAGGCCGAGATTGCCGACACCTTCCTCTACCGCGACAAGGACACGCTGCTCAATCGCGCGGCCTGGATCGACGGGCTGGGGCTTGCGGTCAAGGCGGCGACGATCTTTCCCGGCAATGGCGCGCGGGGTCTTCCGGGGGTGAATGGTGCCGTGAACCTGTTTTCGGACAGGGACGGTACCCTGCAGGCCATCGTGGATTTTCACCTCGTCACGAAATGGAAGACCGCCGGGGACAGTCTTCTGGGTGCGCTGAAGCTTGCTCGTCCCGACAGCCGCGAGATCCTGATCGTGGGCGCGGGTACGGTCGCTCGGACACTGATCGAGGCCTATCGTGCCGGCTTTCCCGGCGCGCGTTTCACCGTATGGAACCGCAGCCCCGCCGGGGCAGAAGCGCTGGCGCGCGACGTGCCGGGCTTAAGCGTGGCGAGTGATCTGGAGACAGCCGTCGCTGCGGCGGATATCATCAGCTGCGCGACCATGGCGACGGCGCCGGTGGTGCTGGGCGACTGGCTGCAGCCCGGTCAGCATCTGGACCTTATCGGCGCCTATCGTCCCGACATGCGCGAGACGGATGACCGCGCGCTTCAAAGGGCCCGTGTCTTTGTGGACAGTTTCGACACCACACTGAGCCATATCGGCGAATTGAAGATCCCGCTGGCCGATGGCGCGATCACCCGCGACCATGTGCTGGCGGATTTTTACCAGTTGGATCGCTTCTCGCGCGCGCCGAAAGACATCACGCTCTTCAAGAATGGCGGCGGCGCGCATCTGGACCTGATGACTAGCCGCTACATTCTCGATCGCTGGAACGCCGCCTGAACACAGTCCCACAGGCTATAGCGATCGCATGCGTAACCGAGCCGAACCTTCGCTCAGAAAAACCGATGCAGAACAGGTCTCCGTCGCAAGGCGGGGCTACACAAGCCGGGCCCGCCGGGATATGCGGATGCGCATGGCTAGTGTGACAGAAATTTACGAAAAGCGGGTCGCGGACGGGCGTCTGAAACGGGATGCGGCGCAGGAGGCGGCGCTGCCGGAATTCGAGCGGATCCGTGCGGAGCTTGCCACGCCGGTCAGGAAGGGTCTGTTCCGGAAGGCGCCCGAACCGCCGAAGGGGCTGTATCTCTGGGGCGGTGTCGGGCGCGGCAAGTCGATGTTGATGGATCTCTTCGTCGAGACGGTCGATGTGCCGGCGCGCCGGGTGCATTTTCATGCGTTCATGCAGGAAATCCACGCCCAGATGCACGCCGAGCGCAAGAAGGGCACCGAGGACGTGATCAAGCCGGTGGCGAAACGCGTCGCCGAAGACGTGCGGCTGCTGGCCTTCGACGAGATGCAGATCACCGACATCACCGATGCGATGATCGTGGGCCGCCTGTTCGAACAGCTCTTCGCGGCGGGGTGTGTGGTCGTGACCACCTCGAACCGGGTGCCGGATGACCTCTACAAGGACGGGCTGAACCGCCAGCTGTTTCTTCCCTTCATCGAACTTCTGAAAGAGAAGATGGTGGTGCAGGAACTGGCCTCGCCCAAGGATCACCGGCTGGACCGGCTTGCGGGTGCGCAGGTCTATTTCACCCCGAACGATGCCGCGGCGCGCGCCGAGATCGAACGGATCTGGCAGGAGCTTTCCGGCGGGCAGGAGGAATCGCTGGTGCTGCATGTGCAGGGCCGCGAGGTTGAGCTGCCGCGCTTTTCCAATGCCGTGGCGCGGACCGAGTTCTACCAGCTCTGCGGCAAGGCGCTGGGTGCGGCCGACTACCTGAAGCTGGCGGAGACGGTGCGCGTGCTGATCATCGAGGATATCCCGACGCTTGGCCGGTCGAACTTCAATGAAGCCAAGCGTTTCGTCACGCTGGTGGATGCGCTTTACGAGGCGAAGGTGCGACTGATCGTGAGCGCCGCGGCCGAACCCGAGATGCTCTATGTCGAAGGTGTCGGTGCCTTCGAGTTCGACCGTACCGCGAGCCGGTTGCGCGAGATGCAGGCCGAGGGCTGGGGAGAAGTCTGAAAGAGCGGCAATTGGGGGATGCTCCTTCGCCTCGGGCAGTTGATGTGCAGCATCCGCAAAAAAGGAGGGGCCCCGAAGGGCCCCTGAGACTGCTCATTATTATTGTCTTGCCTGCTTGTTAACGCCCTGTCGGAACCGGACCGGAGCCCTGTTCCGCTGAAACTTCAAGGATGGTGCTGCAGGGAATCGCCTGGATCGCGACGGACCTTGGTCTGGTCTGAAACGTCATGATGGTGTCTCCCTGTCGGCGCTGTGTCCGGGTTTGGAAATGGACCTGTTAAGCGCCGATACCGAATCATACGCTGAGGCATGTGGATCCGTCAACATTTAGTAGAGTCGTCTACATATATTGATGTACTTGACAGTGGCGCCACTGATTTAGCCAGCTGATAGCTGACCTCTGTCGCCGCTAGCCATTGCTGCGCAGCACATGTCCGGCGAGGTAGAGCGACCCGCAGATCAGGATGCGGGAGGCCGGGTTCTCTGCCGCGATCAGGCGGAGCGCTTCGGCGACCGACTCTGCCACGTGCGCATCGAGGCCGACACTGATCGCAATCTCAGCCGTGGTTTCGGCAGGCAGCGTGTTCGTCTCGTCCGGGATCGACACGGCTATGAGGCTGTCGGCGACCTTTGCCAGCGGGTTGAGGTAGCCGCGCACATCTTTGGTGTTGAGCATCCCGCAGACAAGGTATGTGGGGCGGTCCGGCAGGTCGGAGAGGTGCTGCGCGAGGGCCTCGCCCGCAGCCGGGTTGTGCCCGCCATCGAGCCAGAGTTCGGCCCGGGGAACGATGTCGGCAAGCCGACCTGTGCGCAGACGCTGCATGCGGGCCGGCCAGTCCGCGGAGGTGACGGCGGCTTCGCAGGCAGCCTCGTCCGCGCCGAGAAAGCGCAGGGCGGCGATCGCGGCACCGGCATTCATGAACTGGTGTCGGCCGGGCAGGTTCGGCACCGGCAGGTCGAGCAGGCCGGTCTCGTCCTGGTAGACAAGGCGCCCATGCTCGGAGGTGACGTGCCAGTGCTGACCATGAGCGAGCAGCGGCACACCCAGACGGGCAGCGGTGGCTTCGATCACGTCCATTGCGGCCTCGTCCTGCGGTCCGACGATGCAGGGCACGCGGCGCTTCAGGATGCCTGCCTTTTCGGTCGCGATCTTCGCCAGCGTGTCGCCGAGATAGCTTTCGTGATCCATCGAGATCGGGGTGAGGATCGTGAGCGCGGGCACATCGACGACGTTGGTCGCGTCGAGACGGCCGCCGAGGCCGGTTTCGAGCAGGGTGAACTCCGCCGGAGTGCGGGCAAAGGCAAGCAGGGCGGCGCAGGTCGTGATCTCGAAATAGGTGATCGGATCGGTGCCGTTGGCAGCGTAACATTCGTCGAGCACTGCCGCGAGCCGCTCTTCGGAGATCAGATCCCCGGCAAGGCGGATGCGCTCGTGAAACCTCGCAAGATGCGGCGAGGTATAGGCGTGGACCCGTTTCCCGGACGCTTCGAGCCCCGCGCGGATCATCGCCTGTGTGGATCCCTTGCCATTTGTGCCTGCCAGATGAATGACCGGCGGCAGCTGGCGTTCGGGATGATCGAGTGCTGCGAGCAGGCGCCAGACGCGGTCAAGGGTGAGGTCGATGATCTTCGGGTGCAGCGCCATCATCCTTGCGAGGATGTGGTCGGAGGTGTTGCCGCTCATTTCTTCTTGGACTGCTCATCCGCCGGATTAGGCGTCTTCGAATGTTCGACCGGGTTCGGCGTCATGTCCTCGGGGGCGGGCAGGTGGCCTTTGACCGGGGGCGGCAGGCGCATCAGCATGCGGGTGATCGAAATCAGCTCGTCTCGCATCTTGTTGCGGTCGGTCACCCGGTCGAGCATCCCGTGTTCCAACAGGTATTCGGCCCTCTGGAAGCCCTCAGGCAGCTTTTCGCGGATCGTCTGCTCGATGACACGCGGCCCGGCAAAGCAGATGAGCGCGTTCGGCTCCGCGATCTGAACATCTCCCAGCATGGCATAGGACGCCGTCACTCCCCCCGTCGTCGGATGCGTGAGCACGACGATGTAGGGCAGATGCGCTTCGCGCAGCAGCTGGATCGCGACAGTTGAGCGCGGCATCTGCATGAGGCTCAGGATGCCCTCCTGCATGCGCGCACCCCCCGCGGCGGAAAACAGGACGAGCGGACGCTTGAGGCGCACGGCCTCCTGCGCGGCCTTCACGATGGCATTGCCGACATACATGCCCATGGAGCCGCCCATGAAGCTGAAATCCTGCGCCGCGGCCACGATGGGCGTCTGGCCGATCTCGCCATGCGCGACGAGCATCGCTTCCTTCTCGCCGGTGGTCTTCTGCGCGGTGCGCATCCTGTCGGGGTATTTCTTCTGATCGCGGAATTGCAGTGGGTCGGCGATCGGGTCCGGCACGGTCACTTCGACGAAATTGCCGCCGTCGAACAAGGCGGTGAACCGGTCGCGGGGCGTGATCGCCATGTGATGGCCGCAATTGGTGCAGACGTTCAGATTGTCCGAAAGCTCGCGGTGGAACAGCATGGTTCCGCACTCGTCGCATTTGGTCCAGAGATTCTCCGGCACTTCGCGGCGAGAGAAAATCGAGTTGATCCGGGGGCGGACGTAGTTGGCAATCCAGTTCATTTCAGGCGGCTTTCCAGAGCGTCGATGTTGCGTTGACTTAAGCCGGTGACGGGCGAATTGCAATGCGACTGCGCACTTGCAGCATCATCGCGATCGCCGGGGCGGTGCGCAAAACTTTTGCAGAAAAGTTTTGCCAAGAGTTTTTCTCAAAACTCTTGGGGCGTGGTCCTGCCGGCCGGGATCGGCGCAATCCTTCTTGTGAAGGGCCGGTCGCTTGGTTATTCGGAGGTTCATACGCGTTTTTCAGGGAGGCCAGCCATGCTCAAGCGTCCGTTCGACAAATCCAGACTGCCCAGCCGCCACGTGACCGAAGGCGCCGCCCGCGCGCCGCACCGGTCCTATTATTATGCGATGGGCATGTCGGAGGCCGAGATTCATCAGCCTCTGGTCGGCGTGGCCACCTGCTGGAACGAGGCTGCACCCTGCAACATCTCGCTGAACCGTCAGGCGCAGGCGGTCAAGCTCGGGGTCAAGGAAGGCTTCGGGTCGCCGCGCGAATTCACCACCATCACCGTGACCGACGGGATCGCGATGGGGCACGAGGGCATGCGCTCGTCGCTGGCAAGCCGCGAAGCGATCGCCGATACGGTCGAGCTGACCATGCGCGGACATTGCTATGACGCGCTTGTCGGCCTTGCGGGTTGCGACAAGTCGCTGCCGGGCATGATGATGGCGATGGTGCGGCTGAACGTGCCGTCGGTCTTTGTCTATGGCGGCTCGATCCTGCCGGGCAAGGTGCCTGCAGGCGCCGACGTTCCCGCGGATTTCGCCTCGCGCGATCTTACCGTGCAGGACATGTTCGAGGCGGTGGGGCGTCATCAGAACGGCACGCTGAGCGATGCGGCGCTCGAGATACTCGAACGCGTGGCCTGCCCGAGTGCGGGTGCCTGTGGCGGGCAGTTCACCGCCAACACCATGGCCTGCGTCTCCGAAGCCATCGGTCTCGCCCTGCTGAATTCCTCTGGCGCTCCGGCACCCTATGAAAGCCGTGACCAGTATGGCACCGCTTCCGGTATCGCTGTGATGGACCTGCTGGAAAAGAACATCCGTGCGCGCGACGTGGTGACGCTGAAATCCCTGCAGAACGCGGCACGGGTCGTGGCCTGCACCGGCGGGTCGACCAATGCCGGTCTGCACCTGCCCGCGATCGCGCATGAGGCTGGAATCGACTTCTTCCTCGAGGATGTCTGCGAGATCTTCCGCGACACACCCTATTTCGTTGACCTCAAGCCCGGCGGCCAGTTCGTGGCCAAGGACCTCTACGAGGCCGGTGGCGTGCCGGTAGTGATGAAAGAGCTGCGCAAGGCGGGCCTGCTGCACGAGGATTGCATGACCGCCTCGGGCTACAGCCTGGGCGAGGAGCTGGACAAGATCGCGGGCGAGGCCGATGGCCGCGTGATCCACACCGTGTCGAACCCGATCACCAAGACCGGCGGCGTCGTGGGCCTCAAGGGCAACCTCGCCCCCGGCGGCGCCATCGTGAAGGTCGCGGGCATGAGCCCCGAGGAGCAGGTCTTCAGCGGTCCGGCGCGGGTCTTCGAGTGTGAAGAGGACGCTTTCGAGGCCGTGAAGGCGCGCACCTACGAGGAAGGTGACGTGCTCGTCATCCGCAACGAGGGCCCCAAGGGCGGCCCCGGCATGCGCGAGATGCTGGCGACCACGGCAGCTTTGTCCGGTCAGGGCATGGGCAAGAAGGTCGCGCTGATCACCGACGGGCGCTTTTCGGGCGCGACGCGGGGCTTCTGCGTGGGCCATGTCGGCCCCGAGGCTGCACTTGGCGGGCCGATCGCGATGCTGAAGGATGGCGATATCATCACGCTCAACGCGGTGACCGGCGAGCTGTCGGTCGATCTGACCGAGGATGAACTGGCCGAGCGCAAGAAGAGCTGGGCCGGTCCGCGCGATACGATCTATGCCAGCGGTGCGCTCTGGAAATATGCACAGCTGGTCGGCGAGACTTACAAGGGCGCCGTCACCCATCCCGGCGCAGAGGCCGAAAAACACATCTACATGGACCTCTGAGCCAGATGCGGGCGGTTTTCGGCATCGCGGCTCTGGCCTCTTTCTGGGTGGCGGGCTGCGCCGCCGGTGTTCCCAATGACGGCGGCGCGTTTCGCGGGTTTCTCGGCCAGAACGAGACGCCCGTGCCGCTGAGCCGCGCGACCCTGGCTGGCGGTGACGTGCGGCTGAGCGGTCCTGCTGGATATTGCATCGATCCCGAAACCCTGCGCGTCGGGTCCAACCAGAGCTTCGCCCTGCTCGCAAGCTGCCGCATCCTCTCGGAAGGCGCTAGGGGTCCCGAGGTCGAGCCGGTGCTGATCGCGGTCACGGTCGGCGCCCGCGGATCGGGATCGGATCTGCCCGGACCCCAGACGCTGGCGAATGTCGCGCAGGCCCCGTTGCTCGAAGGTCAGGTGCGCGAGGGGCTCTCGCTGGCGCTGCTGGCCCGGGGTGGGGATACCGCGTTCGACGGGGGTGATCCGCGCTACTGGCGCGGCGCTTTCGTGCAGGGTGGCAGGCTGGTCGGACTGGCGCTCTACGTGCCGATGGGCAGCGTGATCCTGCAGGCGCGCGGCGCGGAGATGTTGCAATCCCTGCGCGCCCAGGTCCGCAGCGACAGCCCGAAAGCCGAGCGCGCCGGGGCGGAACCGGGGCTCGGGCGTTCACCCGAATAAAAGAATTTGCCGTAACAATGGAAACCGTCCGACGGCACGAGGCGGTCGGAGGGCGGAGGGGCGCGGCATGGCAGGCCAGGGCAACAGGGTGATGGACCGGCTGATGCAGCGGGGGGCCTTGCGCCGCTGGGGAAGACTTGCGCGCGGCGCGGCGTCCATGGATCTGCAGCACCTGCGCCAGCACCGTCTCGGGGCGCGCAGGCTCAAGCATCATCTCGATACGCTGATCCACGTCGCCGAGGCGCGGCTTGCGCTGCCGATGCCGGGCAATCAGGCCTTTGCCAAGCCGCATGATGCCGACTGGGCATGGCGGCCCGAGCTCTGGTGCGGGCCCCTGGCCGTGCCGGGCCTCTCATCGGTACCCTCGCGGGCGACGCTTGGCGGCGAAGTCACCCTGTTTCATGATTGCGCGGTTTCCGAGCTCTGCCTGCGCCAGTTGCGCAACACGCGCGAGGCGGATCTGGCGGCCTATGGCCTGCGGATGGATGTCTTCAAGTTCGACGGCTCATACCTGTCGCTGGCCGTCGATCTGCCGCCGGAGGCTGCGACCGGGTTGAAACGGCGGCACCTGATCCGCGTCGACACGATCGTCGAGATGGAAAAGCCGATCGAGATCTTTGCGCGGCTCAATATCCGGCACGGGCCGAATACCGAACAGATCGTGCGCCAGCTGCCCCTGCACGACAAGGAGATCCGGGTCGAATTCGATCTGGCCTATACCAACCTGAACGAAAGGCGGATCGAGCGGATGTGGCTCGATCTGATCTTCGAGGGGCCGCAGATGAACCAGGTGGTACTGCGGGATCTGACCTTCAGCCGCCGCCCGAGGGCAGCGCTTTGAGTGGCTGCGGGACGGTGGCCGAGAGGAGGTCCGAATTGATAGGGAGGGCGGCATGAGCCTCTACCGACTGACGAAGACACGTTTCCTCGAAGGGGTCTGGGAGGGCGTGATCGCCGCCGAAGGGTCGGACGCGCCGCGGCCCGAACTGCTGGTGACGCTGCTCGATCAGCCGGTGCGCGGAGTGCTCGTGAGCGAAACGTCCGAGCCCGGCCGCTGGCTGGTCGAAGTGCCGGTCCCGATCGAGGCGATCGGCGACGGGGTGCACACCTTCCTGATCCGGGATGCCGCCTCGGAGGCTCTTCTGGAAAGCATCACGCTGATCGCCGGAGAGGTGCTCGGCGATGATATCCGCGCCGAACTCTCGCTGCTGCGTGCAGAGCTCGACATGGTGAAGCGCGCGTTCCGCCGCCACTGTCTCGAGACGCAATAGGCCCGCTCTGCGAAGTCACCTTGCCAGCCGGTCGATTGCGGCTTGTTCGCCGGAAACGGCCACTGAATGCTCTCGCCAGGGAATCCCGGCCTTGGGTCACTCAGGTTGACCTTTCCGGCCCCTGCGTGCAGGAAGCGATTATCCCATGCAGGAGCTACCATGTCCCCGTTCCGTGGCATCGCCCTCAAACTGGCCTCCGTTCTGCTGTTCATCATCATGGCCTCCCTGATCAAGGCGACAGCCGCACGCATTCCTGCAGGTGAGGCGGTTTTCTTCCGCTCCTTCTTTGCGATGCCGGTGATCGTCGGGTGGCTGCTGGTGCGGCACGACATGTCGACAGGCTTGCGCGCGGTAAGCCCGATAGGCCACGTGCTGCGCGGCGTTGCAGGTGTTGCCGCGATGGGCACGAGCTTTGCCGCTCTGGGACTTCTGCCCCTGCCCGAGGTCACGGCGATCGGCTTCGTGGCCCCCCTTCTGACCGTTCTGCTGGCGGCTGTGCTTCTCGGCGAGCGGTTGCGCGCCTTTCGCATGACGGCGGTGGGGATCGGACTGGTCGGGGTGCTCGTGATCCTGTGGCCGCGCCTGACGCTCGCCGATGTGGATCGTGCGGCGACCATCGGTGTGGCGCTGATCCTGATATCGAGCGCGCTGCGGGCCCTGGCGCAGGTGCAGATCCGGCGTCTGGTCGCGACCGAACAGACTTCGGCCATCGTGTTCTATTTCTCGCTGACCGCGACGGTGCTGTCCCTGCTCACGCTGCCCTTCGGCTGGGTCATGCCGACCGCGGGCGAAGCGGCGATGCTGGTCGCGGCAGGGCTGATCGGGGGGCTGGCGCAGATCCTGATCACCTCTGCCTACCGCCACGCGGAGGCCGCGCTGCTGGCGCCCTTCGACTATGCATCGATGCTGTTCGCACTGGTGATCGGCTACGTTGTCTTTGCGGAAGTGCCGACCGCGTCGATGCTGGTCGGTTCTGCAATCGTGATCGCTGCCGGTGTGCTGATCATCTGGCGCGAACGTCAGCTCGGGTTGAAACGCGGCGGAGCCAAGGCGGCACTGACGCCGCAGGGCTGAGGCGCGTCAGTCGCGTTCAGCGGTCGAGGAGGCTCGCCGCCGCATAGGCTGGCGCGAGCAGGGCGCGTCGGAAACCCCCAAGCGGAAAGCGCCCGGGCGGCATCCGCAACGCAGCGGGATAGACCGTGTCCGGCGTCCTGCCCTGAACGAGGCTTGCCAAAATACGCCCCGCATGACTTGCCATGGCGACGCCGTTGCCGTGATAGCCGAGCCCTGCATAGAGCCCAGGCATGTCCGGGACCGGACCGACGAAGGGTATGAGGTTCGCCATGAGGCAGACCAGACCGGACCAGTCATGCGTTATCTCGACATGCTGCCAGGCCGGGAACATGCGATGGAAATCCGCCCGGATCTTGCGCCGGATCGCCGCTTCGGCACCCGGAGTGGCACGCAGACCGCCGCGCATACCGAACAGGAAACGCCCGTCGGGCAGCTTGCGGAAATAGTGCAGCAGGGTACGCGTGTCATAGGCCATCTGCGCACTGGTCCAGCCCTGCGCCTCCTGCTCCGCCAGGGTGAGCGGCCGCGTGACGATGACGCTCGACTGCACGGGCAGGGTGCGGGCGCGCAGCCAGGGCGGTACGTCTTCGGAAGAATAACCGTTCGTCGCAAGGATGACCTTGTCGGCGGTGACCGTGCCTCGCGGGGTGGTCAGGCGGGTCGTGTCGCCCTCACGGTCGATCTGCGTCACCGGTGAACGGGAGTATATCTCTGCACCGGCGCCTTTGGCCGCCCGAACGAGGCCAGAAAGGTACTTTCCCGGGTTGAGCGCAAAACCCAGGGGGATCGTGAGCGCGCCATGGAAGGGACCGCCGAGACCTTCTTCACGCAGCGCCGAGGCTTCGATGATCTGTGGCGTTACTCCGAAATCCGCGCGGATTTCGCTCACCGAGGCGCGCAGGGCGTTCATGGCACGGTGTGTGTGTGCGATCAGAGTTTCGCCGTCGCTATGCGTGTCGGCATCGATCTCGTGCTCTGCAAGCAGGTCCGCAACGGTGTCGATCGCGGCCTTCTCTGTGGCATGCCAATCAGCCAGGCCGCTATTGCCAAAGCGCTTTTGCAGCAAACGGCGCGGCGCCTTTGCGCCCCCGAGACAGCAGAACCCGCCATTGCGGCCCGACGCGCCCCAGCCGGGCCGCTCGGCGTCAAGCAGGACGACGTCGACATTGTCCCTGGCGAGATGCAGCGCGGCAGAAACGCCTGTGAAGCCGCCGCCGATGATCGCGACCTCTGTCCTCACGTTGCCGTCGAGCGCCGCGAAATCGGGCGCCGACACGGTGTCATTCCAGAAGCAGCCCTTTTGCGGGCCGTAGGCAGCGGCTTCGTAGAGTCGTTTCATATGGCTCGGGCGGCGGCCTGTTCATCGCGTTGCTGCGCGACGGAGGCGCGCTTGGTGATGAGCGATGCTGTGATCACCCCCACGGTCACGATCGCGATCATGATCGTCGAGAGCGCGTTGATCTCCGGTGATACGCCAAGGCGGACGGCGGAGAAGATCTTGATCGGCAGCGTCGTCGCCGAGGGCCCCGTGGTGAAGCTGGCGATGACCAGATCGTCCAGCGAAAGGGTGAAGGCCAGCAGCCATCCCGAAATCACCGCAGGCGCGATGATCGGCAGCGTCACGAGGCGGAAGGCCTGGAACGGCGAACATCCGAGGTCGAGTGCGGCCTCTTCCAGCGAGCGGTCAAAGGAACTGAGGCGCGACGAGACGACAACCGACACGTAGCACATGGCGAAGGTGGTATGGGCCAGCACGATTGTGAAAACGCCGCGGTCGAGATTGATGCCGATGAAGAGCAGCAGCAGGGACAGGCCGGTGATGACTTCGGGCATCACGAGCGGCGCATAGATCATGCCGGAAAACAGCGTGCGCCCGTAGAAGCGGCCCGAGCGCACGAGGACCGAGGCGGCCATGGTGCCGAGGACTGTCGCGAGCGTCGAGCTGAACACCGCCACCTGAAGCGTGACCCAGGCCGCGTCGAGGAATTCCTCGTTGCGCAGAAGTTCGCCGTACCAACGGGTCGAGAAACCGGCCCAGACCGTCACCAGTTTGGACGCGTTGAAGCTGTAGATCACAAGGATCACCATCGGCAGGTAGAGAAATGCGAAGCCGAGTGTCAGCGATGTCGCGTTGAACCATGAGAAACGTTTCATGCGGCCCACCCCGCGGAACAGGCGCGCCCCCAAGAGTTTTCACAAAACTCTTGGCAAAAATTTTCGGAAAATTTTTGCATCGCCCTCATCCTTCCGCCTCGCGCTGTTTCTGTTCGTTTCGCTGGAACAGGATGATCGGGATGATCAGGATCAGCAGCAGGATGATCGCGACCGCCGAGGCCACTGGCCAGTCGCGGTTGGAGAAGAATTCTTCCCAGAGAACCTTGCCGATCATCAGCGTGCCGGACCCGCCCAGAAGCGAGGGAATCACGAACTCGCCGATCGCCGGGATGAAGACCAGGAAACAGCCGGCGATGATACCGCTTTTCGACAGTGGAATCGTCACCAGCCAGAAGGCTTTCGTGCGCGAACATCCAAGATCCTCGGCAGCTTCGAGCAGGCTGTCATCCATCTTTTCAAGCGCCGCATAGATCGGCAGGATCATGAAGGGCAGGTAGGTGTAGACGATGCCGATATAGACCGCGAGGTTGGTGTTGAGGATCGTGAGCGGCGCGCTGATGATTCCGGTCCAGAGCAGGAACTGATTCAGCACGCCTTCGCCGGACAGGATCCCCATCCAGGCGTAGACCCGGATCAGGAACGAGGTCCAGAACGGCAGAATCACAAGCATGAGCAGGGTCGGGCGCCACTCGGTCGCGGCGCGCGCCATGCCATAGGCCATCGGATATCCGACCAGCAGCGTGACCACGGTCGAGATCAGGGCGATCTGCAGCGAGCTGAGATAGGCCTTCCAGTAGAGATCATCGGTCGTGAGGAAGACGAAGTTCTCGAAATCGAGGCCGGCAAAGAAGCTGCGGATGCCTTCCCATCCGGCCGCAAGGTCAAGCTGCGGCGTGTAGGGGGGCCGCGACAGCGCGATGTCGGACATCGAAATCTTCAGCACGATCACGAACGGCACGAGGAACAGCGCCATTAGCCACAGATAGGGCACGGCAATCAGGAAAAGCCGCCGCAGGTTCATGTCGTCACCGTGGAGATCTGCATCATCACCTAGCGCTCCAGCAGGACACCGGCGGTGTCGGTGAAGGAGAGCCAGACTTCATCCTCCCAGGTGATATCGCGCATGGCGAGGCGCCGGGTATTCGCGGTCTGCGCCTTGACCATCGTGCCGTTGGGGAGCTTGACGTGATAGGTCGACAGGTTCCCGAGATAGGCGATGTCGATGACCTTGCCCTGCAGGATGTTGGCGCTGTCGGGACGTTCGGTGGTGATCGTCACCTTTTCCGGGCGGATCGCGAAATGACAGGTCTGGCCGGGGGCAAAGGTCTTGGCGGTGGTGCCACGGATCGGCATCTCGCCTTCGGCCCAGTCTATCTCGACCTTGTCGCCGTTCTGGCTGGCCTTGCCTTCGATGATGTTCACGTCACCAATGAAATCCGCGACATAGACGGTTTCGGGCGCTTCGTAGATGACCGGAGGAGTCGCGACCTGGATGAGACGGCCCTCGTCCATCACCGCGACGCGGGAGGCGACGGTCATCGCCTCTTCCTGGTCATGGGTCACGATCACGAAGGTGGTGCCGGTCTTTTCCTGGATGTCCATCAGCTCGAACTGCGTGTCCTGACGCAGCTTGGCATCCAGCGCGCCCAGCGGTTCATCGAGCAGAAGCAGCTTCGGCGCCTTGGCCAGAGACCGTGCGAGCGCCACGCGCTGACGCTGTCCGCCCGAGATCTGGTGCGGCTTGCGCTTGGCGAACTTGGAAAGGCGGGTCAGGCGCAGCATCTCCTCGACGCGCTCGGAAATCTCTTCCTTGGAACCGTTTCCGCGGCGCAGGCCGAAGGCGATATTGTCCCAGACCGACAGATGCGGAAACAGGGCGTAGCTCTGGAACATCATGTTCACGGCGCGCTTGTTGGGCGGCACCGGCGCGATGTCCTGGCCCGACAGCAGGATGGTGCCCGAACTTGGTGCCTCGAACCCGGCGAGCATCCGCATCATCGTGGTCTTGCCGCAGCCCGAGGGGCCGAGCAGGGCAAAGAATTCCTTTTCGAAGATATCGAGGCTGAGATCGTCGATGGCGGTGAAATCGCCAAAGCGCTTTGTCACTCCCTTGAACTGGATCAGGGGCTTTTCGTTCGGATCATCCCAGGGGGCAAAGACCTTTTCGCTCATTTATAACTCGAATCCACCAGGATTGAGGCCCGCGCGACAGCGGCGCGCAGGCCATGTTTGCTTTGGTTCAGACGCCGGATTTGATTCCGGTCCACAGGCGCGTCACGGTACGCTGCAGCTTGGGATCATAGGGCGAGAATGTGTAAAGATTGTCCAGCGTTTCGGCATCGGGATAGATCGCCGTGTCGCCGATCACGTCCTCGTTGAGGAATTCCTGCGACGCCTTGTTACCGTTGGCGTAGTAGACGTAGTTCGACGCCGCCGCCATGTTCTGCGCATCCATGATGAAGTTCAGGAAGGTATGCGCACCTTCGGGGTTCGGGGCATCGACAGGGATCGCCATCTGGTCGAACCACATCAGCGCGCCTTCCTTGGGGGCGTTGAAGACGATCTCGACGCCGTTTTCGGCCTCGGCGGCACGGTCGCGGGCCTGCAGGATGTCACCGGACCAGCCGAATGCCACGCAGATGTCGCCATTGGCCAGCGCGTTTATGTATTCCGAGCTGTGGAACTTCAGGATGTAGGGTCGCACCGCCATCAGCACGTCCTTGGTCTTTTCGATGACATCGGCATCCTTGCTGTCGGGATCTTCGCCGATATATTTCAGCGCGGCCGGGATGACTTCGGTCGGGGCATCGAGGAAATGCACGCCGCATTCGGCCAGCTTTTCCATGTTCTCGGGCTTGAAGATCAGGTCGAGACTGTCGATCGGTGCATCCGCGCCCAGAACTTCCCTGACCTTTTCCACGTTCACGCCAAGGCCGGTTGTGCCCCACATGTAGTTGATGGAATACTCGTTGTTGGGGTCATACTGCGCGGTGCGCTTTTCGATGACGTCCCACATGTTGTCGAGGTTGGGTAGCTGTTCGGGGTCCAGCTTCTGAAAGGCACCGGCCGTGATCTGACGCTGCAGGAAAGACCCGGTCGGCACCACGACATCATAGCCTGCGCCGCCCGCCAGCATCTTGGTCTCGAGCACTTCGTTGCTGTCGAAAACGTCGTAGATCAGGTCGATACCGGTTTCTTCCTCGAACTTCGCCAGCAGCGATTCGTCGATGTAATCGGACCAGTTGTAGACGCGGACTTCTTCGGCCTGGGCTGCCACGGCAGCGAGGGCGAGGGTCGTCGTGATACTCAGCAGTGATGTCTTCATGAGTTTCTCCCGTTGCATCGGGGGTCGGGACCCCCGTGTACTCGAATTTGATCAAACTTACCGACATAAGGCAACAGGAGGATGTTTTCATGCAAGCCCCGGACGTGCAAGATGCAGGATGAACGGGAGATCGGCCGAGGCGATCAGGGGAAGTGATGAATTTGCAGGCAGAGCAGGAAAAGGCAGTGACGGGTGCGGGCGCGCCGGCGCACGAGCAGGTGTACCGCAACCTGAGGGCGCAGATCCTGTTCGGCGAGCTCGAGCCCGGGCAGGCCGTGACCATCCAGGGACTGACCGAACAGATGGGCGCCGGCATGACCCCGGTGCGCGAGGCTCTGAGGCGTCTCACCGCCGAAGGAGCGCTCGAATTCCGCGGCAACCGGCGCATCTGCGTGCCGGTTCTGACGGCCGCGGCGGTGGAAGAATTGACCGTGGCGCGCCGCGCGCTCGAGCCGGAAATGGCGCGGATGGCAGTTGCGCGGATCAAACCGCCAAGAATCGCGACCCTGCGCGAGACCGACCGCCGACTTGACCGCGCCATCGCGCGCGGCGACGTGCGCGGCTATCTGGAAGAGAACCACCGTTTTCACGCCGAACTCAATCGCACGGCAGAAGCGCCGATCCTGAACGCTTTGGTCGAAGGCCTGTGGCTGCGATTCGGCCCCTCGCTGCGCGTGGTCTGTGGGTTGTTCGGTACGCGGAACCTGCCCGACATGCACAAGGATCTGCTGACTGCCCTCGAAACAGGCGATTCGGAGGCTGCCGCGCGCGCAATGGAGGGAGACGTGGTGCAGGGGATGAGCCAGATCCGCGCGGGTCTGGGCTCTTCCATTGACACCGAATAATTTGATCATATTCTTGCGCCAACTCTTCTCCCACAGTGAAAGGCGCATTCCATGACGCTTATTTCGACGAACATGCCGACCGCGGAGCTGCAGGCGCTGGACGCCGCGCACCACATGCACCCCTTCACCCACAATGCCGATCTGGGCAGCAAGGGCGCGCGGATCATCACCCGCGCCGAAGGTGTCTGGCTGAACGACAGCGACGGCAACCGCATTCTCGACGCGATGGCGGGGCTCTGGTGCGTCAATATCGGCTATGGCCGCAAGGAGCTTTGCGACGCCGCCGCCCGCCAGATGCTCGAACTGCCCTTCTACAACACCTTCTTCCAGACCAGCCACGTGCCCGCCATCGCGCTGGCCGCGCGTCTCGCGGAACTGGCGCCGGGCGATCTAAACCACGTCTTCTTTGCAGGGTCGGGATCCGAGGCGAACGACACCAATCTGCGGATGGTGCGGACCTACTGGCAGGAAAAGGGAAAGCCGCAGAAAAATGTGATCATTTCCCGCTGGAATGCCTATCACGGTTCCTCTGTCGGATCGGGTTCTCTGGGGGGCATGAAAGGCATTCACGCGCAGGGCGGCTTGCCGATTCCCGACATCCACCACATCGACCAACCGAACTGGTGGGCCGAAGGCGGCGACATGACGCCCGAGGAATTCGGCCTTTCGCGCGCCAGGGATCTTGAGAAGGCGATTCTCGAGCTCGGCGCCGACCGCGTTGCGGCCTTCATCGCCGAGCCCGTGCAGGGTGCGGGCGGCGTGATCGTGCCGCCATCGACCTACTGGCCGGAAATCCAGCGGATCTGCGACGAATACGACATCCTGCTCATCGCGGACGAGGTGATCTGCGGCTTCGGGCGCACCGGCAACTGGTTCGGCTCGCAGACGATGGGGATCAAGCCGCATATCATGACCGTGGCCAAGGGGCTCTCCTCCGGCTACCTGCCGATCGGGGGCTCGATCGTCTGCGACGAGGTGGCCGAGGTGATCGGCAATACCGAATTCAACCACGGCTACACCTATTCCGGCCACCCGGTCGCCTGTGCCGTCGCGCTGGAAAACCTGCGTCTGCTGGACGATGAAGGCATCGTGACCCGCGTGCGCGAGGATACCGGCCCCTATCTCAAGGAGAAGTTCGAGAATCTGACCGAGCACCCGCTGGTGGGCGAGGCCAGGATCATAGGCATGATGGGGTCGATTGCGCTGACCCCCGACAAGGCCAGCCGTGCCGCATTCGAGGCGGACGAAGGCACTGTCGGCCTGATCTGCCGCGAACGCTGCTTTGCGAACAACCTGATCATGCGCCATGTCGGCGACCGGATGATCATCTCGCCGCCGCTGGTGATTTCCAAGCCCGAGATCGACATGCTGATCGAACGCGCCTGGAAGAGCCTCGACGAATGTCACGTGGCGCTGAAGGACAAGGGCCTGATGAAGGCGCGCAAGGCGTCCTGATCCGCGCTCTATTCCGGCGGTGCACCTGCTGCGCCGCCGGATGCCTCCGGCGGGGATATTTGGAACCCGAAGAAGCCGGGGTCTTTCCTTTATGGCCGGGTATCGTGCCTTGGAGCAAAGCGCCCTTAGCGGTCAGCTGCGCCCCTTGACCCGCTCGTATCTTTGACGCGCGATTTCCTCATGGCGGTCGGCCTTGCGATTTTCCGACAGCGATGCCTCGACATAGTCGAGATGCGCCTCGACCGCGGCGCGCGCCGCGTCAGGATCGCGGGCCTGCAGCCCGTCATTGATCGCACGGTGTTGGCCCAGAAGCATTTCGCGCGTGGTGCGTTGCTTGAACATGATCTGGCGATTGTAGAAAACACCCTGATGCAGAAGCTGGTACATCGAGCGCATCATGTGCAGCATCACGACGTTATGGCTCGCCTCGAAGATCGAGAGGTGGAAATCCGCATCGAGCCGCGCCTCGTCCGCCGGATTGCGTTTCTGATGCGCGGCTTCCATCTGATCGAAGACCGTCTGGATCACCTGCAGGTCCGTATCCGATGCAAGCCCCGCCGCGCGGGTCGCGGCCAGCCCTTCCATGTCCCGCCGGAAGGACAGATAGTCGAAGACGGCCTCGTCATGCGCGGCGAAGAGCGTCACCAGCGCATCCGAAAACGCGGATCCCAGGACATCCGCGACATAGATGCCGGCGCCGGCGCGACTGTTGAGCAGGCCGCGTTCCGAGAGATCCGCGACCGCTTCGCGCACGGAGGGGCGCGAGACACCGAGCCGTTCGGCCAGCTCTCGCTCCGCAGGCAGGCGTTCGCCCGGGCGCAGGATTCCGCGCAGGATCAGCTTTTCGATCTGCCTGGTGACGGCGGTCGACAGTTTCTCCGGTTGGATCTGGCGAAAGGGCATGGGGTCTGGCTACCGGTGATGTCGATGGAATTGGTCAAGTCTTATGACCACTGCCGTGGCAAATCAAGCGTTCGGCGCCATCGGGGTCTTACCAGCGCGAAAGGGCGCTCTCGTCTTCGTCCTTTGCGGCAACCCAGCCCGCATCCTGTCGCGTGTGCTCCTTCTTCCAGAAGGGTGCGCGGGACTTGAGGTAGTCCATGAGGAATTCCGCCGCCTCGAAGGCGTCGCGGCGATGCGGCGCGGCGGTCGCGACCATCATGATCCTGTCCCCGGGCGCGAGACGCCCGTAGCGGTGGATGACGAGGACATCGCCGAGCGACCAGCGCTCGCTGGCATCCTGCGCGATCTTGCTCAGGGCCTTTTCCGTCATGCCGGGGTAATGCTCGATCTCCATCACGTCGAGATCGCCGCCCGCGCGGTCGCGCACGACGCCGGTGAAGGTTACGATGGCGCCCATGTCGTGGCGGGCGGAGGCGAAGGCCTCGCTTTCCGCACCAAGGTCGAAGGGCTCTTCCTGAACGAGGATGCGCATCTCAGCCGCCGGTCATCGGCGGAAAGAAGGCGACCTCGCGCACACCCGAAAGGGACGCGTCGAAATCGGTGAGTTCCTGGTCGACCGCGACCCGCAGCGCGGAGAGGTCGGAAAACGCCGCGGCATAGCGTTCCTCGCGCGCACTGAGTTCGGCAACGAGTTCAGACACCGTGGCGGCTTGCGTGGTCACGCGCTCCTTGGGCAGGCCGATGCGTTCGCGCACCCATGCGAAATAGAGAATATCCATCAGGTTTCCTCCCTGAGATGCGGGATCGCCTTCTGGAAGTAGTCCCAGCCGGTGACGAGAGTCAGCGCGGCGGCGATCCAGAGCAGGACGAGCCCGATATGGCCCGACCAGACCATTCCGGCCTCCTTCCACCAGAGGCCGTGCAGATCCTCTGCCTGACCGTCGAGGATGGCACCGACCATCTGCGGGTCGATGTCCTGGATCGACAGGCCTAGGTAATGTTCGAACACGCCCTGCGCAAACAGAACGGCGATGGCGACCATCTGCAGCATCGTCTTCCATTTGGCCAGTTTCGTGACCTTGAGGGTCCCGGCCGTATCGCCGAGGAATTCCCGCAGACCCGAGACGAAGACCTCGCGGAAGAGGATGAAGGTTGCCGGAAGCACAAGCCAGGGCGACATCGAGGAATAGCCGACGATCACCATGAGGGCGATCACGACCATCGCCTTGTCGGCGATCGGATCGAGCATCGCGCCGAGCTTGGTCTGCTGGCCCCAGGCGCGGGCGAGATAGCCGTCGAACCAGTCCGTGGCCGCGGCGCCGACAAACAGGGTCAGCGCGTACCAATCCGCGAAGGGGCGCGTGAAATAGAGGAACATTACGGCGACGCCGGGCGCGGCCAGAAGGCGTAGAACGGTGAGAATGTTGGGTATGGTCCAGCTCATACGCTTTTCCTATCGTGCTTTGAGGGCGCAGGGAAGATGTTGCGCGGTCGGCGCGGATGTCCAGTGCAAGGCTTCCGCAAGGTGCGCGGGACGCGGGCGCAGGCTTGTGGATCCGACCGGCTGCTGGCAGGGTGTGCGTCCATGAAAATCCTGTTTCTTGTCATTGCCGTGATCCTGTCTGCCTGCACCAGGGATGAATCCGTACGCGCCTATGGCGCTTATGATGATGCTTTCGTCTTGCAGACCTTGAACGGTCAGGAATTCAACGCGTCAGCCTCGGTTTCGTTTCCCCACCCCTGGCGGATAAACGGAGAGGGGCCGTGCAATACCTTTTCTGCGGCTCAGACGGCGCCCTATCCGTGGATTTCACTGGGTCCGCTTACGGTCACGCGAGGAAGCTGCCCTGAGATCGCGCAGGAAACTGCGTTTCTGGAGGCGCTCGGGCGGATGACCGTGGTGATCGTGAAGGAATTCTCGCTGACGCTGTCGAACGATGCGGGCGAGGAGATGGTTTTCAGCCGCGTGCCGTCCGGCTGAGACGATCGACGAAGACCGCGCGGGCATTCGGCAGCGGCCGCTCTCCGAGCGTCGTGGCGAGCCGGTTCTGCAGGAAATACCCCGTCGTGCCGAGCGCCGTGCAGATTTCCGCATCGGTGGCATCGCCCTGTCCCAGCATCACGGCGGGCAGGGGCAGCAGCCGGTCGGCCCATTCACCCGCCCCGGACGCCGATACCGCGCGGGCGGTGCGCGGGGAGACGTAGATCAGCTGGTCGTTTGCGCCGGTGGCCGCACAGGCGGTGAGGTCGAGGCCGAAGCCCATGTCTTCGAGCAGCGCCATTTCCCAGCGCAGGTAGGCCAGTGGCCAGAGCCCGGGATCACCGAGCAGATCGAGAAGGGATTCGGTGCGCTGGTAGAGGGCGAGATGCGCTTCGCGTTCAGGGAGGCAGAATGCCAACAGGGACACCACCGCATTGAGCCCCGCGAGCGCCAGCCGGTCGGACATCACATGCGCCGCGCGAGAGCGCTGCGGCTCGATCGTGAAGCTGCCGAGGTGATCTTCCAGACGTGCCCGCCAGCTCACATCGAGCTGCGCGCCCGGCTGCAGGCTGGGGGCGATCTTGCGCGACGTCGCACCCCGCAGCACGCCTGCATGGCGGCCCCGGGAGGGGGTGAAGACCTCGAGGATGGCGGAGGATTCACCATGCCTGCGGGTGCTGAGAAGAATGCCGGTGTCGCGCCAGTCCATGGAGTCAGAGTGGTCCTACGGCACGGTCTGCGCAAGGGGGCGCCGTGGTTCGGGGGCGCTGCCCCCGTCCGCGCAGGCGCGGCCTCCCCCGGAGTTTTTCCGGCAAGATGAAGCTGAAAAAGGATTTCTCGCGCAGAGGCGATCGCTCAGGTCAGGCCATCCGCGTCCAGAAGGTGCCGGCCCTGGCGGTCCTCGACCTCGATCACCCAAAGGTCCGGGTCGAAGCCGCGCTGTTTGCCGACATGGCCGTCCATCTCCGGCTCGGGCCCGCTGGCGAGTTCGACCCAGTGCCGCGTGTCGGACATGAGGTCGAAGCTGCGGGTGAAGATCCTTGCTTTGCCGTCGAGCGTGTTGAGCTTGACCAGCACCGCGCCGGCCGTGTCATCGCCGTGATGCACGACGAAGGCGGGAATGTCGTAAAGGGAAAGCCGACGCATGTAGGCCGCCACCCAGAAGGAGGCGGCGAGACGCGGTTCAGACATTGCCGTCCTTGAAGTTCAGGCCCATCTCGGAATAACGCTCTGATTCCTCGAGCCATTTCTCGCGGACCTTGACCTGCAGGAAAAGGTGCACCTTGCGGCCCAGGAATTCTTCCAGCTCCTCGCGCGAGGCCTTGGACACCGCCTTGATCGTCTCGCCGCGATGGCCCAGAAGGATGCCCTTGTGCCCGTCGCGCGCGACGTAGATCACCTGGTCGATGCGCGCCGTGCCGTCTTCGCGTTCGGTCCAGTGGTCGGTTTCCACGGTAAGCTGGTAGGGCAATTCCTGGTGCAGGCGCAGGGTCAGCTTCTCGCGCGTCATCTCGGCGGCGATCATGCGCATCGGCAGGTCGGCGATCTGGTCTTCGGGATAGAGCCAGGGTTCTTCGGGCAGCTCTCCGGCCAGCCATTTCTTCAGATCCTCGACGCCATAGCCGCGTTCGGCGGAGATCATGAAGGTTTCGGCGAAGGGATAGGCCTCGTTCATCTGCTTGCTGAGATCCAGCAGGGTCTCGGCCTTGACCTTGTCGATCTTGTTGATCGCCAGCGCGATCTTGCGGCCCTTGCCGATATCGCCAAGCCCCTTGAGGATGGTCTTGACGCCTTCGGACATGCCGCGATGCGCCTCGATCAGCAGCACGACGATATCGGCATCAGCGGCGCCCGACCAGGCGGCGGCGACCATCGCGCGGTCGAGGCGCCGCTTTGGTGCGAACAGCCCTGGGGTGTCGACGAAGACGATCTGGGTGTCGCCCTCGATCGCCACGCCGCGGATCCGGGCGCGGGTGGTCTGCACCTTGTGGGTGACGATGGATACCTTTGCCCCGACCATGCGATTGGTAAGGGTGGACTTGCCCGCATTGGGCTCTCCGATCAGGGCGACGAATCCGGCGCGTTGGGTCATGGCGGGCTTTCCCGTGGTTGCAAGCTAGGGCCTATAGGGGAAATCGGCGCGCAGGACCAGAGGCTGAATTCCGGTGTCGGATCGCCGGGCTCATTGGGATGGTCGTGCCGCCCCTTTCGCTCAGCTCCGTGTCATGCGCGGCTTGCGCGTGTAGGAGAGCTTCATGCCCGGAGCCGAGAGCCGATCTTCGGTGCCGACCCAGGCATAGGCCAGAAGGCACGGGTCGAGCTGTCCGGTGGTGATGCGGTGTTCATGCTCGGCCCGGTTCAGGATCAGCGAGCCCGGCGCATAGACGGCATTGTCGTTTTCCGACCAGGCACCGGCGAGCGAAATGTAGCTTTCCTCGATCTCCTTGTGACTGTGCTGGGGATAGGTGGTGTTGGGCGCGAACAGCACGAAGCCGAGGATCAGGCGTTCCGCCCGGATCGGCCCCTGCGGACCCAGCACTTCGCAATAGGCATATTTGCGCTCGAGCGCCTTCGGCATCGTCTCGTAGCCGTATTCCCAGGTCAGCTGGTCCGACACGCGCGACAGCGCCCGGCCCAGACCGCGCAGCGCATCACGTTCCGCGAGGTCGAGCGCGCGGTCGAGATGGGCGGTGACCGGCTTGGTCGCGGCCGGACGTACCGTGATCTCCGGGTTGCGATCGATCACCGAGGAGAGCGTTTCGCGCACCCGCTTGCGGTGGCTGCGGATCGCCTTGCTCCCGCCGGCCGAGCCGTGGCGGTAGAGCGTCTCGAATTCGCGCAGCAGGTAGATCCAGTTGGGGCGGTCCTGCAGGCGCGTCTCGACGGGCGCGGCGTCCGGCGCGTGAAAGTTTTCGGTCTGATCGGTCATGGCGGCCTCGTGTCGCAGAGGAGAGGGTCGGGTCCGTTCCGGACGGGGTGATGGCAGGGCACCGCCCCCCGAATCGTCCGTGCGTTTCGGGCTACAGCCCGCATCGCCGCGTGACGATCCCATGAGCGACAGACGCCCCGGTTTGGTGTCGCTATGGGGCTATGTCAGAGGAAGGGAGGCGTCAGCAGGACGGGCAGCAGTTTCGCGAAACGGCCTCAGTCCCCTGCGGTTTCGATCCGCTTCAGGAGGGCCTTCGCCGCCATCTGTTCGGCCTGCCGCTTCGAACCTGCCGTCGCCTCGGCGCCGGTGCCGTCGTCGAGCTCGGCGCGGATGGTGAAGATCGGCGCGTGATCGGGGCCGGAGCGCGCGGTCTCGAGGTAGCGCGGCGGCTGCTGGCCCCGGGCCTGGGCCCATTCCTGAAGCGAGGTCTTGGCGTCGCGGGCATCTTCCTCGACCATGCGGATCCGCTCGCCCCAGAGCCGCAGCACCATGGCCTTGGCCGCGTCGAAACCCGAATCGAGATATACGGCGGCGATCACCGCTTCCATCCCGTCGCCGAGCAGGGCCATCTTGCGCCGCCCGCCCGAGAGCATTTCCGACCGGCCGAGTTTCAGCGCCGCGCCAAGGTCGATCTCGCGCGCGATATCGGCGCAGGTTTCCTTGCGCACGAGCGCGTTGAAACGTGGGGCGAGTTGGCCTTCGGAGGCCCCGCGATCTCCCGAGAGCAGGGCCTCGGCCATCACGAGGCCAAGCACCCGGTCGCCGAGAAACTCGAGCCGCTGATTGTCGTCCCGATTTGGGCCGGACATCGAGGCATGAGTAACCGCACGCAGGATCAGCTCGGGCCTCTTGAATTCATGGCCCAGGCGCTGCTGCAGCGCCTTGAGATCTGCCGATAGCTTCAATGGATTCCCTTGAAGAACCGATCGGCGCGCCAGGTCCAGAAATAGAGCATCGAGCTGCCCGCCGAGGAAAACACGATGCGGTCCGCGCGGCCGACGAGGTTCTCGTAAGGCACAAAGCCGACGCCGCCGGTGATCGCGGGCACGCGGCTGTCGGACGAGTTGTCGCGGTTGTCGCCCATGAAGAAGTAATGCCCCTCGGGCACCGTATAGACGGGCGTGTCATCGGAACCCTGCGTGCCGATGTTGAGGATGTCGTGGCTCACGCCATTGGGCAGGGTTTCCGTAAGCCGCTCCTTGGTGCAGAGTCCGCCATCGCCGACCGGCCCGTTGGCACAGCGCGGGCGCAGCGCCTGCGGCCCCTGAGGCTCGGCGGTTTCCTCGAACGCACCGTTGGGCTCGACCTGCACCGGCGTGCCGTTGATGTAGAGCAATCCGCCCCGGACCTGCACGGTCTCGCCCGGCAGGCCGATCAGCCGCTTGATGAAATCGCGCCCGGACACCGGATGGCGAAAGACCACCACATCGCCGCGCTCGGGCTGGCCGCCAAAGAGCCGGGTATTGTCGCCATCCAGAAAGCCGCAGATGTCTTCGGCGTCGATGTCGATCCCGATGCCGGGCAGATAGACAGAGGGGCAGGAGGCGTAGGAATAGCCGTAGGCCATCTTGTTCACGAAGAGGAAGTCACCGATCAGCAGCGTGTCCTTCATCGATCCGGACGGAATCCAGAACGGCTGAAAGAACAGGGTCCGGAACACCCCGGCGATCAGCAGCGCATAAACCACCGTCTTGATGGTCTCGACGAAACCGTTGCCCTTGCCGCTGTCGGATGCCATGGCGCATGCCCTTTGCCTGAAGTTCCAGCGCTACATGCTGCCGCGGGCAGGGCGTGTCAAGGAGAAGGCACCCCGCGTCCACCCCTGCCATTCTCCGGGTGTCAAATATCCCGAGAAGCCCAAGGGGTCGGCCCCTCGGTCCTGCCCTCCGTGGTGCCGAAGAACGGCCGGTCGGTGTCCAGAGGCCGCGCCTCGATCACCACGAAGGCCTGCGCCCAGGGGTGATCGTCGGTCAGTGTCACGTGGATGATCGCCTCATGCCCGGGCGGCGTCATCTCGGCCAGCCGCTCGCGGGCCCAGCCCGTCACCGCCATCACCGGCTGGCCGGTGGGCAAGTTCGACACCGCCATGTCCTTCCAGGAGATACCCATGCGCAGACCCGTGCCAAGCGCCTTTGAGCAGGCCTCCTTCGCGGCCCAGCGCTTGGCATAGGTCCCGGCGACATCCTTGCGCCGTTCGGCCTTGCGCTGCTCGGTGCCGGTAAAGACCCGGTGCCGGAACCGGTCGCCGAAGCGTTCGAGGGTGGCCGCGATGCGGTCGATATTGGCAAGATCCGTGCCGATGCCCAGGATCATCCTGCGCCTCCTTATGCCGAGAACAGGGGAAAGCTGACCCCGAGCGCCCAGGCGAGCGCGATGCCAAGAGCGATGCCCGGCGCGGCCGGGCCCGCGCGCCGTGCGGCAAAGCGGCCCATGAGGCCGAAGATCACGTAGAACAGCGCTATGATCGGCGCGATCATCAGCAGGAAGAACAGCCCCTGGAAATCGAGGGCCACGGCGAGCCCGAGCGAGCCGATAAACCCGGTCCGCATCAGCAGCCGCTGCCAGAAGGCTGCATGATCGCTCGCCACCGCATCAGCCAGCATGAAGGGCACGGTTCCAACAGCTAGGGCGCAGATGATGCCGAGTCTTTGCAGATCGGGCCAGAAGTTCGTGCCATAGCGCCCGAGCGCCAGCCCGAAGACACCCAATCCCCAGAGCAGCACGGCGGCGAGCGCGAGGCCGGACACCGCCCCGAGAGGCACGCCGAACCGCCAGAGCAGGGCGAGCTGGAGAGTGCCGAAGACCAGCAGATGCAGCGCAAGATAATCCGCGACGAGAACCGGCAGCCAGCCCGGGTTGAGAGGCACCGCGACGAGAGGTGCTGCGATGGCCGGCAGCAGGGTGAGCATGAGGATCTGGCGCAGCTTCAGCCGACGCATCTCGACGGGAGCTGTCTTTGGCAGCAACCGCGACAGGGGGGCTGCCAGAACGACGATGCCGGTCAGCAAAGCGAGCAGGGCCCAGCCGGTCGGCCAGATGCGAACATCGCTGCTGCGCCCGTAATAGTCGTCAAGCCAGGTCAGGGCAGCCCGCTGGGCGACCCTGGCATGCAGGATCGAGACGTGATCGCTTTTCGGCACGATCAGTGCACGACGACGCAGATCGCCTTGCACGGCGGTGTCGCCATCCTGCGCCTGCGGATCGACCATCTGCAGGGCGCGCAAGGCAAATTCGCGCAAACCGGGCTCCCAGGCTCCGGTCAGCAGGAGAAGGTCATTAGGAGCCTCCGGCGTGATCTCCTGCGAGAAGGCCGAGAGCAGGATGATCGGCCCAGTCTCGGGACCTGCGCTGCGCACCAGCAGGTCGGTGGCCATGGAATGGCCCAGCAAAGCGGTCTTGCGGTTCGGCACCGCGGTCGCGTCGATCACCCTGCGCGTCTGCTCGACCAGAAGGCGCGTGGTGCCGTCGATGCTCGAGACATCCCCCGACATCGGCACGGGGTTCTGGCCGTGGCCTTCGAAATCAAAGGCATAGGCGACGTATCCGGCGCGCGCGAGCGTATAGGAATAGGCCTGCATGATCTGCCGCGATCCGGCGAAGCCATGCGCGATGACCACAGGTGGGCCGTCTGCATCGGGGCGGGCATAGCGCGTCACCGGCGTGGTTCCCACGGATGTATTTGTGGTGACCACGCCGCTGCGGGCGATCTCGAGCATTGCGGTCGAGGCGATTGCGAGGATGAGGCCAAGGGCCAGCAGCACGCCATCGCGTCGGCGAAAACCTGTGGGCTCCGTCTTCACGGCTCAGGGCAGCCTTGCCGACGACGCGACGGCCGCAAAAGTTCTATCAAAACTTTTGCCAAGACTTTTCACAAAAGTCTTGGGGGGAATCATGACCGGGCCTCGTCCATCAGGCGGCGCATTTCGGCGATCGCGGGTTCGAGGCCGCGAAAGATCGCCTCGCCGATCAGAAAATGGCCGATATTGAGCTCCATCACCTCGGGAAGAGCGGCGACCGGCTGCACCGTATCGTAGGTCAATCCGTGGCCCGCATGGACTTCGAGCCCCAGAGAATGCGCATGCGCTGCCATGGTGCGCAGCTTTTCCAGTTCGGCGTCGCGGATGTCGAAATGACCCTCGGCATGGGCATCACAATAGGCGCCGGTATGCAGTTCGACCACTTCGGCCCCGATGCGGTGGGCGGCATCGATCTGGCGCGGGTCCGCGGCAATGAAGATCGACACCCGGCAGCCTGCCTCGCGCAGCGGCGCAATGTAATGCGCAAGGCGGTTCTCCTCGCGCGCGACTTCCAGACCACCTTCGGTGGTGCGTTCCTCGCGCTTCTCGGGCACGAGACAGACCGCATGGGGTTTGTGCCGCAGCGCGATCTTCTGCATCTCTTCGGTCGCGGCCATCTCGAAGTTGAGCGGCACGGTCAGGACCTCTATCAGCCCGTCGATATCGGCATCGGCGATGTGACGTCTGTCTTCGCGCAGATGGGCGGTGATGCCGTCCGCGCCTGCCTCCTGTGCGAGCTTTGCGGCGCGCAGGGGGTCGGGGGTGTCTCCGCCGCGGGCATTGCGGACGGTGGCGACGTGGTCGATGTTGACGCCAAGGCGCAGGCGTCCTGTCGGGGTGGTCATTTCGAACTTCCGGCTGTTGCGTCTCTTGCCTGCAACCTAGTCCGTCGCATTGCCGCCGTCAGCTTGTTTCTTCTTTTTCTTCAACGCCGTCAGCTTGGCCTTGAGCGTGCCCTTGCGGCGTTTCTGGTAAACCCGGATCACCGGCACCGACAGGTAATAGGCCACGAGCCCCGCGACGATCCCGGGAAGGATTCCGCCGACCATGTAGGGAAAGAAGACCTCGTGATAGAAGATCGACAAACCGTGCCAGTCGGGCTGCTTGCCGTTGAAGATCGACAGGATGTTGTTCCACAGATCCGCACCGGCCTCTGCGAACTTGCGCCCCAGCGAGCCATGCAGCGACGGGTCCTTGTTCATGCCGAGCATCCAGTAGCCGGTCTTCATCGAGATGATGCCGATGGGCAGATAGGTCAGCGGGTTGCCGAAGAAGGTCGCAAGCAGCGAGGCGAGGATATTGCCGCGCATGATGAAGGCGAGGCTTCCCGCCACGATGAAATGCAGGCCATAGAACGGCGTGAAGGTGGTGAAGACACCGGCAAAGATGCCGCGCGCGATCTTTTCGGGCGGGTCGGGCAGGCGGTGCAGGCGATGCTGCACATAGCGCGCCGCCCGGGCCCAGCCGCCGCGCGGCCACAAGGCTTCCAGCGCGATCTTCCAGATCGGTCGCCTGTCCCGGCGTTTGAAGACCACGCTGCCCGTCCTTCCCGTTCTTATTCTGCGGCGGCCTGCGCCACACTGAGTGACGGATTGCGCCGCCGCTCGACAGTGGCGACATCGCTTTCCGCCTCGAGCGCCGAGATCACGGAATGCAGATGTTCCGCGTCGCGCAGCTCGATATCTACGAGGACCCGGTAAAAATCCGGTTTCCGGTCCTCGAATTTCAAGTCCGAGATATTGGCCTTCTGCTCTCCGATCAAGGTGCAGATCCGTCCCAGCACACCGGCATCGTTGCCGATGGTCATGTCAAGGGAAACCGCATAGATCGGCGCGTGATTTCCCGTCGCCCATTGCAGGTCGAGCCATCGCGAGGGCTGATCCTCGAATGCAGCGAGCGAGGCGCAGTCGATCTTGTGAACGATCACGCCGCGGCCGCGCTGGGTGATGCCGACGATGCGTTCGCCCGGCAGCGGCTGGCAGCAGGGCGCGCGCTCGAATCCCTGTCCTTCGGTGATGCCGACCACGGCGCGTTTCATCTCGATATCGCCGGTCTTTGCCGGGGCAAGGTCGGGATAGACGGCCTGAACCACCTCGCGCGCGGTGATCTCGGCGCTGCCGAGACGCGCAAGAAGCGTCTCGCGGTCGTCCAGCCGCAGCGTGCGCGCGGCCTTCTCCAGCGCCTTGTCCGATGCCTTCTTGCCGACATTCTCGAATGCGGAGCGCGCCAGCTCCTGACCGAGCTTCACGAAGCGCTCGCGATTCGCTTCGCGCAGCGAGCGGCGTATGGCGGTCTTGGCCTTGCCTGTGGTGGCGATGTCGAGCCAGGTCGCCTGGGGTGTCTGGCCCTCTGCGGTGATGATCTCGACCGACTGGCCGTTCTTCATCCGGGTCCAGAGCGGCACGCGCAGCCCGTCGATCTTGGCGCCGACACAGGCCGAACCGATCCGGGTGTGGATCGCATAGGCGAAATCGAGCGGTGTTGCGCCGCGCGGCAGCTTCACAACGTCGCCCTTCGGCGTGAAGCAGAATACCTGGTCGGTATACATCTCGAGCTTCACCGCTTCGAGGAATTCGTCGTGGTCATCCTCGCCGTCGAACTGTTCGGTCAGCGACGAGATCCAGCGCACCGGATCGACAGCGAAGGGGTTTTCCGATCGCACGCCGTCGCGATAGGACCAATGCGCCGCGACGCCTGTTTCGGCCACGTCGTGCATCTGGCGGGTGCGGATCTGCACCTCGACACGCTTGCCGTCGCGCCCGGAAACGGTGGTGTGGATCGACCGGTAGCCGTTGGATTTGGGCTGGCTCACGTAATCCTTGAACCGGTCCGGCACGGCGCGCCAGCGGTGGTGGATCGCCCCGAGCGCGAGGTAACAGTCGGTTTCCGACCGGGTTATGACGCGGAAGCCGTAGATGTCGGAGAGGCGGGAAAATCCCATCTCCTTTTCCTGCATCTTGCGCCAGATCGAATAGGGCTTCTTGGCGCGGCCAAAGACTTCGGCATCGATTTCCGCCTTTTCCAGCTCCGCCCGCATGTCCGAGGTGATCCGGTGAATCACGTCGCCGGCCTCTTTCTGCAGGGTGATGAAGCGGCGGATGATGCTGGCGCGCCCCTCGGGGTTCAGCACGCGGAAGGCAAGATCCTCGAGCTCCTCGCGCATCCACTGCATGCCCATGCGGCCTGCGAGCGGAGCGAAGATGTCCATCGTCTCGCGCGCCTTCTGGTGCTGCTTTTCAGGCCGCATCGCCTTGATGGTGCGCATGTTATGCAGCCGGTCGGCCAGCTTGACCAGAATGACCCGCAGATCCTTGGACATCGCCATGAACAGCTTGCGGAAATTCTCGGCCTGCTTGGTCTCGGAACTCGACAGCTGGAGATTGGTGAGCTTGGTGACGCCGTCCACCAGCATCGCGACCTCGGGGCCGAACTGGCGCGAGACCTCGGTATAGGTGGACTTGGTGTCCTCTATCGTGTCGTGCAGCAGGGCGGTGATGATCGTCGCATCATCGAGCTGCTGCTCGGTCAGGATCGCGGCGACGGCCACGGGATGCGAGAAATACGGCTCGCCGGAATGGCGCAGCTGCCCCTCATGCATCCGCGCGCCATATTCATAGGCAGCGCGAATCAGATTGGCGTTTGTCTTGGGGTTGTAGTTGCGGACCAGTGCAACAAGATCTTCGGCCGCTATCATGCGACTCTCTCCTCAACTGGCCCGCATCTGACGCAGGCCTCAGCCCTGGCCTTGCGCCTCCATGAGGGCGCGCAGCAGTTTCTCTTCGGACATGTCGTCCTCGGCCGGCTTGTCCGGCTCGGACCCCATCAGCAGCGCCATGGCGTCGTCTTCCGGCTCGTCCACCTCGATCTGGGTCTGGTTGGACTCGATCAGACGTTCGCGCAGCTCGTCGGCGGATTGTGTTTCATCCGCAATCTCGCGCAGGGCGACGACAGGGTTCTTGTCGTTGTCGCGGTCCACGGTGATCGCACCCCCTGCGGTGATCTCGCGGGCGCGGTGGGCTGCGAGCATCACGAGCTCGAAGCGGTTGGGGACTTTGTCTACGCAATCTTCTACGGTGACGCGGGCCATGGAACACTCCAGTTCTGTCGGTTCGCCTTGGAAACCGAAGTCTTATCGCGCAGTGGCAGGATTGACAAGGTGTGAATGTCTATAATGCCACGACCTCAGCGCGCGCTGCGGGGGCGAGCGCGTCGCAAAGCTGGGCAATCGTCCGGTCCAGTGTCGGATGGCGCCATTCTGCCGCAATTTCCGCCAGCGGCACAAGCACGAATGCACGCTCCTGCAGGCGCGGATGCGGCAAGATCAGCTGATCCGGGGCGATGATTGCTTGTCGGTCGGGGGGTAATGCGCGCCATTCTGCCTGAGTCGCCGGATTCGGCAGCACGATGTCGCCGACCCCCAGAAGATCGAGGTCGAGCGTGCGCATCCCCCAGCGCTGCTTTCGTTCACGTCCAAAGACATGTTCGATCTCGTGAAGTCGCTGCAGGATTTCACCGGGAGTGACGCGGGATTGCACAACCATAGCGGTATTGACGTAATCCGGTCCGGCCCCCGGTGGAAAACAAGGCGTTGAATAAAAACGGCTAATCCTGCGCAGCTTCAGGCCCGCTCCGGCGATCGCCGAAATGGCCAAAGCTAAAGTTTCCGCAGGGTTACGTGACGCTGTGCCCAGATTCGATCCGAGAGCGATCAAGATATCTTGTTCAATTGCGCTCATCGTACTATCCTTTTGCACATAACCTGAGGGTTGAACACTGTGTAAAATAAACTACTTTTATTGCTGAAGATGCGTTGTCCTATTCAGACAATCACGCGACACCCACAAAAGCATCGACAGCGGATCTTACATTGTCGAAAGGAAATTTGATGTTTTACAAGGACGAACGGCTGGCGCTGTTCATAGACGGGTCCAACCTTTATGCCGCTGCAAAGGCGCTTGGTTTTGACATCGACTACAAGCTCCTGCGCCAGGAATTTGTGCGCCGCGGCAAGATGCTGCGGGCCTTCTACTACACGGCACTGCTGGAAAACGACGAGTATTCGCCGATCCGCCCTCTGGTGGACTGGTTGCATTACAACGGCTTCACCATGGTGACTAAACCGGCCAAGGAATACACCGACAGCCAGGGGCGCCGCAAGGTCAAGGGGAACATGGATATCGAGCTCACGGTCGATGCCATGGAACTCGCGCCGCGCGTCGATCACATCGTGCTGTTCTCGGGTGATGGCGATTTCCGTCCGCTGGTGGAAAGCCTGCAGCGTCAGGGCGTCCGCGTATCGGTCGTCTCGACCATCCGCAGCCAGCCGCCGATGATCGCCGATGAATTGCGCCGCCAAGCGGACAATTTCATCGAGCTCGACGAGCTGAAGGACGTGATCGGGCGCCCTCCGCGTGAGGCTCCGGCCGAACGCAGCTTTGAAGTTGCAAGCAACAGCAACTGATGAGGCGTCGGCCTGACGGGATGAGAGGCCGACATAAGGGATGTCGCTGATTTCTGCGGAGGTCGCGGCCCTTGCGACGCTGTTTGGGGTAGCGTTCGGGGCCGCGACCCTTCTGCCGTTTCAATCCGAGATCGTCTTCGTCGCGCTGCAGATGCGCGACGCCTCTCCCGTATGGCTTCTCGTGGCGGTGGCCAGCGTCGCCAACACGGCGGGCTCTGTCGTGAACTACATGATGGGCCGCGGTATCGAACGTTTCCGGGACAGACGGTGGTTCCCCGTTTCGGAAAAGCAGCTCCTGCGTGCGCAGGACTGGTATCAGCGCTTTGGGTTGTGGTCGCTTCTTCTCAGCTGGGCGCCTCTCGGCGACGCCATCACGGTTGTTGCGGGTGTGTTGCGCACCCCGGTCTGGGCCTTTCTGCTTCTTGTCTCGATCGCCAAGACTGGCCGCTATATTGCCGTCGCCTGGGCGACAGCTGCCGCGACCGGCTCGGCCTAACAACTCCCGCTGCTTGTGCGCGCCTCCGATGATCGGCGCTCAAGCGGGCCGGTCAGACGCTCGATTTCGGAAATGGCTTCATCGATCGACGTGACCGCAGCGTCGGGCGCGACCGCGCTGACGAGGTCCGAATGGCTTGTCACCAGCTGACCGCTGACCAGGATCGCCAGGCTCGGCCGCATCAGACGCACCGCAAGGATCACCCGCGCCAGCGCACCTGCCGTTGCAGGACTGCCACAGGACAGGCCCAGAACACGGGCATCGGTCTTCGAGATCTGATCGATGAGGTGGTCGTGGTCGAGACCGGTGAGCAGGACAACGTCCCATCCGCGGTCCCGCAGAAGATCACGCGCCATGGTCACGCCCAGCGCATGGATCTCTCCTGGTACTGTGGCGAAGAGGATCGGCGCGGCATGCGTGATTCTCGGCAGATCGGCCCGATCCCGCAGATTGCGCATAAGAACGATGATTCGCGCCACGGCCCGGGTCACTTCGACAAAGGTGATCTGGTCGTCGGTCCACATGTCGCCGAGTCGAATCGCTGCCACGCCAAGGTAGTCGTGATAGACGCCCTCAAGACCGATGCCGCGCTTCAGCAGCGCAAACACCGCAGCTTCGGCCGCTTCGAAGTCGTGACCGAGCAGGGTTTCACACAACTGCGCGATCTCGTTTTCGTCGCTAACGTGGTGCAACGGACTGTTTGGCGAGGAAAATGTATATGAATTCGTCGTGCTGCGCGAAGCGACGCGCCGCAGGGCCTCTTCTGCCAGATTTCGCATGTCCCCAATCTGGATGTGTTGTGTCCAGGATTGAATGCGTTGTCTCTCTTCGTCCGCGTAAGGCATCCCTGCGCTCCTCCCCCGGTCGCTGTCTGGATGACGATTCGTGCGGCGCTTAAGCGCTCTTGCATACTACTGTAGGCAGAATTTACTGTCAGGCAACTGTGACAGGCCGGTGGTTTACAGATTTTCGTGCCTGGCGGGGGCTGGACCGGGCGCAATCTAAAACTTAGGTCTATATAGTCAGGAGTATTCGAAATGACGCAGCAAGCTTTGACTCTGTATCTGGCCGCCCCTCGCGGATTCTGTGCGGGGGTGGACCGGGCGATCAAGATCGTCGAGATGGCTCTGGAAAAATGGGGCGCCCCCGTTTTCGTTCGCCACGAGATCGTGCACAACAAGTTCGTGGTCGATGGGCTGCGCGACAAGGGCGCAGTCTTTGTCGAGGAGCTCGAGGAATGCCCGCCCGACCGCCCGGTGATCTTTTCCGCCCATGGCGTGCCCAAGGCCGTTCCGGCAGAGGCCGCGCGGCGCGAGATGATCTATGTGGACGCGACCTGTCCGCTGGTCAGCAAAGTCCATATCGAAGCCGCGCGCCACGCCGAGAATGGCCTGCAGATGATCATGATCGGCCATGCCGGCCACCCAGAGACCATCGGCACGATGGGGCAGTTGCCACCGGGGGACGTGCTGCTGGTCGAAACGGTCGCGGATGTCGAAAGCGTCACCGTGCGCGATCCGTCCCGACTGGCCTTCGTGACGCAGACGACCCTGTCGGTCGATGACACGGCGGATATCGTCGCCGCCTTGCAGGCCCGGTTCCCCGCCATCATCGGCCCGCACAAGGAAGACATCTGTTATGCCACCACCAACCGCCAAGAAGCGGTGAAGGCGATGGCGCCGCAATGCGATGCGATGCTGGTTGTTGGTGCACCGAATTCGTCGAACTCGCAAAGACTGGTCGAAGTGGGACGCCGCGCAGGCTGCGGCTACTCCCAGTTGGTCAGCCGTGCCAGCGATATCGACTGGCGCGCGCTGGAGGGTATCCGCTCCGTCGGCATCACGGCAGGCGCCTCGGCCCCTGAAGTGCTGATCAACGAGGTGATCGACGCATTCCGCGCAAAGTATGACGTGACTGTGCAGATGGTCGAGACGGCGCAGGAGAATGTCGAATTCAAAGTCCCGCGCGTGTTGCGCGAACCCGCATGAACCAGGTGCCGCGTTCCGCGCTGATCCTCGGTCTTGCCGGTGTCGTGCCCTTTCTCTGGGGCGCGCTGACCCTTTTGTTCGAACCGGCCGCGAACTTCGGACAGAGTGCCTTTGGTCCGCGCTTCATCGGGCCCTACGTACAGCTCTCCTACGGGATCGTGATCCTCGCCTTCATGTCCGGCGTGCTCTGGGGCTTTGCCACCAAGGCGGACGGCCCGCGCGAGGCGGCGGGCTACAGCCTGTCGGTGATCCCGGCGCTCTGGGCCTTCTTCATGGTCGGCGGCGGGCCGGTCTCGGCGGGCATGAACCTGATCTTCGGTTTTCTGGGGCTTCTGGTTCTCGACTGGCAGTTCTGGCGCTGGGGGCTCGCGCCGGCATGGTGGATGAATCTGCGGGTGCTCCTGACATCGCTGGTGGTGATCTCGCTTTGCGTCGGCGTGTTCATCTGACGCGCGGCCCTTCCGGCGCGGCAGATTGCGTCTTCTCTCCGCGAAAAACACCCCCGCGCCATGGCAGCCCTTGACGCCGCGCGCCACTGGGGCGAAACGGCTGCCATGGCAAAGCTTTATGCATATACCGATGGCGCGTGCAGCGGAAACCCGGGTCCCGGAGGGTGGGGCGTGCTGATGCGCGCGACCGAAGGCGGCGAAATCGTCAAGGAGCGTGAGCTCTCCGGCGGCGAGGCTGGCACCACGAACAACCGCATGGAGCTTCTTGCGGCGATCCACGCGCTCGAGGCGCTGGGCCGCGACAGCGAGATCACCATCGTGACCGACAGCGCCTATGTGAAGAACGGCGTGACAAGCTGGATCCACGGCTGGAAACGCAACGGCTGGAAGACCGCTGCGAAGAAGCCGGTGAAGAATGTCGAGCTCTGGCAGCGGCTGGACGAGGCGCAGAAGCGTCACAAGGTGATCTGGGAATGGGTCAAGGGCCACGCCGGCCACCCCGAGAACGAACGCGCCGACGAGTTGGCCCGCGCCGGGATGGCACCCTTCAAGACGGGCCGTTAAGACGCTTCCGAAGCGCCTTGTTCGGCTGCGGGGTGACAGGGGGCGACCCCGGCGATATGGACCTTTGCACTGACGTTCAGCACTGCAACCGGAGCCCTGCGCGATGAGCCTGATCACTCTGCTCGACCTCACGTCGGTGATGGTCTTCGCCCTCACCGGCGCTTTGGTGGCGAGCCGCGCGCAGCTCGATGTCGTCGGCTTCTGCTTTTTCGCGAACCTGACCGCCGTGGGGGGCGGGACGGTGCGCGATGTCCTTCTGGACCGGAACCCGGTCTTCTGGATGGCGCAGCCGGCCTATCTCGGCGTGGCCTGCGCGGCGGCGCTGGTTGTCTTCTTCACGGCGCACCTCATCGAAAGCCGCTACCGGCTGCTGCTCTGGCTCGATGCCTGCGCTTTGGCCATGGCCGTCGCCGCCGGGTCCGGTGTGGCGCAATCGCTGGAGCAGCCCGCGCCGGTGGTGGTGGTTATGGGCATGATCACCGGCTGTCTGGGCGGGCTCATGCGTGACGTCGTCTCCAACGAAGTGCCGCTGGTGCTCAAGCAGGGCGAACTCTATGTCACCTGCGCCTTTGCCGGATCGACGGCGACGGTGATCGCTTCGGCCTTCGATTTCGGTGACGGCATGGCCGCTCTGGCCTGTGCGGTGGTTACATTCACACTGCGGGCGGGATCGATGTATTTCGGCTGGTGTCTGCCCGTCTATCGCAGCCGACCGCCCCGGTGACATCGACGGCGCTCAGGGTGCCGATGTCACCGCAGCGATGCAATCCTTGCCGTCACTGCAGATCGGCAAAAGCCTGCTGCAAGCGCTCCCCGGCCTCGATGATCTGGTCCCGCGACATGGCGAGGTTGAAGCGTTCGAACGTCTCGCCCCCCGCGCCGAAGCTGGGACCGGCGCTGGGCGCGATCCGGGCTGTCTTGCGTATGCGCGTGTCCAATTCTTCGAAGCTCATGCCCGTGCCGGAAAAATCCACCCAGGCCAGATACGTGCCCTGCAGCGGCAGCGACCGCACGCCGGGAATGGCGTTCACGGCCGCATCGAAGGCGGCGATGTTGCCCTGCAGATGCGCGATCTGGGCATCGACCCAGGCGGCACCCTCGGGCGAGTAGGCCGCGGCGATCATCATCAGGGACAGCGCCGCCGGTTTGTAGTCGAGCGTGCCGAGGCGATGCGCCATCGCCGATCGCAGCGTGTTGTCGGGAATGATCATGTTGCCGGTGCGCTGACCGGCGATGTTGAAGGTCTTGGATGCAGCCGTCAGCACCACCATACGGTCCTGCGCCTCTGGCGCCGCGACATGCATCGGCACGAAGGTATTTCCCGGAAAGACGAGGTCGTGGTGGATCTCGTCCGAAATGAGCAGCAGATCGTTGCGGGTGGCGAAATCGGCGACGCTGCGCAATTCCTCCGCTGTCCAGACCCGTCCCGACGGGTTTTGCGGAGAGCACCAGATCAGGATCTTTTCGGAACCCGTGAGCCGCGACTGCGCATCCTCGAGGTCGAGCACATAGGTGTCACCCTCGCGTTTCAGCGGACATTCGATGAGCTTGCGCCCGGCGCGTTCGGTCTTGTGGCGGAATTCGTGATAGACCGGGCTGAAGGTCACGACGCCATCGCCCGGCGCGCTCCAGACATCGATGCAGAGCGCGATCGCATTGCCGAGCCCCTGCGAGGTCAGAATCCAGTCCGTGTCGATATCCCAGTCATGGCGGGTCTTCATCCACCACTGGATGGCGTTCAGGTAGCCGGAAAATGTCTGGGTGTAGCCGAAAATGCCGTGATCCGCGGCGCGGCGCAGCGCATCTGTCACGCAGGGCGCGGTCGGATAGTCGCTGTCGGCGGTCCACATGGCGAGCCCGTCTTCGGGAGAGACGTCGTAAAGGGCCTGCATGCTGTCCCATTTGCTGCAATGCGTGCCGCGGCGGTCGATCTGCTGGTCGAAGTCGAATGTCATGGAGAAATCATGTCCCTGGATATCTGGCTGATCGGGACGTTAACGCATGGTGCAGCGGCTGCAAGGGTGTCCCCCAGAGGCCGCATCGGTGGGCCGGGGATATTGCGCGTTGCGCGGTGTTGTCCTACATGCTGGCGCATGAAACGCCATATCATCCTGCACCCCGACCCGCGCCTCAAGAAAGTGGCCGCCCCTGTGGCGGACCTGAGCGACGACCTGCGCGCCTTGGCCAATGACATGCTCGAGACGATGTATGACGCGCCGGGCATCGGTCTGGCCGCGCCGCAGGTCGGCGTGATGAACCGGCTGATCGTGCTCGACTGCGTGAAGGGCGAGAACGAGGCGCCGCGTCCGCTGGTCATGTTCAACCCCGAAGTGCTCGCCGCATCCGACGAGCGCAACGTCTACGAGGAAGGCTGCCTGTCGATTCCCGAACAGTTCGCCGATGTCGAGCGGCCTGCCGCCGTGCGCGTGGGCTGGCTGGACCAGACCGGCACGCCGCGGGAAGAGGAGTTCTCGGGGCTCTGGGCGACCTGCGTGCAGCACGAGATCGACCACCTCGAAGGCAAGCTGTTCATCGACTACCTCAAGCCGCTGCGCCGCCAGATGATCACCCGCAAGATGGTCAAGATGAAGCGGGATCTGGCGCGCGGATGAGTGTCCTGCCGATCTTGACCTGGCCCGATCCGTGCCTGTCGCGTCCCTGCGAACCGGTGACGGAGGTTGCCGCAGTTCGCGGGCTGGTCGCGGACATGTTCGAGACGATGTACGACGCGCCGGGGCGCGGTCTCGCGGCGCCGCAGGTGGGCGTCATGATGCGCGTCTTCGTCATGGATGTCACCTGGAAGACCGGAGACAAGACGCCGCTCGTCTGCATCAACCCCCGCATCGTCGCCGCTTCGGACAGGCTCGAGACCGGCACGGAAGGGTGTCTGTCGATCCCCGGCGTCACCGCCGAGATCACGCGGCCATGGGCGGTGACGCTGGAATATCTTGATCTGGACGGGATCGCGCAGAGCGAGGAGATGGAGGGTGCGGCGGCGAAATGCGCGCAGCACGAACTCGATCATCTGGACGGGCGCGTGACTTTCGACCGGCTGGACCCCGCCGCCCGCGCGGCGCTGATCGCGGAATACGAGGCGTCATGAGCGCGCGCCGCTGCATCCCCTGGCCCGACCGGCGGCTGCGATCCGTGGCGCAGCCGGTCGAGAAGATCACCGACGAGATCCGGGCGATCTGGTCGGACATGATCGACACGATGGAGGCGATGCCGGGGGTCGGCCTTGCCGCGCCGCAGATCGGCATTCTGTTGCGGCTCGCTGTGGTGGACGCCTCTGCCGAGCGCGGGCAGGCCGTGCGGATGGCAAATCCGGTAGTGCTGCATGCCAGCGTGGACCTGCGCGCACATGAAGAGGGAAGTCCGAACCTGCCCGGTGTCTGGGCCGAAGTGAAGCGGCCGCGCGCCGTGACGGTGCGGTTCCTGAACGAGGCGGGGCTGTCCGAGGAGCGGGATTTCGTCGGGCTCTGGGCGACATCGGTGCAGCATCAGATCGACCATCTGCAGGGCCGGATGTATTTCGACCATCTGAGCAAGACGAAGCGGGACATGCTGCTGAAGCGGGCGCGCAAGGCTGGGTGAAGCAGGGTTAAGCCCCCGTCAGGGGCTGCGAGAGACGCTGTCTCTCGCGCTCTCTGGGATATTTGTGACCCGAAGAAGCAGGAGGTTTCCTGCCAGTCAGAGGAGAGAGTGCATGCGGATCGTGTTCATGGGAACGCCGGACTTTTCCGTGCCGGTGCTCGATGCTCTGGTGGAGGCGGGACATGCGATCGCCGCGGTCTATTGCCAGCCGCCGCGGCCTGCCGGGCGGGGCAAGAAGGACCGGCCCACGGCGGTGCAGGCGCGTGCCGAGGCGCTGGGGCTCGAGGTGCGGCATCCCGTATCGCTGAAATCGCAGGAAGAGCAGGCGGGTTTTGCCGCCCTGAACGCCGATGTGGCCGTCGTCGTGGCCTATGGGCTGATCCTGCCGCAGGCGATCCTCGATGCGCCGCGATCTGGGTGCCTGAACATTCATGCCTCCCTGCTGCCACGCTGGCGCGGTGCGGCACCGATCCACCGCGCGATCCTCGCCGGGGATGCAAAAACCGGCATCTGCATCATGCAGATGGAGGCGGGGCTCGATACCGGGCCGGTCCTGCTGCGCGAGGAGATCGCGATCGGTGACGAGGAAACGACCGGGACGCTGCACGACCGGCTGTCGGCTCTGGGCGCCGAGGCGATCGTCGCTGCACTGGCGCGGCTCGATGAGCTGGAACCCGAAGCGCAGCCTGACGCCGGAACGAGTTATGCCGCCAAGATCGACAAGGCGGAGGCCATTCTCGACTGGAAGCGCAGTGCTGCCGAGATCGACAGGCAGATCCGGGGGCTTTCGCCGTTTCCCGGCGCCTGGACGCTGGTGCAGGGCGAGCGCGTGAAACTGCTGGGCGCGCGGCTCGGAACGGGCAGCGGAGCGCCCGGACAGGTGCTTGATGCGGCGTTCACCGTCGCTTGCGGGCAGGGCGCCATCCAGGTGACGCGGGCGCAGCGGGCAGGGCGGGGAGCGCAGTCGGCGCAGGAATTCCTGCACGGGCTGGCGCTGCCCGTCGGAACCGTTATGGGAGGCCGGGGCTGATGTTTCCGGTGATGATCGGCACTGTGGTGATCGCCGGTATCGTGGGGTACGCCTCCGAACGGTCGGGCTTTACCCGCAACGGCATCCTGCCGAGCATCATCATCTGCATCGGTGGGGCATTCCTGGCCTATTTCGTGCAGCTGATGTTCGGGCTAGGATTCCGCTCACCCGGGCTCAATGCGATAGCGGCCTCTGTCGGGGCGCTGGTCATCGTGCCGACCCGCTGGCGCGGACGCTAGGCGCGGCCAGCCGTCAGGCGGTTCGGCCCGGATGTGCACTGATGCGGACGGACTGCGCGCTGGTCCTCAATTGCCCATTTTCCGCGCCACCTTATGTCTTTCTCATAGCAAGAGGAGAAATGACATGGGCCTTCTGGTCAATGGAGAATGGCAGGACAAGGGATACGACACCGACAAGACGGGCGGAAAATTCGTGCGCTCGACATCGGCGTTCCGCAACTGGATCACCGCGGATGGCAGCGCGGGACCCTCGGGCGAGGACGGGTTCAAGGCCGAATCCGGGCGCTATCACCTCTATGTCAGTTATGCCTGCCCGTGGGCGCACCGCGCGCTGGTCTTCCGCGCCATCAAGGGGCTCGAAGATCATATCGGTGTTTCGGTCGTCCATCCGGACATGCTGGGCGACGGCTGGACTTTCGACAGCGATTTCGACGGGGCCACGGGTGACAGGCTCTACGGGCTCCCCTTCGCGCGGGACATCTACCTGCGTGCCGATCCCAAGGTATCCGGCCGGGTGACCGTGCCGATCCTCTGGGACAAGGAGCGCGAAACCATCGTCTCGAACGAAAGTGCCGAGATCATCCGGATGTTCAATTCGGCCTTCGACGGCATCACCGGAAACACCGAGGATTACTGGCCCGAACATCTGCGCTCCGAGATCGAACCGGTGAATGACCGGATTTACGACACGCTCAACAACGGCGTCTACAAGGCCGGTTTCGCCACCTCCCAGGAGGCCTATGACGAGGCGGTCCATCCGCTGTTCGACACGCTCGACTGGATCGAGGAGCGGCTGGACAGCAGGCGCTACCTGATGGGCGAGACGATCACCGAGGCGGACTGGCGGCTGTTCACCACGATCATCCGGTTCGACAAAGTCTACCACGGTCATTTCAAATGCAACCGGCGGCGGATCGTCGATTATCCCAATCTCTGGGCCTGGACGCGAGAGATGTATCAATGGCCGGGCGTCTCGGAGACGGTGCATTTCGATCACATCGTGCGGCACTACCATTGCAGCCACGACTCGATCAATCCGCGCCGGATCCTGCCCATCGGGCCAGATCTCGACCTCACCGCGCCACATGGCCGGGACCGGCTGCGCGCCGCCTAGCTGCGCGGGACGTGATGCTGGACGATCGCCGTCAGATCGTCCGGCCGCGTCGCGGTCGGCATGAAAGCGCAGGCATTGGAGCAGAGCTGGAAAATCGACCCGTCCGAAAAGAAGGTCGTGTTTGTCACGAAGATGACTCGGCAGTCAGGTTGGCGGAAGCTCGCGAAATCGGCGACGGTGAGGGCATTTCCCTCTTTCAGCACGAGATCGAGAATGATGACATCGAAAGGTTCAAGGCGCAGCAGAGTCGTCGCCTCGTCCGAGGTCCTCACCAGACTTGTCGGCATCCCGGCACGTTCAAGGTGACTTTTCCAGACTGCGCCAAGGTCCCGGTTGCTTTCGACGATCAGAACCGCCACTTCGAAGTCTCCGCACCAATAATGTAAGGCTTGCACTCTAACGTCAGGGAAGCACTTTGGTTGCAGGGAAAAGACAGTTTTAAGAATTCTTATCGCTGCACGATTCAGCCTAGACCCTTTTGGACAAAAAGCCAGCGGTTTAGCCCGGTTGTGCAGCACTGTCCGGATGATAGGTTACCGCGACATTCAGGAACTGACACGGTTGGGAACAGGCATGAGACGTCTGACGGCAGCGATAATGACTTTTGCGACACTGGTTGCCGGACAGGCCTCCGCGCAATGCGGCGGCGACTTTGCGGAATTTGTCGTCGGACTGCGCGCCGAGGCGGTATCTCAAGGGCACGAGTCGGGGCAGGTGCAGGCCTTTTTCAGCGGGGTGCGGCAGGATCCGGCGGTTCTGAGGGCCGACCGGTCGCAGGGCATCTTCCAGTCGGGTTTCATTGACTTCTCTCGCAAGCTGATCAGCCGGAACCGGATCGAGCGCGGACGCGCGATGGCGCAGGAATACGTCGCTGTATTCGACCGGATCGAACGGGAATACGGCATTTCGCGCGGCGTACTTCTGGCTTTCTGGGCCTTCGAAACCGATTACGGCGCCGTTCAGGGGGATTTCAACACGCTGAACGCACTGGTCACGCTGGCACATGATTGCCGCCGTCCCGAGCTTTTCCGCCCGCAGGTTCTTGCCGCGCTGGAACTTTACAAGCGCGGCGATTTCGACCCGGCGCGTACAACAGGAGCCTGGGCTGGCGAAATCGGCATGGTCCAGATGCTTCCCGAGGATATCCTCAACAATGGCGTCGACGGTGATGGCGACGGTCATGTCACTCTCAAGACCTCGGCGCCGGATGCCTTGATGTCGGGGGCCAGGATGCTGTCCGGCCTCGGCTGGAGGGCGAACGAACCCTGGCTGCAGCAGGTCGTCCTGCCCGAGGGTATGGACCTCTACCAGACCGGGCTTGAAACCGTGAAACCTGTCGCGGATTGGGAAGCTTTGGGGGTGCAGGCGCGCAATGGATCACTGACACGGGGGCTCGAGGCGTCGATCCTGCTGCCGCATGGCGAAGGCGGACCCGCCTTTATCGCTTATCCGAATTTCAGCGTGTTCTTCGAATGGAACCGCAGCTTTACCTATGTCCTGACGGCGGCCTATTTTGCCAATCGCCTGGAGGGAGGACCGATCTATGATGCGGGCTCTCCCGATCCGGGGCTGAACGGCGAACAGATGAAGGAGTTGCAGCGCAAGCTGGCGGCGCGTGGCTATGATGTGGGGCAGATCGACGGCGTCCTTGGCGCGGGGACCCGCTCTTCGGTGCGGGATGTGCAGCGGAAAATGGGCTTGCCCGCGGATGCCTGGCCGACCGTGCCGCTGCTGCAGCGTTTGTGATCCCGGCTCAGGCTGTCCCTGCTCAGGTGGCATAACCCGAAAGCAGGGACAGCACGATACCCGCACTGGAGGAAAGGCTCGCCGAATTCTGCCTGTCCCCGGCCAGCAGGAACCGACGCCTGAGCTGGTCCAGCTTGTCGGGGTTGGTGAAATCCGACACCTTTTCAACGCCGAAATACTGTTCCGAGCGTTTCTTGAATTCGCCGAGCTGCTGGTCGATATCGAGCGTGCCAAAGCTCGATGGGAGGCCGAAGGCGGTTTCGAACACCGTGCGCAGCGGCTTTGACGCCATGACGCCGAACCACTGGGAATCGGTGGTCTTGCTGCGTTTGGTGAGCTCGCTCAGGTCGCGTTCGAGCGAGAGGGCGATCCGCAGATTGGGGTCGCTTTCCCCGATCTGCTTTTCAAACTGCCGTTCGAGATAGTTCTTTGTGATGGTGTCTGCAAAGCCCGGCGGATAGGTCCGCTCCGTCGACGCTTTCTGGAGGTTGATGGCCTCGGCAAAGGCTTTGTAACGCCCGTCCCCATAGACATTGACCAGGGCATTCGGGTCGGAGCGGTCTGATTCCAGGATCCGCTTGGCAAAGTCGATCTTGCCGGTTCCCTGTGGAAGATCGAAGAAATTCATCACGGTCAGTGTCAGGCCGAAGTCGTTGAACAGATCGCTGGATTTCTCGAACCCCGTGCTGCGCTTATCAAGCGCCTCGACAAGTTTCACCGCATTGGTCTTATCGCTTCCCGTGTCGCCAAAGCCGAAGGCCTTGGAGAGCGCGAGATAGCGCTTGTCGTCCTGCGTCGCGGCGAAGGAGCCCGGATCGATGGGATCGGACTCGAGCACGTTTTTCAGGAAGTCCTGTTGGTAGAGGATGTTGGCGTCGCCTTCCAGACCAAAGATCCTGAGCGTGCTTTCCATGAAGGCCGCATCATCCAGAAAACTGTCAGCGGAGGTGACGTTGGAAAGCTGGTCACGAAACTCCCTCGCATAGTTCATCAGGCCGTCCCTCGACTTGCTCTTGCCCTGGAAATCGAAGGCTTCCGCCAGATCTACATAACGTTTGTCCGAGAGCCGGTTCGCGAATGAGTTCTTGTCAGACAGATCCGAGGTCAGGACGTTTTGCAGGAAATACCTGTTGCCGATACTGCCTTCGAGGCCGAAGCTCTTGAGGGTGGCGCGCAGCAGGCCGGAATCTGACAGCAGGTCCGCGGGTTCCTGAAGCTTGGCAAGTTTCCGGGAAATTTCCGTGCCGGTGTCGGAGCTGTCGATGCTGGGCCCGCCGGTCCCCGCGAAATTGAAGGTCTGGGCCAGCGCGAGATAGCGTTTGTCAGCCAGCCGGTTCGCCAGCGATTTCTGGTCAGAAAGATCGGAATCGAGCACCTGCTTGATGAAGGCGCGGTTGTTGAGATCGTCGTCCAGCCCGAAAGCCCCGAGCGCGATCTGCAGCAGTTTGCGGTTGTCCATGAGCTGATCGGAGGTCTGCACAGACTGGATCTGTTCCTTGAACGCCGCCGTATCGCGCGAAAGCAGCGGCGATTTTTCGTAGACGGTCCGCTGCGCCTCCCGGGTCCGGTTCAGGAATTCCCAGCCGATGAGGCCGGTGCCGGTCACGATAGGGGTATAGCTCATGATGTGTCGGCCTCCAGAAAGGCATATCATGCGCGGATTGGCAGTCAGTGCGCAGCCGCGCGCAATATCCCGGTCACGCGGAACAGAGTCCTCGTCTCTTCTGATGGATACCGTCGGAACGTGAACGAAACCTTGCCGATTTCGGTCCACGGCGGGGTCATTTTGAGGCGGATTTTAGGCGACCATCTTTTCGGCGCGCTTGAGATCGACCGAGACCAGCTGGCTCACGCCCTGTTCCTGCATCGTGACGCCGAACAGACGGTCCATCCGGCTCATCGTCACGGCATGGTGCGTGATGATCAGGAACCGCGTGTCGGTGCGGCGGCACATCTCGTCCAGCAGGTCGCAGAAGCGGGTGACGTTGGCATCGTCGAGCGGCGCGTCGACCTCGTCGAGCACGCAGATCGGCGCCGGGTTGGCAAGGAACACCGCAAAGATCAGCGCCATGGCGGTCAGCGTCTGCTCTCCGCCCGACAGGAGAGAGAGGGTCGAGAGTTTCTTGCCCGGCGGCTGGCAGAGGATCTCGAGTCCGGCATCGAGCGGGTCGTCGGATTCCACCATGACGAGGTTCGCCTCGCCGCCGTTGAAGAGGTGGGTAAAGAGCAGGCCGAAGTTGGAATTCACCTGCTCGAAAGCGGTGAGCAGCCGCTCGCGGCCTTCGCGGTTGAGGCTCGCGATTCCGGAACGCAGCGTCTTGACCGCCTCTTCGAGATCGGTCTTTTCGGCGACCAGCGTGTCATGCTCTTCCTGCACCTCGCGGGCATCCTCTTCGGCGCGCAGGTTTACGGCCCCGAGCGCGTCGCGCTGGCGTTTGAGCAGGTTCACCTGCGCCTCGATCTCGTCCGAAGCGGCCATGTCCTCGGGGTTGGTATTCAGCGTCTCCAGCAGTTTCTGCGGCGTGCATTCCTGCTCGTCCGCGATGCGCTGCGTCGCCTGCGTGACCATGTCCCGCGCGGCCTCGGCGCGGGCCTCGGCGGCGGCGCGGGCTTCGCGCGCATCGGACGCGGTGCGCTCGGTCTCGCGCTCGGCGGTGATGGCGTCGCGCAGGGCGGTTTCGGCGGCGGCGAGCGCCTCGGTGGCCTCACCGCGCCGCGTTTCGGCGTCGGTGATGGCCTCGTTCAGGTCTTCGCGCTTTTCGGCCAGCTCCTCGGGGACCGTGGCGGCCTGCTCCAGCTCTTCCTCGGCGGCGGCCTTGCGGTCCTGCAATTCGGCCCCGCGGGTCTTGGCGGTTTCCAGGCGGTGACGCCAGCCGCTCAGATCCTTCGTTACCTGCTGCGCGCGGGCCTTGCGCGCATCGCCTTCGCGGCGCAGCTCGTCATGGGCCGACCGGCGGGCCATCATGGTCATGCGCGCGGCCTCGACCGTCATCTTGATGTCCTCGACCTCGCCGCGGGCGGCATCGAGATCGCCGAGGTCGGTGATGGCGCGCTCGGCCTCGATCACCTGCCTGCGCGCCTGCGCCGCCTCGTCCTCGTGGCGCGATACGGCAAGTCCGAGACTTTCGAGGCGGCTCATCGCCATGTTGCGGTCGGCTTCGGCGCGTGACACGCCACGGATCGACTGGGTGAGATCCGCATCCGCCTCGCGCCGCGCCTCGCGGGCGGCCTTGTCGGCGCGGGTCAGTTCGGCCAGACGGGCGGTCAGCGTTTCATGCGCGCCGCGTGCCCCTTCCATCCGGGCGGTAGCGCGGGTCATTTCCTGTTTCAGCGTCTCCAGCCGGTTGAGCTGTTCCAGCCGCAGGGCAGCCGCCGAAGGTGCATCCTCGGCCCAGGCGCGGAAGCCGTCCCAGCGCCAGAGATCGCCCTCCACGCTCACCAGCCTCTGACCGGGCTTGAGCAGCGGCTGCAGGCGTGCGCCCTCATCGGCGTCGACGAGGCCGATCTGGCTCATCCGCCGCTCCAGCACTTCGGGAACCGAGACATGCTGGCTGAGCGCGGTCACACCGGTCGGCAGAGGCTGCGAGACGTCATAAGCGGGCAGGATCGCCCACCCGGAGGGACCGTCGGCCTCGACCTGCGGCGCGCGCAGATCATCCGAAAGAGCGGCGCCAAGCGCCTTTTCAAAGCCCTGCTGCACTTGCAGGCGGTCGAGGATCTGACCGCCCTCGGCGGTGTCGCGGTCGAGCAGGCGGGCAAGTGCCGACACTTCGGCGCGCAGGGCATTGGCCTCGCCCTCCGCTTCGGAGCGCTCGGCGCGGGCATCTGCCTCGCGCGTCTGGGTGTCGGCCCGCGCGGCTTCGGCCTCGGCGAGCAGGTTCTCGGCACGGGTCGCCATATCCTGGGCGGCTTCGGCTTTCGACTCGGCCTCGGCCATCGCCGTGCCCGCATTCTGCACCACGTCCTGCGCCTCGCTCACGGCGGCACGCGCGCGGGCGGCCTCGTCTTCGCTGCGCTGCAGGGTCTTGCGGCTGTCGCTCAGCAGGCGGTGGGCGGATTGGTGACGCGCCGAAAGCCGTGCGACATCCTCCGTCAGCCGGGTGAGGTCGTCTTCGCGCTCCTGCAACACACCGGCGGCTTCGGATGCGGCCTCGGCCGTATCGGCGAGCTTGTCGTCATGGCCCTCGGCGGCCTTTGCAAGCTCGCGCTCTTCCCATTCCAGACGCTCGATCGTCTCGATCGCGTCGTGGTTCAGGCCCGACTCGCGCTCCATGTCGTTGGTCATCTGGTCGATGCGGCGGCGCAGGGTCGCGATGGTGTCGGCGGCACGCTTTTCCTGATCGGCGAGCGTGTCGCGCTGCACCGTGAGGCGCTGGAGGATGGCCGAGGCAATCGCCTCTTCCTCGCGCAGCGGAGGCAGTGCGGCATCGGCTCCGGCGCGCCGTTTCTCTGCCTCGCGGGCCGCCATTTCGGCACGCGCGGCTTCGGTGGTCCTGCCGCGCAGCGCGTCTTCGGCCCGCAGACGGCCCTCATCGGCCTCGCGCCAGCGGCGGTAGAGCAATTGGCCTTCGGCACGGCGCAGATCCTCGCCGATCGCCCGGTAGCGCGCGGCCTGTCGCGCCTGCCGGGCCAGGGTGGCCAGCTGTGCGGCAAGCTGCTCGATCACGTCATCGACGCGCAGCAGATTCGCTTCGGTGTTCCTGAGCTTCAACTCCGCCTCATGGCGCCGCTGGTAGAGGCCCGAAATTCCGGCCGCCTCCTCGAGGATGCGGCGACGCGCCTTGGGCTTGGCATTGATCAGCTCGGAAATCTGGCCCTGCCGGACAAGCGCCGGGGAATGCGACCCGGTCGAGGCATCGGCAAAGAGCATCTGCACGTCCCGCGCGCGGGCTTCCTTGCCGTTGGTCTTGTAGGCGGAGCCCACATCCCGGGTGATGCGGCGCACGATCTCGAGCTGGTCCTGATCGTTGAACCCCGCAGGTGCGAGACGCTCGGAATTGTCGATGGTGAGCGACACTTCGGCAAAATTGCGGGCATTGCGCGAGGCGGCCCCGGCAAAGATCACGTCTTCCATCCCGCCGCCACGCATCGCCGTGGGGCGGTTTTCGCCCATCACCCAGCGCAGCGCCTCGAGCAGGTTGGATTTGCCGCAGCCATTCGGCCCCACGACCCCGGTCAGCCCATCCGCAATGATCAGATCGGTGGGATCCACGAAGCTTTTGAAGCCGGTCAGTCTGAGCTTGGAGAACTGCAAAGGGAGAGGCCTTGTGATTCCGGGCGTGGCGGCGAGTGTGCGGGCCCGGGGGCGGTCAAGTCAACGGGTTTGCGCCGCATCTGGTTTGGTCCTGCGTCTTATCCACAAGATATTGCGCGGATACATGCTTGCCTCGGCGTCAGAAATAGCGAGGATGGCGCAATTTTCAGCCAGGGAGAGCCCGATGTCCGTGTCGATCCGCATTGCCGACCCGCGCGAAACGGAGGCGCAAGCCTTGATAGTCCAGAGCCGCGCGCTGATGGACCGTCTGTTCGGACCCATGGACAATTTCGGCCTCGATGTCGATGCGCTTTGCGGGCCCGACATGACATTTTTTGCGGCAGAGGAGAGCGGCAGGATGTGCGGCTGTGTCGCCCTGCGCCGCAGTGTCGGATATGGCGAGATAAAGTCGCTCTATGTCGACGAGCAGGCACGGGGCCTTGGCATTGGCCGCCTGCTGCTGAGGCATCTCGAAGAGGTCGCCCGCATCGAAGGATATCGCGTCCTGAGGCTCGAAACCGGCCCGGCGCTGACGGAGGCCGGACATCTCTACCGCGCCGCCGGGTTCGTCCGGTGTGGCCCTTTCGGCGAATATCCGGATGTCGCCGCCAGCCAGTTCTACGAAAAGCGTCTGGATCAGCTCCGGTAACATTCCAGTTCGAGATCATGCACGCTGCGCGCGGGGGTGGCATAGCTGTCGCGGATATCGCAGCTGAACCGCGCCTGCTGCTTGGGTTTGGGCGGCGGGCGCGACCCGTTGCAGGACAATCCGACGGTCATCATCGCCGCATCGCCCCGGATCCAGTGCGGGATGCAACCCGTGATGCCATGCGCCGCGAGGCCCGCCTTGCGCGCCACCTCTTCGAACTTCGGAAAGGCTTCGGGGCTTGTGCGGATCGCCTCGACCAGCGGACCGTTCACGCGCAAAAGGAACCGGCTGCCTTCCACCGTCCTTTCGACAGGCGCGATGCCGCGAAAGCCGGGCCCGCCGGTATTGCAGGCCGACAGCATCAGAAGGGTCAGAAGCCAGACATGTCTCATGCGGACATCTGGGCCGACAATGCCTTAACAAGTCGTTACGAAACCCGTTTCAGGCGATGTGGCCCTGCCACTTGGCCGCCAGATCCCGCAGGCCCCGGGCGAGGAAAACGATATCGGCACCGACAGCCACGAACTGCGCGCCGTCCTCGAAATGCTGCTTCAGCGCCGTGTCGGAAAAGTCGATGATTCCGGCGGCCTTGTCCGAGGCTGCGATACGGCGCAGCGTATCGGCGACGACGGCTTGCATCTCGGGCGCGTTCGGATCGGTGGTGTGGCCCATATCGGCGGCAAGATCCGCAGGACCGACAAAGACCGCATCGACGCCCTCGACTGTCAGGATCTCGTCGAGCGCTGCAAGGCCGGCACGGGTTTCGACCTGCACGATCAGGCAGATCTGATCGTTCGCCGTCGCGGCATAATCCTCGACCGTTCCGAAACCCGAGGCCCGCCCCAGCACGTAGCCCATGCCCCGGATGCCGTCGGGCGGATAGCGCACCGCGCGCACCAGCTCTCGCGCCTCTTCTGCCGAATTGACCATCGGGATCAGCAGCGACTGCGCCCCGGCATCCAGTACCTGCTTGATCAGCCAGGGCTCGCCCATGGGCAGGCGCACGATGGGCGAGGTGTGCGGGTCGAGCACCTGCAACTGGCGGGTGATTGCTGCCAGATCGTTCGGCGCATGCTCGCCGTCGATCAGGACCCAGTCGAACCCGGCCCGCGCGGTCGCCTCGGCCGCATAGGGGTCGCAAAACCCCATCCAGCAGCCGATGCTGCGCCGGCCTTCGGCAAGCGAGGCTTTGAAACGGTTGATCGGGGCGGCCATGGAGTTTCCTTCCGTCTTTGCGTGGCAGTCAGGGCGCGCAGGGCTCCTGCGCATTTGCGGCGCAGCTTAGACCCGGGTCGCGGTCGGGCCAATCCCACGAGAGAAAGGTTCGTGCCTGACGGAGGCGGCCAGATCACGATCTGCAAACCTGAACGAAAAACAAACGCCGGACCGCCCCGTTATCCCGTATTTTAACATCGCAATTCATGTCCTTGCGAAGGCTGCTTTCTGTACGGCAACGCCGTCTTGATCTGCAATCCGATCACGTTACCTCGTCAAAAAAACATGAACAAGATCCGCAGACTATGACCTACTCTTCCGAATTCGACATCTCGCTGTTTCTGCCCGACCTGCTCAACCAGGCGGCAGAAGCGTCGGCGCAGCGTTTCCAGAAGCTTTACAAGGCCCGGTACGGGCTGCTGCCGACCGACTGGAACGTGCTGTGCCATCTCGGCCGCCACGGTCGCCTTGCGGCACAGGATGTGAGCGTGCGGGCCGGACTTCACAAGACAAAAGTCAGCCGTGCCGTGCAGCGGCTCGAAAGCCGCGGCCTCGTCTGCCGCAGCGAAGACGAGGTGGATCGCAGGCGCGCCCCGATCGTGCTCACCGCGCAAGGGCAGGAGGCCTATTCGGAGCTACAGCAGGCCGCGCGCGACCACGAGGCGGGATTGGTGAACGGGTTGAGCGACGAGGATATCGCAGCACTGCGCCGCACGCTCATGCATCTCGAACAGGCGGCGCGCCGGGATGTCAGAACCTGACTTCCACGCCCGGCAGATCCAGCGCCTTGATAAGGTCCCGCAATTCCTGCCGGGCCGCGACGTTCGAGATGTTGAGCTGCTTCACGCCCACATCCTTGAGATCGAGCAGCGTGAGACCCCGCGGGAACAATTCGCGGAACACCACCCGTTCGCTGAACCCGGGCGCGATGCGGAATCCGATGCGTTTCGCCAGTCGCTCCAGCGCCCGTTCCATCTTCATCTTGTTGACCATGTTCTGCGCGCCCAGACGGTTGCGCAGCACGATCCAGTCGATCGGCTTCAACCCGGCCTGCGCGCGCAATTGCCGTGCGTTCCAGACCATCTCCGAATAGACCGACGGCCCCTGGATCTTGTCGCCGCTGGCATCGACATGGGCCAGCAGGTCGAAATCGACGAAGCTGTCGTTGAGCGGCGTGACCAGCGTGTCGGCCAGCGAATGCGCGACCTGCGACAGGCGGGTATGCGAGCCGGGGCAGTCGATCAGGATGAAGTCCGAAGTCTTTTCCAGCTCCGCCACCGCGGCCGAGAGCCGGTGATCATAGGCATTCTCGCCCGGCTGAAGATCGGCGGGATCGACTTCGGGCAATTCCATGTAATGCGGCCCGGGCAGATCGAGATTCTCCGAGGCGAGGAATTTCAGGCGGTTGTCGGTGTACCGGCCCATTGTGCGCTGCCGCAGATCGAGATCGAGGGCGCCGACGCGGTGACCCATGCGGGCAAGCGCCGTGGAGATGTGCATGGAGACGGTGGACTTGCCCGCGCCGCCCTTTTCGTTCCCGACAACGATGATATGTGCCACTGAAAGTCCCTTGATCTTGCCCACATGTTTGGCCGTGGTGCGTTGGCGGGCACAGTATCTGGGGCGATCCTCCATGAAAAGGCTCGGCGGCCCTCCGCTCGGCTTTTGTGTCGTGCCTGCCGCAGGATCGTCTGAATAGCGTGTTGGGATGATAACGGGCTGCAGAGCAGATGCATGCCCGCGGGCCAGCTTTCACGCCGGTCCGCTGCCCTGTGCCGTTGCGCCCTGTTGCCCGCCCCCTTGGTCTGTGGTTCTTTCGCGCTCATCCCCGGATATGACAGGCCGGTTAACCTTTCAGGACCACAGGCAGCCCACGTGACACAGAGACCCGCCCTCCGCCACATCGTCTTCTTCAGCGCCAAGGACAAGGCCGACATCCCGGCCATCGTCGAGGGGCTTTCGCTGCTGGGCCAGATCCCGCATTCGTCCTTTTTCGAGGTGCGGCGGAACACCCAGAACGATGCCCTTTCCAGCGAGGTGGACGTGGTCGTCTATGCGGAATTCGACTCCGCCGAGGCCATGGCCCGCTACAAGGCCGATCCGATCTATCAGAAGGCCATCGACATCGTCCGGCCGTTGCGCGATCTGCGCATCGCGGCGGATATCTGACCTCTGCCCGACAGCGCCGGGGGGCCCCTCATGACCGACCACCGCGTGATCTTCGACGCCGGGCCGCTCGACGGCGGTACTGCCTTTCATGCGCCGCGGCAGCTGATCCGGGCAGATGCGCCCGACGAAGTCCCGGCGGCGCTCGCGCAGATGGAAGCGGCGCAGGCCGATGGGTTCTGGCTGGCGGGCTATGCCGGTTACGAGCTTGGTTACGTGTTCTCGAGCAAGCTGCAGGACCTGCTGCCAGAGGGACGCGCGACTCCGCTGCTGCTCTTCGGCGTCTTCGACGGGCCGACACAGGACGTGACCCTCGAGGATGGCGCGGCGGGGCTGACTGCGCCCGAACCGGACTGGTCCTTCGAGGATTATGCGCGCGCCTTTGCGTCGCTTCATGGCGACATCGCGCGCGGCGAGATCTACCAGGCGAACCTCACCTTTCCGATGCGGGCGCAACGCACGGGATCGGTGGAGGCGCTCTATACCCGGCTGCGGGACAGGCAAGCGGCGCCGCACGGCGCCTTCGTCGATCTGGGCGGGCCGGTGCTGCTGTCCCGCTCGCCCGAGCTCTTCTTTTCGCTCGATGCCGAAGGGCAGCTTCTGGCACGGCCGATGAAGGGCACCGTGGCGCGCGGCACGGATCCCGCGGCGGATGCCGAGCGCAAGGCCTGGATGCAGGGCTCGGAAAAGAACCGGGCCGAGAACCTCATGATCGTGGATCTTTTGCGCAACGATCTGAGCCGGATCGCCGAGATCGGCTCGGTAAAGGTCCCGCAGCTCTACACGGTCGAAACCTACGCGACGCTGCACCAGATGACATCGGTGGTCACGGGCCGCCTGCGCAAGGGTGTCGGGATCGCCGAGATCTTCGAAGCGCTGTTTCCCTGCGGGTCGATCACCGGAGCGCCCAAGATCCGTGCGATGCAGATCCTGCACGCGCTCGAGGAGTCGCCTCGGGACGCCTATTGCGGCGCGATCGGCTGGATTTCACCGCGGGGCGAAATGGCCTTCAACGTCGCGATCCGGACGCTGATCTGCCTTGCGGACGGGGCGGTGCGGATGAATGTCGGTGGCGGGATCGTCCACGACAGCACCGCAGAGGAAGAATATGCCGAGGCGCTGCTCAAGGCGCGCTTCGCGGTGCTGGACTGAGCGTGGGCTGGTCCAGAGCAGTGAGTCATCGCAGAACCTGACCGACTTGCCGCAAACGCAAAACGCCGCCCCGGAGGACGGCGTTTCGATGGTGCGACGATAGGCAATGCTTAGAAGCCCAGGCCTTCGTACTTTTTCTTGAACTTCGACACGCGGCCGCCGGCGTCCATGAGGCGCGAGGAGCCACCGGTCCAGGCCGGGTGCACGGTCGGGTCGATGTCGAGCGTCATCGTGTCGCCTTCCTTGCCCCATGTGGTGCGCATCTGAAGCACGGTGCCGTCGGTCATCTTGACGTCGATGACGTGGTAATCGGGGTGAATGTCTTTTCTCATCGGTCCGATCCTTATGCCTGGGCGCCCTTGGGCGCCTTGTAGTTTGCGACTTCGGCGATACGGGCGGATTTGCCGCGACGCGCGCGCAGGTAATACAGCTTGGCGCGACGGACCTTGCCACGGCGGACCACTTCGATCGTGTCGATGTTGGTCGAGAACAGCGGGAACACACGCTCCACGCCTTCGCCAAACGAAATCTTGCGGACGGTGAACGAACCGGCAATGCCGTGGCCGTTGTTACGGGCGATGCAGACGCCTTCGTAATTCTGCACACGGGTACGCGTGCCTTCGGTCACCTTGTAGCCGACGCGAACGGTGTCGCCGGCCTTGAAATCGGGAATGGTCTTCCCGAGGGCGGCGATCTGTTCCGCCTCGATCTGTTCGATCAGGTTCATCTGATCATCTCCTATGCTGCTTGCGGTTTTTCCCGCAAAGGTGTGCGCGTCCAGAGAGCTCTTGGTCTTCGTCCGGGTTCGCAGGTGCGCCCGCCAGAGATCAGGTCGTCGTTGTTTCGTATCCCGGACCAAGTGCCGCGTGCGATACCTGCTGAATGTTCGTCCGAAGAAGGCGAGTCGGCAGAGAGTCGGGCGCGGGCCGGAATGGGCGGGGTAAATCAGAAGTCGGGATCAAGATCAAGGTGTTTGCGCAACGTCACAGGGCGCAGTGTCCCTGCGCTATTTCTGGCGGTTGAAATCATTCGGTCGGACCGGCGCGTCGGCCTATTTCCGCTTCGCCCAGAGATCCGGACGGCGCTCCTGTGTCAGGGCTTCGGACTGTTCCCGCCGCCAGCGGGCAATCCTGCCGTGATCGCCCGAAAGCAGCACCGGCGGTATGTCGTGGCCCTGCCAGGTCGCGGGTTTGGTATATTGCGGATGCTCCAGCAGGCCGTCGGAAAAGGATTCCTCTTCGGTCGAGCTGGCATTGCCGAGCACGCCCGGCAGCAGGCGCAGCGTGGCATCGAGCAGCGCGAGGGCGGGGATCTCTCCGCCGGTCAGCACGAAATCCCCCATCGACACTTCGGTGATGCCGTAATGGTCGATCACGCGCTGATCGAGCCCCTCGAATCGGCCGCAGATCAGGGTGGCGCCCGGTTTGGTGGCCAGATCCTGCGCCATGGCCTGCGTGAAGGGACGACCCCGAGGCGAGAGATATATCAGCGGAGCCTCCGGCGCGATGCGGCCGCGGGCATGCTCGATCGCCCGTCCCATGATATCGGGGCGCAGCACCATTCCGGCACCACCGCCCGACGGTGTGTCGTCGACATTGCGATGCCGCCCCTCGCCGAAGGGGCGCAGGTCGATGGTTTCCATCTGCCAGAGCCCGTCCTGCAAGGCGCGGCCGGTCAGCGACAGGTCGAGCACGCCGGGAAAGGCTTCGGGGAACAGCGTGATGGCCTGCGCCCTCCAGGCGCGGGCCAGGTCTGGCCTCGGCGTGATCAGTTCCCGCGGTTTCAGCGTCGCCGAGATGGACTTGCGCCCGTGCGAACGGGACGGGCGGTCGGGAGGGGTCTCGTCTGTCATGGCGGCGGCCTGATGCTGGTGGGATCGGCCTTGTGCATAGGCGGGCGCGGCCGGGGGGTAAAGGGGGCCATTGCTAGGCGGATCGCCCTGCGCCGTATCAGTCGAACAGGCCCTCCGGCGGATCGGCCACGATGCGCCCCGATGCAAGATCGACCGTGGGCACGGCGGTCAGCGTGAAAGGCAGCAGGATCGTCGCGCTCTGCCCGGAGACGAGCACTTCGAGGATGTCGGACGCCCCGTGATTGAGCACCGCTTTCACGCGTCCGAGCTCGACACCGCCCGTATCGAAGACCGAAAGGCCGATCAGATCGGCATGATAGAATTCGTCATCCGGAAGCGAGGGCAGCCTGTCGCGCGGCGCGAAGAGGCGCGTTCCCTTGAACGCATCGGCATCTTCCTTGCTGCGGATGCCGGTCAGACGGGCGGCGAAACCCTGCGGGATGGCGCGGGTGATCTGGATCTCGAAGGTGGTCGCGCCGTCCTCGGTGGTGAGGGGGGCATAGTCCACGATGGCCTCGGGATCGGCGGTAAAGCTTTTCAGCCGCACTTCGCCCTGCACGCCAAAGGCACCTGCAATGGCGCCGACACAGATCTTCTCGCTCACGTAACCCCATCCCGTCCGGTTGGCTGCTGTCGGTTCAGGCATAGCCCGGGGCAGGTTGCAAAGGCAATGGAGCGGAGGAGCCTGAAAGCGGCGGATGCGGGGCGGATCTGTGCCTTGACCCGTTCAGCAGCCGGAAATCGTGCCATTCCCTGCCGTGCTTTGGACGGTTTCGCCGTGACTTCGTGGGTCAGAAGGCATCAAGGCCGCCATCAATGGCGCGGAAATGCAAAACGGCGACACCGGAGTGCCGCCGTCCCAACTGAAACAGGAGGAAGATCAGCCGCCGATACTGAACACGCGGGTCACACCGAACCGCACGCCCCACTGATCCTTGTCGCCAAGGTCATCGACGAGCGGGCTGTCCTCGGCGTCGTTCTGCAGCACGTCATAGGTGACGGCGCCTTCCAGGCCCCAGACATCGCTCAGCTGGTAGCGGGCGCCGAATTCGAGGCCCGCGCTGACCAGTCCGCCATCGGCATCGAAGGCCGCACGATTCGGGGCGACCTCGTCGGCATTCACGCCGAAATACTGGTCTGTGTAGGTTTCGTCACCCCAGAGCAGCCGGGGGCCCATGTTGAGGCGCAGCCGCTCCGTTGGGCGCAGGACAACGTCTGCCCCGGCTTCGGCGACCCAGCCTTCATGTCCGCCGAAACCGCGGCGCACATCGGCGAACATTTCGAAGTTGCGCAGGGTGTACCCGATGCCGCCACCGAGTTCGAGCGCGGCGTCGATATCGTCCATGCCGTCGAGATCGTCGTAATCGTCGGAATCCCGCGGGCCGATATAGCGCAGCGAGCCATGCACATCGAAGCCGAGCGAGTCCATCCAGGGATCGGGGCTGCCGAGCTCGCGGCCGCTTGGCAGGCGCAGGAAGTTGAACTTGAAGCCGACATCCGCACCGGTCGTGTTCTCGTCCGAGCCGAAATATTCCGGGTTCGACGCGACACCGCCGCGGATCGTGAACATCAGCAGCGGACGCTGCGAGACGACGGGCGCGGGTGCCATCATCACGGGCTGGGTCTCGCTGACCGTCGGTCCGGCGGCCAGGACCGGGGTGCCTGCGAGGCAGAAGACGGCAAGTGCGGCGCGGCTGAGGGTCATGGCAGTAACCTTTTTGACTGGTGCCCGAAGGACGTATCCGGCTTCGGGCAAGTTGACTCCATCATTTCTTAACCCTGCTGCGTGATCGGGCAAGCCGAACGGGTACGAAAGGGACGGAGCGTGATGAAAATGGCGCGGCTTTGAGGCCTTTTCACCGTAATTTGATCGCATCTGCCGGAAACGACCATGACGGGCAAAAAACCGAACGGCACCGACCGCAAATGCGAAGGGGCGCCCGCAGGCGCCCCCCGTAGCTTTTGCACCTTCCGTAGGTCGCGATCACTTCGCGTCGGGCCAGGCCGTCGGATCGGTATCGAGATCCGGGAACTTCTTGGGATCGAAGATCGGCCGCGTGATCCCGGCGGCCAGTTGCGCGCGGAAATCGTTGATGATCCGCAGTGCGATCGGGAAGAGCATCATCAGCGCCAGCAGGTTGACCACCGCAAGAATGCCCATCATCGGGTCCGAGAAGTTGAACACCACCGTCGCCCCCGGCGCCACCGCGCCCAGGAAGACGATGCCGATGATCGCGATCCTCAGGATCTGCACCGCTATCGGGTTCTCGGTGAGGAAGCTCAGCGCGTTCTCGCCAAGGTAGTAGTTGTACATGATCGACGAGAACGAGAAGAGGAAGATCGCGAAGGTCAGGAAATACTGCGCCCACGAGCCGACATGATCGACCATGCTCTGCTGTGTCAGCGCGACGCCATCGATGCCCTCGGCGCCGGGAACGTAGACATCGCCCAGCAGGATCACGAAGGCAGTGCAGGAGCAGATGATGATCGTGTCGATGAAGACCGAGAAGCTCTGCGTGATGCCTTGGCTCACGGGGTGCTTCACATAGGCCGTCGCCGCGACGTTGGGGGCCGAACCGAGGCCCGCCTCGTTCGAGAAGAGGCCCCGGCGCAGGCCTTGCGCGATGGCGGCACCCATGCCCCCGGCAACCGCCTCGCGCAGGCCGAAGGCGTTGGCGACGATGTCCCAGAGCACACCAGGCAGCCCGGTGATGTTGAGCAGGATGATCAGCAGCGCCATGCCGATATAACTGATCGCCATGACCGGAATGATGACATCCGCCGCCTTGGCGATCCTGTGGATGCCTCCATACACGATGAAGCCGGTTGCGATGGCGAGAACGGCTCCGGTCCAGACCCGCGGAATGGCAAGGCTGTCGAGCGCGGCGCCCGCGACCGTGTTGCCCTGAAAGGCGTTGAAGCCGATGGCGAAGGAGGCGATGAGGCAGACCGAATATATCACCGCGAGCCAGCGGTAACTCTCGCCCAGCCCGTGGATGATCGCGCGGGCCGGGCCGCCGCGGTAATCGCCCTCGGGCGTGGTGCGTTTGTAGGCCTGCGCCAGCGTCGCCTCGACCAGGGCCGAGCACATGCCGATCAGCGCGATGGCCCACATCCAGAACACGGCGCCCGGTCCGCCCGCGGTGATCGCGACGGCGACCCCGGCGATGTTGCCACCCCCGACCCGGCCACCGACCGACACCAGCAACGCCTCGCGCGCGCTGATCTTGGTGGGATCGGCGGTTTCGTCATCCCCGGTCAGGACGCTGAACATCCGCTTGAAGAAGCGGAACTGGACGAAGCCGCTGGCGACGGTGAAGAAGACTCCCAAGACAACCAGGAAGGGAACGAGCGCCCATCCCCATGTGAGGTCGTTGACGAGATTGAAGATCGAGTCGAAGAAACCCATGTCACTGTTCCCATTCGGTCTGGCGCCGCGGTTTCATACCGCAGTCTTGTCGTGTCATCCCGGTTCTTGCAGCGCTTTGGTCCCTTGGACAGACGCCAAAGCGCTTTGGGATGTCCCGATCGCTGCATTAATGCAGATCCCGGGAAACTGTGCACTCTTTTTCCGCATCTGATTCGGGATGCCGGTCCGCGGCCGTGCGGCGGGGAGCACGCTGGCGAAGGTTGCTTTGCCTCGGTTGCGCAGACGGTGTGCCAACTGCCCGGATGGTAAAATCCGTTTCAGGAAAGTCCTTCAGGCTCGACGGGACACAACGAAAATGGCGCGCCGGGTTGCCCCGACGCGCCATCGTTTCGTGCCGTGAGGCGCCGATTATTCGGCGTTCGCTTCCTCGGCTGCAGGTGCATCTGCGGGCGCTGCGGCGGCTGCCTCGGCGTCGGCGGCCTTGGTCGCCTTGGCGTCCGCACGTTCCTGAGCGGCCTTGCCGGGCGTGCCCTTCTTCAGGTTGGCACGGTCCTTCTTGGCGATGACGCCGGCCGCTTCGAGCATGCGCGACACGCGGTCGGTGGTCTGAGCGCCCTGGTCCAGCCAGTACTGCACGCGCTCGAGGTCCATGATGACGCGGTGCTCGCTGTCTTTTGGCAGCAGCGGGTTGTAGGTGCCCAGCTTCTCGATGAAGCGGCCGTCGCGCGGCATGCGGCTGTCGGCGGCGACGATCCGGTAGTGGGGGCGCTTCTTGGAACCGCCGCGGGCAAGACGAAGTTTGATGGCCATTGTGTGATCTCCTTTTAATGGCTTGGTTCCGAGGTGTCGGGTACGACCCTCAGGATTGGTGTTGTTCGTGGTGGTGGATGACTTCCTGAATGATGAAGTTCAGGAATTTCTTGGCGAATTCCGGGTCGAGGTCGGCCTGGTTCGCCAAATCCTGCAGACGCGCGATCTGTTTCTCCTCGCGCGCCGGATCAGAGGGGGGCAGGTCGTTCTGTGCCTTGAGCACGCCGACGGCCTGCGTGTGCTTGAACCGTTCGGCCAGCGTGAACACGAGGATAGCGTCCAGCCGGTCGATGCTCTCGCGGTGGCCCTTCAGAAGCTGGGCCGCGCGGGCGACGGGGTTTTGGGTCGGTGCGTCAGTCAAGGGCCCAGCCTTTCGGTTTGAAGAGCGGATTGATGTAGTTCTGGATCTCCATCTCGATCCCGTGCGCGGTCTGGCTGTTCTTCAGCGCGGCCGGAGAGGGATGGCGATAACAGGCGTCCGAGCCATCGACGGTGGCCGCCTCGACATCCTTCTTTGCGCCGAGCCTTTCGGCCAGGCGGATCGAATCGAGGTTCTTGGGGTCGATGTAGCTCACCGCCGTCTCCCAGCCCCGGTCTTCGTAGAAGTGGCGACGCACCCGCGACGTGGCCTCGAGCGCGAAGCCCTGACCGCCCTTTTCGGGCCAGATGATCCAGGCGATCTCGCGTTCCGGCCATTTGGCGGGACACCAGCCGCCCGCCATGCCCACGGTTTCGCCGGTGTCGCGCAGATGAACCATCCACATGCCGAAACCGCGGATCTGCCAGTGGCCGATCTCGGCGGCATAGAGCATCCAGGCCTCGTAGGCGTTCAGCGGACCACCCATGAAGCGCGCGCGGTACGAGCTGAAGGTCGCCTTGAAATCGGGGTAATCCGAGGCTTCGGGCGCGCGCAATTCGAGCCGCTGGGTCTGCAGGACGGGGATGTCGGTCATGCCGCCACCTCCTGTCCCGCGACGTGGCGATAGATATAGGTGCCGTCGGGCAGCGGGTCGGCGTCTCGCACGGCCCCGACAGCCTTCATCAGCACGCGGCCGCGCGTGTCGGCGCGATCGACCGACGAGACGAGCCTTTCCCAGCCGAGCGTTCCGAAGGCATGGTCGCGCACCGCGATCAGCGCTTCCCGCGCATAGCCATGTCCCTCGGCAGTGACGGCGAGAAGGATGGCGAGGTCCGGTTCGGCGGCGTCATAGGCGAAGCCCAGCGTGACGAAACCGGCCGAGGGCGCGGTCTGGGCGTCGATGGTCCAGAGGCCGTGGCCGTGCAGCAGCCAGAGCGCGGTGCCCCGTGTGAATTCGGCCCAGGCCTGCGCGCGCGTGAAGGGACCGCCGATGAGGGCCGCGCGCTCCGAGCAGAGGATGTCGGCATAGGCCGTGAAATCGTAGATCCGCGGCGCACGGATCTGCAGCCTGCGCGTGTTGAAGGACGGGATGGTCCCCCCGATGCGCGCGGCCTGCCGCGATGCGGGGCCGGGGCGGTGTTGTTCGACGGGAGCGATCATTGCGCGACCTCCGGTGCCGGGTGCCGCCAGAGCTGGTCCTCGCCCATATAGACATTGTCGTATGTCCGCTCGAAGGTGGCGCCGAGGCGCTGCGCCAGGGCGATCGAACGGGTGTTCGAGCCATAGATGTTCGAGGTGAGCGTTTTCAGCCCCAAATCCCCGTAGGCCCATTGGCGGGCGCGACGGGCGGCCTCGTATGCGATGCCCTTGCCTTCATGTCCGGCGAAGACCACCCAGCCGAGCTCGGGTTCCGGCCAGCCTTCGGGGTTCCAGATGCCCGAGAGGCCCATGGCGGCGTCCGAATGTTTGTCGGCGATGATGAAATAGCCGTAGCCGTGGATATGCCAGTGGCCGATATTGCAGGCGAACCAGCGCCAGCTCTCGTCGCGCCGGTAGACCGGCCCGAAACCGGGCGCGCGCACGGGATCGGCGTGGAACTCCGCGAAGGCGTCGAAGTCGCGCATCGCCGGACCGCGCAGGACAAGCCGGTCGGCCTGCAGGATCGGGGCGTTGGTCAGGCTCATGACGTGATCCCGCGGTCGCGCTGGCGCGCGGCTGGTGTGGTGGCGGCGGCTTTGACGCAACGCGCCTGCCCGGCGGAGGTGCCGGTCGAGGCGGCAGGATGCCTCCGGCGGGAGTTTGTTTCGCAAGATGAAGAAGGGGCGCGCGCCAGAAGGCCGGCCGCCGGGAGGGCGGTCGACATCGGGTTGGGGAGAGGCGCGCGCGCGTGCATCATTTCTTCTTGCCGAAACCGCTGAGGCCCGGGGGCAGGCCGCCACCGCCGCCCATGCCGCCGGGCATCTTGCCCCCCATCTGGCGGGCGGCCGCTTCGAGCGCCTTGGGGTCCATGCCCTGCATCATTTCCTCGGGGGAGCCGCCGCCCTTGCCGCCGAACATGCCTTTCATGGCCTGTTTCATCATGCCGCCTTTGCCCATCTTGCCCATCTTCTTCATCATGTCGGCCATCTGGCGCTGCATCTTGAGCAGCTTGTTGAGCTCGCTCACCTCGAGGCCGGAGCCCTTGGCGATGCGCTTCTTGCGGCTGGCCTGAAGGAGCGAGGGATTGGCGCGTTCCTTTTTCGTCATCGAGTTGATCAGGGCGATCTGCTGGCCGAGGATCTTGTCGTCGACGCCGGCGCCTTCCATCTGCTTGGACATCTTGCCCATGCCGGGCATCATGGACATCATGCCTTCCATGCCGCCCATCTTGATCATCTGTTCGAGCTGCATCTTGAGGTCGTTCATGTTGAACTGACCCTTCTGAAAGCGGCGCATCATGCGTTCGGCCTGTTCGGCCTCGATCGTCTGCTGCGCCTTTTCCACCAGCGCGACGATGTCGCCCATGCCGAGGATGCGCCCGGCAATGCGCTCGGGCTCGAAGGTCTCGAGCGCGTCCATCTTCTCGCCGAGGCCCACGAACTTGATCGGCTTGCCGGTGATGGCGCGCATCGAGAGGGCGGCGCCGCCGCGTCCGTCGCCGTCCATCCGGGTCAGGACGACGCCGGTGATGCCGATTCGGTCGTCGAAATTCTGCGCCGTGTGCACCGCATCCTGACCGGTGAGGCCGTCGACCACGAGCAGCGTCTCGCGCGGGTTTGCGACGTCGCGGACGGCCTTGACCTGCACCATCAGCTCTTCGTCGATCGAGAGGCGTCCGGCCGTGTCGAGCATGTAGACGTCGTAGCCGCCGAGCGCGGCCTGGGTCTTGGCGCGCTTCGCGATGGCCACGGGATCTTCGCCCTTCACGATGGGCAGCGTGTCGACCCCGATCTGGCGCCCGAGGATCTGGAGCTGTTCCATGGCCGCGGGGCGGTTGACGTCGAGCGAGGCCATCAGGATCTTCTTGCCGTCACGCTCTTTCAGCCGTTTGGCGAGCTTGGCGGTGGTCGTCGTCTTGCCGCCGCCCTGCAGGCCGACCATCAGGATCGGGGCAGGGGCGTTGTCGATCCGCAGCGCACCGGGTTCGCCTTCGCCGCGCAGCACGTTGATCAGCTCGTCATGGACGATTTTCACGACCTGCTGGCCCGGCGTGATCGATCTGGTGACGGACTGGCCGGTGGCCTTGTCCTGCACCGCCTTGACGAAATCGCGCGCGACGGGCAGCGAGACATCCGCTTCGAGCAGGGCGACGCGGACTTCGCGCAACGCTGTCTTCACGTCCTCCTCGGACAGGGCGCCCTGTTTGGTCAGGCGATCAAAGACGCCGGAGAGGCGTTCGGATAGATTTTCAAACATGCCTTCGGCTCCTCTTGCCGGTGAACAGGGACT
>JBBSNW010000002.1:0-133373 GCA_038260405.1 Rhodobacterales bacterium | reverse complement strand
CTGCCGCGCTTCTCCTACCTCTGCGGCTTGCGGGATTCCCCGGCCGGCGCGCGGCCCCCGCCCCCCGCGCTCCCCGGGATATTTGAGACCCGGAGAAGGGCTTATGTGAAGATGGTGGAACCGTCCGGGTCCATTGGCCTGCCTGCTTTCCGGGCGTGGGCCTTGAAACTTTTGCAGAATTTGCCGCGTGGCTCTTGAGGCGGGTGAATTTTGCCCCACAATGGGGTTTGGTTTCTAGCCTCCGGGGGACAGTGTAATGCGTGCTTTTTTCGTGATTTTAGGTGTCTTTCTGCCCTGGAGCGTTGCGGCGTTGGCGCATGAAGTGCGCCCGGCGATCGGCGATCTGACCGTGGCGGAGGGCAGGGTGACATTGGACGTCACCCTCAATGCCGAGGCGGTGGTCGCCGGTGTCGATCTGGAAGGTGTCGCCGATACCAACGAGGCGGCGCAGGCGGCAGCGGTCGATGCGCTGCGCGCGCTGGGCCCGGAAGCCTTTGGCGAGCGACTGCGGACCGATGCCGCGCAGATCGCGCAATCCGTTCGGATCAGTGCTGATGGCGAGGATGTCGCGCTAGAGATGGGGGATGTCTCCGTCGGGCCGGTCGGCAATGTGGATCTTCCGCGCGACACGTCGCTGACCCTCTCGGGCACCGTGCCCGACGGTACCGAGAGCCTGCAGGTCACCTGGCCTGCGGAATACGGCGCGCTCATCCTGCGCCAGCAGGGGGTCGACGAACCTTATACCGGCTATCTCGACAATGGCACGCCAAGCGAGACGATCGCGCTGTCGGGTGGCGGCGCGGACTCCGCTGCAAGTGCGTTCCTGAGCTACGTGCCCGTCGGTTTCGACCACATCCTGCCCAAGGGTCTGGACCATATCCTGTTCGTTCTGGGCCTTTTCTTCCTGTCGACCCATATCGCACCGCTGCTCTGGCAGGTTTCGGCCTTCACCCTCGCGCATACCGTCACTCTGGCGCTTGGCGCGATGGGCTGGGTCAATGTGCCTGCCAGCATCGTCGAGCCGCTTATCGCCGCCTCGATCGTCTTCGTCGCGATCGAGAACATCCTCTCGGACGGGCTGAGCCGGTGGCGCCCGATGGTGGTCTTCCTTTTCGGGCTTCTGCACGGATTGGGCTTTGCCTCGGTGCTTGGCGAATTCGGGCTGCCGCAGGGACAATTCTTCCCGGCGCTGATCGGCTTCAACGTCGGCGTCGAACTGGGACAGCTCACGGTGATCGCGCTCGCCTTCCTGCTGGTCTGGGTGGCGCTGCGGGTTGATGACAACGAGATGACCCTGCGCACCGGGCAGGTTTTCTATGGCGTGCTGGCCTTGGGGTTCGTGGCCCTTGGATGGCTGATGAACGGTCCGGCCTTCATCAATGTGATGGGCGCGGGTGCGCCGGTCTTTTTGTGGCCGCTGGCGCTCATCTCGCTCTTTTGCGTCTTCGCCGCGACACGGGTCGACCGGCTCGAGGCGTACCGGACCTATGTCGCGATCCCGGCATCGGTCGGAATCGCGGTGATCGGGTCCTACTGGTTCGTGGAGCGGGTGTTTCTGTAAGGCGAGACGCCGCGCCAGAGGGTATCTGACGCCGGGACTTGCATCCCCGATGAAACACCGCTATGAGCGCTCCACTCAATCCCGCAGGCGGGGTCGGGCCTTTGGGGGAGACATCCCCAAGCGTCCACCGGTTGGAGCATCCGCTCTCACACCCCCGCCAAGGCGTAAACCGGAAAGGATAAGACCATGGCTCTTCCCGAGTTCAACATGCGTCAGCTGCTCGAAGCAGGCGTACACTTTGGCCACCAGACGCAGCGCTGGAACCCCCGTATGGGCGAGTTCATCTATGGCGCGCGCAACGGCATCCACATCATGGACCTGACGCAGACCGTCCCGATGCTGGACGCCGCTCTGAACGTCATCCGCGAGACCACCGCCAAGGGCGGCCGCGTCCTGTTCGTCGGCACCAAGCGTCAGGCGCAGCAGTCGATCGCCGAAGCCGCTGAAAAGTGTGCACAGTATTACATGAACCACCGTTGGCTGGGCGGCACGCTCACCAACTGGCAGACCGTGTCCAAGTCAATCAGCCGTCTCAAGCAGATCGACGAGCAGATGGAGCAGGGCTCCGAAGGTCTCACCAAGAAAGAGCGCCTGAACATGGAGCGCGACCAGACCAAACTGCAATCCTCGCTTGGCGGGATCCGCGAAATGGGTGGCGTGCCGGACCTGCTCTTCGTGATCGACGTGAAAAAAGAGGCGCTCGCCGTCGCCGAAGCCAACAAGCTGGGCATCCCGGTCGTCGCCATCGTCGACACCAACTGCTCGCCCGATGGCGTGGATTACATCATCCCCGGCAATGACGACGCGGCCCGTGCCATCTCGCTCTATTGCGATCTGGTGAGCCGTGCGGCACTCGACGGCATGACCGCCCAGATGGGCGCCGCAGGCGTCGATATCGGTGCGCTCGAAGAAGCCCCCGCCGAAGAGGCTGTCGCCGAGGCGTAAGCGCCTCGCCTGTCGCAAAAGCGACATGCAGACATGACACATGAGCGGACGGCCCCGGTGGCTGTCCCGGGATGGCCCGAACGGGGCCGTCTCGAAACGCAATTCCAGACGAGGAGAGCCGCAGATGGCGATCACAGCATCCCAGGTGAAAGAACTGCGCGAGATGACCGGCGCAGGCATGATGGACGCCAAGAAGGCGCTGACCGAGACCGATGGCGACATGGACGCCGCCGTTGACTGGCTGCGCACCAAGGGCCTTGCCAAAGCTGCCAAGAAAGCCGGCCGCACCGCCGCCGAGGGCCTTGTCGCCGTTGCCGTAGATGGCAATACCGGCGTCGCCGTCGAAGTGAACTCGGAAACCGACTTTGTCGGCAAGAACGCCGATTTCCAGAAAATGGTAGCAGGCATTTCTGCCGCAGCCCTCAAGGTCGACGATCTCGACGCGCTGATGGCGGCCGATATGGGCGGCAAGACCGTGCAGGACGAGATCACTTCCAAGATCGCTACGATCGGCGAGAACATGTCGGTGCGCCGCATGTCCAAGCTGACCGGCGAAACGGTGGTGTCCTATGTCCACAACGCCGCTGCCGACGGCATGGGCAAGATCGGCGTTCTGGTCGCGATCACCGGTGGTGACGAAGCCTTTGCCCGCCAGATCGCGATGCACATCGCCGCGGCCAACCCGGCATCGCTGTCTGAGGCAGATCTCGATCCGGCCGTCGTGGAAAAAGAGCGTCAGGTCCAAATCGACATTGCCAAGGAATCGGGCAAGCCAGACGCCGTGATCGAAAAGATGATCGTGGGCCGCATGGCGAAGTTCATGGGTGAAGTCACGCTGCTGGGTCAGGCCTTCGTCATCAACCCCGACCTGACCGTCGCTGCTGCTGCCAAGGAAGCAGGCACCGAAGTCACCGGCTTCGTCCGTCTTGAAGTCGGTGAAGGCATCGAGAAGCAGTCCGAAGACTTCGCAGCCGAAGTGGCCAAGGCTGCCAAGGGCTGAAACCGGGCAGGGGGCTTGGCCCCCCACGCCAGTCATTCTGGAAACGCGCGTGCCACCACTCGGTGGGCGCGCGTTTTTCATGTGCGAAGGCCGCGAACCGGTCTGCTGGAGCGTATTGCACACGATCGATTTCATCCTAGTGATCCGAGGGCGCAATGCTCAATAAACGCTCCCTCGGGGCGCTGGATGAATGCGTGAATCCGACTTATCGCAACGCGCTATAAACGGACGTCCAGACAAAAGAAAACGGAGCTGCCCGCGAAAGCAGCTCCGTTCTAACCCGAAGGGCCCCCCGAGACATTGGGGATGAGAGGAGGACCTCTTCAAGTTTGCCGACCGACAAGGCAAAATAGCCAAGCAGACCGGCAACGTTGGTTCTTAAGTCCTGTAGAGCCTTGAAATCACAAGGGTTTCAGGACCGTAATTCCTAGACTAATAGTCACCACTCACGGAACTATTAGAGTTTGCCAAGGTTAATGCCCCTACGGAAGTAAGGATTTCCTGACCTTCGCCGATTTGGAGCTTTGCGCGCCGTTTTTCACGCTGGGTTCACGGTTGCGGGCCAAACCCGCCTTATCTTATGCCTCCAGAACGAACATCTGATTCTGAAACGTCGCTTTCATCACCGCCTGGGCGGTGGTTTCGACGTTCAGCGCTTCACGTGCGAGGCGCAGATGCTTTTCGATGGTCGCCTGTGTCAGCCCCATGATCTGAGCGATGTCCTGCATGGTCTTGCCGTTTCCGACCCATTCCAATGCCTCGCGCTGGCGCTTGGTCAGCGATTGATTGGGCGGCGTATAGGGCAGGGTGAGGATCTTGAGATGCACGAGATTGTTCATCAGCACGATGTCCTCTCCATGCTCTGACCAGAGCGCATCGACGGATGCCTGCGAAAAGCCCGGTTTGGCGGTGAGCGCGATGGCACCCTTGGCCCGGGCCGACACGGATTTGAAACTGATCGAATAGCCCGCCGTCACACCCTTCGAGACGTTGAATTCGAAGACCCGCCGTTCATCCTTGGTCAGTGTATCACCCGCGATCATCTCCGCGAGAACCTTCCAGCTGCAAGATCCTTCATGCTCCAGCGCCCATTTCACCATCGGCGCGTGGTGATAGAGACCTTCGCCGATGAAGATATCCGTATAGCTCGTGGCATGGTTCGTCAGCAGCAGGAAATCATTGGGATCACCGAGCGAATTCGGTGTCCGGAACCGGGTGAAGCCATAGAACAGCCGATCGAATCCATAACCTGCCATGTTCTCGCAATGCCTGGCCCATAACAGCTCGATACTGCTGGCATTCGTGAGCTCGATCAGCTCGTTGCGAAACGCCGGTGTCATCCGGTTCCCTCCAGGTGACTGTAGAGCGCGTCCATCGCGAGCGTGTAGCCCCGCGCGCTAAAACCGCAGATCAGTCCGATCGCCACCGGTGAGATATAGGAATGATGCCGATAGCTTTCGCGTGCATGTATGTTCGACAGATGCAGTTCGATCACCGGAACCTCGGCCGAGCGGATCGCATCCATCAGCGCGATCGACGTATGGGTATAGGCTCCGGCATTCAGGATCACGCCGTCCTTAGTGCCGCGCGCTTCGTGCAATGCGTCGATCAGGACGCCTTCGTGATTGCTCTGCATGAAATCCAGCGACACGCCAATCTTCTCGCCATGAGCCCGGCACATGGCCTCGACATCCGCGAGTGTGGTCGAACCATAGATCTCGGGCTGACGCGTGCCGAGCAGGTTGAGGTTTGGTCCGTTCAGGATGAGCATCGTGCGCATAATCGTCGTCCTATCTTGTCTTCATACAGTGACCGTCAGGCACACATCTGTCCAGATGGCGGCGATCATGCAAGAGAGGATGCCTCAAAGCGGTTTGCAGGGATATCCAACGTAAAGCATGTTTTTCTGCTTAATCCCACATCAATATATTACATAATACTGATTATGCGCGTTTTACATGCATTGCACATCGGCACACCCCTTACGGACTGAACGACAAGCGACTACAAGCACACTACCTTTGCATCCATCACGCCAGAAGCGCTCTGGCGGCGGTGGCGATCCCCTCACGGGACGGCAGCGTTGCCGCATAGGCTGGTCCGGTGGCGATGAAGCTGTCTTCGGCCGTCACGCGTGCCAAAGGCTGCCCGGACCTCTCGTGGAACAGCGTCATCAGCGCCTCGCTCTGAGATCCTGTCTTGCGGCACTCATCCACGATCAGCACGGCACGGCATCCCTCACAGGCCGTCAGTAAGGCGTCTTCGGCCAGAGGCGCCAGCCAGCGCAGGTCGATGATGCGCACGGCATACCCGTCGGCTTCGAGATCAGCTTGCGCCCGCCGAGAAAGGTACGTGCCGTTTCCGTAGGTTACGATAGCCAGATCGCGTCCGTCTCCATGCTGGTTGAGGCTTCCCAAAGCGGCACTGAGACCGGCCTCGGGGTAACTCCACATCCATCCTCCATCTCCGGCCTCAAGCAGATCACGCATGGGATAAAGCGCGATCGGTTAGATCATCACCACGACGCGCTGCTCTTCATGAGCCAGCCGCACGGCCTCGCGATACATCAGGACTGCCTCGTAACCATCTGACGGACAAACGATAATGACTCCCGGGATATCCCGCAGCACGGCAAGTGAATTGTCGTTGTGGAAAGGCCCGCCGAACCCTTTCTGATAGCCCAGCCCCGCGATCCGCAGCACCATCGGATTGGTGTACAGACCGTTCGAGAAAAACGGCAACGTCGCCGCTTCCCCGCGGATCTGATCTTCGGCATTGTGCAGATATAGGCCAGAAACTGGATCTCCGGCATGGGCACGAAACCCTGCTGCCCGAGCCCGATGGCTACCCCCAGTATGCTCTGCTCGTCGAGCAGAGTGTCCATCACCCGCGCGGCGCCGAACCGGGCCTGAAGACCCTTGGTGATGCTTTAGACACCGCACTTGCGGCCGATATCCTCACCGGCCATGACAATCTCCGGATGGCTCAGCATCAGGTCGCAAAGCCCCAGATTCACGAGCTTGCTCATTGGCTGCGGCTGTTCCAGCGCGCGCATGTCGGCAGCGCCGAAAGCCTCGGTCCGCTCCTCGTCCGACGGCGCATTGCACCTTGGCACGTCACGTTTCGGCGGCACGATCGCCGCCATCAGCTGAGCCACATTCTGCATCTTGGGCCTGCTGGCGGCCGCGCCGGCCTTGGTTTCACACTCGGTCCAACGTGACTAATATTTCTGGATGATTTCGTCCGCAGAAATGCCGTTTTCCAGCAGATGCGCGGCGGTAAAGAGTAGCGGATCCTGCGCTTCCTGCGCCTCGATCTCGGCCATCGGACGGTAGGCGCTTTCGACATAGGCACCGGCATGGCCATAAAGGCGCATGCAGGACAGATGCAGACCCCCCGACTTGCGCTGCGTACGGATCAATTTGCCAAGTTCGCGCGCAGCCTTGTAGGTGGCCACGACATCGCGCCCGTCACAGCTCTAGTAGCGCAACCTGGGTCGCTGGCTCAGGCTGGCCGCGACCCAGCCGCTGGGCGATTTCACCGAAATCCCGATGCCATTGTCCTCGCAGACGAACATCAGCGGCAGTGGCACCGATTGCCAGGCGGTCCACCCGGCCGTGTTCAGCGCGCCCCGCGCCGTCGAATGGTTCATCGAGGCATCGCCAAAGGAGCACATGACCAGATCGCCGCGCTGCTTCCTGAGCCCCATCGCATAGGTCGCGCCGACGGCCTTGGGCAGATGCGATGCGATGGTCGAGGTCTGCAGCGGAATGCAAAGGTCCTTCGATCCCAGCACCTTGTGGTGACCACCGCTGATCGGATCCTCGGCACTTGCGGTAAAGGACAGCAGCATGTCCCGCATCGGATCCTGTCCGGGCACCTGGCCCGCACCGGCGATCTGGAAGGCTGCGTCGCGGTAATGCAGATAGGCCGGATCGGTCGCTTTCAGGGCCGCAGCAACGCCTGCCATATGCCTTCATGGCCCGAGGATCCGATGGTATAGAACCCCTGCCCGCGCTTTTGCAGAATCCGAGCGATCCGGTCGAGCTGCCGCGACATGGCCTGCGCCCACAACAGCCTACGCAGATCACCGAGGCTCAGCCCGCTGGTCTCCAGGCTGTCTGAAACTTCCGGCAGATCGCGCGACGCGACCCGCGCCAGAAAATTCTCGTGCACGATCCCTGCCCGGTCCATACCGCCCCCTGATCCGTCTTGTCATAATGCGCGATATGCGGCACCCCGATGGGCGCCGCACATCGGTTTAAGCCTGTATCACTCTGAATCGCTTCAGAAAAATGCCTGCAATCCGGTTTGCGCACGGCCGAGGATAAGCGCATGCACGTCATGCGTCCCCTCATAGGTGTTCACCGTCTCGAGGTTGACCATATGCCGGATCACCTGGAATTCGGCCGAAATGCCGTTGCCGCCATGCATGTCCCGCGCCATCCGCGCTATGTCCAGCGCCTTGCCGCAATTGTTGCGTTTGATGAGCGAGACCATCTCGGGCGCGCCCTTGGCCTCATCCATCAGCCTGCCGACCCGCAGGCTCGCCTGAAGGCCCAGTGAAATCTCGGTCTGCATGTCGGCGAGCTTCTTCTGGAAAAGCTGCGTCTGCGCCAGCGGCTTGCCGAACTGCTTGCGGTCGAGGCCATAGCCCCGCGCCGCTTGCCAGCAGAATTCGGCCGCGCCCATCACACCCCAGGAAATGCCGTAGCGCGCCCGGTTCAGACAGCCGAACGGCCCCTTTAGACCCTGCACATGCGGCAAGAGCGCATCCTCGCCGACCTCGACATTGTCCATTACGATCTCGCCGGTCACGCTCGCGCGCAGCGACATCTTGTTGCCGACCTTTGGGGCCGAGAGGCCCTTCATGCCCTTTTCTAGCACGAAGCCGCGGATCTTGCCGCCATGCGCTTCGGACTTGGCCCAGATCACGAAGACATCCGCAATCGGCGAATTCGAGATCCACATCTTCGAGCCCGAGATCCGGTAGCCGCTGTCGGTCTTGACGGCCCGCGTCTTCATGCCCGCGGGGTCTGATCCCGCATCGGGCTCGGTGAGGCCGAAACAGCCGATGAATTCGCCGCTCGCGAGCTTTGGCAGGTATTTCTGCCGCTGCTCCTCCGAGCCATAGGCATAGATCGGATACATGACGAGGCTCGACTGCACCGACATCATCGACCGGTAGCCGGAATCGACCCGCTCGATCTCGCGCGCGACAAGACCATAGGCCACATAGGACGATCCGAGCCCGCCATATTCCTCGGGCACAGTGATGCCCAGCAGGCCCATCTCGCCCATCTCGCGAAAGATCTCGGGCTCGACCTTTTCCTCGTTATAGGCGGCGATGACGCGCGGCTGCAGCTTTTCCTGCGCATAGGCGCGGGCACTGTCGGCGATCATGCGCTCGTCCTCGCTCAGCTGGTCGACCAGACGGAACGGATCCTCCCAGTCAAAGGCGCCCATATCCGGCGCATCCTTCGGTTTCAGCTTCGGGGTCGGTGTGCTCATCTCGTTCATGTCTGGTCTCCAATTGTTGGGCACAGATTAACTTGCATCCGCCGCAAGTAAAATCGACAATATTGCAAGAGTTCATGAGGAATCCGCATATATGTCTCTCGCGCGCCGTCTTCTTCCACCGCTCGCCGCCCTGCGCGCGCTCGAAGCGCTCGACCGTCTGGGCAGTGCCACCGCCGCCGCTCAGGAGCTTGCGCTGAGCCAGAGCGCGGTGAGCCGCCAGCTGCAGACGCTCGAGGATCACCTCGGCACGCCGCTTCTGATCCGGGAGAAACGCGCGCTCAGGCTGACATCCGAGGCACGGGATTATGCCGCCACCATCCGCACCGCGCTCAGCAGCATCGCGAACGCCTCCATGGCCCTGCGGGTCAATCCGGTGGGCGGAAATCTCAGCCTCGCCATCCTGCCGAGCTTCGGCATGCGCTGGCTGGTGCCACGCCTGCCCGATTTCGCCCGCCGCCATCCGGAGGTGACGATCAATCTTACCACAAGGCTGAAACCGTTCGGCTTTGCGACCGAACCCTTCGATGCGGCGATCCATTTCGGCGGCGACTGGCCGGGTACCGACAGCCTGCCGCTGATGCGCGAACAGGTGCTGCCAGTCTGCGCGCCGTCGCTGCTGCCGAAGGCAGGCGAGATCGATCAACTGCTGAAACTGCCGCTCCTGCACATCCAGACCCGGCCCGAGGCATGGCGCAACTGGTTCCGGATGCAGGGCAGCGATCCGGGCGCCCTGCCCGGCACGACTTTCGATCAGTTCACGACGATCATCCAGGGCGCTCTGCACGGGCTTGGTGTGGCGCTGTTGCCAGACTACCTGATCGACAGTGAACTCCTGTCCGGTCAGCTGATCCGCGCCACCGGCACGGTTCCGGTAAGCCTTGGCGCCTATCACCTCGTCTGGCCGAACGAACGGCCGGCGAGCCCGGCGCTGATCAAGTTTCGCGACTGGCTGAGCCTTCAGGCGGAGGAAGAGGAAAATCTCCCGCGCTGATCCGGCATCTTCTCCGGGTCTGAAATATCCCGGGGGAGTCCGCCGCAAGGCGGACGGGGGCAGCGCCCCCAAATCCCCCGTCAAACCCGCACAGATGCCTCAGCCCAGCGCGTAACCCGCGCCGCGCACGGTGCGCAGCGGATCTCCGCCGCCGTGCTGGCAGAGCGCCTTGCGCAGCCGCCCGATATGGACGTCGACGGTGCGCGTATCGACATAGATGTCGCGGCCCCAGACCCGGTCGAGCAACTGCTCGCGCGACCAGACGCGTCCCGGCTTTTCCATGAAGGTCGACAGCAGCCGGAACTCGGTCGGCCCGAGTTTCAGCGAATCTCCGCGCCGTGTCACGCGGTGGGTTTCGGCATCGAGGATGATATCCTCGTATTCCAGCCGAAGTCCCGCTGCAGCCGGTCGCGTGCGGCGCAGTTGCGTGCGCACCCGTGCCATCAGCTCGACCACGGAATAGGGCTTCACCACGTAATCGTCAGCCCCCGTCTCGAGCCCGCGCACCTTGTCGACCTCTTCGGAGCGGGCCGAGAGCATGATCACCGGAACGCCGCGCGTCTCGGGACGCGTCTTGAGCTGGCGGCAGACCTCGATGCCCGACACGTTCGGGAGCATCCAGTCGAGCACGATGATGTCGGGTTGCTCTTCGGCCACCAGTATGAGGGCCTCTTCGCCATTCTCTGCCCGCGCCACGCGAAAGCCTTCGGCCTCCAGATTGTAGCTCAGGACCTCGCGCTGCGCGGCCTCGTCCTCGACAACCAGAACGACGGGCTGATCGGCTGACATCGGCTCAATCCCTGTCCCGGTTGGCATCGACGCTGTAGCGGGCATCGGTGGAGGTCCTGTCACCCTTGGGGCGCGGCTCGCCCGGCTTGGATCCCGTCACGAGGAACACGACCTGTTCCGCAATCGAAGTCACGTGATCGCCCATGCGCTCGATGTTCTTGGCGATGAAATGCAGGTGCATGCAGGCTGTGATGTTGCGCGGATCTTCCAGCATGAAGGTCAGGAATTCACGAAACAGCGTGTTGTACATCTGGTCGACGTCGCGGTCGCGCTCGATCACGTCCCGTGCGAGTTCGGCATCCCGCTGGATATAGGCGTCGAGCGCGTCCTTCAGCATGAGCTCGACCTCGCGCGCCATGCGCCGCAGCGCCGTGGGCGAGCCCTGTATCGGCTGCAGCTGCACCAGAACGCCGGTCCGCTTGGCCATGTTCTTGGACAGGTCGCCGATCCTTTCGAGGTTCGCCGACATCCGCATGACCGACAGGATCACCCGCAGGTCGATCGCCGTGGGCGAGCGGATGGCGATCACGCGCGCGGCTTCCTCGTTGAGCTGCTCTTCGAGCGCATCGATCGCCTTGTCGCCGAGGCGGACCTGTTCGGCGAGTTCCTCGTCGCGCGTTTCCAGCGACTTCGCGCCGTCACGGATGGCGGCTTCGACCAGCCCGCCCATCTTCATGATCTGCGCCTGGATGCCCTCGAGATCCCGGTCAAAGGCCGAGGCGATGTGCTGTGTCATCTCTGTCATGGTCTATCCGATCCGTCCGGTGATGTAGCTTTCGGTGCGGGGGTCCTGGGGGTTGGTGAAGATCTTGTCGGTCACGCCGTATTCGACAAGATTGCCGAGGTGGAAAAACGCTGTCTTCTGGCTCACGCGCGCCGCCTGCTGCATCGAGTGGGTAACGATCACCACCGAATAATCCTGACGCAGCTCGTCGATCAGCTCTTCGACCTGCGCAGTCGCGATCGGGTCGAGCGCCGAGCACGGTTCGTCCATCAGCAGAACCTCGGGTTCGGTCGCGACGGCGCGCGCGATGCAAAGGCGCTGCTGCTGGCCACCCGAAAGGCCGGTGCCTGGCGCGTGCAGGCGGTCCTTGACCTCGTTCCAGATCGCGCCGCGCTTCAGGGCGCGCTCGACGATCTCGTCGAGGTCGGTCTTGTTCTTGGCCATGCCGTGGATGCGGGGGCCGTAGGCGACGTTGTCATAGATCGACTTCGGGAACGGGTTCGGCTTCTGGAAGACCATGCCGACCTTGGCGCGCAGCTGAACCGGGTCGACACGCTTGTCGTAGATGTCCTCGTCGTCGATGCGGATATCACCGGTCACGCGACAGATGTCGATCGTGTCGTTCATGCGGTTCAGGCAGCGCAGGAATGTGGACTTGCCGCAGCCCGACGGCCCGATGAACGCGGTGACCGTCTTGTCCTCGATCTGGACGCTCACATCCTTGATCGCGTGCGTTTCGCCGTAATAGACCTGCACGCCGTTGGCCGCGATCTTGATGTCCTTGACTTGCACGTCTTTCTCCGAATTTGGGGCGTCGTACATGGAGTATACCTTTCTTGCCGTCTGCATTCAAAGCGGCAGTGCTCACCAGCGGCGCGAGGCGCCTATTTGTTTACCAGCGTCTCTCGAAGCGGCGACGCAGCAGGATGGCGATGATGTTCATGATCATGAGGAAGACGAGCAGGATGATGATCCCGCCCCAGGCACGCTCGTAGTAGGCCGGGTCAGCGCGTTTGGCCCATTCGTATATCTGGGCAGGCATGGCGCTGTTGGGGTCAAGGAACCCGCTCGCCACGCCGTCCGGATAGTTCGTGGCGATATACCCCACCATGCCGATCAGCAGCAGCGGCGCGGTCTCGCCCAGCGCCTGTGCAAGGCCGAGGATCGTGCCGGTCAGGATGCCGGGCATCGCGGGCGGCAGCACGTGGTGGAATACCGACTGCATCTTGGATGCGCCCACACCCAGTGCGGCGGCGCGGATCGAGGGCGGGACCGAGGCGAGCGAGGCGCGGGTCGAGATGATGATCGTCGGCAGGGTCATAAGCGTCAGCACCAGACCACCCACCAGCGGGGCCGATTGCGGCAGGTGCATGAACTGGATGAACACCGCGAGACCGAGGATACCGAACACGATGGACGGCACCGCGGCGAGGTTCGAGATATTGACCTCGATGATGTCGGTGAAACGGTTCTTCTTCGCGAATTCTTCGAGATAGATCGATGCGGCGACCCCGATGGGCAGCGAGAGGACCAGCACGACCAGCATCATGAACAGCGATCCCAGGATCGACACGCCCAGACCCGCCTGCTCTGCCCGGCTTTCAGAGGCATCCGCGCCGGTGATGAAATCCATGTTGAACTGACGGGAGATCAGGCCCTCTTCGCGCAGCGCATCGGTGAGGTCGAGTTGTTCCACGCTGATGTTCTTGTCGCGCACGACGTCCTCGCGCTGGACGCGGCCCTTGAGATATCCGTCCACCCGGCTCGAGGCGAGGATGCGGAAATCGACCGTCTCGCCGACCATATCCGGATTGGAGAGCACCACGTCGCGCACCTGCGCGGCGCCGGAGGCCGAGATCATATCCTTCATCGCGGACGAATCTTCGAGCGTCGTTTCGACGCCGCTGGCCTGCACTGCCGCCCAGAGCGATTCCTGGATCAGGGGTGAATAGCCGAAGGTAGAGACCTTGCTCATCTCTTCGGGATTGCGGTTCCCTTCCTTGTCGAGCCGCGCCGGGTCCAGATAGACCGGCACGTTGATGAAGGTCTGCTGGAAGGCGCCGACGCCGTTCGAAAGGATCGCGGTCAGCAGCACGACCAGAAAGAAGATCCCGGCACCGATGGCAGCCATGCCATAGGCCTTGAACCGGGCTTCGGCAGCGTTGCGTTTCTTGGTGCGCGCATCGAGCGTGATGAGCGACTTGCCCTTGGCGGGGTTTGCGCCGGGGCTGGCGAGGCTTGCATCGGTCATTCGTATTGCTCCCGGTATTTCCGCACGATGAAGAGGGCAAAGACATTGAGGCACAGGGTGATGACAAAGAGGCTCATGCCGAGCGCAAATGCCACCAGTGCCTCGGGGGACGAGAAATCGGCGTCCCCTGTCAGCTGGCTCACGATCTTGGCGGTGACGGTGGTCATGGCGTCGAAGGGGTTGAGGGACAGGCGGGCCGCGGCCCCTGCCCCCAGAACGACGATCATCGTCTCGCCGATGGCACGGCTTGCCGCCAGAAGGATCGCACCGACGATCCCGGGAAGCGCTGCGGGCAGCACCACCTGTCGGATCGTCTCTGACTGGGTCGCGCCAAGGCCGTAGGAGCCGTCGCGCATGGATTGCGGCACCGCGTTGATGATGTCGTCCGACAGCGAGCTCACGAAGGGGATCAGCATGATGCCCATCACGAGGCCCGCCGTCATCACGGCCGTTCCGGCCTGCATCCAGCCGAGCCCGCCATCGCCGAAGACCTTCATCAGCAGCGGACCGACCGTCAGCAGCGCGAAGAGGCCGTAGACGATGGTCGGGATGCCGGCCAGCACTTCGAGCAGCGGCTTGGCCACGGCGCGGACCTTGGGACCGGCATATTCCGACAGGTAGATCGCGGCGAAGAGCCCGATCGGCACAGCAACCAGCAGGGCGATCAGCGAAATGTAAAGCGTTCCCCAGAGCAGCGGCAGGATGCCGAGGTCGGAGCCGCCTCCGAAACTCGGCGACCATGTGAGGCTGAAGAAGAACTCGCTCGCGGGGTAGCGCTGAAAGAATTCGATCGTGTTGAAGATGAGGCTCAAAACGATGCCGACGGTGGTCAGGATCGCAAGCGACGCTGCGGTGATCAGCAGCGCCTCGATCCCGGCCTCGACCACGTTGCGGGCGCGGTAATCCTTGTCAGATTGCATCACGCCCCAGGCACATCCCGCGAGCGCGGCGATCAGCACCAGAACGGTCATCATCAGGGTGCCGGTAGCGTTCATGCTGCGATAACTCTGCGCGGCATTCAGCACTTCGGGGCTGACATCCGAGCCGAGTGCGACACCGGCATTCCCGAGGGTCTCGCGAATGTTCGTCGTGCCGGCCGTCACGTCACGGGCCTCCTCGGCGCTCATCATGCCGATGGATACCACCGTATCGAGGCCTTCCGCCACGCGGCGCACGTCCGACATGACCAGACCCAGCGTCGTGTCGTTCGCGACCGCATCCTCGGGCAGCAGGCCCGACACGGCAGAATTGACGACGAAAGGCTGCACGAGCAGCCAGAGGACAAGGACACCAATGGCGGGCACGATGGTCTTCATTGCAACGTTGCTGCCGTAATAGCTCGGCAGCGAATGCAGCTTGCGATTGTCCCCACCGGCACTGGAAAGCGCCCTGCCGCGTCCCAGCACGAAACCGATGACACCCAGCGCAATCACGATGAGAACAAGCCAGAGAGTGGGCATGATCGCTCCGTTCGTTCTTAAAAGGTCCAAAAAGGAAATGGGGACGGCAGAGCCTGCCGCCCCCGGAACAAGCCGTCAGGTTTACATGTTCGAGCCCATGACCTGCTCTTCGGCGACCATGTTCTGGGTTTCGCCCAGCTCGGGATCGGCCACGAGGCCATAGTTGGACAGCGGACCGCTCGGGCCTGCGATCTCGTCCGAAACGAAGAACTCGGCGTATTCCTTGAGACCCGGGATCACGCCGATATGCGCTTTCTTCACGTAGAAGAACAGCGGGCGGGAAACGGGGTATTCACCGCTCGAGATGGTCTCGGTGGAGGGCTCGACGCCTTCCATCGTGGCGACCTTCAGCTTGTCGGTGTTGTTCTCGTAAAACGCCAGGCCGAACACGCCCACGCCGTTCGGGTTGGAGTCGATGCGCGCCAGCGTCTCGGTATAGTCGCCGTCGATATCGACCGACCTGCCGTCGGTGCGCACGTCGATGCAGGCCGCTTCGGCCGCGTCGTCATCCATGCCGCCAGCCTTCATGGCTTCCAGAGCGCCCGTGGCTTCGCAGCCCTCGGCGAGAACCTTTTCCTCGAAGACTTCACGTGTGCCGTGCTTGGTGCCGGGGATGAAGGCCGCGATCTCGGCTTCGGGCAGGTCGGCGTTGAACTCGGACCACATGTTGTAGGGGTTGTCGACCAGCTCGCCGTCCACGACGACCTTGGAGGCCAGCGCGTTGTACCAGTCGCTGGGCGTGAAGGCGGTGAATTCCGGACCGTTGATCTGGCTGGCGAAGACGATGCCGTCATAACCGATCTTGACTTCGATGATGTCGGTCACGCCGTTTTCGGCGCATGTCTTGACTTCGGTTTCCTTGATTGCGCGGGATGCGTTCGCGATGTCGATGGTGTTTTCGCCGACACCTTCGCAGAAGCGCTTGAGGCCGGCCGAAGAACCGCCCGATTCCACGACCGGTGTCGGGAAGTCGAAGTTTTCGCCAAAGGCTTCGGCCACGATCGAGGCATAGGGCAGCACGGTGGAGGAACCGGCGACCTGCACATTGTCACGGGCATAGGCTGCGGAGGCGGAAACGGCAGCGATCGCGAGGGCAGAGGCGGTCAGTTTCACGGTTGTCATGGATAGCTCCTGTTCGGGTCGATATGACGATCATCGGCGCGATGACCTTGCCGCCGGACTAACGACGCCACGCTATGCTTTTGTGACGGTTGTGTAACGGTTTCATGACAGAGGGCGGGATGTCTGTGGATAAGCGCGATGTCTCGCCGCCCTTTCTCCCCAAAGCCGCAATTTTACCTTGAAACAAGCTATTTTTCGCGATTTTCGCACTATGTTCGCACTAGCCGCCTGACCCAAAGTCAGCTTGTTCAAAAGCCGCCTCGGGGCGGCGGTTCTGTAATTTTCGTGACGTTACAGGCGGAATGTGAATGATTCTTAATATTGCGGGTCCAATTTTGAACGCAGCGCACCTACCTTTACCTGTGTGATGAAGGAGCCTTACCGATGCCATATCCAAGCAATGCCAAGCGATCGGAACGGATTGCCGATGGTGCGATGCACCTGCTGGGTGTCACAGGCGCAATCGGTGGCGCGCTGCTCCTGCTGATGTGGTCGTTCGGTCAGGTGAGCCCCGGTCAAAGCTTGGCGCTTGCCGTGTATGGCACCGCCCTCGTCGCGACCTTCGCCGCCTCGGCGCTTTATCACATGGCCCCGTGGGATGGCCTGCGCCCTGCCCTGCGCCGCATCGATCACGCAGCGATCTATTTCAAGATCGCGGGCACTTACACGCCGCTCGTCGTGATGATCGGAAGCTTCGGCTCTTATATCGTGCTTGCAGTGGTCTGGGCGCTGGCAGCTTTCGGCGTCGTGAAAAAGGTGTTCTTCTGGCGCGCACCGGGGCGCTATGACCCGCTGCTCTACCTTTTCATGGGCTGGCTCAGCCTGCTGCTGATCTGGTCTCTCATCCCGCTGGTTCCCCTTGCGACGATTATCCTGATCGCCGTCGGCGGCCTGCTCTACACGGTCGGCGTCGTCTTCTACAGTTGGGAAGGTCTCAAGTTCTCGAACGCCATATGGCACGCCTTCGTGCTCTGCGCCTCGGCCTGTTTTTATGGCGCGATCACGCTCGGCACGTTCCACATGCCGACGTGACGCGTCAGTCGAGGTCGAGCCGCATCGTCGCCATGCCATTTCGTTCCGACAGTGTCTCGTACCCGGCCGAGCTATAGGCGTTGAGCGCCGGTTCGTTGTCGATCTCGCATTTCAGCGTGATGGTCAGCGCCCGCAGATCACGTGCCGCGGCCTCCACTTCGGCCGCCAGGATCTCGCCCGCACCACCACGCGCCTCTTCGGCGACGTAGGCGTAAGTCAGGTGGCGCACTTCCGGGCCGACGCCCACGCGCAGGGCGAAAAAGCCGACTTCCCTGCCCTGCTCGTCCACCAGATAGAATGATGCATCGTCAGGCTCGGCGAGCCATTTTTCCTGCCATTCCAGCGGATCAAAAGGGAATTTCGCGTTCGGATTGACCAGAGCAAGGTCGGATTGATCCGTCAGCAGACGCGACAGCGGCTCGAGGTCGAATGGCGCGTTCGGTCGGGCGCTCAGGGCCATGATCTGATCTCCGTCGGGAAGGTGTCAGTTGCAAACTTTTCACAGGTCGAAAAGTTTCGCAACCGGATGGCCGGAGCTTCCTACTGACAAGACAGTCAGACCGGCAGCACGACCTTGAACACGCTGCCCTGCCCCATCGTGCTGTCGACCTGCAGCCGCCCGCGATGACGGTTCACGATATGCTTGACGATGGCGAGGCCCAGCCCGGTACCGCCCATCTCGCGGCTGCGATGATTGTCGACGCGGTAGAACCGTTCGGTGAGCCGAGGAAGATGTATCGGATCGATCCCTGGGCCACTGTCGATCACCTCGAGCGTGACCCCCTCGCCGCGCACCCGCGGCTCGTATCCCGGCGCCGAGACACGCACCGTCACGTCGGAACCGCGCCCCGAATACTTGATCGCGTTCTCCAGCAGGTTGGTCAGCACCTGGCGCAACTGGTCGGCATCCCCGGTCATCTGGAACGGCGGCGGCAGGTCCATCCCGACGCGCACGCCAGCCTCTTCCGCGAGCGGGGCCATGCCGTGCACCGTCGATTCGACCAGCTCGCCCAGATCGAGGCGTCCGGTCGGGCGCACCCTCTCATCCGCCTCGACGCGGCTCAGCGACAGAAGATCGCCGACCAGACGGTTCATCCGCCCGGCTTCGCTTTCCATGATGCCGAGAAACCTGTCTCGCGCCGCCGCGTCGTTGCGCGCGGGCCCCTTCAGCGTCTCGATGAACCCCATCAATGCCGTCAGCGGCGTGCGCAGCTCGTGGCTCACATTGGCGACGAAGTCCCGGCGCATCTGACCGGCCTGCTCGAGATGCGTCACATCTTCGAACACCACCAGCGCGCCCGGTCCCTGGCTCAGCGGCACCGGGCGGCACGAGACCTGGAACGTCGTGTCCTGCCGCCCGTCATTGGTGAGGTAGCGCGACGTTCGCGGCTTGCCGTCGCGCAGCGTCGCCTCGATCGCGTCGAGCAGCGCGGGCTGGCGGAGCGCGGTGATAAAATGCCGCCCCCGGATACCTTCGCCGAGCAGCTTCATCGCCGCAGCGTTCGCGCCTTCGATCCGTTCGTCCCGCCGGATCATGAGTGCCGGCAGCGGCAGAGCGTCGATTACCGCCTGCGGCGTGAAGCTCATCCGGCGGATCCCGCTGCGCGCAACCCGTCCTCGAAGGTGGCGATCAGGGCATCGGCGTCTTCCAGGCCGACCGAAACGCGGAAAAAGCCTTCGGTGATGCCGAGCTTGAGCCGCCCCTCGGCGCCAAGAGCGCGATGCGAGCTCGAAGCCGGATGCGACAGCGTCGTGCCGACATCCCCGAGCGTTGGGGCAAAGGCGATGCCCTTTGCAGCCGCCGCAAAGGCGTTCGCCTGTTCGCGCGCTCCGTCGAGCTCGAAGCTCAGCATGTTGCCCCCGGCGCCCTGCAGGACCGCCTGCGCCCGGGCGTGGTCGGGATGGTCGTCGCGCGTCGGGTACAGCACGCGGCGCACGCCTTTCTGTCCGGCAAGGTGATCGGCCAGCTTGCGCGCCGTTTCTTGCGCATGGGCAAAACGCAGGCCAAAGGACATCATCCCGCGTTCGGCCAGCCAGCAGTCGAACGGGCTCGGCGTGAGGCCGGTGGTCACGATGAAATCATAGAGCTTCTTGGTAAGCTCCGGCGTGTTCGCCGCGACCCAGCCAAGCGTCACGTCGGAATGTCCCGCCAGCAGCTTCGTCACAGAATGCAGCACCACGTCCGCGCCCCAGTCGAAGGGCGTCACCGCGGCGGGGGTGGTGAAGGTGTTGTCGACCACCAGCAGCACACCGCGCTTCTTGCAGAGTTCGGCGATCCCCGACAGGTCTGCGATGCGCAGCGTCGGGTTCGACACGACCTCGACCAGCGCGAGCTTCGTCTCGGGACGGAATGCGGCCTCGAAAGCCGCGACATCGGTGGGGTCGGCGAGCGTCGTCGCGATCCCGAGACGCGGCAGGTCGTCCTTCATCATCCGCAGCGAGCGACCATAGAGCTGATCGCCGCCCAAGACATGATCCCCGGCACTGCAGAGCCCGAGCAGCGCCGCCGTGACCGCCGCCATGCCCGACCCGGTGACGATGCCGCCGGTACAGCCTTCGAGCGCGTCGATGCGCTGCGCCAGAACATCCGCATTGGGGTGACCTTCGCGGGCATAGGTGTAGCCCTTCACGCGGCCCTCATACTGGTCGTCGAGCGCGTCCGGAGTCTCGCTCGCATAGACGACCGAGGGCATCAGCGGCGTCACAACGGGGCTCGAGACGCTTTGCGGCATGCCCGTGGGGCGCATCAATGTGGGTTTCATGTCCGGGCTCCTTCATGTTTGCGCAACTGGTGGCACAAGGTCCGCAACTCGGCAAGTCTGGTAGGTGCTGCGGGCGGGCCTCCGTCGATCCTGACGATGCGGGAACGGGCACAAAGGCGCCCGTGTGACGCCCGGTCGATCCGCGCCCGCTTGCAGAGCCGGTAGATACGCGCCAAAGAAAGGTTCATGACATCGCAACTTGATATCCTGTGCATCGGCTCCGTCCTCTGGGACGTGATCGGCCGTTCGGCGAGCGTGATGGCGCGTGGCAGCGATGTGCCCGGCCGCATCATCCGCCTGCCCGGCGGTGTCGCGCTCAACATCGCGATGACGCTGGCCCGGTTCGGCCTGCATCCAGCGCTTCTTTCCACCGTCGGGCAGGATGCAGAAGGCGACGAACTGACCGCCGCCTGTGCGCATCTCGGGCTCGACACGACCTATCTCTACCGCTCCGAGGATCTGCCCACGGACCGTTACATGGCCGTCGAAGGTGCCAACGGGCTCATCGCCGCGATTGCGGACGCCCATTCGCTCGAAGCCGCCGGGGCCAAGATCCTGCGGCCCCTGACCGACGGGCCGCTTGGCAGCATCGACTCCCCCTATGCCGGTCCGGTTGCGCTCGATGGCAACCTCACCGAATCCCTGCTGGACGAGATCGCGCGCAGCCCCGCCTTTCGTGCCGCCGACCTGCGCATCGCCCCCGCCTCTCCGGGCAAGGCGGAGCGGCTGATGCCGTTCCTGCGCGCAGGCCGCGGCACGCTTTACGTCAATCTCGAAGAGGCCGGCATCCTGTGCCAGACCAGATTCGACGCCGCACCGGATGCCGCCACGGCACTTCTTGCCCGTGGCGCCGCGCGGGCACTGGTGACCGACGGAGGCGAGACGACCTGTGACGGACACCCGGACAGCATCCTGTCGCTGAGACCACCCGAAGTGCTCGTGACCCGCGTGACCGGCGCCGGCGACACGTTCATGGCCGCCCATATCGCCGCCGAGCTGGGTGGGGCGGATCGTCGCGGCGCGCTGGGCCGGGCGCTCGATGCGGCGGCGGCCTATGTTTCGGGCGACACCCCGTCCTGAAGTGCTTTCCTCTGTCCTGAAGGGAAGTTTCCGAATGCCATTCCAGGCCGGAAAATGGTCGGGGCCCACCATCCGCTGTCTCGACACGCCCCCGCGATGCGCGCTATTCCCGCAAGACACCGAAGTGCCGACGAAAGGATCCTCATGCCGCTGTTCCATCTCTCGCCCGCAGTTGCCGCGGCCCTGTCGGAGAAGCGCCCGGTCGTGGCGCTCGAATCCACCATAATCACCCACGGCATGCCATGGCCGCAGAACCTCGACGTCGCGCGCCGGATCGAGGCGACGGTGCGCGAAGGTGGTGCCGAACCCGCCACGATCGCGGTGATCGACGGGCGGCTCTGTGTCGGGCTCGAGGATGCGCAGATCGAGGCGCTGGCCAAGGCCCGCAATGTCGCAAAACTCAGCCGTGCCGACATGGCCGTCTGCATGGCCGAGGGACGCACAGGCGCGACCACCGTCGCCGCCACGATGATCGCCGCGCATCTGGCCGGGATCCAGGTCTTTGCCACGGGGGGAATCGGCGGCGTGCACAAGGGGGCTGAATCCTCCTTCGATATCTCCGCCGACCTGCGCGAGCTGAGCCAGACCGCCGTCACCGTGATCGCCGCCGGGGCCAAGGCCATCCTCGATCTGCCCAAGACGCTGGAAGTGCTTGAAACCATGGGCGTTCCCGTGATCGCCTATCGACAGGACCAATTGCCGGCCTTCTGGTCCCGCTCTGCAGGTCTGCGCGCGCCGCTTCGGATGGATTCGGCGGCGGCCATCGCGCGGGCGCACCGGATGCGCGCCGCGCTTGGCCTGCCCGGCGGTCAGCTCGTCGCCAATCCGATTCCCGAAGCGGCCGAAATTCCGCGCGCCGAACTGACGCCGGTCATCCAGAAGGCGACCCGCGATGCCGCCGATCACGGCATCGTCGGCAAGGATCTCACGCCCTATCTGCTGCAGCGCATCTTCGAGCTGACAGACGGGCGATCACTCGACGCGAACATCGCGCTCGTGCTGAACAATGCCCGTCTCGGGGCCGAAATCGCCTGCGAGATGGCCGGGGACTGACCGGCGAGCGAGGGACCGGGAACGCTCACATGGCCCGACCGGCAGGCGCAATTGCCCGCGAATTGACCAGATGCCCGACTGTCGGGCACGTGATCGCGCCACGCCCATTGTAGAAGACCCGCCGACCGCCTAGGTTTCGAAAAAGTCCTTGGAAACGCGCTGATGAAAACCCCGTTCGATCCCTTGAGTCCCCGGCGCCCAGGCATGCTGGCCAAAATTCGTGCCAGTTTCCTCACCGGCCTCGTGGTAATTGCGCCCGTCGGCATGACAATCTGGCTGATCTGGACCGTCATCGGATGGATCGACGGATTCGTGCTGCCGCTGGTGCCCACGCGCTTCAATCCCGAGCAGTATATCGGAATCAACCTGCGCGGCATCGGCGTGATCTTCTTCCTGGTCTTCACGGTGGCTGTCGGATGGATCGCCAAAGGCCTGATCGGGCGGTCTCTGATCCGCTTTGCCGAAAGCCTCGTGAACCGGATGCCGGTGGTGCGGTCGATCTATAGCGGCGTGAAGCAGATCGCCGAGACGGTGTTCGTGCAGACGGAAAGCAGTTTCGAGAAGGCCTGCCTGATCCAGTATCCGCGCAAGGGGATATGGGCGATCGGGTTCGTGTCGACCAAGGCGCGCGGAGAGATTGCGCATCGCGCCGAGGTGAGCGGCGAGCTGATCTCGGTTTTCGTGCCGACGACGCCGAACCCGACCTCCGGCTTTTTGCTGTTCTTTCCGGCCGAGGATGTGATCGAGCTTGAAATGACCATAGAAGATGCGGCCAAGCTCGTGATCTCGGCCGGTCTGGTCTATCCCAACAGCAAGGATCCGAGCCAGCCCCCGGCACGCCTCGTCTCCTGATCTGCAGTCCCGCCTGACGGCAGGACCCAGACACCTCAGATTTCGATCACAGCGACCGTCTTGCCCTTGGCGGCGAGCGCGATGCGCCCTTCACAAAGACGCAGCGCGTCCTCGCCAAAGACCTCGCGCCGCCACCCGGTGAGGGCAGCAACATCCCGCAGCCCTGCCGCGATGGCATCGAGATCCGCCGCCGGGGCGATCAGCTTGGAGGCCACACCCGAGCTTTCGGTCTTGGCCTTGAGCAGCACCCGCAGCAGATCCGCAAGCGCCGGATTGACCTGCATCTTTTCGCGGCTCAGATCCGGTTCCGGCAGGTCCTCCTTTGGGCATTCGACACCGCGCTTGACGGCGGCGAGGATTCCCTCGGCGATCTCACCCTTGCGGGCCTCGCGCAGCAGCAGGCGCGAGCGGCCGAGATCGTCGAAACTCTGCGGCTTGGTCGAGGCAAGCTCCACCAGTGCGTCGTCCTTGTAGACCCGGCTGCGGGGAATGTTGCGTTCCTGGGCATAGGCCTCGCGGAAGGTCGCAAGTTCGCGCACGATGGCGAGGAAGCGCGGCGCGGTCGAGCGCGTCTTGATCCGCAGCCAGGCTTCGGCGGGCCGGGTGATATATGTTTCGGGGTTGGTGAGCAGCTTGATCTCTTCCTCGACCCAGCGATGCCGCCCGGTTTCCTCGAGCTTGCGGGCGAGAAATTCGTAGATCTGGCGCAGGTGCGTGACATCGGCCAGGGCATAGACCTTCTGCGCATCCGACAGGGGCCGTCGCGACCAGTCGGTAAAGCGCGAGGACTTGTCGAGGCCCTGCTTTGCGATCCGCTTCACCAGCGTCTCGTAGCCGACCTGTTCGCCAAAGCCGCAGACCATCGCCGCGACCTGCGTATCGAACATCGGTTCTGGGATCACGCCGTGATCGACATAGAAGATCTCGAGATCCTGCCGCGCGGCATGGAAAACCTTGACCACCGACGTGTCGCGAAAGAGATCCATCAGCGGATCGAGCGACAGGCCCTCTGCCAGCGGATCGACCAGCACGGCGTTGCTGTCATCGGTTCCGGGCAGCGCCAGCTGCAGGAGGCAGAGCTTGGAATAATAGGTCCGCTCGCGCAGAAACTCGGTATCCACGGTCACATAGGGCTGTCCCTTGGCACGCTCACAAAATGCGGCCAGATCCTCGGTCGTCGTAATCGTCTTCATTCGGGCTCCGGCCGGTTGTCATTCTTGTTTGCAGGCGCGTCGTATACCCAACTTGACGATAGATCAAAGGCCTCTGCAAGGAAAGCGATCCGGCGGCGGCGGTCTGGCACCGATCCGGCGGTCATGGCACTGCTACGGTAGCCGTTCCCCGACGGCACCTTTCAGCTTCTGGAAGCGGTTTGGGCGGTAATAGCATTGTCTGCAAAGGACTTTCCAATTCATCCAGTTTCGTGATGTTTCCTACATCAAACATTCATTTTTCTAATGTGTCTGTCTTGCCTATATCCGGTCAACAACATCATGGAACGGAGTTGACCCATGACCACTCTTGATCTTCACATCGCCCCCGCCCGCAGCAGAACGCAGGACCGCTCCACGCTGGCCGCCGTCCTGACTGCTGTCGTGCTTGTCCTGCTGATGGGCGTCCCTGCCCTGATGGCACCGGCATCGGAAATCGTCGCCGATGGCTGGCACGGAAATTCCGCCAGCTCGGTTTCGCTGCGCTAAGGCAGCTGAACCGGCGTCCGGTCTCCGGACGCGAACCGGCGCAGAACCGCCGGATACAGTTGATGTTCCATCACGAGGACACGCGCGGCCAGAGTGACGGGCGTGTCCTCTGCCTTTACGGGGATTGTCGCCTGACCCAGAATCGGACCTTCGTCCAGTTCCGGCGTGACCTCGTGCACGGTGCAGCCATGCTGCGCATCGCCGGCCTCGAGCGCGCGGGCATGGGTATGCAGCCCGCGATATTTCGGCAAGAGCGATGGGTGGATGTTCAGCATCCGCCCCTGCCAGCGGCGCACGAAGCCTTCGGTCAGCACCCGCATGAAGCCGGCCAGGCAGAGTATGTCCGGGTCGGCCTGCACCAGCCGCGCATGCAGCGCATCCTCGAAGGCGGCGCGGTCGCCCTTGAACGGGCGGTGGTCGACAAAATCGGTCTCGATCCCCATGGCGCGGGCTTTTTCAAGACCCCCGGCACCGGCGCTGTTGGCCATGACCAGAACCGGGCGCGCCGGGTGATCGCCGGTCATGCTCTGCGCCAGCGCCACCATGTTCGACCCGCCACCGGAAAGCAGAATGGCAACCCGTGCGCTCACGCAAGATCGCCCGAATACTGCACGCCCGGCGTCTCGGTCACATAGCCGAGCGGGATGACCTGCTCGCCCTCTTCGGCCAGCAGCGCGGTCAGCGCCTCGGCCCGGTCGGCGGACACAACGGCGATCATGCCGACGCCGCAATTGAAGGTCTTGAGCATCTCGCCCTGCGCCATGCCACCGGTTTCCGCAAGCCAGGCAAAGACCGGGGGCAGCGTCCAGGCGTCGAGATAGATCGAAGCGCCCAGGCCTTCGGGCAGGACACGCGGAAGGTTCTCGGTAAGGCCACCGCCGGTGATATGCGCGAGTCCATGCACTCCGCCCGCCTTTACGGCCGCAAGCGCTTGGCGGACGTAAAGCCGCGTCGGGGTCAGCAGTTCCGCGCCAAGGCTCTGATCCGACCAGGGGCAGTCCGCATCCCAGCCAAGCCCCGACACCTCGACCAGCTTGCGCACCAGCGAATAACCGTTCGAATGCACGCCATCCGAGGCGAGGCCAAGCAGGACATCCCCCGCCTGCACGCCTGCGGGCAATTCGGTGCCGCGCTCCATCGCGCCGACGGCGAAACCGGCAAGGTCGAAATCGCCCGCAGGATACATGCCCGGCATTTCAGCCGTCTCGCCACCGATCAGCGCGCAGCCAGAGCGCACGCAACCTTCGGCGATGCCTTCGATCACGCGCGCGGCCGTCTCCGTGTCAAGCTTGCCGGTTGCGAAATAGTCGAGAAAGAACAAGGGTTCCGCACCCTGACAGACCAGATCGTTCACGCACATCGCGACAAGATCGATGCCGACGCCGTCGACATGGCCGGTATCGATGGCGATGCGCAGCTTGGTGCCCACGCCATCAGTCGCCGCCACAAGAACCGGGTCGGAATATCCGGCCCCCTTGAGATCGAAGAGCGCACCGAACCCGCCAAGGCCCGACATCACACCGGGGCGCGCCGTCCGCTTGGCCGCAGGCTTGATCCGCTCGACAAGGGCGTTGCCCGCGTCGATATCCACACCCGCATCGGCATAGGTGATGCCGTTCTTGCTCTTGTCCCCGCTCATGACGCACCTTTCGCTGATTTCGGGCTGCTTTACCCCGGGGCGCAGCCAAAGGAAACACCGAAGGTGCCGAGGCAGGTGCCTATCCTGCCGTCGCCGCGCTCGACGCGTTGCGTGGTCCACGGATGCGACGGCAAGCATGATTGCGATGCCGCTGCCATCGCGCGCGCGCCCAGCGCGGCGCCTTGGAACAACTGGATTATGACATTGCTGCAAGTTGCTTTGCTGCGAATTTCTGCTTGGCCTCGTCGGCTTGGACGGGTAATAGATGCTTACTCCGTGGGTGGTTAGCTCAATTGGTTAGAGCAGAGCGCTCATAACGCTTTGGCTGGGGGTTCAAGTCCCTCACCACCTACCAAACCTTCCAATGACTTGTCTGGATCTGCGGAGAGCCCGAATTGGCTCTTCGAGCCGGTGCGCGTCATTGCTTTCCAAATTCGGTGGCCGAGCCGGAAAACAGCCTTTGATGTGACACGAAAACCGGGTTCCGCTTTCATGTCACGTCCAGGCGCGTCGATTTTTCCGAATGTTTTTGATCTGCATTTGAAGGCTTTCAGCGAGCGCAATCAACGGTCCGCCCCGAAACTCCGGACATTCCACCCTTCCCTCGCCAGCAGGCTCATGCCAGAAATTCCCGGAAAGACGCGGAGAACGCCTGTGACTTTACCCATATCCGATGGCCGTTTCATCGCGCTGCGCCTGATGCCGGGCGAAAACCTTGTTCACGGTCTGCGCGCAGCCTTCGAGGCTGGCGGGACTTCGGCGATGGCCGTCGTTTCCTGCGTCGGAAGCCTCACTCGGGTGCGGCTGCGCCATGCTAACCGGGACGTGTCTTCGCTCCATGAAGGGCATTTCGAGATCCTGTCGCTGGTGGGAACGATCGACGCCGCGGGTCAACACATTCACCTCAGCATGGGGGACGGCGACGGGCGGGTTAGCGGCGGCCACCTGATGGAGGAGGACAGTTCCGTTTACACCACAGCCGAGATCGTCGTCGTGGCGCTGCCCAGGCTGTGCTTTTCCCGCCAGCCCTGTCTGCAGTCTGGCTATGACGAGCTGATGATCGACCCGGCCTGACGAACGGACAGCCACGCGAGTCAATTAGGCCTGACGCCTGTTCGCGGCAGAAGGATCTGCAGCGCAAAATGCTTCAAGCAAGTTTACTGTCTTCCCCTTTCACCCGGATTGCGGCAGATAATACGCATGGGCCATGATCTGCGCAGAATGATGTTCGCGTTCTGCACCGCGCTGATGCTTGCGGTGCTCAGCACCGTGTCAGCGCATCACATGGCCCCGGACCGCGACGATGCGGCGCGTCTTGAAGCGTTCCACGCGTTGGGAATGCTCACCGAGGATCTTTGCGGGCTCGACGATGTCGGTCACGATCATCGCTGTCGGTTCTGCCACAACTTGCCGGAGGCGCCCCGTATTGCGGCCCCCGACCCGCAACAGCGTATCTTTCAGGTCGCCCTGCAGCGCTCCGGCCACCATCTCGTACTAGGACCGCAGCATCTCTCGGCGCATGTCTCCGTGCGTGCACCACCACTCTCCGTCTGATCCCGACACAACCTTGCGCGCCGTTCTCTCGGCGCAATTATGTCATGCGGCACACGCGATACGTGCGCCCGGATCTCTCAGGAGACTCATATGAACTATATCACCTTTACGCTCACAGCGCTTATTGGCCTTGGTTGTCTGGCTGCGGCGTCCCATGCCGATACCAAACTCGAACAGCCGCAAGCCACTGCCGACACGAGCACAATGATCACGCCACCGGTTTCGCAGGACAGCGTGGTCACGCTGGGCGCACTCGAACTGACCGCCCCCTTCGCCCGCGCGACCCTGCCGAACCAGCCGGTCGCGGGCGGCTTTCTGACCATCACAAATACCGGGGACAGCGACGACACGCTGGTCGCAGTGCGCTCGGATGCGGCGTCGCGCATGGAAGTGCATGAGATGGCGATGGACGGAGACGTGATGAAGATGCGGGAGCTTGAGCAAGGTCTGCCGATCCCCGCTGGCGAGACCGTGATTCTGAAACCCGGCGGCTTTCACATCATGTTCATGGATCTTGCCGGTCCGATGGCCGAAGGCGACAGCACCGAAGTCACCCTGGTCTTCGCAAATGCGGGCGAAGTGACGCTGACCATGCCGATCGTGGCGCGTGACGGTGCGGGCCCTGGCGGTCATGCCGATCACGACACCGAAGGCGAGTGAAGGTGATGACATCCACACGCAAGGTCGCGCTTGCCACCGCCGGAGGGCTGGCAGTTCTGGTCCTCCTGGCGGCCGGCTGGTTCCTGGTGCTGGAACCGCGGCTCAACCCTTCTCTGGCGGATACTTTGGGCCACGGTGATTACAGCCTCGTCGCGACCGATGGCAGTACCTTCACCGAAGATACGCTGACCGGCACACCGTCTGCAGTATTTTTCGGCTTCGCACATTGCCCGGAAGTCTGTCCGACCACGCTGGGCGACGTCGCGGAGTGGCAGGCGATTCTTGCCGAAGACAGCGAACAGCTCCGCGTCTTCTTCGTGACCGTCGATCCCGAACGCGACACACCCGAGATGCTGGGAGACTACGTCTCTTGGGTCCCGGGAGTGACCGGCGTGTCAGGGTCGCGCTCAGAAATCGACAAGGCGATCAGGGCCTTCCGTGTCTATGCGCAGAAGGTGCCGCTGAAGGATGGCGGATACACGATGGACCACTCCGCCTATGTGCTGCTCTTCGACAGGCGCGGGCGCTTTGAGCAGGCGATCACCTATCAGGAAGATTTCGATCGCGCGATGGGCAAGATCCGTCAGCTGATCACGGGCTGAGACACGCCTCGAACAATTCTGCCGCTCCGGGATGAAGCGGGGCGGCCCATCACAGCCCTCAAGGGAAAATAGGGACATGACCCCCACATCCACACGCAGCGCGGGTGATTCCGCGCTCTATCGCGCCGTCTGGCGCTGGCACTTCATCGCAGGGCTCATCATCCTGCCTTTTCTGCTGATCATCGCCGTGACCGGCGCGATCTACCTTTTCAAAGACGAGTTCAACATCGCTGCGTATGGCGATCTGCGGCTTGTCGAACCGGCTGAAACGGCGACACTCGCTCCGTCGCTCATCACCGCGGCGGCGCTTGAAAGCCATCCCGGAACGCTCAAGGCCTACAAGTCTCCCGCCGCACCTGATCGCGCGGCCGAGGTCAAGGTCGTCGGCGCGGATGGTCTGAAGGACACGGTCTTCGTGAACCCCTATTCCGGTGCGGTTCTGGGCAGCCAGTGGGAGTCGGGACCCTCCGGGAGCCCGGCGATGTTCGTCGTGCGCAAGCTGCATTCGTTGGAATATGTCGGCTGGTTCGGCAACCGCCTCATCGAGGCCGCGGCCGGCTGGATGGTGCTGCTGGTCGGCACCGGCATCTACCTCTGGTGGCCGCGTGGCAGGAAGGTCGGCGTGGTTTCGATCAAGGCGACAAAAGGCCGGCCCTGGTGGCGCGACCTGCATGCGGTGACCGGCCTCTATACCGGCACGTTCATCGTTTTCCTCGCCATGACGGGCCTGCCGTGGTCCTCGGTCTGGGGTGGCAAGTTCTACGATCTCTCCTATGCTGCCGGGCTCGGCATGCCCGACGGCTACTGGTCGAAGACGCCGACATCGACCGTGCCGGTGGGGGACGTGCTCGACCGCGCGCCCTGGATCATGGAAAAGCAGCCGATGCCGGTCTCCTCTGCATCAGGCGGCATTCCCTCGGGGCTCGACCAGGTGGTTGCAACGGTGGAGGGGCGCGGCATCGCGCCGGGCTATGATCTGAACATGCCGAGCGGTCCCGAGGGCGTCTTCACCGCGTCGGTCTATCCCGACGACATCTCGCAGGAACGGGTCATCCATCTCGACCAGTATACCGGTGCAGTGCTCTACGATGCCGGGCTTGCGGACCTTGGCGCGCTTGGCTGGGCAGCGGAATGGGGAGTGAGCATCCATATGGGTCAGGCCTTTGGGCTCGCGAACCAGATCGTGCTGCTGCTGGCCTGCACGGCGATGGTGATGCTCGCGGTCTCCGCCGCGATCATGTGGTGGAAACGCCGCCCCGTCGGCGGGATCGGCGCTCCGAAGATGCCAACCGACTGGCGCATTCCGCGTACGCTGCTCGGCATCGCCGTTCTGGCCGGGATCTTCTTCCCGCTGGTGGGCTTGTCCATGCTGGTCATCGCCGGGGTCGAAGTGATGCTGCACCTCACCAGACACCGCCGCTCGAACATCGCCTGAGACGACAGGGGCGCCCGATTTCGCGTCGGGCGCCCTTGCTTATAAAATCCCCGGCAACGCGCGGGGCTATGTAGAAACGTTTTGGCTGCGGTCACCCCAGCCGGTAGTTCGGCGATTCCCGGGTGATCTGCACGTCGTGGACATGGCTTTCCTTGAGCCCCGCGCCCGTGATCTTAACAAAGGTGCAATTGTGGCGCATCTCCTCGACCGTGGCGTTTCCGGTATAGCCCATGGCGGCGCGCAATCCGCCCACCAGCTGATGTACCACCGCGGTCGCCGATCCCTTGTAAGGAACCTGGCCCTCGATGCCTTCGGGCACCAGCTTGTCGCTGGCAGCGTCCTTCTGGAAATACCGGTCGGCAGAGCCGCGCGCCATGGCGGCGAGCGAGCCCATGCCGCGATAGGCCTTGAAGGTCCGGCCCTGATACAGGATGACCTCGCCCGGGCTTTCATCCGTCCCGGCGATCATCGAGCCTACCATGGCGCAGGAGGCGCCCGCCGCGATCGCCTTGGCGAAATCGCCCGAGAACTTGATGCCGCCATCGGCGATGATCGGCACGTCGCCTGCCGCGGCCGCGCAATCCATGATCGCTGTGAGCTGCGGCATGCCCACACCGGCCACCATGCGCGTGGTGCAGATCGAGCCCGGCCCGATGCCGACCTTGACCGCGTCCGCGCCAGCGCCGATCAGCGCCCGCGTCGCCTCGCCTGTCGCGACATTGCCGGCCACGACCTGAACCTCGTTGGACAGCTTCTTGGCGCGCTCGACCGCGATGGCAACGCCTTCGGAATGGCCATGCGCCGTGTCGATCACGACCATGTCGACCCCGGCATCGATCAGCGCCTGCGTCCGCTCGAAACCCGCATCCCCGACGGTCGAGGCCGCCGCGACCCGCAGCCGCCCGAGCCCGTCCTTGCATGCAGTGGGGTTCAGCACGGCCTGTTCGGTATCCTTCAGCGTCAGAAGTCCCGTGAGCCGGCCGTTCTTGTCCGTCACCAGCAGCTTCTCGATCCGCCGCGCGCGCATCAGGCTCTTGGCCTCGTCGCGGTCGGCCGGTTCCTGAAGGATGGCGAGGTTGTCGGTCGTCATCATGACCTTCACCGGCGTGTCGTCATGTTCGGCAAAGCGCATGTCGCGGTTGGTCACGATCCCGACCACCCGGCCCTTTTCGTCCACCACCGGGAATCCCGTGAAATTGTACCGCTCGATCAGTGCCTTGGCATCGGCCAGCGTCTGGTCCGGAGTGAGGGTTACCGGGCTGTAGACGATCCCGCTCTCGAACCGCTTCACCCGGCGCACCTCGCGGGCCTGCTGCTCGATATCGAGGTTGCGATGGATGACGCCCATGCCGCCGGCCTGCGCCATGGTGATGGCCATGCGGCTTTCGGTTACCGTGTCCATCGCCGAACTGAGCAGCGGAATGTTGAGCTTGATATTCTGCGTCACGCGGGTGCGCGTATCGGCCGTGCTGGGCAGCACGCTGGACTTTGCCGGAACGAGCAGAACGTCATCGAAAGTGAGAGCCTCGCGAATCTCCATGGAACAACCTTCCTCAGGAAACATCATTTGGCGCGTCCCTATCGCAGCTTTGTCCCGCAAGGGAAACCCCAATAGCGCCGCCGCCGCCAGATGCCGCACCCTGGCCCTTCTTCGGGTTGCAAATATCCTCCGGGGGCGCGGGGGTGGAAAACCCCCGGGTTCGGTCCGTGGCCACCCGCGCGACACCACCCTCCTCGCGTCACGCGGGGCCGCGCCATCCTCTCTTTACCATGGAGAGAAGCCCGGCCATCCTGCCAGCGAACCCGACATAGCCCAACGGAGCGCCCCATGAGCCACAGCTACCAGTCCGGCCGCCTGAACCTGCCCTTCACCGGAATCTCCACCTTTGCCAAGAGGCCTTATGTGGAGGATTGGACGACGATCGCCGCCGATGCCGCCATCCTCGGCGCGCCTTTCGATGCGGGCACACAGTACCGCGCCGGGGCGCGTTTCGGACCGCGCGGCGTGCGCGAGGCGTCGACGCTGTTCTCCTTCGGCCATGCCGGGGCCTATGATCACGAGGATGACCTGACCTATCTCGGGCCCGAGGTGCGGATCGTCGATATCGGCGATGCCGACATCATCCACACCGACACGATCCAGAGCCATGCCAATATCGAGACCGGGGTGCGAGCGATCCTCGCCGCCGGGGCGCTGCCGGTTGTGATCGGCGGCGATCATTCGGTGAACATCCCCGCCCTGCGGGCCTTTGACGATCAGGGCGACATTCACGTGCTGCAGATCGACGCTCATCTCGATTTCGTCGACGAACGTCATGGCGTGCGCTTTGGTCATGGCAACCCGATGCGGCGTGCGGCCGAACTGCCTTTCGTGAACGGCATCACGCAGGTCGGCATCCGCAATGTAAGCTCGACCGCCCGCGACGGGTACGAGGATGCGCGGGCCATGGGTTCCGACATCCTCTCGGTGCGTCAGGCAAGGGCGCTGGGCACCGAAGGCCTCATGGACCGGATCCCTTCGGGCGCGCGGATCTACATCACGCTCGACATCGACGCCTTCTGCCCGTCGATCGCACCGGGTCCCGGCACGCCCAGCCATGGCGGATTCCTCTATTACGAAGTGCTCGAACTGCTGCAGGCCGTCGCGCGGCGGCACGATGTCGTCGGCCTCGACCTGGTCGAGGTGGCACCTGACTACGACCCCTCCGGCAGCACGACGATCCTCGCCGCTCAGGTGCTGATGAACACGCTCGGCTTCATCTTCCATGCCCGCGCCGAGCGCGCGGCTCTGGCGACATCTGCATGAAAATCCGCCGCGCCGCGATCACTTGGATCGCGCGGCGCGGCCCGGATGTGTCACCGGCGCGGATTTCGTGCGCGCCCCCTTGCGGACGCCTGCATCCCTGCGTCTAAGGGGCGTGCTGCACGTGCAAACGACCAAAGGATCAGGACATGTCCCTCCCTCTCGCCGGCATCACCATTCTCGACCTCACCCATGTGCTTGCCGGTCCGTTCTGCTCGATGACGCTCGCCGACATGGGCGCGAAGGTGATCAAGGTCGAGCGTCCCGGTACCGGCGACGACACCCGCGCCTTTCCGCCCTTCAAGGACGGCAAGAGCGCCTATTTCGCCGCGATCAACCATTCCAAGAAATCCATCGTGCTCGATCTCAAGGCCGAAGGTGACCGCGCGGTGTTCGACAAGCTTCTGGCCCGATCTGACGTGCTGCTGGAGAACAATCGCCCCGGCGTGATGGAGCGGCTCGGATATGGCTGGAACGACGTGCATGCAGCCCATCCGGCGCTGATCTACGGCTCGGTCTCGGGCTTTGGCCAGACCGGCCCGGATGCAAGGCGCCCGTCCTATGACATGGTGGCGCAGGCGCGCGGCGGCGTCATGTCGATCACCGGCGAGTCGGGGCGTGATCCGGTGCGCGTCGGCGCCTCGATCGGCGACATCGTCGCCGGAATGTACCTCGCCCAGGGCATCCTCGCAGCTCTTTATGACCGCACCGCCACCGGCAATGGGCGGCGCATCGACATCTCCATGCTCGACGCACAGGTGACGCTTCTGGAACATGCCATCGCGCTCACCACGGTCAGCGGCAAGGCGCCGGGGCCGACCGGCGCGCGCCACCCGTCGATCGCGCCGTTCGAGACGTTTCACGCCTCGGACGGGCTTTTCGTGATTGCCTGCGGCAATGACGTGCTGTTCGAAAAGCTCTGCGTGCTGCTGAATCTGCCGGTCGCGGATGATCCGCGCTTTGCCACCAACCCAGAGCGGGTGAAGAATGCCCGCCTGCTCAAGCGGCTGATCGAGGCGGTGACGCTGGAGCACACCCGGGCTTCCTGGATCTCGCGCCTGACTGCCGCCGGGATTCCCACGGGTCCGATCCAGAGCGTCGATCAGGTCCTGCGCGATCCGCAGATCCTTGCGCGCAATATGGTGGTCGACGTGCTCGACAAGAACGGCCGCGCTGCCTACACCGCCGCGGGCAATCCGGTCAAGATGAGCGGCGCCGAAGACCGCACCACCCGCAGCCCCGCCCCCGATCTTGACGGCAACCGCGGCGAGATCCTGCGCTGGCTAGATGGATCATGACGCACCGCGCAGCGCCCCGTTCGGGCAAACGGCACGACCCGACCCGATGACCCTGCCCGCGCTCCTGCGCACATTCCTGAGGCTGGCGGTCATCGCGCTCCTGGTCTGGGCCGCGCTGCAGGCCCTGCACTGGCTGCGGATGGAGACGGGCCCCGCGGGCATGACGGCGCTTGCGCTGCTGCTTCTGATCTATGCCCTGATGCTGGCCGTGCCCTTCATGCCGGGCGTCGAGATCGGTCTTGCCCTTCTCGTGATGAAAGGGGCCGATGCTGCGCCCTTCGTCTGGCTCGCGACGGTCGCGGGTCTCACCCTTGCCTGGGTGCTGGGCCGCTGGCTGCCGACGCCCTGGCTCATCGGCGGATTGCGCGACCTGCGCCTGAACGCGGCGGCAGACATGGTCCTGCGGTTCAGTGGCGAGCCGCCGGAGCTGCGCCTGCGCTATCTCTGCCAGAATGCGCCGAACTGGCTGGCCCGGATCCTGCGGGACTGGCGATATGTTGCGCTCGCGCTGCTGCTGAACCTTCCGGGCAATGCGGTGGTCGGCGGCGGCGGGGGTCTTGCGATCATCGCGGGGCTCAGCCGGATCTTTTCTCCGGGCGCCACGCTGCTGACCTTCCTGATCGGAACGGCGCCCATTCCACTGATCGTCTGGATCTTCGGCCCCGCCGTTCTGCCCTGGACCGGCTGAGATGTGACCGCGTCTGCCGCACCGCGACACCGGAACGCCGGTTGCCGCCTTTCAACTCCGCAAACAATGGCTATGTTGCCCCGAGACACGACCACAGGACCCCCGAACATGAGCACCGATCCCCTTGTCGTCTTCACCCCCTCGGGCAAACGCGGACGCTTTGCCAAGGGGACGCCGGTCCTCACGGCCGCGCGCCAACTGGGCGTCGATCTCGATTCGGTCTGTGGCGGGCGCGGCATCTGCTCGAAATGCCAGATCACGCCGTCCTACGGAGAATTCTCCAAGCACGGCGTCACCGTGGCGCGTGACGCGCTGAGCGAGTGGAACTCGGTCGAGCAGCGCTACGACGAGAAGCGCGGGCTCAAGAGCGGCCGCCGTCTCGGCTGTCAGGCCTGCGTGCAGGGCGACGTGGTGATCGACGTGCCCCCCGAAAGCCAGGTCCACCGGCAGGTCGTGCGCAAGGCCGCCTCGGCCCGCCCCATCATCATGGACCCCGCCACCCGCGTATATTACATCGAGGTGGACGAGCCCGACATGCACGAACCGACGGGCGATCTCGAACGCATCGCCCGCGCGCTCAAGGCGCAGTGGGACATTCCCGATGTGAGCACCGACCTCACCACCCTGTCACGGCTCCAGCCGATCCTGCGCAAGGGTGGCTGGAAGGTGACGGTTGCCCTGCACAAGGCACGCGAGGATGCGCAGCCGCGGCTTGTCGCGATCTGGCCGGGGCTCCATGAAAGCGGCTTGTTCGGCCTCGCCATCGACCTTGGCTCGACCACCATCGCGGCGCATCTGACGGACCTCGAAACCGGGCTCGTCGTCGCCTCGGCCGGGATCATGAACCCGCAGATCCGCTTTGGCGAAGACCTCATGAGCCGCGTCTCCTACGCCATGATGAATCCCGGCGGTGACCGAGAGATGACCGCTGCGGTGCGCGAGGCCATCGACACGCTGGCAGTGGATATCGCCAGGGAAGCGGATGTCGATCCGTCGCTGATCCTCGAGACGGTCTTTGTCTGCAACCCGGTGATGCACCACCTGTTGCTCGGCATCGACCCGGTGGAACTCGGTCAGGCGCCCTTTGCCCTTGCGACGTCGAATGCGCTGAACCTCGAGGCGCGCGAGCTGGGCCTGACCTCCCTGCCCCCGGCGGGCCATGTCTACATCCTGCCCTGTATCGCTGGCCATGTTGGCGCCGACGCTGCCGCCGTTGCCTTGTCCGAGGAACCCGGCAAGTCCGAGGATCTCGTCCTCATCGTCGATGTGGGCACCAATGCCGAACTGCTGCTCGGCAACACGACCCGCGTGCTCGCCTGTTCCTCCCCGACCGGCCCCGCCTTCGAGGGCGCGCAGATTTCGAGCGGCCAGCGCGCCGCACCCGGCGCGATCGAGGCGATCCGCATCGACCCCGAAACCAAGGAGCCGCGCTTTCGAATCATCGGCTCCGACCTCTGGTCCGACGAGGAAGGTTTCGACCTTGTCGTCGCCGAGAGCGGCATCACCGGCATATGCGGCTCGGGCATCATCGAGGCCGTGGCCGAACTGCGTCTTGCCGGCCTGCTCGACGGCTCGGGCCTGATGGGATCCGCTGAACAGACCGGCACGTCCCGCATGATCCCAGAGGGGCGCACCCATTCCTACGTGATCCATGACGGCACCGCCGAGGGCGGGCCGCTGATCACGGTGACCCAGGGCGACATCCGCGCCATTCAGCTCGCCAAATCCGCGCTCTATGCAGGCGCGCGGCTTCTGATGGACGAGATGGGGGTCGAGACGGTCGACCGCGTGGTTCTGGCCGGCGCTTTCGGCGCGCATATCTCGGCCAAACATGCGGTTGTTCTAGGCATGATCCCGGACGTCCCGCTCGACAAGGTCACATCGGCCGGCAATGCCGCGGGAACAGGGGCACGCATCGCGCTCTGCAATCTGTCCGCGCGGGCCGAGATCGAGCGCGTGGTGCGCCAGATCACCAAGGTCGAGACGGCGATCGAGCCGAAGTTTCAGGAGCATTTCGTCGCCGCGAACGCGATCCCGCACAAGACGGACCCGTTCGCGGAACTGGCCAAGATCGCCACGCTGCCCAATGTGTCCTTCAATGCCAGCGGCGATCGCGAGGGCCGCAGACGGCGGCGCAGTTAAGCCTGCGGCGTCTGCGACACGATCTGCTCCATCAGGTTGCGCAGATCGCCGAAATAACCGCCAGAACGGGCCGGCAGCGTCGGGTCCGAAGTGATCGCTATCACGAGATCGAGCGAGGGCACCACGGCAAGCACCTGCCCGCCATAGCCGCGCCCGTAGGACGCCTCGCGCCCCGCAATCTGCGTCAGGAACCAGCCATAGCCGTATTGATCGCCGGAAAATGGCGAGCGTCCGCGCGGCTCCCAGGATCTTTCGATCCAGTCTTGCGGCACCACCTGACTGTCACCGGCGCGGCCCTGCTGGAGCACCATTTCACCGATCCGGGCCAGGCCCTGAGGGCTCACCGCCATCTCGTTGCCGCCGAGGTAACGGCCCTGCGGATCCCGCACCCAAGGAGCGAAATCGACGCCGAGCGGCGCGCCGAGCCATTCCTGTGCCATCCGGTGCAGTGACATGCCCGAAGCCTGCGACAGCGCCGCTCCCAGAACGTGCCAGCCGCCGGTAGAATAGATGAACCGCCCGCCGGGCGCTGAAACAAGCTCCTGATCCAGCACGAAGTCCACCCAGTCGCCGCTCGACACCCAGGTGCCGTAATTGCCACCCGACGTGCTGGCGAGCCCTGCGCGCATCGACAACAGATCGCCGATGGTGAGATCATCGAGCGCATCCCCGGTCTCTGCGCGACCGAGCAGCGGCAGAACCGCCTGATCCACGCCGCTCAGGTGACCCTTTTCGATTGCGATGCCGGTCAGCAGCGCAACGAGCGTCTTGGACACCGATTTCACATTCGCGACCTGCGACAGACCTCCGCCGCGATAGGCCTCGGCCAGCAGATCCTCGCCACCCTGCCGCACTACCAGCGCATGCAGCTGGTCGAGGCCCGCCGCCGTCTGAGCATACCCTTGCGCCCCTTGCGCGATTGCGGCGGGCGCCATCAGGGACGCGGCCCCGGTCAGGGCGAAGGTACGGCGTGTCATGGTCATTTCAGGGCCTTTCATTGCATCATTACTGCTAGCACATGGCCGGGGATCGCGTCACACCAACCCACGCCGCGCTCACCATTGCGTGTGCCGCAAGACAGGCTTGACGCCCTTCCTGGGCCAGCGTAATCGGTATCCCGTGAGCGCGGGTATGGTGAAAAGGTATCACGGCAGCTTCCCAAGCTTTAGTTACGGGTTCGATTCCCGTTACCCGCTCCACATGATCTCCGTAAAATACCGCAGCCAAGGCCTTCAGGGCGCAATGAGCCGTTCGCGCAGCACGCGCACGGCATCTCGCACCTCTTCGCGGATCTCTCCGTTGCGCGGATCGTCCCTGAGCCGTGTCAGCAGCGCCGGTCCGGGCTGTGCCTTGCGCACCCAAGACAGGCCCTGCAGCACCGTTTGCGCTTCCTCAGGCAGCCGGTCGGGGATCTGGCGGCCCGACAGCGTCGCCCAGACCCCGGTCCAGAGCCGCGCCACCGTCCACGGATTGTAGCCACCGCCCCCGGACACGATCAGCCGCGGCGCCATCGGCATGAGAGCACGCACCGTGTCCCAGTGGGCATTGTTGGAGAGGGCGAGGCGCGAGAGCGGATCTTCGGTCACCGCATCCGCACCACATTGCAGAAAGATCGCCTGCGGCCGGAAATTCGCGACGGCCGGCAGGATCACATCCTCCAGCGCCAGCCGGTATTCGTCATCGTTGAAACCACGCGGTACCGGCAGGTTGAAGGCAGCGCCCCCTGCCGTGTCGTCGAGCGCACCGGTAAAGGGCCAGCGTCCGGCCTCGTGCACTGAAATCATGCGGACCTGCTCCGAGCCGTGAAACCCCTCGGCCACGCCGTCGCAGTGATGCGCGTCGATATCCACGTAAGCGACCCGTTCGATCCCGAGCGCCAGCAGGCGGCGAATCGTGAGCACCGGTTCGTTGAGGTAGCAGAAGCCCGAGGCGCGGTCGGAAAAGCCGTGATGCGTGCCGCCGCCGGGATTGTAGATCATGCCCCCCTGCGCCACCATTTCCGCGGCAAGCAGCCCGCCGCCGACCGCAGTGGCAGGACGGCGATACATCTCGGGGAAGACCGGATTGGACAGCGTGCCGAGGTTGTGACGCTGACGCACGGTGTCAGAGAGGGTCTGATCCGCCTCGGCCTGCACCAGTGCGGCGATGTAATCTGCGGTGTGGAAACCGGTCAGCGCCGAAGGCTTGGCACGGGGGCTGGTGCGATACTGGTCAGACGGCAGCCAGTCCAGGGCGCGGCAGAGGTCGATCACCGTCGGAACACGCGGAATCGACAACGGATGCAGCTTTCCATAAGACGAGCCGCGATAGATGTTCGAACCGATGAAATGCGCCGTCATGTTTGCGGACCTAAGCCGCACCTGCCCCGCGCCAAGGCCTTGCGATCACGCCTGACCTGACGTCTCGGCCTTTTCCTCGAGCAGCAGCCAGTCTTCCTCGGCCTTGACCAGCGCCGTCTGACGCTGCGTCAGCGCTTCGGTCGCCTTGCGGAACTTCACCGGCTCGCGGCTGAAGAGTTCCGGATCGGCCATGAGCTGTTCGAGCTTAGCGATTTCGGCCTCGAGCCGGGCGATCTCGTTGGGGAGCGTCTCGAGCTTGTGCTTTTCGGTGAAGCTCAGGCCCTTGGGCGCCGATTTGCCCTTGGACTCGGCAGCAGCCTTCGCCGCCTTGGCCTGCGCCTTTGGCGAGACGTCGCCTTCGCCGCCGCCGCGCTGATCGCGGTAATCGCTCCACCCGCCGGCATAGGCCGTGGCCTTGCCGTCACCTTCCAGTGCAACTGTGATCGAGGCGACGCGGTCGAGGAAGTCCCGGTCGTGGCTGATGAGCAGCACGGTGCCGTCATATTCGCCAAGAATGTCCTGCAGCAGGTCCAGCGTTTCGACATCGAGATCGTTGGTCGGTTCGTCCAGCACCAGCAGGTTGGATTCGCGCGCCATGATCCGTGCCAGCAACAGCCGGGCCTTTTCGCCGCCCGAGAGCGATTTCACCGGAGCACGGACCTGCCGTTCGTCGAACAGGAATTCCTTGAGGTAGCCGACCACATGCTTGGGCTGCCCGCGCACGAGGATCTGGTCCGCCTTGCCCGAAACCCGCATCTCGGAATCGCCGGTAAGGCTTTCCCAGAGCGACATTTCGGGGTCGAGTTGCGAACGTGTCTGATCGAACACCGCTGCCTGCAGGTTGGTGCCCAGAGTGACGGAGCCCGAATCCGGAGCGATCTCGCCCATCAGCATCCGGATCAGCGTCGTCTTGCCGACGCCATTCGGGCCGACAAAGGCGACTCGGTCGCCGCGCTGCACGGTCAGGGTGAAATCCTCGACGATGCGCGTCTCGCCGAAGGCCTTGCCGACATGCTGCGCGTCGATCACCTTCTTGCCGGATTGGGGCGCAGAAGCGAGGTCCATCGCGGCCGTGCCCTGCCGTCTGATCATCGCACTGCGCTCGGCGCGCAGGTCCTGCAGGGCGCGCACACGGCCCTGGTTGCGGGTGCGCCGTGCACTGATGCCCTCGACCGCCCAACGCGCCTCGGCCTTGATCTTGCGGTCCATCTTGTGGCGCTGCTGGTCCTCTTCTTCCCAGATCTTGTCACGCCACGCCTCAAATCCTGCAAAGCCCTGCTCGGCCCTGCGCACCGCTCCCCGGTCGATCCAGAGCGTCGCGCGGGTGAGTTCGCTCAGGAACCGGCGGTCGTGAGAGATCAGGACGAAAGCCTTGCGCGTGGTCTTGAGCTCGTCCTCGAGCCAGCCGATCGCCTCGATGTCGAGGTGGTTGGTCGGCTCGTCCAAGAGCAGCAGATCGGGGTCGGACGCCATCAGGCGCGCCAGCGCCGCGCGGCGCTTCTCGCCACCGGATGCAGTCGCACAGGGGCGCTCGGGGTCGAATTTCAGTCCCTCGCCCGCACGTTCCACCTTGTACATCTCGCCCGGGTCCAGACCTTCGGCGGCATAATCGCCAAGCGTCTCGAATCCGCTCAGATCGGGCTCCTGCTCCATGTATCCGACGGTGATGCCGGGGGGCACGACACGGGTGCCGGTATCGGCCTCGACCAGCCCTGACATGACCTTCATCAGGGTCGATTTGCCTGACCCGTTGCGCCCCACCAGAGAGACGCGGTCGCCCGGCTGGACGACGAGGGACATGTCGGCGAAGACCGGCTCGCCCCCGAAGGTGAGCGAGATGTCGGAGAGCTGGAGAAGGGGTGCTTGTGCCATGCGCAGCGGGCTAGGCGCGCGGCGCGGAAAGGTCAAGCGGTAGGCGGTATGCGCCTTGAAAATAGGTAGGTGCGAACCTGCGCCGCCGCGTCACGAGTCCATGAATTGCGCAGGGGTCTGCGCACCCTGCCCCGCCACGGCCCGCAGCAGCTTTTTGCGCGTGGGGGGAATCGCGTTGATCTCGACCCCGGTGAAGACGTGCAGCGTGTTCATCCGTGCATCGACCACCGCATGGTCGCTCACCCAGCCCCCCATCATGAGATAGGTGCGCAAGAGCGGCGGCATGCGCGACAGCGCCTTCCTCTGGTCCGGCTTGCGGCGTAACCGCTGGGCAAAGCGGAACACGTCCGGCGCCTTGACCCTCGGCAGCCAGCGGCTGGGGCCCAGATGCCGTGCCTTCAGCATGGCGAAGGAATCTAGGTACTCACGCGTATCCGTCCCGGCGAAAGAGGCGCAGCCGAACAGCAGCTCGACCCCCGCCGCATCGACATATGACGTCATCGCTCCCCAGGCGACGCGCAGGATATCTGGATCGGTGAGATCGGGATGGACGCAGAATCTTCCCATCTCGACCATCGGGCCGGTATAGGCCGAAAGCGCCGAAAGTTCGTAATATTGCGCCGCATAGCTGCGCCCGATCTGGGATCCGTCCTCCAGAGGCAGGAAGCGGAAGCAGCAGACCAGCCGCCCGGTGTGCTGCTCTTGGATCAGCATGTGACCGCAGAGCGCGTCGAAGGCATCGCAATCGAACCCGGCGACGCCATGAAAGGCAAGGTGGCGCAGGCCTTGGGCGGCCGCAACATCCTCGGGAGTTGCGGCGGTCCGGGCCTGATAGCGTCCCCTGCACAGCGTGATCATGGCCCGCCTCCGGCAATCCGACCGATATGCGCCCACGAAGTGCCGGCGCAGTGACGCGGCCGCGAGAGGTTTAGCGGCCGTCGCTCAAAAGATCCTGGGCAGTGAACCCGCCGATATTGCCGAAGAGTCTGCGGATGAAGCCGATATCGCCCGAACCGGAATCGGTCACGCGCCGCGAAATCGGCACGACCATGCCATCCTCGAGACCGTAGCGTTCGATATTGCTGACCACGCCGCCCTGATCGAAGGAGATGGCGAGCACCTCGCGGCTGATCTCCTCGGGAGCGCGATAGGCAAAGTGGCGGACATTCGATTCGATGTAGTAATAGCCGCTTTCGCTCGCCACGCCCGAGATCGTCGGCACACCGACCAGATCCTCGACCGAGGCCCGGGTGTCGACACCGACGACGATCTGCTGGAGATCCTCGTCGAGCGGTACATAACCGTGACTGCGATACTGTGCGCTGCAGGCTGACAGGACGCCAAGGGTCACCATCAGAAGCCCGAGCCTCAGCTTCATTCCAATGCCGCTCATGCCGCCCCTCTTGCTTTGGCCTTTACTGCCTTCTATCTCGCTTACATCAGGAATGTCAGCCCATCAAGTAAAGGACACCGCAAAGCCATGGCCCAGCCCGATCCCAAAAAGGCCGCAGGAAACGGTGACTTCCGCGTGAGCGGCCTGTCGAGCCGCGCGCCGACGTCGTTTTCCCTGCGTCCCGAAGCGCCCGAGCGCGATACCATCGCGCATGAACTCGACATCAACGGTATTCGCAAGCTCAGCTTCGAAGGCCAGATCGCACCGCTCGGCAAGCGCGGCTGGCGGCTCAGCGCCACGCTGGGCGCGACGGTCGTACAGTCCTGCGTCGTGACGCTCGCGCCCGTCGTCACGCGGATCGACGAGGAGATCCAGCGCACTTTCGTACCACCCGAACAGATCCGCCAGCCGGAAGAAGGCTCCGAGATCGAGATGCCGGAGGATGACACGACCGAACCGCTGGGCGAAATCATCTCGGCGCGTGCGGCGATGGTCGAATCGCTCGCCCTCGCCCTGCCGCTATATCCGCGCGCCGATGGCGCGGAACTGGGAGAGGCGGTCTTTGCCGAGGATGGCGCCGAGCCGCTGCGCGACGAGGATCTCAAACCCTTTGCCGGCCTCGCGGGTCTGCGCGACAAGCTCGACGGCAAGGAGTGAGGCGAGAGCGGGCGCACGCGTCCGTGGCATCGTTTCCAGCCTTTGCACAAAACCGTCCCGAACCCAGCACAACCGAGCAACAAACCCCTTGCGCTGGCAAAAAATCCCCCTATTTTCGCGCCTTCATCAGGATTCAGGGTTGTGTCCGATGGGGCCTTGCGACTATGAGGCCGGACACTCCGATAACTGGGCATGTGCGCCATGCCCGCTTCATAACAGATTGAGGTTGAGACATGGCCGTCCAACAGAATAAAGTATCGAAATCGCGTCGCAACAACCGCCGCGCCCATGACGCCCTCGTGGCTGGGAACCCGAACGAATGCGACAACTGCGGCGAACTCAAGCGCCCGCACCACGTCTGCCCGTCCTGCGGCCACTACGCCACGCGCGAAGTGATCGTGGCTGCCGACGAAATCGAACTGGACGAAGACGCGGCATAAGCTGCAGGCCAAGGCCCTCCTCATGACCTCATCGCAGGATCAAAAGAAGGCGGGCGACGGTCCCTTCGTGCTTTCCATCGACGCCATGGGTGGCGACCGGGGGCCGGCGACAGTAGTCGCCGGCATTGCCGACTCTGCCGTCAAGAATCCCGATATCAGGTTCATCCTGCACGGGCCGAAGGACGAGCTGGAAAAACTGGTCGCAAAGCGCAAGGGCCTCGCCGAGGTCTGCGAGATCCGGGACGCCACCGGTGTCGTAAGCATGGACGACAAGCCGAGCCAGGTGATGCGCAACGGCAAGGACACCTCGATGTGGTCTACGCTGGATTGCGTGCGCAACGGCGAGGCGACCGTGGCCGTGAGCTGCGGCAATACCGGCGCCCTCATGGCGCTGTCGATGGTACGTCTGCGCAAGCTTCCGGGCGTCAATCGTCCGGCGATCGCGATCCTCTGGCCGTCGCGCAACCCGCAGGGATTCAACGTGATGCTGGATGTCGGTGCCGATATCCGCGCCGATTCCCGCGACCTGCTGCAATACGCGCTGATGGGCGCCTCCTATGCCCGCAATGGACTGTCGTTGAATATGCCCCGCGTGGGCCTGCTCAATGTCGGCACCGAAGAGCACAAGGGTCGCTCCGAGCTCAAGGAAGCGCATGAGCTGATCAGCCAGGCGGCGACGGAGGGCGCGGGTTTCGAATTCGTGGGCTTCGTCGAAGGTGGCGACATCCCGGGCAAGAAGGCCGACGTGATCGTGACGGATGGCTTCACCGGCAATGTTGCGCTCAAGACCGGCGAAGGCACGGCAAGCCTGATCGGCGATCTGCTGAAAGAAGCCTTCGCCTATTCTCCCCTATCACGACTGGCCTCGCTGCTGGCGCTCACCTCGTTGAAGCGGCTCCAGAAACGCATCGATCCGCGCCGGGTGAATGGCGGCGTCTTTCTCGGGCTGAACGGCACGGTGGTGAAGTCGCACGGTTCCGCCGACGCGACCGGGGTTTCGGCCGCCGTCAAGCTGGCTTTCCGGCTCGCGCAGATCGGTTTCACCGACAAACTGGCGGCGCGGGTTGCATCCACCGCCGCGCTTGACCACGATGTCGACGAAACCGGGGCAAAGGACGGAACGAACAAATGACATTACGTGCCGTGGTCGCAGGTGTCGGCCACTATCTGCCCGACCGGATCATGCCCAACTCGGAATTCGAAGCTTCGCTGGACACCTCCGACGAATGGATCCGCTCCCGTTCGGGCATCGAGCGGCGCCATATTGCCGCCGAGGGGCAGAACACCTCGGACATGGCGACCCGGGCTGCACGCGCTGCCCTGACGGATGCCGGTCTCGTAGCGGACGATCTCGACGCGATCATCCTGGCAACCTCGACCGCGGATTTCACCTTTCCCTCGGCAGCGACCATGGTGCAGGCCGAACTCGGCATGACAAAGGGCTTTGCCTTCGACGTGCAGGCGGTCTGCGCCGGTTTCATCTATGCCCTCGCCAATGCCAATGCGCTGATCCTGTCGGGTCAGGCGAAACGCGTGATGGTGATCGGGGCAGAGACGTTTTCCCGCATCATGGACTGGAACGACCGCAGCACCTGCGTTCTCTTCGGCGACGGCGCCGGTGCGCTGATTCTCGAAAGTGCCGAAGGCGACGGCACGACCGAAGATCGCGGCGTGCTCTCCACGGATCTCAATTCCGACGGACGCTTCCGCGACATTCTCTATGTCGATGGCGGCGTGTCGACCCAGTCCACAGGACACCTGCGCATGGAAGGCAAGGAAGTCTTCCGCCATGCCGTCGAAAAGCTGGCCGCCACCGCCACAACCGCGCTCGAAAAGGTCGGGTTGTCGGGGGCGGATGTCGACTGGGTCGTGCCGCATCAGGCCAATATCCGCATCATCTCCGGCACGGCAAAAAAGCTCGGTCTGTCGATGGATCGGGTGGTCGTGACGGTGCAGGATCACGGCAATACATCCGCCGCATCGATTCCCCTCGCGCTGTCGGTCGGCAAGGAGCGCGGGCAGATCAAGACCGGTGATCTCGTCGTGACAGAGGCGATCGGTGGCGGTCTCGCCTGGGGCGCTGTCGTTCTGCGCTGGTAATCGCCGTAAGGCACTGTAAAAGCGCACTAACAAGCCATTGATATTGACTCGGAAAATCGCACCAGCCTATGCTGTCCGAAACATGGAGGGACAAGGTATGGGCGAAAAGACCCTGACGCGTATGGATCTGAGCGAAGCGGTGTTCCGAGAGGTGGGACTGTCGCGCAATGAAAGCGCTGAACTGGTCGAGGCCGTTCTGGGTCACATGTCCGATTCCCTGGTGGACGGGGAGCAGGTCAAGATATCGTCCTTCGGCACCTTTTCGGTGCGTGACAAGGCCGCCCGCGTCGGCCGCAACCCCAAGACTGGCGAGGAAGTGCCGATCCAGCCGCGCCGCGTGCTGACCTTCCGCCCGTCGCACCTGATGAAAGAGCGTGTTGCCGCGGGCAACAAACGCTGAGGATCCCGTCATGAGCAAATCCCGCGACGCCTTCCGCACGATCAGCGAGGTGGCGGAATGGCTCGACACGCCGGCGCATGTGCTGCGCTTCTGGGAGAGCAAGTTCACCCAGGTGAAGCCCGTCAAACGCGCCGGGGGCCGTCGCTACTATCGCCCTGCCGACATGGAATTGCTGGGCGGTATCAAGACCCTGCTGCACGAAGAGGGCATGACCATAAAGGGCGTGCAGAAGGTTCTGCGCGAACAGGGTGTCAAGCATGTGGCCGCTCTCGCCTCTGAAACCGTCGACTCCGACGATGCCGAAGACATGTCGAGCGAGATCGCTGAGGCACCCTTTGCCGACGTGCCCGAACCGGATGACATCGTGGTGCCTTTCGCACCGCGCGAAACCGCCGGGGCGCGCAAGTCTGCAAGGGCGGCCGCGACGGAGAGTGCCGCAGACCCGGATGTCGAAAGCGCACCGCAACTGAACTTCGACGAGGAGCCGGAGGTCAGTGCGACGTCTTCACCGGAGCTCGCTGGAACGGACACCGAATCCGAAACTGTGGCCGACGCCTCATCCGAGACTGATCCCGAGCCTGATGCAGAATCGGCTTCGACTGGCATGGATCTGCCAGTCTCCGATCCGGAGCCCGATGCGACGCATGAGATTGCTGCGGCGGCGATCGCCGAAGACACTACGCCGGTTAAAGAATTTTCTCCTGGAGATCGTGTCGAAGAACCTGAGGAATCACATCAGACCGAGTCGTTCGAAGGTGATGACAGCGACAGTCCGCTACCGGATTTCCTGCAATCACCGCTGAGCCCGGAAGCCGGTTCCAACGCGGAATCGGAAACGGACGAAACCGACGATCTGCCGACCGATTTCGAGCCAGAAACGATCGAGCCGGAGCCTGCCGCGGCACCGGAGGACGATGTTGAAGCCGAACCGATCGCGACCGCCCTGCCCGCCGATCCTGATCTGAGAACCATCGACGCGGCGCCGGGGTGCCTCGGTCACCTGTCGCGCATCCCGCGGCTCTCACCTGCACAGCGGCACGCGATCGCGCCTTTGGCGGCGCAACTGCAGGCCCGGATGGCCGGTTCCCGCAACGCTTAGAAAACGACAGGCGCGCCGCAAGAAATCTCGCATTTCGGGCTTGCTCTCACACGTAAAACCGATATGACGTGCCTCAGTCGGGCTATAGCGCAGCCTGGTAGCGCGTCCGTCTGGGGGACGGAAGGTCGCAGGTTCGAGTCCTGCTAGCCCGACCAGCTACCACATGTTCCCCGTGAACATGATGTGCCAAGTACTTGAGCGCTTGCGCATTTCCCCCTTTCCCCATCTACCGTCGTCCTGCTATTCAGAGGCACCTTTGCGGATGCTTCAGGAGAAGATGATGACAGGCGTTCTGGCCAGCCAGCATATCGAGGCGATGATCGCGGACGGCACTCTGTCTTCGGACACGGCCATCATCGACGCGCAGGTGCAGCCTGCGAGCCTCGATCTGCGGCTCGGGTCCGTCGCCTATCGCGTGCGCGCCTCGTTCCTTGCGGGGCACGGTCAGAGCGTCGCGGACAGAATCGCCGAATTCGAGATGCACCGCGTCGATCTCAGCCCCGGAGCGGTGCTCGAAAAGGGCTGCGTCTATGTCGTGCCACTGATGGAGCATCTCAACCTGCCCGCGGATGTGCAGGCAATCGCCAATGCCAAGAGCTCGACCGGGCGGCTCGATCTGCTGACCCGGCTGATCACCGATGGCGGAACAGAATTCGACCGCATTCCAGAGGGTTATAACGGTCCTCTCTATGCCGAGATCTGCCCGCGCTCTTTTTCGGTACTGGTGCGTCCGGGCATGCGGCTCAACCAGATCCGGTTTCGCAAGGGGCGCTCTGTGTTGAGCGACCCGGAATTGTCCGCGCTGCATGACAGCGATAGCCTCGTGACCGGCGGCCCTGCGGTGATCGGCGACGGCCTCGGATTTTCGGTGGATCTGAAACCCGAGAGCGGCACGCTGGTCGGCTACCGCGCCAAACCGCATACCGGGGTGATCGACCTCGACAGGATCGGCGCCTATGATCCTGCGGATTTCTGGGAAGAGCTGCGCACCGACAAGGGCCGCATCATCCTCGACCCCGACGCCTTCTATATCCTGGTCAGCCGAGAGGCGGTGCACATTCCGCCGGCCTATGCGGCTGAAATGGCGCCCTATTTCGCCATGGTCGGTGAATTCCGGGTGCATTACGCGGGTTTCTTCGATCCCGGCTTTGGTCATGCCGGTGCGGGCGGGACGGGTTCGCGCGGGGTTCTGGAGGTGCGCTGCCACGAAGCGCCCTTCGTGCTCGAACACGGGCAGATCGTCGGTCGGCTGGTCTACGAACGCATGGCCGAGGTGCCGGAGCAGTTATATGGCACCGGGATTGCGTCGAACTATCAGGGTCAGGGCCTGAAATTGTCAAAACATTTCAAGAGCTGACGCCGGTTTTTTGATGGTGTCAGGAAAGGGCGGTGTGCACTGCACGACACCAGTTGCGCCGCCTCAATCCTCGAACAGCTCGCTCTGACCTGCATCGATGGCTTCCTCGGCATCGACATCGCCCTCGCCGCCCAAAGGCATCGCTCCTGGAGGTGGACGATTATCGAGCAGGCCGGCGGCGCGCAGCTCCTTGAGCCCCGGCAGGTCGCGCGCAGATTCCAGCCCGAAATGGTCGAGGAAATCCTGCGTCACGACAAACGTGACCGGTCGGCCCGGCGTCATCTTGCGGCGGCCAAAGCGGATCCATTCCATTTCCAGCAACTGATCGACGGTGCCACGCGACACCGACACGCCGCGGATCTCTTCGATCTCGGCGCGGGTGACGGGAGCATGATAGGCGATGATGGCCAGCGTTTCGATCGCGGCGCGTGAGAGCTTGCGGGTCTCGACCGTTTCCTTCTGCATGAGAAACGACAGGTCCGGCGCCGTGCGCATTGCCCAGGCATCGCCGATCTTCACAAGATGCACGCCGCGCCCGTCATAGCGTTTGCGCAGATGCACCAGCGCCTCGGCCGCGTCACAGCCATGCGGCATCCGGTCGTTGAGCTCGCGCACCGTGACAGGTTCCGCAGTAGCAAAGAGGATCGCCTCGACCATGCGCTCCTGCTCCCCCATGACCGGCGCCTCGAAGAGGCTCTGCTTGACCGGCTGCTGGCCGGGAAGGTCGGTATCGTCAGCGGACATGGCAGAGGCGTTCCATTCGGTGTGGCAAGGTCGGTGCAGTGCGTGATGGCAGGCGTGTGTCAGTCATCGCCGCGCTCCCGTCGACGCAGCTCGATCGGCGAGAAGAGCTCGGTCTGACGCAGCTCGGCCTTGCCCTCCTTTACCAGCTCGAGGGAGGCGGCAAAGGTCGCGGCCGTGGCCGAGCGCCACTTGACCGGGTCCACGTCCCACCCATCCGGCATGTAGGAGGAGAGATCGGTCCAGGTTCCGGCAAAGCCGATGAGCCCGCGCATGCGTTCCAGCGCCTGCTCCATGGTGAAGACCTTGTCGCGGTCCATCACGAAGGGGCGGAATTCGTCGCGGGTGCGCAGGCGGGCATAACCCTGCATGAGGTCGAGCAGAGTCGCGGTATAGCGCACGGCGCGCACGCGTTCGATCTGCTGGCTTTCGCCCCGCGCAAAGAAATCGCGCCCCAGCCTGTCGCGCCCCATCAGCCGCGCTGCGACGTCTCGCATCGCCTGAAGGCGTTCGAGCTGAAAGGCGAGATGCGCGGCCAGATCCTCGCCCGAGGGTCCATCCTCGGTCGGGTCCGGCGGCAGCAGCAGGCGGGATTTCAGAAAGGCGAGCCAGGCCGCCATCACCAGATAGTCTGCGGCGAGTTCGATGCGCAGCGCCTTGGCCTCGTCCACGAAGGTGAGGTACTGCCGCGCGAGCTGCAGGACGGAAATCTTGCGAAGATCGACCTTCTGCGTCCGGCTGAGTGTGAGCAGAAGATCGAGCGGCCCCTCGAACCCGTCGACATCGACGATCAGCGCCTCGGCGGCGAGACGGTCGGCGACGCTCTGGGGGTCGGGTGTGAAAGGATCCTGTTCAGTCATCGGGGCGCTCTTCGGGAAGCGCCTCAAGCTGGGCCGCAAGCGCGGCGATGTCAACCTCGGGGGCCGTCGGGCGGGCGGCGATCACGGCTTCGGCGCGCTTCTGTACCGCGTCCGGCAGCTCCCCGATGAAGCGCATCAGCGGCAGCATTTCCGACATGTCGCCATTGCAGTGCAGGATCAGATCACACCCTGCCTCGAGCGAGGCGACACCCCGTTCAGGGATGGTGCCCGACAGCGCCTGCATCGAGATGTCGTCGGTCATGATCAGACCCTCAAAGCCCATCTCCTCGCGGATCATCCGCATCATGCGGGCCGAAACCGTGGCCGGCTGCGTGTCATAGGCGTCATAGACCAGATGTGCGGTCATACCCAGCGGGAGATCGGAAAAGGGCTTGAAGGCGGCGAAATCGACCTCCTCCAGCGTTGCGGCATCTGCCGTGATGCGCGGCAGGTCGTGATGGCTGTCGAGCTGGGCGAGACCATGCCCGGGCATGTGCTTCACCACAGGCAGTACACCGCCATCCAGATGGGCCTGCGCCACGGCGCGGCCGACCTCGACCACCTTAGCGACGGTGCTTCCATAACAGCGGTTGCGCAGAAAGCGGTGCGTTTCGGGGCGCGCGACATCCAGCATCGGCGCGCAGTTGCCATCGATCCCGAGCGAGAGCAGTTCGGCGGCGATGATGCGGTAGCGCAGATACATCGCCCGCCCCGCATGGGTGCCGTACCGGGCGACATGGTCCAGCGGTGCGGGCCACTCGCGGGCCAGTGGCGGGCGCAGACGCTGAACGCGCCCGCCCTCCTGATCGATGAAGATCGGGGCATGCCAGCCGACGCTGTCGCGCAGATCGGCGGTGAGCGCGCGGATCTGGTCAGCCGCGTCGAGGTTGCGGTTGAACAGGATGAATCCGAAGGGATTCACGTCGCGGAAGAAGCGCTTCTCGGCACCGGACAGCGTGAGCCCTTCGCAGCCGAGGATTGCGGCGCCGAAGGGCGCACTCACCGGGTAACCACGGGAATGCAGTCGGCGTTTTCCGACACGAAGGCCGAGCAAAAGCGGCGTGCATCCTGGATATCGTCAAAGCCATGGGCGCGCAGGCGGTAGAACACACGCCCACCGGACGAGGCGCGCTGGATCACGCGGCCCTTGCCTTCCATGTAATCGCCGAAGCGTGCCTCGAGGCGGGTCCATTCGGTGCGCGCCGTCTCTGCGCTGTCATAGGCGCCCAACTGCACGAGCCGGGTGCCGACGGGCAGCGTGTCGGGATCAAGCTCCGTCGTGGTCGGGGCGGCAGGCACCAATGGCGCGAGCGACGCAGTTTCCTGCAAGCCGGTCGGTCGCAGTTGCAGGCGCAGCGATTGCGCGACACCGGCGATATCGCGGGGAATGGCCTCGGAGAGCGCAGCGGCGATGGCGTCGTTCACCGCATCCTCGTCGGACCTGCTCTCCATTTCGGCCACATCCGTGTCCGACCCCTCCTCCTCGAGCATCCGCTCTTGCGAAAAGGCGTCACTCACAGGGGCCCCCGACAGAGGTTCGACATCTGCGGAAAGCGTGTCGGCCAAGGCCTGGATCGCATCGTTGCCGACCTCAGGTTGCGCCTGCGCCGCGTCTTCGGATTGGTCTGCATCGGACCAGGTCTCGGACAGGGTATCTGCCCGCTCCGCGGCGCCGAGCCGTGTCTGCACCATGTCGGTCCGGGCAGGTGCCGTGCTGGCGAGAGCTGTGAGCCCCAATGCCGTATCCTCGTCTGACAGGGCCACGGGACGCGGGGCCAGCGTCAGCCGGTCGGCAGGATCGGCCGCGATGCCGGTACCGGCGACATCGTTGACCGACAGGCCCTGATGGTCCGCCGCCTCGCCGCCGGGATTGTCCGGCGCGATGCGCATCGGGCCTTCGGTCGCTTGAACGACTGGCACGCCGCTCACGTCGCGCAGGATGAGCTTGGTTCCCCACACGCCGACACCGACGACAAGCGCCAGGGACATGGCTGCTCCGGCCCAGTTCGTGAGGTTCGCGATATTCGGTCTGCTGCGCGCGCCAGCCACGGGCCCCGCCTGGGTGAAATCTGCCATGTCGCCTCTCTGCCCGCCGCGGATCGTTGCCCGGGGGATGGTTCAACTGCCTCGAACCGGCGACGGCGCGCTTTGCCTCAGCGCATCTCTTCTGCCGGTTTCACGCCCAAGATACCAAGACCTGCGGAAATAACAACCGAGACGGCCCGCGCGAGGGCGATTTTCGCCTGCGATGTGGCAGCGTCATCGTCCTGCAGGAAACGCAGCGCGGGCTCGTCATTGCCACGGTTCCAGAGCGTGTGCAGATCAGAGGCAAGCTCGTAGAGATAGAAGGCCACGCGATGCGGTTCATGAGTCCGCGCTGCAATCTCGACCAGCCGCGGCCATTCGGCCAGTTTCTTGGCAACGGCAAGCTCGGTCTCGTGCGTCATTCCTGTCAGATCAGCGCCGGCCAGCGTGGCGTCCGAAACGTCGATCCCTGCCGCAGCCGCCTTGCGCAGAACCGAGTTCACCCGCGCATTGGCATATTGCACGTAAAAGACCGGGTTCTCGCGGCTCTGCTCCAGCACCTTAGCGAAATCGAAATCCAGCGTCGCGTCATTCTTGCGCGTGAGCATCACGAAACGGGTAACGTCGGGCCCGACCTGCTCCACCACGTCCGAGAGGGTCACGAAGGTCCCTGCCCGCTTGGACATCTTGAAGGGTTCGCCGTTCCGGTAGAGCTTCACCAGCTGAGTGAGCTTGATGTCGAGAGGCACGGTGCCGTCCGAAAGCGCCGAGACGGCCGCCTTCATCCGCTTGACATAACCGCCGTGATCGGCGCCGAACACATCAATAAGTTGGTCGAACCCTCTGGAAACCTTGTCATAATGATAGGCGATGTCTGGCGCGAAATAGGTCCAGGCACCGTCCGACTTGCGGATCGGCCGGTCGACATCGTCGCCATGTTCGGTGGATCTGAAAAGGGTCTGCTCGCGCGGTTCCCAATCCTCGGGAGTTTTGCCCTTGGGAGGCTCGAGCACGCCGCGATAGATCAGCCCCTTGGCATCCAGCTCCGCGATCGCCTTTTCGATTAGGCCGGTTCCATAGAGGGATTTCTCGGAAAAGAACGAGTCCATCTCGACGCCGAGCGACTTCAGATCGGTGCGGATGAGGTTCATCATCGCATCGGTCGAGAAGGTGCGCACCTCCTCGAGCCAGACCGACTCGTCCTCGTCGAGATACCTGTCGCCGACCTTGGCCTTCAACGCCTCGCCCACCTCGATCAGGTAGTCGCCGGGATAGCTGCCCTCGGGCCAGTCGACGCTGAGATCATGCGCCTCCTGGTACCGCAGATAGACCGAGCGGGCGAGCACATCGACCTGCGCGCCACCATCGTTGATGTAATATTCGCGCGTCACGTCATACCCGGAATAGTCCAGCAGGCTCGCGAGCGCATCGCCGAAGACTGCGCCCCGGGTGTGGCCGACATGCAACGGGCCGGTCGGGTTGGCCGAGACATATTCCACGTTGACCCGCGCCCCCTGCCCCATATCGGAGCGGCCATAGGTGGTGCCTTCGGTCAGAACCGATTGCGCGACATGCTGCCAGACGCTGGGTGCGAGACGCAGGTTCAGGAAACCCGGGCCCGCCACCTCTGCCGCCATCACGCGCTCATCCGCAGCAATGAGCGGCGCGAGCACCTCTGCGATGTCGCGCGGTTTCATCTTCGCGGGCTTGGCGAGCACCATTGCGGCGTTGGTGGCCATGTCGCCATGCAGCGGGTCACGCGGCGGTTCGACCGTGACCGGGCCAAGGTCGAGCCCCTCGGGCAGCGTGCCCTGTGCCTGAAGTTGCGCGATGGCGTCGCCCACAAGGCTGCCGATGTCGGAAAAGAGGTTCATTTTCGCCGTCCTGTCTGTTGCCTGCGGGTTTACCACGGCAAGGTTCGGCGTCAATGCCATGGCTAGGCACACATATTGCGGTAGCGATGGGGGCGCTGCCCCCGCCGCGCCTGTGGCGCGACTCCCCCGGGATATTTCAGACCCGGAGAATTTGGGGGACAGGTCCCGGCTTCTTCGGGTCCCAAATATCCCCGCCGGAGGCAAGATCGGCAGGCCGATGGCAGCGTGCCGCGCCGGGACTTCAGGACTCCTTGCGGTCGGGCCGGGCCGGGAGAAGTGACAGCAGCCGGATGCCTTCGCCACTGCGGGGCGACTCATCGGGGCCGAGGACGCGCAGGGCGCCGCCATTGGTGCCGAGGTCGGCCACGGCGGTGCCGTCGGGATGGGTTTCGCGCCACATCTCGAGAGTGAATTCCTCGCTGAGCCGCGTCACGCGGAATTCGCAGCCCTCCTGCATGCGCGCGATCGCCGACGCATAGGTGTCGTCCGGTCCGAAGGCGCGACCGCCCAGCGAGGGCGGCAAGGCATGGCGGGTGGATTGTTCCTTGGCACGGCGCAGTTGGAAGACGTTTTCACGGCCGAATTCAGGCGCGAGGTCCGTCGCCACCAGCGTGTTGTAGGCGTCGTTATCCGTCGCCGCGATGACCTGTTCGTAGCGCACGAGATCGAGACGGTGTTCTGCGGCCTCCGACAGGATATCGCCAAAGAACGTGTCGATTCCTGCATCGCGCGCATTGCGCAGATGTGCATGGTTCGGATCGGCGATCATCACCGGCAGATCCATCTTCTTGAGCGCCTTGGCCAGCGCCACGGACCAGCGCGATCCTCCCACGATCAGCACGCCGGGACGATCCGCGGCATTGAGTCCGAGCCAGCGCGCCATCGGGCTGAGCGTGAAGCCGTGAAGCACCACACTGGCCGCCACCAGCGCGAAGGCCAGCGAGGAAACCTGCGCACCGTCCTCGATGCCGATAGCTGCGAGGCGTTCGCCGAAGAGGCCTGCAACGGCCACCAGAACGACGCCGCGCGGTCCGGTGAAAGCGACGAGAATACGCTCGCGCCAGGGCACGTCCGAGAAGGCCAGTGAGGCCAGCACCGCGGCCGGGCGCGCCACGAGCAGAACCGTGATCACGAAGGCGAGCGTGCGCCAGTTCATCGCCATGAGCGTCTCGCGGCTCATGTCCGCTGCCAGCAGGATGAAAACGCCAGACACCAGAAGCACCGTGGCATGTTCCTTGAAGCGGCGCATCTCGGTAAAGCTCGGGAGGTCGGCATTGGCAATCCAGAGCCCCATCAGCGTGACCGCCAGCAGGCCGCTTTCATGCAGCACCGCGTCCGATATCGCGAAGACGCCAAGAACCACGACGAAAAGCACCGGGACCTTCATGTATTCCGGCACCCATCCCAGCCGGAACGCACGCGCCACGCCGAACCCGCAAGCCACCCCCATCGCGGTTGCGGCCAAGATGCCGATGACCATGTCGAGCACTGCATTGCCGGCCCCTGTATGGGTCTGGAGCACGATCACGACCTCGAAGGCGAGCACGGCGGCCAGCGCGCCGACCGGATCGTTCACGATGGCTTCCCATTGCAGCAAGGCGGCGGGACGACGGCGCAGGCGGGCCTGACGCAGCAGCGGCGCGATCACCGTGGGCCCCGTGACGATCAGGATGCCGCCGAAGACGGCGGAGGTCTCCCAGCTGAGGCCCGCGATCCAGTGCAGAGTGGCGGCCGAAATCAGCCAACCGAGCGGTGCCCCGATGACGATCAGACGCCGCACGCCGACCGCTGCATCGCGCAGCGACCGGAAGTTGAGCGTGAGGCCGCCCTCGAAGAGGATGATGGCCACAGCGATGGCAATGATCGGGCTCATGATGTCGCCGAAATCTCGGCTCGGGTCGAGCAAGCCAAGCACCGGGCCGACGAGCAGACCCGCAAGCAGCATCAACACGATGGCAGGCATGCGCAGACGCCAAGCCAACCATTGCGAGCCGACCCCCAGAGCTCCCACGAGCGCGAATCCGAGTACCGGGTCGATCCCCGCCAGTTCCGAAGTTGCCATGCGGCGCCTCTGCCTTTCTGCGCCGACGCGCCAAGTTCATGTTCTGTCCGGGGGACAGGTATAGGGTCTGGACCTGCATCCCGCCAGCGCGGAAATTCTGACCTATGTCCATGCGCCCCTTGTGGGCGCCGTCATCCGAGACTTTCGCGGAAGGTCGCTGTCCTTGACCTCTTGTCGCAGCGCTTCCCGGCGACATTGCCACGCTCAACGTGGCGCGGGGCCCTCGGGTTCCGCTGCCCGAGCTGTTTCATCAAACGGGCTCTCTCTACGGGCGACAAGGCGCCCTTCGCCCAGCCTAGTATCCGGTGTGAAGAATATCGATGCCGGTAAGCCGGGTGTGCTGCTGGAGGGCAAAGCGGTCCGTCATTCCGGCGATGTAATCCGCCACGAGGCGCGCCAGTCCGGCATCGCCTTCCGCAGCGGTAATCTCGGCGTGCCAGCGCTTGGGCAACTCGTCGGGGCGGGACATGTAGAGCGGAAACAGGTCGTTCACCACGATGGTGACCTTCTCGCGCTGCTCCATCACGCTTGGCGCGCGGTACATGTGTTCGAACAGAAAGGCGCGAATATCGCGGATCTGTGCCCAGACCTCTTCGGAAAAGGCGACTACCGGACGGCCCAGATCCCGGATCGCCTGGGCATCGGCACATCCGGCGGCGGCGAGATGCGCGCGCGAGGTGTCGATCACATCCGACACCATCGCGCCGAACACCCGCCGCAGCGCCTCGTGCCGACGGCGATAGCTGTCGAGACCGGGATATTGCCGGTCGACCGCGTCATAGGCAGCGCCGATCATCGGCAGGGCCGCGATCTCCTCCTCGGTGAAAAGCCCGGCGCGCAAGCCGTCATGCAGGTCGTGGTTGTTGTAGGCGATGTCGTCGGAGAGTGCCGCCACCTGCGCCTCGGCGCTCGCATGGGTGTGCAGCTCGAGATCGTGCAGCCGGTCGTATTCCTGCAGCGCCTGCGGCAGGGGTTCGGGCACCGGACCATTATGTTTTGCAATGCCTTCAAGGGTTTCCCAGGTGAGGTTCAGGCCGTCAAACTCGGCATAGTGCCGCTCGAGCGAGGTGACGATCCGCAAGGCTTGAGCATTGTGGTCGAACCCGCCCCACGGCTGCATCAGCAGGTCGAGTGCGTCCTCTCCGGTATGGCCGAAGGGCGTGTGGCCGAGATCATGCGCCAGTGCCACGGCCTCGGTCAGGTCGGTGTTGAGCCCGAGCGCGCCCGCGATGGTGCGCGCTACCTGTGCGACCTCGATCGAATGTGTCAGGCGCGTGCGGTAGAAATCTCCCTCATGCTCGACGAAGACCTGCGTCTTGTGCTTGAGACGGCGAAAGGCCGAGGAATGGATGATCCGGTCCCGGTCGCGCTGGAAGCAAGAGCGGAACGCGCTTTCTTCCTCATCGTAAAGCCGCCCGCGCACGCGGGTCGGATCGCAGGCCTGTGGGGAGCGCATGTCTTATTCCTGTTCCTTCGGGCGAGCTTTGCCACCCATGCCTTGTCGGTTGTCCCGTGCATACGTATATTGAACGCATCGACGGAAAGAAACACCATGAGAGGTCTGGTCATGCAACTGCCGCCCAAAGTCACCGAACGCGCATTCGCCCGGCTGGCCGAGATCGGCGCGGATGCCGAAGGCAAGGTTCTGCGCGTCGCCGTCGAAGGCGGCGGTTGCTCGGGCTTCCAGTACGAGATCAAGCTCGACACTCTGGAAACCGACGATCTGGTCCTGTCGGGACAGGGTCAGAAAGTCGTGGTGGATCGGATCTCGCTGCCGTTCCTCGAGAATGCGGTGATCGATTTCACCGAAGAACTGATCGGTGCGCGCTTCGTGATCGAGAATCCGAATGCAACATCGTCCTGCGGATGCGGCACCAGCTTTTCCATGTAGGCATCGTTGGCGCGCATTTTGCGGGACCAATGCCTCCGGCGGGGATATTTTAGACCCGAAGAAGCCTGGACCACTTCCCAGCTTCTCTGGGTCACAAATATCCCGGGGCGTTTGAGGGGCTGGCCCCTCATTCCGAACCTTTTCATTCCTTCGCGGCCTCTGCTTTTGGGCGCATCGATCGATTTGCGGCGGCAGGCAAGGCGCCTTGGGCGATTACCAGAAAGATGCAGAACAGAAGGCAGAGATTCAGCGAGTCGCCAAAGGTGACATGGCGACCGGTCGTGATGGCGTCATGCCCTGACGCCAATCTGCTCTACGCGGGCGAAGTCATGGAAGAAAGCTGGGAACAGGGAATCTTCTTCGATCTGGCTCACCACGCGCATCGCTTCGGCCGACAATTCCGCCTCCATTCGCCCGCGCATCCGGATCCAGTCGCCGGAGCGTGAATCTTCCATCCTGAACATGCATTCCGACATCTCGCGCAGCGGTGCGGTGCGTGAGATGGGGTAATCGAACCGCATACGGCCATGCGTGACCGCCGCTCTGAAGATCTCGCCTTCGGTCAGTGAATGATGCCAGTGGCAGACGAAGAAGGCGTGATAGTCGTCCTGTACGCTCACATGGTCGCCCCAGGTCACTTCGAAGCGATGCGTCTCTCGCGCGAGCCAGTTGGTCCAGGGGCCGGGTGCAGACTCGCCCGCATAGGCCATCGCGACGCAGATTTCGGCCAGCAGGTCGGCATTCTGGTCGAGATAAGCCAGAAGACCGGCATAGTGCAGGCTGGTGCGCGCCTCCTCATCGAGTTGCGGATCGCGGCGGCCATATTCGCTGAGGTAGAACACCGCATGCGTGAGCTCGTAGGCCGCCTTCTTGTTGGGAAGAGCGAAGGTCTGCCTGCGCTGGATGAAGGCGCGGACCCGGTCGGACAGCCCTGTGTCGCGGGGCAGCGGATCGCGGCCACGGCGAGCCATCAGGCGGCGGGCCTCCAATCGCTGCAGATCGGACAATTCGCCATCTGCGAGGCATTGACGCACCGCCCAGTCGACCAGCTGCGCACCCTTGGTGCCGGGCATGCCCAGATCCTCGAGGTCGAGCGTGATGGACAGAAGAAAGCGGTAATATTGCGGGAAAAAGCTCAGTCGCTGTTCGACCGTATCGTAAAATCCCTGATAGGCGAACAGGGCCGAGCCCGCGACCTCCGTCCCTGTACATTCGAGGATGTTCAGGATTTCGGCATTTTCCTTGAGCCAGAACACATCGTCGCCGGAACGCCGCCCGGCCGCGAAGCTTGCGAGAAGCGCGCCGAGGCGCGTCTGCTGCGGGGACAGTCGGGGCGGCAAGGCAAGCTGGATGACATTGGTCATGGTCCGTCTCCGGTTTCCTGCGTCCGGCAGGCTTTGAAGCCCGCCCCGATCGGGTTCAGCTTCTCAGGAGCCCGACGTGAAGAGCGCCGTGCCGTCACCGCTCGCGAGGTGTTTGCCAGTCGGCGCCGAACCCGAGGTGAAAAGGCCGGTCGCATCGCCGGTGAGGGCCTGGTTTCCGAGGGATGCCGATCCTGACGTGAAGAGGCCTGCCGCGTCGCCGAGCAGAGCGTCGCCCGACATGGTAGGCGCCGATCCGGAGGTGAAGAGATCGCACGCATCGCCGTCGTGAAGGCAGGCGTTTTTCATCACGCTACGTGTCTCTAGGGAAGCTTTGGAATGCGTCTTCTGGAACTGCTTGAGTTGGGTCGACATGGACATCTCCTTGGGTTTTGAAATAAGGCTCAGAACGCAACTAGAGGCTTGCATGGAGCCAGATTTTATCAAAACGGTTTTCTGAAATTGACAAGTTGTTCGCCAATTTATCAACATTAAAACAATGGTTTACAGAGAAGATATCAAGATAATCCACCGACTTGTCCACACCCTCAGAATTTCTTTTCCAGCACTTCGTTTCCTGGCCGAAAAAACCGCGATTCAGGGCCGAAAACCTGCCGAATCAGGTCGGATTTCTGCCGCTTCCCGCCCCGGCATCGCCGCGTATCCAACCCTCTGATCCGGAGACCATGCTTGTCAGGCGGGGGCCGATCAGGGATAGAGGCGGTGCAGCATCAGGAGGTCGCCCATGAAAATCGCCAGCTTCAACATCAACGGCGTCAAGGCGCGGATCGAGGCGCTGATGGCCTGGCTCGACGAGGCGCAGCCCGATGTGGCGCTGCTGCAGGAGATCAAGTCGGTCGACGCGACATTCCCGCGCGAGCTGTTCGAAGAGCGCGGCTACAATGTCGAAACCCACGGACAGAAGGGTTTCAACGGTGTCGCGATCCTCTCGAAGCTGCCGCTCGAGGATGTAAGCCGGGGTCTGCCCGGCGACGATGCCGATGAACAGGCGCGCTGGATCGAGGCGACCGTCGTGGGCGATGCCCATGCTGTCAGGCTCTGCGGGCTCTACCTTCCCAATGGCAACCCAGCGCCGGGTCCCAAATACGACTACAAGCTTGCCTGGATGGAGCGGCTCGAAGCGCGCGCGCGGGAATTGCTTGCCGCCGAAATGCCCGCCCTGATGGCAGGCGATTACAACGTGATCCCGCAGGCCGAGGATGCCGCGAATCCAAAGGCCTGGGAGGAAGACGCGCTCTACCTGCCCCAGACGCGCACAGCGTTCCGTCGCATCCTCAACCTCGGTTTTACCGAGGCGTTTCGCGCACGTGTCCAAGGCCCGGGGCATTATTCGTTCTGGGACTATCAGGCCGGTGCCTGGGAGCGTAACAACGGGATCCGGATCGACCATTTCCTGCTGAGCCCTGCCTGCGCCGATCTTCTGACGGGCTGCGAGATCGAAAAGTCCGTGCGCGGACGGGAAAAACCCTCTGACCATGTACCGGTCTGGGTCGATCTCGCGGCCTGAGGTCTGGGTCCGGCCTGTCGCGATCAGGATGTGTAGGGATCAAGAGGCCCGAGCCCGGCCACCCTGCCCGGCCTCCAAGCGACCGCTTGCACCCGGGCACCCGCACGCTTACATCTAAGGAGATGCACCACAGCGGAGCCCGGACACATGGCCATTGAGGCACAGGAAATCGAAAACCTGATCCGCGCGGAATTTCCGGCGGCAAAGATAACCATCACGGACTTGGCCGGCGACGGGAACCACTACGCCGCCGAAGTCATCGACGAATCCTTTCGCGGCAAGAACCGAGTGCAGCAACAGCGCGCGGTCTATGCTGCCCTCAAGGGCAAGATGGATGGCCCGAGCGGCGCCCTGCACGCCCTTGCCCTGACCACCAAGGCGCCCGCCTGAGCCGTGGCGCTTCTCGCAGACACATGGCCGATTCTGGGCGCCTTCGCCCTTGTCGGCATCATCACCTACGGCGCCCTGCGTCCGGCCATCAAAGCCGCGAAGCAGCGCCGCGACCATACGGAGACCGAAGATGACTGACGCAAACACCACTGACGCCGAAACACGCATCAAGGACACTGTGACGGCCAACCCGGTCGTGCTGTTCATGAAGGGTACCAAGAGCATGCCGCAATGCGGCTTTTCCAGCCGCGTGGCCGGGGTGCTGAACTACATGGGCGTGGAATTCGCCGATGTGAACGTGCTTGAAGATGCCGACATCCGCCAGGGGATCAAGGATTATTCCGATTGGCCCACAATTCCGCAGCTCTACGTGAACGGCGAATTCGTCGGCGGCTGCGACATCATCACCGAGATGACGCTGTCGGGTGAACTGGACCAGTTGTTCGAAACCAGCGGCGTCACCTACGACAAGGATGCCGCAAACAAGATCCGCGAAGCCAACGGCTGATATTGCTGCAGTGAATTGAGAAACGCCGCCCCGAAACGGGCGGCGTTTTCTTTTGCATCAAGGTGTTGCAAGACATTCCTGCCACTCCGGGCGGACAATCACGGGCGACCCTGGAAGGCCGACCGCCAAATCCCTATTCCCCGGGCATCGCCTTTTCCTCGATCTCGTTGGCCAGCGCCTCGGCGCGGGCAGCGATCTCGGCCAGTGATTCGGTCACCTTGGGCGGGATCACCGGAACCTCGATACGTTCGGGTGCCGGCGCAGGCGTCTCGCGCAGCGCGTAAAGCTCGTCCTGCAGCGATGCGGCACGATCCTCACTCTCGCGCAGGCGATCCTCGAGCCCGGCGGTCTTGTCGGCCAGCATCAACCCCGCCATCAACAACATCCGCGTTTCCGGCACGCGTCCGATCTGCTCGACCAGCACCGAAGCCTCTATGTCGAGCATCCGGGCGGCGGATTGCAGGTATTGTTCCTCGCCGGGCTGGCAGGCGACCTCGAAGGTGCGGCCGCCGATATTGATGGGAACCTCGGGCATCACACACTCTCCTCTGCGGCAGTGTTGGCGGCGTCGGCCAGCAGCGGCTCGAGCGTGGCGAGAACGGCGCGGGTCTCGGCCGCATCCACCGCACGCGCGGCACGCAACGATTCAAGCTCGGCCAGCATCGCCTTGTTGATGAGATCCGGATCGTCGAGATTGGCCTCAAGCGCCGTGCGCAGCTCCTGATTGACGCTTACCAGCATGTCATTGGCCCGTTTCAGGTGCTGCAGATCCAGATCCAGCGCGCTCAGCGATTCCCGTTGGGTGGCCATCTGGGCTTTCAGATCCTTCACGCCGCTGTCCTGCTTTTCGCGGATCGCGCGAACACGCTCCTCGAGCTGGGCATTGGCCAGTCGCTCGTCGGCCAGCGCCTCGCGCAGCGACACGACCTCTTCGGGGTCCGCCTCGGGTGGCAGGATCTCTGGCTCCGGTTCCGGCTCGGGCCGCATCGGTGCGGGCGCATCCAGCTGCTCCACACCATATGCTATCCGGTCCAGGGCCGCCGTGATCCGTCGTTCCAGTTCTTCAATCTGGGTCATATCTCGCCCTCTGCACTGCCTGTCGAGCCTTCATACAGCATTCGCGCGAATCGCTGACGCTCTGTTAGACACAAGTTTAGCAACCCGAATGGGAAATTGCGCCCCCTTATCTGTCAAGGCCTTATGGGGCGCGCTTGATCTTCGCTGTCACGCTGGTATTGAGCGTTCCGACACCCCTTATCAAGGACTGCCGCACGTGGATATTGACGCGCTCAAAGCCAAGAACCCCGAACACTGGATGAAAGCCGCCGCAATCCGGGCGCTGACGCTGGATGCCGTCGCCGCCGCGAAGTCGGGCCATTCCGGCATGCCGATGGGCATGGCCGATGTCGCCACCGTGCTTTTCGAGAAGCACATGAAATTCGACGCAGCCAACCCGACCTGGCCCGATCGCGACCGGTTCATCCTCTCTGCCGGGCATGGTTCGATGCTGATCTATTCGCTGCTCTATCTCATGGGCGACGCCGAGATCACTCTGGAAGAAATCAAGAATTTCCGTCAGCTGGGCTCGCGCACGGCTGGCCACCCGGAGAATTTCCTCGCCACCGCGATCGAGACGACGACCGGTCCGCTGGGTCAGGGCATCGCGAATTCCGTCGGCTTCGCCATGGCCGAAGAGATCCAGCGCGCCCGCTTCGGCGCCAAGGTCGTCGATCACTATACATATGTCATGGCGGGTGATGGCTGCCTGATGGAAGGTGTGAGCCACGAGGCGATCGGCATCGCCGGGCGTCACAAGCTCTCCAAGCTCATCGCTTTCTGGGACAACAACGACATCACCATCGATGGCAAGGTCTCGCTGTCTGACCGCTCCGATCAGGTCGGCCGTTTCAAGGCCGCGGGCTGGGACGTGCAGGAAATCGACGGCCACGACCCCGAGGCGATCGACGCCGCGATCACCGCCGCGAAAAAGACCGACACCCCCTCGATGATCGCCTGCAAGACCCATATCGCACTCGGTCACGCGGCGCAGGACACCTCCAAGGGTCACGGCGCGCTGACGGATGCGAGCCAGATGGCCGATGCGAAGGCCGCCTATGGCTGGACCACCGGCCCGTTCGAAGTGCCCGACGAGATAAAGAGCCAGTGGGAGGCCATCGGTTCGCGCGGGGCCGACACGCGCCGTGCCTGGGAAGAGCGTTTTGACGCGCAATCCCATGCAAAACGCGCCGAGTTCAACCGTCAACTTGCGGGCGAGGCCCCCAAGAAGCTCAGCGCGACGATAAAGGCGCTGAAAAAGCAGATCTCGGAAACGACGCCTTCGGTCGCGACGCGCAAATCCTCCGAGATGGTGCTCGAAGTGGTGAACCCGCTCATGCCGGAAACCGTTGGCGGCTCTGCGGATCTGACCGGATCGAACAATACGCTGACCAAGGATCTGGGCGTCTTCGACGTCGACAACCGCGGCGGGCGCTACGTCTATTTCGGCATCCGCGAACATGGCATGGCCTCGGCGATGAACGGCATGGCGCTGCATGGCGGCGTGCGCCCCTATGGCGGCACCTTCATGTGCTTCACCGACTATGCCCGTCCCGCGATGCGGCTGGCGGCGCTGATGAAGGTTCCGACCGTCTTCGTCATGACGCATGATTCCATCGGTCTGGGCGAAGACGGCCCGACCCACCAGCCGGTCGAGCATCTCGCGATCTCGCGTGCCACGCCCAACACCTACGTCTTCCGGCCCGCCGACACGGTGGAGACCGCCGAGGCTTGGGAGATCGCGCTGACGACCACCACCACGCCGTCCGTGCTGGCCCTGAGCCGCCAGAACCTGCCGACGGTGCGGGTCGAGCACAAAAACCGGAACATGGTCGCACAGGGCGGCTACGTGCTCGCCGATGCCGAGGGCAAGCGTCAGGCGATCCTGATGGCGACCGGGTCCGAAGTGTCGATCGCCATGGCGGCCAGGGACATCCTGCACGCCGAAGGCATCGGCACGCGGGTCGTGTCCATGCCCTGCTGGGAGCTGTTCGAAGAGCAGGACGAAGCCACCCGCAAGCGCGTCCTTCCGGGCGGCCCGGTGCGCGTCGCGATCGAGGCCGGCGTGCGGTTCGGCTGGGACCGCTGGCTGTTTGGCGAACGTGGCAAGCGCGAAAAGTCCGGCTTTATCGGCATGCATGGCTTCGGCTCCTCCGCCCCGGCCGAAGAGCTTTACGAGCATTTCGGGATCACCGCCGAAGCGACGGCCCAGAAGGTCCGCGATCTGCTTGCAGGCAAGTGGCAGCCCGACACGACCGTCTGATCCGAGTCTCTCCGCAAGACGGCAACAGCGCCCCGGGCCAATGGTCCGGGGTGTCTTCATTTCCGGATACCTTTGCAGACCGAAGTGTCGCTTCTGAAAGCGTCTCGCCCTGCCCGGCCAATCATCGCCGATCCGGCAGGCGTGCTCGGCGGAAAGCGGCTTTGGTCCACGGCGGGGCTTTCGCGTCACGCTCATGCGGCTCTAACGTTGGGGAATGGCACGTCTCCCTCTCATATTCAGCAGGTCGACAATCCTGACACCGACAGTCTGGCCCAGGCTCGTCACTGCCGCGCTGATGGTACTGGGCGCGCCGGAGCACACGGCTGCCGAACCGTTCCGCGCCGATGACCGCGCGGGCGCGCTGGCGAGCCGCCTGCTTGGCGACAGTGGTGCTCCGGGCGCGGCGGTCGGGCTGATCGAGAATGGCCAGCGCGGACTGGCGGCGGCCGGTATTCGGGCCCGTGGCACGACGGTCGGCGTGACCCGGCAGGATCAGTGGCACATCGGCTCAAACGCGAAGTCGATGACCGCGACCCTCGTTGCGCGGCTGGTCGAGGCCGGTTTTGTCGGCTGGAACGACACGGTCGGCCGACATCTCTGCGATCTCGACCCGCATCCGGAACTGGCTGCCGTGACCTTCGAGATGCTTCTGGCCCATCGCGGCGGTGTACGCGCCGATATCGGCCTGCAGTTGCGCCGCGAACTGAGCGGGATGCGCGCTGACGTCGTGTCCGACCGCCGCAGATATGCAGCCGAGGTGCTGGGGAAAGCGCCAGAGAACCGGCCAGGGACAGCGTTCCATTATTCCAATGCAGGTTACGTGGTTGTCGGTGCGATGCTCGAGGCGGCGACCGGTCAGACATGGGAAGAACTCATCGAGGATTGGGTCTTCGTTCCACTCACCCTCGAATCCGCCGGTTTCGGCCCGCCCGGCACCGCCGAGACCCTGAACCAGCCGCGCGGCCATGGTGGCTTTTTCCCGTGGTCACGCGGAGCGCGCGTACCGGGACAGGATGCGGACAATATCGCCGCCATGGGTCCTGCGGGACGCGTACATCTGAGCGTTGCTGACCATCTGCGCTACCTGCGTGCGCATCTGAGCCGCCCACAATCCTTTCTGAGCGCGCAAAGCTGGGACCGTCTGCACGGCGATGTCGCGGGACAGGGCTATGCCTTGGGATGGGTGGTGCGGGACGATGGCATCCTGCTGCATGCGGGATCGAATACCTTCTGGTTCAACCTCGTCCTGATCGACCCGGCCCACAGCGCCGCGCTCGTGCTTGCGCTCAACACCGGCGCCGGGGGACGGATAGAGGAAGCGACCGAGGAAATCGCGGGCGACTTTCTGGCGGGGCTCGACGACCCCTAGCAAGGCAAACACTGCCAGATTGCGCTCCCGGACCGCTCGCGACGCATTTAATGAGCGCTGGCACTGTCCTTCTTGCCGCCAAACACGGCAACCCAGAGAGGCCCCACGATCCTGGTGCCGACCGGGATCAGCACCAGACCCAGCAGAATGCCTAGCACGCCGTCCATCGCGGCGGTTGCGATCCATTCCCCTGCCGCCCGCAAATTTTCCGGCAGACCTCCTGCAAAGGCGACGGCAGCGTGGTGGATGAGTTCTTCGGGCATGTGCCAGCCGACTCCGCCCAGGCCGTGCACGATGATCGATCCGCCGACCCAGAGCATCGCCGCCGTACCGACAACGCTGAGCACCTTCATGAGGACCGGCATCGCCTTGACGATCGAGCGTCCGAGCCAGCGCGTCGCGCCAAGTCGGCCGACCTGCGCAAGCCAGAGTCCGATATCGTCCATCTTCACGATCAGCGCAACGGAGCCGTAGACCACGAGCGTGATCAGAACGCCGACCACAGCCAGCGTCGCCGCTTCCATCCAGAAACCGCTTTCGGGGATCGCCGCGAGGGCGATGGTCATGATTTCTGCGGACAGGATGAAATCGGTCTTGATCGCGCCCTGCACTTTCTGCGTCTCGAGATGGGTGGGATCGGTGATCTTCTTGTCCTTGCTCTTGTCATGACCGTCGCCGGGAAACAGCGCGTGGAAGATCTTTTCCGCGCCTTCGAAGCACAGATACGCGCCACCCAGCATCAGCAGCGGCGGAATCAGCCATGGCGCGAAATTGGCAAGCAGCAGGCCGACGGGCAGAAGGTAGACAAGCTTGTTGATCAGGGAGCCGCGGGCGATCTTCCAGATGATCGGCAGTTCGCGGGCGGGCTCGAATCCGTGGACATATTTGGGTGTGACCGCGGCATCGTCGATGAGGGCGCCGGCCGCCTTGGACCCGGCCTTCACCGCCTGCCCCATCACGTCGTCGACCGAGGCCGCCGCGATCTTGGCAATGCCTGCCACGTCGTCGAGTAGCGCGAGCAAACCGCTCATGTCATGATCCTTTCCTGTCCCGTCCGGGATCTAACTCGCGGTATGGGTGCGGGTTCCCCCCAGCACATAGTGCCCCGCCCCGTGCGCCGCCAGTACAAGGCAGCCGCCGGCGATCGCCCAATTCTTCACGAAGATGCTCATCTGCCAGGGATCGTCCGGCTGGAAGTGGAAGATGCTGGTGACGATGCAATAGAGGGCGAGCGAGGCGGCGACCGGGCGCACGGCCCGTCCGAGGATCAGTGCCAGCGCCGCAAGCCCGTCATAGGCCAGAGCTGGCCAGACCAGCAGGTAGGGCAGCCCGAGCCCGGTCAGCAGCGCACCTGCCGCGTCCGGATCCACCGCTTTTTGCACCGCGCCCGCCACGAAGAGCGCCGCGATGAGCAGTCTTCCGATCAGTACCGCCATATCCGCCATCTCTGTTCCGATTCCCGTAGATCCAATGACTTCGGTGGAGTGGTATCGCAAGCGGAACGGCGAGGCGATGCGAAAGGGTACCGGTCTGGGCGGCGCTTTGGGTTCTCTTGCCGGGGATATTGCAGGGGGCGGCTCTCGTTGATGGTGTGCAACGGGAACTTTGTCGCGTCGATGTCATGAAGCGTGGTTAGGTCATGTTCCATAACGGTCCCGGAGATTTCTTGCGTCTTCATCACTGCAATGCCGGACCGTGGGCCAGCCCCCGGACCCCCGGAGTTTGTCTGGCAAGATGAATATGCGGGGTTTCGAAGAAGTTCCGGCCGCCGGGTGGGGCGTGAACCTGAGTTATAGGGCCGGTGTTTTCGGGTGTTCTGCAACTCCGGGTCCATTTGCAGCGGCCTCCTCGCGGCGCAGAGAGTCGGCATCGGCTGACCCTGCATCTTGTAGACCCCGATAGGGAAAGGACCCCATTCATGATACGTCTTACAGCACTTCTTCTCGTACTCTCCGCCGGTGCCGCATTGGCTTCGGATTCCGTGACGCTCGACGCGGCGAAGAAGAACGAGATCACCACGACACTGACAGACCAGGGTTACGAAGTGCGCCGCGTCGATGTCGAGGATGGTCTGTTCGAGGTCTATGCCCTGAAGGACGGCAAGAAGGTCGAGATCTATCTCGATGCCGCGCTGAACGTGGTGCGCAGCAAGGCCAGCAACTGAGATCCGGCGCTGGACCGGGCCACCATTATCGGTCCCGGCCCACCGCTCAAGGAGTACACATCATGCTGCATCACCGTATCTGGGACCCCTTTCTGCGGGTCTTTCACTGGGCCCTCGTGATCGGTTTCATCGGCAATGCGCTCTTCACCGACCCCGAGAGCGCCCTGCACCGGGATGTGGGCTATGTCATTGCGGCGCTGATCGCCCTGCGTCTGGCCTGGGGCGTTTTCGGGCCCCGATCCGCAAAGTTCTCGAGCTTCGTGCCGTCGGTGAAGATGGTCATGGCCCATCTTTCCGATATCGCAACGGGCCGCAAGCGCGTGCATCTGGGCCATTCGCCGCTTGGCGCGCTGATGATCCTGAACCTGCTGGTCAGCATCGCATTGATCGCCGTTTCGGGCTACATGATGACCACCAACGCCTTTTGGGGCGTGGGATGGGTCGAGAGCCTGCACGAGTCGCTTGTGCTCTGGGCCGGGGTGTCGGTCGTTCTGCATGTCGGTGCAGTGGTGTGGGAAAGCCTGCGCACCGGTGTCAATCTGCCGCGCGCGATGATTACGGGTGTCAAAGATATTCCGCAGGATGCTAACATCGTTCCATGACACCAAGGGACGCGAATGCTTCGGCAACACTGACCGTCGTGATCGCCGTGCAGAGCCTCTGTGCGGCGTTCTACGTGGCCGACGTCATCTTCGACGGAATAATGGATGGCTGGGGCAACCTGATCGACAGCGAGCTGCTTTTCGAAGCGGCCGCCTCGCTCGCGCTGATCTCGGCGGTGGTGATCGAAACCCGGTTCCTGATGGACCTCCTGCGGCGCAAGGCGCATCTCGAACGGCAGGTGAGCGTCGCCGCGGGTGCGTTTCACGACATCATCCAGGACCATCTGAGGCGCTGGGCGTTGACCCCGTCCGAGCAGGATGTCGCGCTTTTCACCATCAAGGGGATGAGCATCAGCGAGATAGCGGAGCTGCGCGGCTCGGCCGAGGGAACGGTGAAATCCCATCTCAACGCGATCTATCGCAAGGCCGGCGTCACCGGGCGCGGCGGGTTGCTGAGCCTGCTGATCGAGGATCTGATGGAGACGCCCCTGATGGAGCGCCGTGCCGCAGATCCGTCGTGACAGCGGGGCCGGGCCGTGGCACACCCCGTGGCGCGTAAAGTCCAATCTGGGGAAATCCGGGCCATGACCAATCCGATCGCGCTGACGCTGACCCTTCTCATCGGCGCGCTCATCCTTGGCGATCTCGCTATTTTCGGCAGCGAACACCTGCTGTTTCTGGGCAAGAAATTCTTTGTCCTGCTGGATTGGGTCGCCTTCTGGCGCTGAGCCGGGTTGCGCCGGAATGGGGGCGTTAGCTTGACTTGCGTGGATCAGTTTGATTTTTGGCTCTCAAGACGTGCCGGGCCGGGGAGTCGGAGCACGAAATCGAAATCAGGAAGGACTTTTCCATGACCACCAAGGTTGCCATCAACGGATTCGGACGGATCGGGCGTAACGTGCTGCGCGCCATCATCGAGTCTGGCCGTACGGATATCGAGGTCATCGCGATCAACGATCTGGGCCCGGTCGAGACCAACGCCCACCTGCTGCAATATGACAGCGTGCATGGCCGCTTTCCGGCAGAGGTGAAGACCACCGAAGACACGATCGACGTGGGCCGCGGGCCGATGAAGGTGACCGCACTGCGCAACCCCGCCGACCTGCCGTGGGGCGATGTCGACGTGGTGATGGAATGCACCGGCATCTTCACCTCGAAGGAAAAATGCCAGGCACATCTCGAGAATGGCGCCTCGCGCGTGCTGATCTCGGCGCCCGGGACGGATGCGGACAAGACCATCGTCTATGGCGTGAACCACGACACGCTGACAAAGGACGACATCATCGTCAGCAACGCGTCGTGCACGACGAACTGTCTTTCGCCTGTCGCCAAGGTGCTGAACGACCTTATCGGCATCAAGCGCGGCTTCATGACGACGATCCACTCCTATACCGGCGATCAGCCGACGCTGGACACGATGCACAAGGATCTTTACCGCGCGCGTGCCGCGGCGCTCAACATGATCCCGACCTCGACCGGGGCTGCCAAGGCCGTGGGTCTGGTGCTGCCGGATCTTGCAGGCAAGCTCGACGGAGTGGCGATCCGGGTGCCGACGCCGAACGTGTCGGTCGTGGATCTCACCTTCGAATCCACGCGCGACACCACCGTGGCCGAGATCAACGACGCGATCCGCGCTGCGGCGGATGGCCCGCTCAAGGGGATCCTCGGCTATACCGACCGGCAGCTCGTCAGCATGGATTTCAACCATGATCCGCGCTCGTCGATCTTCCACATGGATCAGACCAAGGTCATGGAAGGCACCATGTGCCGCATCCTGAGCTGGTATGACAACGAATGGGGCTTCTCCAACCGCATGGCGGATACCGCCGTCGCGATGGGCAAGCTCATCTAAGGATCGCTGCGGCAGCACGGCGTTGTCGTGGTGCTGCCGCAGGTTCTTCAGTTTGTCCGGGACTGCAATGCAGGGGATTCTTCGAGCGACCCTACGCGCTCTGCTTAGGACTTCCCGGACATTCCGCCCGCCTCGATGCCACTGCCCGCCGGGCAGTGGCATTTTTCATGGGACGGCAACCGGCTGGAACTCGAGTATTTTCCTTAAAATGCGCTGCTTTTGTCGGATCGGCCCGGCGAGGAATGACGGGCGCATACGAGGCGCGCTCCTCAGATCCTCATGCGTTACGCCCCGATATCAGCCATGCCACGCTTCATCACGTTGGATCACCGGCTTCCCCGAGCAGACTTTGCCGCCAGAGGTGACCAGCGTGGATTAAATTCCGAATGTGATGAAGCGCGTCACGCGTCTAATCCGCTTCCACACCAAACGCAGCGCGTGCCGAACCGTATCCGGTGGATGCGGAGGACAGCAGGCTGACATTGATCGCTGGAGGAGCGGTGAGCTGCGCGGCGATTGTCCCGCTCAGCTGTGTTGGCGACAGTCCGGGCATTCCGCCCATCACCCCGTGAGCGGGCTCTACCGTCTTCATTTCAGTGCCAAAGGTGGCCGTTTGAACCGCATTTGAGCAGGTGCCGGGCTTTTACCCGACCGCATGGTGATTTCACCAATTTTCAAACTTTCCATCAGGATTCTCCTGTGTGTGGTGACACGAGTCATACGCTCCGGATTTTACCAAAGCATGAATCGAGCCCTGCATTTTCTGCATGGCGGCAATGGAGTTCGGTCAGTTGTGCTGCGCCGCAGCATACCTATGTTGGCGGTAACAGAAACACATTGAATACCGTCGGAGACACATCATGACACTCCTCTCCACCTTGCAGAACCGCATCGCGAAACGCGCCGAATATCGCCGCACCATTAAGGAGCTTCGCAGCCTTCCTCTGGATGTCGCGCTCGACCTCGACATCTATCCGGGTGATGCGAAACGCATCGCATCCAGGGCCGTATACGGCATCTGAAACAACGCGTTACACGACATAATGAATGCACTTCCAAAATCCTCGGACAGCTCAAGGGACACCTCGATGACACATGCTTTCACAGAAATGCGCACTCGCATAAACCGACTGATCGCTTACCGCAACACCGTTGCGGCGCTGCGCGCGCTGTCGCTGCACAGCCGTCTCGACCTCGACATCGCGGGCGTCGAGAAACGAGCGGCGCACAGGGCAGTCTACGGTTCCTGAGACGCTTCGTAGCGGGCGCGCAGCGCATCGCGCACCGGGGGTGTCACGAATTTCCCGACATCGCCGCCCAGTCGGGCAATTTCCTTGACGAGCTTCGAGGCGATCGCCTGATGGCGCGCCTCTGCCATCAGGAACACGGTCTCGATCTGGTCGTTCAGCGACCGGTTCATGCCAACCATCTGAAATTCATACTCGAAATCCGCGACCGCCCGCAGGCCCCGGACGATGAGTCGCGCGCCCACATCCTGAGCACAATCGATCAGAAGATTATCGAAGGGATGGACGACGATTTCCGTGGCCGTCTGTTCGGCCAGACTGTCGCATTCGTCCCGGATCATCTTCACCCGCTCGTCTAGCGAGAAGAGCGGCCCCTTGTCGCGATTGATCGCAACCCCGATGACCAGCCGGTCCACGAGGACGGTGGCGCGGCGGATGATGTCGATATGCCCATGGGTTATGGGATCGAAGGTGCCGGGATACAGGCCGATTTGCATGGGGTGCCCCCTGTCATTGGTTCGGCGCACGCAACAATATTGCGTGATCCTTTGCAACCCCCAATGCGATCCATCACGCCTGCGGGACGAAAGATCGGGGGCGATCAGTAGCCCATGATCATGCCTTCGAGCGCGGATTTTTCCATCGACAATTCACTGAGACGCGCCTTGACCACGTCACCGATGGTGATCAGGCCGATGAGCTTGCCATCCTCGACGACGGGCATGTGGCGAAACCGACCTTCCGTCATGCGGGTGAGGATCGCATCCGCCTCTTCCTCGCGGGTACATGTCTGGATCCGTGTGGTCATGTATTCGCTGACCGCGGCCGTAAGGCAGGACGCGCCATGCGTGGCGAGCTGGCGGACGATGTCACGCTCCGACAGGATGCCGTCCGCAGTGTTGCCATCGGGTGAAATCACAACCGTGCCGATCCGCTTCTCCGCAAGAATCTTGGCCGCATATTCGACCAGAGAATCCGGTTTGACCGTGAAAACCGTGTCATCCGCCTTGCTCTTGAGAATCTGGTATACCTGCATGACTGTTCTCCTCCGCTGAATTGACTGGTTTTTTCCAGCGTCCCCCGTGGCGCATGAGTCTGTCAAGCCAGACCTTCGAGGCGCGCGGTCTCGCGCCGCAGACCGTCTGCCAATGCGGCAGCAAAGCGGTTCATGCGGGCGAGTCGGCGGTCATCGGCATGCCGGACGAGGTAGAAGCTGCGCGTGAGGCTGATCTCGTCGGGCAGGACCCGGACCATTCCGGGGGCCGACGGCAGCGCGAAATCATGCACGATCCCGAGGCCTGCCCCCTGCCGCAGCCAGTGGAACTGCACCGCGACCGAGTTCGAGGCGAGCGCATGGCGCGTCACGCCAAGGTCGGAGAGGTAGTCGAGTTCCTTGTCGAAGATCATGTCCGAGATGTAGCCGACGATACGGTGCCCCCTGAGGTCGGCGCGGCTCCGGATCGGGTCATGCTGCGCGAGGTAGCTTTCGCTGGCGGCGAGGTGCAGGCGGTAATCGGTGACCTTCTGGACGCTGAGCCGCCCGGCCGTCGGCGGCGAGACGGCGATGGCCATGTCCGCCTCGCGCTTGGAGAGGTTCACGACGCGCGGCAGGGCGACGATCTGCACTTCGAGTTCCGGATTGTCATCGGCGATCGCGGCGCAGACCTGCGGCAGCAGGAAATTGGCGCAACCATCGGGGGCACCGATGCGGATCTGCCCCGACAGTCCTTCAGTCACACCCGCCACCGCTTCGGAGGCGGCCTGCATCGCCTGTTCGGCCTCTTCCGCGTGGCGCAGCAGGCGCGCCCCGGCTTCGGTCATCGCGTAGCCCTGCGGGGATTTCGCGAAAAGCGGCGCGTTGAGGGATTGTTCGAGCCGGGCGATGCGCCGCCCCACGGTCGCCGGGTCCATCCGCAGCAGACGCCCCGCGGCAGACAGGCTTTCGCTGCGCGCGACAGACAGAAAGATGCGCATGTCGTCCCAGATTTCGGCCATATTCCCCATGCCCTTGCAATTTCGCAAAGCCTGTTTGGCAGATTTCCTCTGTTGCACCCATTTTTGCAAGGCTAGTGTGGCGCCAACTTCAGGAGGAACCGATCCATGAAAGAACTGACCCACTATATCAACGGCGCGCATGTCAAAGGCACATCGGGCCGTTTCACCGACATCTTCAACCCCGCGACCGGCGAAGTGCAGGCCAAGGTGCCGCTGGCCACCGTGGAAGAGCTGAACGACGCGGTCGCGAAGGCCGCCGAGGCGCAGAAGGCCTGGGGTGCCACCAACCCGCAGCGCCGCGCCCGCGTGATGATGAAGTTCGGCGCGCTGATCAACGAACACATGGACGAACTCGCCGAACTGGTGAGCCGCGAGCACGGCAAGACGCTTCCCGATGGACGCGGCGACGTGCAGCGGGGCCTTGAAGTGGTCGAGGTCTGCATGGGCGCCCCTGCGATGCTCAAGGGCGAGTTCACCGATGATGGCGGCCCCGGCATCGACCTCTATTCCATGCGCCAGGCGCTTGGCGTCGTGGCCGGCATCACGCCTTTCAACTTTCCCGCGATGATCCCGCTCTGGAAGATGGCTCCGGCGATTTCCTGCGGCAATGCGATGATCCTGAAACCTTCCGAGCGCTGCCCCTCGACGTCCCTGCGTCTCGCGGAGCTTCTGACCGAAGCCGGTCTGCCCGACGGCGTGTTGCAGGTGGTGAACGGCGACAAGGATGTGGTTGACGCGATCCTCGACAACGAGACGGTCCAGGCCGTGGGTTTCGTCGGTTCGACCCCGATCGCGCAGTACATCTATGGCCGTGCGGCGACCAACGGCAAGCGGGCGCAATGCTTTGGCGGTGCCAAGAACCACATGATCATCATGCCCGACGCCGATCTCGACAAGGCGGCGGATGCACTGGTCGGGGCCGGTTACGGTGCGGCGGGCGAGCGCTGCATGGCGATTTCGGTGGCAGTTCCTGTCGGCAAGGAAACCGCAGACAAGCTGATCGAAAAGCTGGTGCCGCGCGTGGAAAAGCTCAAGGTCGGGCCTTATACTTCCGGCGAAGACGTGGATTACGGCCCCGTCATCACCGCCGCCGCCAAGCAGCGGATCGAAGGGCTGGTGAATTCCGGTGTCGATCAGGGCGCGGATCTTGTTGTCGATGGCCGGAACTTCAGCCTGCAGGGCTATGAGGAAGGCTTCTTCGTCGGCCCGTCGCTGTTCGACAACGTGACGCCGGACATGGACATCTACAAGGAAGAGATCTTCGGCCCGGTCCTGAGCACCGTGCGCGCAGGATCCTACGAAGAGGCGCTGAACCTTGTCATCGACAACCCTTATGGCAACGGCGTGGCGATCTATACCGCCGATGGCGACACGGCGCGCGATTTTGCACACCGGGTGAACGTGGGCATGGTCGGCATCAACTTCCCGATCCCGGTTCCGCTGAGCTATCACACCTTCGGCGGCTGGAAGAAGTCGGCCTTCGGCGACCTCAACCAGTACGGCCCCGATGCTTTCCGCTTCTACACCAAGACCAAGACGGTCACGGCGCGCTGGTTCTCGGGGATCAAGGACGGCGGCGAGTTCAACTTCAAGCCGATGGAATGAGCCTGGCTTGACCCAGACACGATCCTTGGTGCGGCGCCGATGCGCCGCCCTTTTTCGTTTCGGCCTGAACCGTTTGCAGGCCGGTTCGGCACTACAGTCCTCATATGTTTTCCGACATGGCCCTGCCGAACGGCTTGCGCTTCAATGATCGCGCAAAGGGAGGGACAACCATGCAGGAACCGGCGTTCTCGATCGGGATCGAAGAGGAATATCTGCTTGTTGATCGCGACACTCTGGCGCTGGCGGATGCCCCCGAAGGCCTGATGGAGGCCTGTGCTGCCGAGCTCGAAGGTCAGGTCAGCCCCGAATTCCTGCAATGCCAGATCGAGATCGGCACCAAGGTCTGCGCCAATGTGGGCGAAGCGCGCGAGGATCTGAGACGCCTGCGCAGCGCCGTCTCGCGCCATGCCGCCAACTACAACCTCTCGCCCATCGCCGCCTCCTGCCATCCGCTTGCCGACTGGAAAAGCCAGCCGCATACCGACAAGGAACGCTACAACGACCTGCACCGCGCGCTCGGCAGCGTGGTGCGGCGCATGCTGATCTGCGGCATGCATGTGCATGTCGGGATCGACGACAACACCCTGCGCACCGACCTCATGCGCCAGCTCTCGTATTTCCTGCCGCATCTGCTGGCGCTCTCCGCCTCGTCACCCTTCTGGCAGGGCGAGGATACCGGGATGGCCTCCTACCGGATCTCGGTCTTCGACAACCTGCCCCGGACCGGCCTGCCGCCGCAATTCGAGACATGGGAGGATTACCACCGCTCCGTGACCGCGCTTACCGATCTGGGCTTGATCGAGGACAGTTCGAAGATCTGGTGGGACCTGCGTCCCTCGCATCAGTTTCCGACGCTCGAAACCCGGATCATGGACGTGCAGCCCCGGCTGGAGCACACGCTGACGCTTGCGGCGCTGAACCAGTGCCTGATGCGGATGCTCTGGCGACTGCGGGTCCGCAATCAGCGCTGGCGGATCTATGACCGGTTCCTGATCGGCGAAAACCGCTGGCGGGCGCAGCGTTATGGGGTATCCGAAGGGCTCATCGACTTTGGCCGGGGCGAGATCGTGCCCTGGCCCGAACTTGCAGATGAACTCATCGAATTGATCGAGGAGGATGCAGGCATCCTGTGCTGTCAGAACGAGGTCGAGCGCGTTCGCGACATCGTGCAGGGCGGCAACTCTGCGCAGCGTCAGCGCGCCGTGTTCGAGGCGGCAAAGGCCAAGGGCGCGGGACAGGAGGAGCAGATGCGCGCCGTCGTCGCGCATCTCGTCGAGGAGTTCCACACCGGACTCTGATCGGCCTCCGCGACGCGCCGGGCTGTTGGCCGCCCTTCGCCCTTGCACTGGCGCCGAAAGACCTGCCACATGTCTGCGGGAAGCAGAGTGATACGGGAGGAGAAGGAGGCATGGATTTTGCGCTGAGCGAGGAGCAGTCCGCAATCTTCGACATGGCCCATGCCTTTGGTCAGGAGCATATCGCGCCGAATGCCCGCAAATGGGAAGCGGAGGGCACGATTCCCAAGACGCTGTGGCCGCAGCTCGCCGATCTCGGTTTCGGCGGGCTCTACGTGTCCGAGGAAAGCGGCGGCTCCGGTTTGACACGGCTTGACGCGACGCTGGTCTTCGAGGCGCTGTCGATGGCCTGCCCGTCGGTCGCTGCCTTTCTCTCCATCCACAACATGTGCGCGCGGATGATCGACAGCTATGGCTCCGAGGAGCTCAAGGCCCGCGTGATGCCGAAGGTGCTGAGCATGGAGTCGGTGCTGAGCTACTGCCTCACCGAACCCGGATCGGGCTCGGATGCGGCGGCGCTGCGCACGCGCGCGGATCGCACGAATGACGGCTACCGGCTCAACGGGACCAAGGCATTCATATCCGGGGGCGGATATTCCGACGCCTATCTCGTGATGGTGCGCACCGGCGAGGACGGCGCGCGCGGCATCTCGACCGTGCTCGTCGAAGACAGCGCGACCGGCCTCAGCTTTGGCGGTCTCGAAGACAAGATGGGATGGCGCTCCCAGCCCACCCGGCAGGTGCAGTTCGACGACTGTTTTGTGCCCGCCACGAACCTCGTGGGTGAGGAAGGCCTCGGCTTTCGGTATGCGATGGCCGGTCTCGATGGCGGGCGGCTCAACATCGCTGCCTGTTCGCTGGGTGCCGCGCAGCAAGGGCTCACCCTTACGCTGGCCTACATGGCCGAGCGGCGCGCCTTCGGCACCTCCATCGATCAGTTCCAGGCCTTGCAGTTCCGTCTCGCCGACATGGAGATCGAGCTTCAGGCCGCACGCACCTTTCTGCGGCAGGCTGCGTGGAAGCTCGATACCGGCGCGCCGGATGCCACCAAGTTCTGCGCCATGGCTAAGAAATTCACCACCGAAGCCGGATCGCGCATTGTCGATCAGTGCCTGCAACTGCATGGCGGATATGGCTACCTTGGCGATTACGGCATCGAGAAGCTGGTGCGCGACCTGCGGGTCCACCAGATCCTCGAAGGCACGAACGAGATCATGCGCCTGATCGTGGCGCGGGACTTGCTGAAGGCGTGACACCTTTTTCGCCCCATGCCACCCTTTCGCCGCACGCCACAGATTGAAGACCCCACGCGCCACGCCGCGCGCGACAAATGCCACGGAGAGAGACTTGCCCGATATCGAGATCCGCACGAAGGGCCGCGCCGGCCGCATCACCCTGACCCGGCCGCAGGCGCTGAATGCGATGAGCTACGAGATGTGCCAGCAGATCGCGGCGGCGCTGCTGGACTGGCGCACGGAGCCTTCCGTCGAGATCGTTGTCATCGACGCCGAGGGAGACAAGGCGTTTTGCGCTGGCGGCGACATTGCCGAGCTCTATGCCACCGGCACAAAGGGCGATTTCGCCTATGGTCAGACCTTCTGGCGCGACGAGTACTGCATGAACGCGCTGATCGCCGAATATCCCAAGCCTGTCGTGAGCCTGATGCAGGGTTTCACAATGGGTGGCGGTGTCGGCATCGGCTGTCACGCCGCGCACCGTGTCGTCTGCGAGAGCAGTCAGATCTCGATGCCCGAATGTGGCATCGGCCTCGTGCCGGATGTCGGCGGAACTTATCTTCTGGCGCGCGCACCTGGGCGGCTGGGCGATTATCTCGGGGTCACTGCGGCGCGGATGGGTGCTGCAGATGCCATCCTGGCCGGGTTCGCAGATGTCTTCATCCCGCAGGCGCAGTGGACCGGCCTGATTGCTGATCTGGAAAGCGGCGCCGATCTTGCCGTGCTGGAAAACGCCTCCATCGGGCCAGCGCCGGGCGCGCTGCAGGATCGGCTCCACGAGATCGACACTCTCTTCGCCTCGGGGCAGCTGCGCGAGGTGGTCGAAGCGCTGCAAGGCGCGCACACCCCCTTCGCCGCCGATACGCTGAACCGGATGAGCCGCAATGCTCCCCTTTCTATGGCCTGCACATTCGAGATTCTGAACCGTTTGCGTCAGGACACGCCAACCGTACGCCGCGCGCTGGAGCTCGAATATCGCTGGACGCATCGCGCGATGGAGCATGGCGACCTGCTGGAAGGTATCCGCGCCGCAATCATCGACAAGGACCGCAATCCGGCCTGGAAACATGCCCTCGACGCGGTTCCGCAAAGCGACACGGATGCAATGCTGCAGCCCCTGACGGGCACGAAACTCGACTTTCATGAAGAGGTACAGCCATGAACATCGCCTTTATCGGACTTGGAAACATGGGCGGCCCGATGGCCACCAACCTCTACCGCGCCGGGCATCACGTCACCGGCTTCGACACCGCGACGGTGACGGTTCAGGGGGTCGACAACGCCCATTCAGCCACGGATGCCGTGACCGGCGCGGATGTGGTGATCACGATGCTGCCCAACGGCGCCATCCTGCGCTCCGTCGCGAACGAGATAATCACCGGGATGAAGGCGGGTGCGGTCTTCCTCGACTGTTCGACCGTCGATGTCGACAGCGCCCGCGCCGTTGCGGCTCAGGCAGAAGAGGCCGGATTGCTGCCGCTCGACGCGCCGGTTTCGGGCGGCATTGGCGGTGCGACCGCGGGCACGCTGACCTTCATGGTGGGCGGCTCGGACGAGGCGATGGCCAAGGCCGCGCCATTGTTCGAGATCATGGGACAGAAGGCGGTGCATTGCGGCGTTTCCGGCAATGGTCAGGCGGCGAAGATCTGCAACAACATGATCCTGGGCGTCACCATGATCGCCACCTGCGAGGCCTTCGCGCTGGCCGACAAGCTGGGTCTGGACCGGCAGGCCATGTTCGATGTCGTATCGACCTCATCGGGATCTTCCTGGTCGATGAACGCCTATTGCCCGGCCCCCGGCATCGGCCCCAAATCACCCGCCGACAACGGCTATGTCCCTGGTTTCGCGGCGGATCTCATGCTCAAGGACCTGCGCCTCGCGCAACAGGCAGCAGAGGCCGCGGATGCCGACACACCACTGGGGCAAGCCGCGACCGACCTTTACCGCGCCTTTGTCGAAGATGAAGATGGCAAGGGGCGCGACTTTTCCGCGATGCTCCCCCGGTTTGAAAGTCGCGGTCGCAAAACCTCCTAGGCAGACTTTCGCCATTTTATCGAAAGGGTGCAACGGAAATACGGACCTCCCGCGTTTAACGATAAGACCTGAGCCAGAGAGGATTTATTTCTGGACGCAGGATGAACCGTCGAAAGGACCGAAGCATGACCCGAAATGCGTTCTACACCCTCACAGCCGCCGCTCTTGCCGCGCTGACGCTGAGTTCTGTCCCCGCAATGGCCGCACCCAAAGGTTGCCCGCCGGGACTGGCCAAGAAAAGCGATTACTGTATGCCTCCCGGACAGTTCAAGAAGTCTCAGCATCATCGCTCTGACAGGGACGATCGCGACAGGGGCCATCGAGACGAGCACCGCTACCGGGCCGGTCAGCGGATCGAACGTGACTACGTGGTCGTGCGCGATCCGGGACGGTATGGGCTGAACCCGAGACACACTTACTACCGCACGGGCGACGAGGTGTTTCGCGTCGACAGAAACAGCCGACAGGTCATTGAATTCATTGGCCTTGCAGCAAGTCTTTTGAGATAGAGTGAAGCTTTTCCAGATGACAGGCGGGGCCAGTGAAAGCCCCGCCTGCTGTCATTCCGCTGCAACCTTGCGGGCGTTCAACATCGTTTTCAGATAGCGTCCGGTATGACTGCGGGGCTCTTCGGCGACCGTTTCGGGCGTTCCCACGGCGACGATTTCGCCGCCGCCATCGCCGCCTTCAGGACCGATATCGATCAGCCAGTCGGCAGTCTTGATCACGTCCAGATTGTGCTCGATCACCACCACAGAGTTGCCCTGATCGACGAGTTCATGCAGCACTTCCAACAGCTTGCGGACGTCCTCGAAATGCAGACCGGTAGTCGGCTCGTCCAGGATATAAAGCGTGCGACCTGTCGAACGACGCGCCAGTTCCTTGGACAGTTTGACCCGTTGCGCCTCGCCGCCGGACAGCGTCGTGGCCTGCTGACCGACCTTGATATAGCCAAGACCCACATGCATCAGCGCATCCATCTTTTCGCGGATCGACGGAACCGCCTGGAAAAACGTCTGCGCATCTTCAACCGTCATGTCAAGAACGTCGGCTATACTCTTGCCCTTGAAGCGAATTTCTAAAGTCTCCCGGTTGTAGCGCGCACCCTTGCAGGTCTCGCAGGTGACATAGACATCCGGCAGGAAGTGCATTTCGATCTTAATGACGCCATCGCCCTGACAAGCCTCGCAACGGCCCCCCTTGACGTTGAAACTGAAGCGCCCGGGCTTGTAGCCGCGCGTCTTGGATTCGGGCAGGCCCGCGAACCAGTCGCGGATCGGTGTGAAGGCCCCGGTGTAAGTCGCTGGATTCGAACGCGGAGTTCGCCCGATGGGCCGCTGGTCGATATCGATCACTTTGTCCAGATGCTCGAACCCCTTGATCGTCTCGCAGGGTGCAGGCGTCTCGCGCGCGCCGTTCAGCTTGGTCGCAGCATTCTTGTAAAGAGTCTCGATCGTGAGCGTGGACTTGCCGCCCCCAGAAACGCCGGTCACGCAGATGAACTTGCCCAAGGGAAACTCGGCCGTGACGTTCTGCAGGTTGTTGCCGGTCGCCTTCACGATCTTGAGCTTCTTGCCGTTGCCCTTGCGCCGAGTCGCTGGAACCGAAATTTCACGAGTCCCCGTAAGGTACTGACCGGTAATGCTGTTCGGGTCATCCGCAATCGCCTGCGGGGTGCCGTGACTGACCACCTGGCCGCCATGCACGCCGGCCCCCGGTCCGATGTCGAAGACGTAGTCCGCCTCGCGGATCGCCTCTTCATCATGTTCGACCACGATCACGGTATTGCCCTGATCGCGCAGGTTCTTGAGCGTGCCGAGCAGACGGTCATTGTCGCGCTGGTGCAGGCCGATGGATGGCTCGTCGAGCACGTAAAGCACGCCCGTAAGACCCGACCCGATCTGTGAGGCAAGCCTGATCCGCTGGCTCTCACCGCCTGAAAGGGTGCCGGAATTGCGCGATAGGGTCAGGTATTCAAGCCCGACATTGTTCAGGAATCCAACACGTTCGCGAATGTCCTTGAGAATGGCGCGGGCAATCTCGTTCTTCTGCTTGGACAGGGCCTCGGGCACCGTGTCGCACCAGTCATAGGCTTCCTTGATCGACTTCTGCACGATCTGACCGATATGCTGACCGCCGATCTTTACGGCGAGCGCCTCTTCCTTCAGCCGGTAGCCGCCGCAAGTGCCGCACGGTCGGTTGTTCTGATAACGCTCGAATTCCTCGCGCACCCAGGAACTGTCGGTCTCGCGATAGCGGCGTTGCATGTTGGGAATGACGCCTTCGAACACGCGGCTGACCTGGTAGACCCGCCCACCTTCGTCGTAACGGAAGGAGATTTCCTCGTCGCCAGAGCCGCGCAGGAACACCTCCTGCACGTTTTCCGGCAGATCCTTCCACTTGGCACTGGGGCTGAATCCGTAATGTTTTGCAATGGCTTGGATCGTCTGCGTAAAGTACGGGGACTTGCCCTTGCGCCACGGAGCGAGCGCGCCGTCGCCGATCTTGAGATCCGCATCCGGCACGACGAGACGTTCGTCGAAGAACAGCTCCATGCCGAGGCCGTCGCAGGAGGGGCACGCACCGAAAGGCGCGTTGAACGAAAACAGGCGCGGCTCGATCTCGGGGATTGTGAAGCCGCTGACTGGACAGGCAAAGTTCTCGGAAAATGTGATGCGCTCCGGCTCGCCCTCGCTCGGCGCGGTTTCGAGCACCGCGATGCCTGAGGCGAGGTCCAGCGCGGTGCGGAAGCTGTCCGCCAGACGCGTCTCGAGCCCTTCCTTCACAACCAGTCGGTCGACCACCACGTCGACATCGTGCCGGAACTTCTTGTCGAGCGTCGGCGGTTCGTCCAGCTCGTAGAATTGGCCATCCACCTTAACGCGCTGGAAGCCCTGCTTGCGCAACTCCAGGAATTCCTTACGGTATTCGCCTTTGCGATCGCGCACGATGGGTGCCAGGAGATAGGCGCGTGTGCCCTGCTCCATCGCCATGACGCGGTCGACCATGTCCTGTACCTGCTGCGCTTCGATCGGCAGACCTGTGGCCGGGCTGTAGGGCGTGCCCGCGCGCGCAAAGAGCAGACGCAGGTAGTCGTAGATCTCGGTAACCGTACCGACGGTCGAGCGCGGGTTCTTAGACGTGGTCTTCTGCTCGATGGAGATTGCGGGGCTGAGGCCGCTGATGTGGTCCACATCCGGCTTTTCCATCATGTCGAGGAACTGGCGTGCATAGGCAGACAGCGATTCGACATAGCGGCGCTGGCCCTCGGCATAGATCGTGTCGAAGGCCAGAGAGGATTTACCCGAACCGGAAAGCCCGGTTATCACAACCAGTTGGTCGCGCGGGATGTCCACGTTGATGTTCTTGAGGTTGTGTTCGCGCGCGCCGCGCACCTCGATATACTTCTGCTCGGCCATGTGACCCCCGATCTGCAACGATTAAGACATAGTTGACGTCCGCAATTTCGCCAACTCAAAAATGAGAACGCAACGGGAACGCGGTGCGATCACCACGTCCCGCCGACATCAGGTGCGACGCATACCGGCTTGGCTGCTGACCATCTGTGCCAGATGAAAACCTCTGCTGCCGCGACGGTTTCTCAACTTCCACGGAACGGCACGGTTCCGGACGCATGTCGGCACTCGTTGCCTCAGAGTCAATGAGGGCAAGCGTTACGCGCAACGGAGCCATGCGCTGTGCGCCGTAGCAGCTACGTCCGTCAACGGAATTGTAGGCCTTTCCCCTCATAGGCAGCACTGCCCCTTGGCGAGAGGCCCGTGCTGCGCCATATCTGTTACATGCTCAAGTTTACCCCGATCCTTCTCGCGATCCTCTATGCGCTGGCCATGTACCGCTTTTCGGCGTGGCGGACGGCGCGCGAGCTCGATGCCAAATCGACCGAACTGGCCGATGCCAAGTTGAAAAAGCTGACTGACCGCATGGCGGGCGCGCTGAACCTCGAACGCATCCGCGTGAACATCTACGAGATTGATCCGGTGAACGGGCTGGCGGCGCCGGACGGTCGGATCTTCATCACGCGCGGGTTCTATCGCAAGTATCAGAACGGCGACGTGTCGGCGGAAGAACTGGCCTCGGTGATCGCGCATGAAATGGGGCATGTCGCGCTGGGGCATTCCAAGAGGCGGATGATCGATTTCTCCGGGCAGAACGCGCTGCGCACGGCGATGATCATGATCCTGAACCGTTTCTTGCCGGGGGTCGGCGTGCTCGTGGCAAATGCGGTTACCTCGCTGCTGGCGGCGCGGCTGTCACGGTCGGACGAATACGAGGCCGATGCCTATGCGGCCGCCCTGCTGACCAAGGCCGGGATCGGTGTCGGTCCGCAAAAGTCGTTGTTTCACAAGCTCGAAGATCTTACAAAATCCCGCTCCGGGGCAGCGCCTGCCTGGCTCATGAGCCATCCCAAGACCGAGGAGCGGATTGCCGCACTCGAAGCGCTTGAAGCACGCTGGACGCCAGTGTCCTGAACGCGCTCAGGCGTGCACGGCAAAGGTGGCCTCGGCGCGGTCGATGCCATTCACCTGGATCACCAGCCGGTGCGCGCCGGGATGCCAGCGGAACGTGGTCGCATCGGGTTTGAGCAGATGCGATTTGCGCATTTCGATCTTGCTCTCAGCTTTCAAGCTGGACGCTCCCAGCTTGAACACCTTCGCTCCGGTCCTGCTGTTTGGACGGGCGAAATGGATCCGGTAGTCGATGAGCACCTTCATGTCGCTCGGCGCCGTCACGGTGACAGCAAAATCCAGCCTTTCACCCACCCGAACCTTCGGCGTGTTCAGGGCGAGTGTGACATCAAGCCCTGACGGATCGCCATAACCGAGCAGTTCCAGCGCCCCCGGCTCTCCCCGCTTTACGGCAGTGCGCAGTGCGTGTCGTGTCATCCAGGCCAGCTCGCCCGGATGCTGGCGTCGGTCTTCCGCCCAGGCACGCAGGCGTCCGGTGACCGCGTCGGGCGCCAGTTTCGATATGTCGTTCATGTGGTTCGCGACGGATCGGGTGACGTAGCGCGTCGGGTCGGCATGCAGCCGGTCGAGGAATTCGAGCGGCGTCAGTGGATCAAGCGTGATGTTGCGCGCCCAGGGCAGCCGGGGGCGCGTGCCTTCGCTGACCAGACGGCGGACGTGGTAATTCTCATCCTCCGTCCAGCTGCGCAGACGCGCAAGCGTCAGGTCCGGCCAGCGGTTAAGGAAGGGCCGGATGTAGAATTCCATCGAAAAGCGCCGTGTGGCGGCGTGGATCAGGTCCAGCGCCCTTTCCGGATGCTCTTCGAGACCGTGACGCACGGCAAGGATGCCGGGCACTGCATGGATGAACTGGCCGAAATCGTCATCCGTGCGGGCCGGGTCCAGAAGGGGCGGCATCGCAGCTTCGATAGCCTCGGCCATCGCGGGAAAGTCCTGCGGCAGGCGGGCTTCGATGCCGTCCGCCAGAAACTCCAGCCGTTCCAGCAGGCCACGCCCCGGCATCCCGGCCAGCGCCTGCACCGTGAAGGCATCGCCATCAAAGCCCGGCAGCACGGCATATTCCCCTCCCAGCTGCGCGATGGTGCGGGCATTGAACAGCTGATCCGCCAGCGAAAAGCCCGCACCACCGCCCTTGCCGTCAGGTCCGCGCGCCATGCCCTAGAGCGTCGCGTTCACGGCACCGCCATCCAGCAGGATGTTCTGCCCGACGATGAACCCCGCATGCTGCGAGCAGAGGAAGGCACAGGTTGCGCCGAACTCCTCCGCTGTGCCGTAGCGCCGGACCGGAATGGTCTCGCAGCGGTTGGCGCGGGCCTGATCGAGCGAGATCCCCTCACGCTCGGCCACGCCGGTATCGAGAGACAGGGCGCGGTCGGTGGCGTGAATGCCGGGCAGGAGATTGTTGATCGTGACGCCGCTTGGCGCCACCTGCCGCGACGTGCCCGCAACGTAACCGGTGAGCCCCGCACGAGCGGAGTTCGAGAGGCCGAGAACCGCGATGGGCGACTTGACCGATTGCGAGGTGATGTTGACCACCCTGCCCCAGCCGCGCTCCATCATGCCCGGAACCAGCGCCTTCATCAGTGCGATCGGAGTGAGCATGTTGCCATCCAGCGCCTTGATGAAATCCTCGCGCTCCCAGTCGGACCACAGGCCCGGAGGCGGGCCGCCCGCATTGGTGACGAGGATGTCCACATCCCCGGCCGCATCGAGAACCTTGGCGCGGCCCTCCTCCGAAACGATGTCCGCAGCGACCGTCGTTACCGAGACACCATGTGCGCGCAGCGCCTCGGCCGTCGCCTCGAGCGCCTCGCTGCCCCGCGCGTTCAGGACCAGATCGACGCCCGCCATTGCCAGCGCTTCCGCGCAACCGCGCCCGAGGCCCTTGCTCGAGGCCGTAACCAATGCCCGCTTTCCCGAAATTCCCAGATCCATGCCCGCTCCCTTTTTGCTGTTTGTGTGCTGTCTGCCATTGGCCCGCAAATCACGGGACAGAGGACCATCTGATGACACATTTCCTTTCCATACAATGGCATTATACGGGTTCGGGCCGCAACACCGCGACTGAAAGACAGGTGCAATGACCGCTTCCGCCCCCCCCCCCGCCAGACACAAAACGTCGGCGTTTACCGCGCCGAACATCTGCGCGTGATGAACGGAGCCAACCACGGCGACGGGCAGAGCCCCGGCCGAAGACCTGATGCTGGACATCTATCGCCTCTCGCCGATCGCTACGAAGGTGTCGATGGGTCTCGTGACCTGTTCCGAGCCCCCTTCCGGATCGCCAACGACAGCGCGACTGGCTTGGCGGGCGCGGATATCCACCTCGATTGCTGCGTGACCTTCATGTCCGGTGACGGTCACACCACGGAATGCCTCGTCCTCGTCGAGACGGACGCGACGGATGACATTGCCGCAGTCTATGTCCTGCCACTTGCCCCGCTCGATTCGCGGCTGGCCTATGTGCTGGTCGGGATCGACACCGACGCCGCACTGCGCAAATTCGCGCTCACCGCCTGCACGTCCCTCACAAGGGGGAACCTGATCACGCTGGCATCCGGGCTGCAGCGGCATGTCGAGGATCTGTCGGTCGGTGACCGTATCCTCACACGCGATGACGGCCCGCAGGAGATCCGCTGGATCGGTCATGCCACCACCCGGGCCGTGGGCGCCTTTGCCCCGGCCCGGATCAAGGCCGGGACGCTGAACAACGTGAACGACCTGACCGTCAGCCCGGACCATCGGCTGTTCATCTACCAGCGCACCGACCGGCTTGGTGCGGGCCGCGCCGAATTGCTGGTCAAGGCGCGGCACCTCGTGAACGATCAGACGGTGACGCGGCTGATCGGCGGGTTCGTCGACTATTTCCAGATGCTGTTCGATCACCACCAGATCATCTATGTCGAGGGCATTGCGGCGGAACCCATGTTGGTCGACACCCGGACCCGCGCTGCCCTGCCGGACGACTTCGATGAAAGTCTCGCTCACGTGCTCGCCGACCACAGCGATCTGTCCCATCTCGAGATCGAAGTGCATGAATCACTGCTATCGCGCCCCGATGCGACTGAGCTGCTGCGCAAATCTTCGGGCGGCTGATCCTCTCGCGGCTGCCCCGCGGGGAAGCGCCCTGTCAGTGGTTGCGCAGCGCCTCGATCAACTCGGCCTTGCTCATCTTCGAACGCCCCTCGATCCCGATTCCGGCCGCACGCTTGCGCAGATCGTCCACAGTCCATTCCTCGTAAGGCGACGCCTTGCCACCTTTTTCTGACGGATGCATGCGCTTGTTGGCCGATGCATTTGCGATGCGCGCCGCCTTTTCCTTGCTGGCACCGTCGTCGCGCAGCGCCTGATAGGTGTCCTCATCCTTGATCGATGGATTTGGCATTGTGATCTCCTGCGATGATGGCAGCCGACAGGCACCACGACCGCACTGCCGACCTTTCGTCAGGAACGTAAGAACGGCCGAACTGTTCCGTTATCGGAACCAATCCCTTCCCGCGTTGTTTACCCAAGGTCGACATAGTCTGAGGATTTCGCATGCAACGCACCCTTACTGCCACACTCGCCCTTCTTGCAGCCACAGCCGTTCAGGCGCAGGAGGACCAGAATGACAGGGGTGTTTACCTCAAGAATCTTGCAGGATGCGTGCATTGTCACACTGCCCCGGACGGCGAACCATTTGCCGGTGGCCTCACGCTTCAGACCCCGTTCGGCAAGCTCGTCAGCCCAAACATCACTCCGGACGAGACCGGCATCGGTGGCTGGACGCTCGAGGATTTCACCCGCGCGCTGCGCGAGGGAAAAAACCATGAGGGTCAGCCGCTTTATCCGGCCATGCCCTACACAGCTTTCACAAAGCTCACTGATGAAGATGTCGAAGGTCTCTGGTCCTACATCTCGAACCTCGAACCGGTCGAGAACGAGGTCGAGGTGGTCCAACTCCCCTTCCCCTACAACATCCGCTCCAGCGTTGGCGTCTGGCAGGCAATGTTCTTCGAAGAGGGCCGGTTCGAACCGAATCCCGATTTCGATGACCAGCTGAACCGAGGGGCCTACATCGTCGAGGCGCTCGCACATTGCAGTTCCTGCCACACGCCGCGCAATGCCCTGGGTGCGCAGATCGAGTCGCGCAAGTTTCAGGGAAACCATACCGAACAATGGTACGCGCCCGATATCAGCCGCGGGCCTAACTCCGTCCTCACGAAATGGGATGAGGAAGGTCTCACCGGCTTTCTGAGCGGCGATCACAGCAACAACATCCCCGCCTTCGGCGCGATGGGACAGGTGACGTCGAGCCTCTCCCAGGTCAGCGAAGAAGATGTTGCCGCCGTCGCGGCCTACATGCTCAAGGGACAGCCCGAGGTGGAAGATGGCGAGGTCGCCTCTCTCGAGCCGCTCTCTGAAGAGCAGGCAGCGATGGGCGACAGTCTCTTCGAGAGCAACTGCCTCGCCTGCCACGGCGAAGACGGGAAAGGTGAGCCGGGCGTTGCCGCCAGCCTCGTCTCGAACGGAGGTGTCGTCGCAAAGGTGCCCGATAACGTGATCAACGTCCTTCTGGCGGGCATTGCGCCGAACGAAGATTATGGCGTGATGCCGAGCTTCGCTGAAGAGCTCAGCGACGAGGAGATCGCCGCTGTCGCGAACCATGTGCGCCGAAGCTGGGGCAACGAGGGAGAGGAAATCGCCAGCGCCGAGCTGGTGGCCTACCTGCGCGAGATCGGCGACCCGGTCGATCCCTCCGTGGACCTTGCCGTCAACTGTCGTTCGGTTGCGACCGAAGCCATCACACAGGACTTGCAGGACGCGCTGAGCGAGCGCGCGCAGTCAACTGACGTCACCACCGATGGACTTTCGGACATCTCCCAAAGCTATGCCTCCGAGCGCCCCGAATTGAGTCAGAGCGAGCGCGTGATAGCGATGAGCGCGCTTTATTGCCGCGAGCTCGCCATCGCAAATCCCGACCTGTCGGTCGCCGATTTCAACCGGGCGCAGATCTCTTTCCTCGATGCAGTGACCGACGTCACTTCGAACTGATACTTCGAATTGATCCGCCCGACCGCTGAACCAGGCATGGCAGCGGTCGGGTGCCCGGATCTTGCCAAGGACTGCGCGCGGGCCTATACGCGCGCTCATGCTGGACACGCCCAAAAATCGCCCCGACCTGCCGACGGAAATCGCCCGTCGCCGTACATTCGCGATCATCTCGCACCCGGATGCGGGCAAGACGACCCTGACGGAAAAATTCCTGCTCTACGGGGGCGCGATCCAGATGGCGGGTCAGGTCCGTGCCAAGGGCGAGGCGCGCCGCACACGTTCGGATTTCATGCAGATGGAAAAGGATCGCGGCATCTCGGTATCCGCCTCGGCGATGTCGTTTGATTACAAAAAATTTCGCTTCAATCTGGTGGACACGCCCGGTCATTCGGACTTTTCCGAGGATACCTACCGGACCCTGACCGCGGTCGATGCGGCGGTGATGGTGATCGACGGCGCCAAGGGCGTGGAGAGCCAGACGCAGAAACTGTTCGAAGTCTGCCGCCTGCGTGACCTACCGATCCTGACCTTCTGCAACAAGATGGACCGCGAGGCGCGCGATACTTTCGACATCATCGACGAGATCCAGGAAAACCTCGCCATCGACGTGACACCGGCCAGCTGGCCCATCGGCATGGGACGCGACTTTCTCGGCTGCTACGACATGCTGCGTGACCGGCTGGAACTGATGGACCGTGCCGACCGCAACAAGGTCGCAGCGACGATCGAGATGAACGGGCTCGAAGATCCGCTTCTCGCCAAGCACGTGCCCGCCGAACAGCTCGCCAAACTGCGCGAAGAGGTCGAGATGGCGCGCGAATTGCTGCCCGCCCTCAACCCGCAATCGGTGCTTGAAGGTCACATGACGCCGATCTGGTTCGGCTCTGCGATCAATTCCTTCGGCGTGAAGGAATTGATGGACGGCATCGGCACCTATGGCCCCGAACCGCAGATCCAGAAAGCCACACCGCGCGAGATTTCGCCCGAGGAAACAAAGGTTTCCGGCTTCGTCTTCAAGGTGCAGGCGAATATGGACCCCAAGCATCGCGACCGCGTCGCCTTCGTGCGCCTCGCGAGTGGGCATTTCGAGCGCGGCATGAAACTGACCCATGTCCGTTCCAAGAAACCGATGTCGATCACGAATCCGGTACTGTTTCTCGCCGCAGACCGCGAACTCGCCGAGGAGGCCTGGGCCGGCGACATCATCGGCATTCCCAATCACGGCCAGCTGCGCATCGGCGACACGCTGACAGAGGGTGAGATGCTGCGCGTCTCGGGTATCCCCTCCTTCGCACCGGAGCTGCTGCAGACCGTGCGCGCGGGCGATCCGATGAAGGCCAAGCACCTCGAAAAGGCGCTGATGCAGTTCGCCGAGGAAGGTGCCGCCAAGGTTTTCAAGCCGACCTTCGGCTCGGGCTTCATTGTCGGCGTCGTCGGCGCGTTGCAGTTCGAGGTGCTCGGCAGCAGGATCGAGCTGGAATATGGCCTGCCGGTCCGCTTCGAGGGCTCGCAATTCACCTCCGCCCGCTGGGTGGATGGCCCGAAGGACAAGGTCGACGCCTTCATGGCCGCCAATAAGCAGCATATTGGGCATGACAATGACGGCGACGTGGTCTACCTCACCCGCCTGCAATGGGACATCGATCGCGTGGCCCGGGACTATCCGGATGTCACCCTGTCGGCGACCAAGGAAATGATGGTCTGAGGCGGGATATCCGGGGGCGCTGCCCCCGTCGCCTGACCGGCGACTCCCCCGTGATATTTGAGACCCGGAGAAGCTGGGGAAGTGCCTCCCTTCCCCGGGTCGTAAATATCCCCGCCGGAGGCAGAATGACATTTCACCCCGTCAAACTGTTGATCTGATGCGTCGCGGCGCGATCGGCGCGCGAGGATGACGCCGCAGGCGGAAGACGAGAGATGGTGCGCGCGCGGCACGCGCGCTCCGCCGGATCACGTCATCCGACGGGTCGGCGTTGCGCCCGGCGTGAAGTCGCGCCACTCTGGCGCCATGAGCAGAGACGCGGGCGGCAGATCGCACACTTATCCCGGCGGTATCAGGGCCGTTCTGTCCCAGATGGACGCAAGGCGCGACGGGCTTTCTTTCGCGCCGGGTGAAGCTCTGCCGCCGCTGGATGTCGACTTCGTGCCGATGCTGTCCGCCAGAGTCACAGATCCGGCCGAGGATCCTGCCGAAAACCGGGATCTGCGCTCCTCCCATCAGTGCAAGCGATTTGCCTTGCAACAGAAATTCACTGGCGCGCCCGAAATCTGTTTCCTCAACGGGTTGCTGATTTCCCATCTGCACAAACGCGATTTTCCGGCCCACACCCCTGCTCTGTTCCTGCGGCTCTGGGCGGAACACGGCGATTTTCTGTGCCGGAACCTCGATGCCCGCTGGCTCGTCCCTTCGGTCACGACCTTCGGCGATCACGGAGAGACCCCGGCGCAGCGCAGTGTCGGACTGGCGCTATCCGTGCTCTTCGGAACCATGAAGCTCTACGAAACTGAACGGCTTTATTCCGGCCTGTCTCCGGACAGGCCCTACACGCTGGATGGCAAGGTCAGACGACCCTGCCACTCGAAATGGATGCCTATGCGCTCACTTCCGGCGGGCTCGACGTCAACATGCTGGGGCGTCTCTGGCAGGAAAGCGAAGGGGATCCCGTCATCGCCCCGCTCTCGCATCATCTGCTGGATTTGCTGATCCATGACGATCGTACCCTCTTTCGGCGCCTGATGAAGATGCGGCAATGCAAGACCCGCAGGCAGGCGGGAGAACCGGACGGCGCTCGCAGGAAAACGTCCAACATCGCTCCGGTGCCCGCGGATCGGCCGGAACCCGCCCCGCAGAACATCCGCTGGGGGCTGGTCAGCACGATCAGGGCACCCCCTTGCGCCAGATCGCCCGCTTTGCTGCGCATCATCTCGAACTCGGCGCGCATGCCTTGCACATCCATCTCGACGAGCCCGATGCCGAGGCGGGTGCCTTCCTGGGGCGGGATCCGCGCATCCGGGTCACACAATGTGATGCCGACTATTGGCGTGCCGAAGGAAAGGCCCGCATGGACGCACATCAGCTCAGGCAGGCCTTCAACGCCACCCGCACCCTGCGGACGGTCGGCGCAGAGCTCGACTGGCTCGGGCATGTCGATGGCGACGAATTCCTGTTGGCCGGCACTGCTCTGAACAAAGCCCTCGCGGCCATTCCGCCCGACGCCGCCGTGGCGCGTCTGCCCCCGGCCGAGGTGCTCGCCTCGGAAGACGCCGCCGACCGGCCGCGGCATTTTCAAGCTGACCCACAGCGGCGCGGGCGTTCCCAAGACAGTGCTGCAGGATGTCTACCCGACATTCGGCCCGTACCTGCGCGGCGGTTTCCTGAGCCACACCGCCGGGAAGGTCTTTGCCCGCACCGGCATTTCCGAGACCCGGCTCGGGATCCACATGCTGAAATACAAGGGCGAAGACGTGACCAACAAGGCCATGCTGATTGGCGTGCATCTAGGGCATCTGCACGCGCCTGACTGGTTCTTTTTCCGCGATCATTTCGAATTCCGGCGCAGCCGCGGCTCCTACCGGCCCCGATACCACAACGACAGGTTCGACTTGTCGGATCTCCTGGCCTTCCTCGCCGAGTCGGAAGGTGAAACCGGGTTGCGCGCGCTCTTTGAGGAGGTGGCGCAGGATACGCCGGAATTGCGGGCCCGGCTCGCCGATCAGGGCATGCTGCTGATACATCCGCTCGACCTCGACGCCGCGGTGCTGCGCGTCTTCGGGGAATTGCCATGACGCGATGGGGGATCATCTCGACGATCCGCGCGACTCCGCCTGCGCGATCACCGGGCAACACCCGCCCTGCCCGACGCGGCGCTCTGCGCCCGGCTGCGCCCGATTGAATCGCTGGCGCCTGTCGATCAGAAGCTGGACACCAAAGCAGCATAGCGACGGCGTTTCCAAAGCGTTTCACGACGTTCCGAACTAGCTCCTGTCGTCACGGTCATCGGAAACCTGCTCGGCCCGCAAAAATCCGCTCCACATTGACCTCGCGCCGTCTTTTCGATACAAGCCGCGCGTGGGTCACAGATGTGGATAACCACAAGGCCATACGGGCCTGACGCACGCACCAGATGTACGGGCCATATTGTGTCCGTAAAAACCGGATACATATGATAAAATTCTCTGAACTGAACTTGAACCCTAAGGTTTTGAAAGCCGTCGAAGAGGCAGGCTACGAAACCCCCACACCCATTCAGGCCGGTGCCATTCCGCCCGCGCTCGAAGGGCGCGACGTTCTGGGCATCGCCCAGACGGGTACGGGCAAGACCGCATCGTTCACCCTGCCGATGATCACCATGCTGGCGCGGGGCCGTGCAAGGGCACGGATGCCGCGTTCGCTGGTCCTTTGCCCGACGCGGGAACTCGCCGCGCAGGTGGCAGAGAATTTCGACACTTACGCAAAGCACGTGAAGCTGACCAAGGCGCTGCTGATCGGCGGCGTGAGCTTCAAGGAGCAGGACACGCTGATCGACAAGGGCGTGGACGTTCTGATCGCGACACCGGGCCGCCTGCTGGACCATTTCGAACGCGGCAAGCTGATCCTGTCCGATGTGAAGGTCATGGTTGTCGACGAGGCCGACCGGATGCTCGACATGGGTTTCATCCCGGATATCGAGAAGATCTTCGGTCTCACGCCGTTCACCCGCCAGACGCTGTTCTTTTCCGCCACCATGGCGCCCGAAATCGAGCGGATCACAAACACCTTCCTGTCCAATCCCGCGCGGATCGAGGTTGCTCGTCAAGCCACCGCATCCGAGACGATCGAACAGGGTGTGGTGGTGTTCAAGCCGTCCCGCAAGGACCGCGAAGCCACCGAAAAGCGTGAAGTTCTGCGCGGCATGATCGAGGCCGAGGGCGAAAAGTGCACCAACGCGATCATCTTCTGCAACCGCAAGATGGATGTGGACGTGGTCGCGAAGTCGCTCAAGAAGTACGGCTACGATGCCGCGCCGATCCACGGCGATCTCGACCAGTCGCAGCGCACACGCACGCTTGACGGTTTCCGCAACGGCGATCTGCGCTTTCTCGTGGCCTCCGACGTGGCCGCGCGCGGGCTCGACGTGCCGAGCGTGAGCCATGTCTTCAACTTCGACGTGCCGAGCCATGCCGAGGATTACGTGCACCGGATCGGTCGTACTGGCCGCGCGGGACGTGACGGCAAGGCGATGATGATCTGCGTGCCGAAGGATGAAAAGAACCTCGACGCGATCGAGAAACTCCTGCAAAAGCCGATCCCCCGGCTCGAATCGCCGATCAAGGCACCGCCTGCCGGTGACGAGGTCGATGCCGCGATGGAGACCGAGGCAGAGGCCAAGCCGCGCCGCTCGCGCACCCGGACTCGGAACAAACCCGAGGCGGCGAAAGAGGCTCCGGTAGAGACTGTCGCGGAGAAACCCGAGGCGGCACCGGCCAAGCAGGCGGAGACAGAAACCGTGAGCGACACCAAGACGGACGCACCCGAGCAGGAACCGCAGCAACGATCCGCCCCACGCGACCGCTCGCGTGACAGGGATCGCGGTAACGATCGTGGAAATGATCGCACCAGCGACCGCGGCAATGATCGTAGCAATGATCGCGGTAACGACCGTGGAAATGACCGCAATAACGATCGCGGCAATGGCGGCTATCCGCGCGGGCGCGGATCGGACAACAAGGTCGTCGGCATGGGCGACCACATGCCGAGCTTCATCGCGCTGAGCTTTGAAGAGCGCCGCGCCGGCTGATTTCGCCCCCGACGCATCCTGCCGGCAAACCACCGCCAGCAACTGACGGAACAGAAAACCCCCTCAAATCGCGAGATTTGAGGGGGTTTTCTTTGACCGGACATCCTGCGACTAACCCCGGCGCAGACCGCACCGGGACCTGCAAATGGATCAGCTCAGGCGGCTGACCACGATCGTCACTTCGGGCTTCTTGCCGATCTCGGACATTGCCGACTGACGGGCGACGCGCTTGATGCCCTCTTCGAGCTTGTCGTCGTCGCGGATCGTCTTGACCCCGGCACGGCCGAGGAACTGGCTCAGATCCTCCTCGAGCACATCGACGAGCGGCACGTTGCTCTTGCCCTCTTCGGGCAGGCCCATGATATCGCACCAGGGATCGCCCAGCGGCTTGCCATCCTCGTCGATGATGACCGTGACCGTGACATGCCCGTTCAGCGCCATGCGGATCCGGTCGCGCACGACACCGTCCATCGCACCGATTTGCACCGAGCCGTCGACATAGGTGCGGCCCGTCTCGATATATTCGACAACGGTCGGCTCGTTGCCCGAGAGGTCGACCATCATGCCGTTGACCGCCAGAACGCCCTTCGACCCCTTGCTTTGGGCCAGCTTAACATGCTCGCGCAGGTGACGGTGCTCGCCGTGCATCGGGATGACGATCTGCGGTTTCACGACGTCATGCATCGCCTCGAGATCGGGCCGGTTGGCGTGTCCCGAAACGTGGTAGTGGCCGTTGGAATCATCGACCACATCGACGCCCAGCTCTGAGAACTGGTTCATGATGCGGATGACACCCTTTTCGTTTCCGGGAATCGTCTTGGAGCTGAAGAGGAACATGTCGCCCTCCTTCATCGTGATGCCCTGATACTTGCCGCGCGCAAGCTGTGCGCTGGCGGCACGGCGTTCGCCCTGCGATCCGGTGACCAGCAGCATCAGGTTCTCGCGCGGGACCGAGGTCGCATCCTCGGGTGACATGACCTTGGGAAAGTCCTTGAGCACGCCGGTCTCGGTCGCCGCCTCGATCATCCGCCGCATGGCCCGGCCCAGCAGGACGATGGAGCGCCCTGCCCGATCACCCGCCTCTGCCAGTGTCTTGACCCGTGCCACATTCGAGGCAAAGGTCGTCGCGACCACCATGCCCTTGGCTCCGGCGACCAGTTTCTGGATCTCGGGGCCGACCGTCACTTCGGAGCGCCCGGCATGGGGGCTGAAGACGTTGGTGGAATCGCAGATCAGCGCCTTCACGCCATTCTTGGAGATGTCCGCCCAAAGTGCCGGATCATAGGCTTCACCCACGATCGGTGTCTCGTCGAGCTTGAAGTCGCCGGTATGCACCAGACGGCCTTGCGGCGTGTCGATCACCAGCGCCGAGGATTCCGGAATGGAATGCGAGATCGGCAGGAAGCCGACCGTGAACGGCCCCGCGGTCGTGGTTTCGGGCCAGGGCGAGACGACCGTGACCGTCTTGTCCGAATGCCCATGCTCGGCCATCTTGTGGCGCGCGATGTTGGCGGTAAAGGCGCGGGCGTAGATCGGCGCGCCCAGCTGTTCCCAGAAATGCCCGATGGCACCGACATGGTCCTCGTGCGCATGGGTGATGAAGATCGCGTCCAGCCGGTCGCGGCGCTCTTTCAGCCAGGTGATGTCGGGCAGGATCAGATCGACACCCGGGGTGCCGTCCATATCCGGAAAGGTCACGCCGAGGTCGACGAGGATCAGGCGTTCCTGATCCGGTTTGCCATAGCCGTAGACATAGGCGTTCATGCCGATCTCCCCGGCTCCGCCGAGTGGGAGGTAGATGATACGCTCACTGCTCATGAATTATCCTTTGGTCTTGTTGTAACTGTGTATCACGGTCAATCCGTGCATCGTCAGGTCATCTTTGAAGTCGTCAAATAGCTCTTCGGTCTGTTGGAACAAAGGCGCAAGACCCCCGGTCGAAATAATCTTCATCGGCACCTCCCGTTCGGCGGTGATCCGGGCACATATCTCCTTCACGAGGCCGACATAACCCCAGAAGATGCCGGACTGCATGCAAGCGACGGTATTGGTGCCGATCACGTTCTGCGGTTTGGAGATGTCGACATGCGGCAGCGCGGCCGCCGCCTGGTGCAGCGCCTGAAGCGAGAGGTTCACGCCAGGTGCGATCACGCCGCCCTCATAGGCGCCGTCGCTCGCTACGACGTCAAAGGTCGTCGCCGTGCCAAAATCGACCACGATGAGGTTGCCGCCATAAAGATCGTATCCCGCGACAGTGTTCACCAGCCGGTCCGGGCCGACCTGCGTTCCGGCATCCACGCGCACGGCAACCGGCAGCGCACATTCCGGTTTGCCGACCACGACGGGCCGCGTGTTGAAATAGCGGTCTGACAGAACGCGGAGGTTGTAAACCACGCGCGGAACGGTCGAGGAGATGATGACATCGGTGATCACCGCCTCGATCTTCTGAAATTCCATCAGCGTGCTCAGCCAGACATAATACTGATCGGCGGTGCGCTGGTGATCTGTCGCGGTGCGCCAGGTGGCGAGGAACCGCGTGCCATCCCAGATCGAGAAGACCGTGTTGGTGTTGCCGCAATCGATCGCCAGAAGCATGGCCGCGCCTTTCAGAAGAACACATCCGCCGCGGCGATCCGCTCGCGGCCCGTGGGAGTGATGAGGACCATATGACCGGTCTCGTCCATCGTGTCGAAGCGGCCCGTGGTTTCTGTCGTCCCGGTGCGGGCTGTCACCGTCTCGCCCAGACGGGCGGCGCGCAGCAGCCAGGCTTCTCGGACCGGAGCGAAGCCGTAGGTTGTGAACATATTTTCGATCTTGGCATAACAGGTTGCAAGGATCTCGAGAAAGGCCTCGGGCGCGATGGCGACTCCCGTGGCCGACATCAGCGATACTGGGGGCACGGCCACCGGCTCGACCTCGAGGGCGGTGGGCGCCCGTTCGAGGTTCACGCCGATCCCGATGGCGAGATGCTGCACTCCCTGTCGTACCCCAAGCGATTCCAGCAGGATGCCGGCGACCTTGCCGCCATTGAGCAAAACATCGTTGGGCCATTTCAGCGAAAGTCCGGCCGTGCGCCCGGTCGCGACCACGAAGGCTTCGTGCAGCGCCAGCGCTGCCACGAAGGAGCGCAGAGCAATCGTCTCGGGTGGTTCCTTAGGCCGCAGCACCAGCGTCGCGGCGAAATTGCCCGCGGGCATCACCCAAGGGCGCCCACGCCGACCGCGCGCCGCGCTTTGGTGCAAAGCGAGAATCCATGTCGGACCACTGAGACCTGGGGCAAGGCGCGCAGCTTCGGCATTGGTGCTGTCCACCTCGGCCAGCACGCGCCGCTCGTAGCCCTCAGGCCAGCCCGTCACGCAGCCACCCCCGCATCCGCCCGCGGCCAGGCGGGAACCTCAGATCGCGCCGGGAAATGCGAAACCGAAGGCGACGCACCCGCAGGCGCGCCCCTTCTGCCAAGCAGCCTGCGGGTCCGCTCAGTTGACAAGCGTCGCCGCCGCCGCTGCCGCAGCCCCTTCGATCCCGAAGAGGTTGATCACACCCGCGACCATCACGAAAGCCGAGGCCATGAGGAAGCCCCAGAGCATCGGTGGGCCACCGCCATCGATGCCTTCGTCGGTCTCTTCGCCGAAATACATGTAGTAGACCAACCGAATGTAGTAGAACGCGCCGATCACCGAGGCGACGACACCCGCGACGGCAAGCCATGCGAGACCCGCATCATAAGCCGCGCGCAGCACGTAGAGCTTGCCGAAGAAGCCGACCAGAGGCGGAACGCCCGCCAGGGAGAAGAGCAGCACGAGCATCGCCAGCGCGCGGCCCGGTTCCTTCTTGGAGTACATGTTGAGCGACTGGACATCCGTCACAGGCGCGCCGTCCCGCTCCATCGAGAGGATGAAGGCGAAGGTGCCGACATTCATCGTGACGTAGATCGTCATGTAGATCAGCATCGCCTGCACGCCGAGCGCCGTGCCCGCCGCGAGCCCCATCAGCGCAAACCCCATATGCGCGATCGAGGAATAGGCCATGAGCCGCTTGATGTTGCGCTGCCCGATGGCTGCAAAACCACCGAGGAACATCGACAGGACCGAGATCAGCGCGATCACCTGGCTCCAGTCCGCAGAGGCACCACCGAAGGCATCGTGCAGCATCCGCGCGAAGAGCGCCATCGCCGCCACCTTGGGTGCTGTGGCAAAGAAGGCGGTGACAGGTGTCGGCGCGCCTTCATAGACGTCGGGCGTCCACATGTGGAACGGCACGGCGGAGACCTTGAAGGCGAGACCCGAGATCAGGAAGACGAGACCGAAGAGCAGCCCGACCGAGATCTGACCTTCCGTCACCGTCTGGATGATGCCCGAGAACAGCGTGGTGCCGGCAAAGCCGTAGGTCAGCGATGCGCCGTAGAGCAGAAGTCCCGAGCTGAGCGCGCCGAGCACGAAATATTTGAGGCCAGCCTCTGTCGAGCGTGCGGAATCCCTGCGCAACGAGGCCACGACGTATAGCGAGAGCGATTGCAGTTCGAGACCCATGTAGAGCGACATGAGATCCCCGGCAGATACCATCATCATCATGCCGATGGTCCCGAGCGTGACCAGCACCGGATATTCGAAACGCAGCAGATCACGGCGCGACATGTATTCCTGGCTCATCAGCAGCACCGCCGCTGCCGAGAGCAGGATCACCACCTTGGAGAAGCGGGAGAACGCGTCGTCGACGAACAGCCCGTTGAAGGCGATGCGCGTGTCGCCATGCCCGCTTGCCCCGATCCAGATCGCGACGGCGACGAACAGGCCAGACGTGGCCCAGACCAGCATCGGAGCCAGCTTGTCCTTTTCGGTATAGACCGCCCCCACGAGGGCCAGCATGGCGAACACCGCCAGCAGGATCTCGGGGAGAATGACGTTCAGATCAGCCTGGATCATGATCAGCGTTCCTTACTGTTCTTCTGCCGCGGAGACGGCATTCTCGGCAACCTGCGTGGCGCTTTGCGCCTCCGCGAGGGCCGTATCGTAATTGCTCACCAGCGCCTCGACGCTCGGGCCGATGCGGTCGAGGATCGGAGCCGGATAGACACCCATCCAGATCGTCATCACCACGAGCGGCGTGAAGATCGCCTTTTCGCGCCGCGACATGTCCTTGATCGTGCGCAGGGATTCCTTGATGAGATCCCCCATCACGACCCGACGATAGAGCCAGAGCGCATAGGCCGCCGAAAGGATCACGCCGGATGTGGCAAAAGCCGCCACCCATGTGTTCGCCTGGAAGATCCCCATGAGGGTAAGGAATTCCCCGACAAAGCCTGAGGTGCCCGGCAAGCCGACATTCGCCATGGTGAAGAACATGAAGATCATCGCATAGGCAGGCATCCGGTTCACGAGGCCGCCATAGGCATCGATGTCGCGCGTGTGCATCCGGTCGTAGATCACGCCGACGCAGAGGAACAGCGCGCCCGACACGAAGCCGTGGCTCAGCATCTGGAAGATCGCGCCGTCGATGCCCTGCTGGTTGCCTGCGAAGATCCCCATCGTGACGTAACCCATATGCGCGACCGATGAATAGGCGATGAGCTTTTTCATGTCGTCCTGCACCAGCGCGACGAGCGAGGTGTAGACGATCGCGATGGCCGACATCCAGAGTACGAGCGGCGTCAGCACCTCGGAGCCCACCGGAAACATCGGCAGCGAGAAGCGCAGGAAGCCGTATCCACCCATCTTGAGCAGGATCGAGGCCAGCACCACCGACCCTGCGGTCGGGGCCTGCACGTGCGCATCCGGCAGCCAGGTATGGACCGGCCACATCGGCATCTTCACCGCGAAGCTTGCGAAGAAGGCGAGGAACAGCATCGTCTGAAGTCCGCCTACCACCGGGATCCCGAGGACCGAGAAGGTCTCGGACGAAAAGTCGTGCACCATCAGCGTCGGAATGTCGGTGGTGCCGGCATTGGAGGCCCTGGCCACCATCGCGACCAGCATCAGCACCGAGCCGAGGAAGGTGTAGAGGAAGAACTTGAAGCTCGCATAGATGCGGTTCGCCCCACCCCAGATGCCGATGATGAGGAACATCGGAATGAGGCCGGCCTCGAAGAAGAGGTAGAACAGCACGAGATCCAGCGCCATGAACACGCCAAGCATCAGCGTTTCCAGCAGCAGGAAGGCGATCATGTATTCCTTGACCCGCGAGTCGATGTGCCAGCTCGCCGCGATGACCAGCGGCATGATGAAGGTCGTGAGCATCACGAACAGGACCGAAATCCCGTCGACCCCCATCTTGTACTGCAATCCCAGAAGCCAGTCGGCGCTTTCGACCATCTGGAAGCCGGTATTGTTGCGGTCGAACTGCGCGAGGATGAACAGCGACACGACGAAGGTCGCCGAGGTCGCGATCAGCGAGAGCCACTTCGCGTTGCGGTCCGCCGCCTTGTCCCCACCGCGCAGGAACAGTGCGAGGATCAGAGCGGCGAGTGCCGGAAGGAAAGTGACAATGGAAAGAAGGTTGTCCATTACTCGACTCCCACGAAGGTCATCCATGTGACGAGGACGGCGATCCCGATCACCATGGCAAAGGCATAGCTGAAGATGTATCCGTTCTGCGCCCTGCCCGCGAGGCGGGTGATATAGGGCACGATCCCGAGGGCGATGCCGTTGATCGAGCCGTCGATCACGTCGCCGTCACCGCGCTTCCAGAGGAACCGGCCGATGGCCTTGGACGAGCGGATGAAGAGAAAGTCGTAGATCTCGTCGAAATACCACTTGTTCAGCAGGAACTTGTAGAGCGGCTGCTGGGTCTCGGCCAGACGGCGCGGCAGCGACGGGTTCACGATGTAGAACAGGTAGGCGATGGCAAAGCCGATCACCATGGCGACGAAGGGGCTCACCTTGACCCAGATCGGCGCGTGGTGCGCATCGTCCATCACGGTGTTCTCGGGGCCCATGAAGATCGCGCCCTGAGGTGCGACGCCAGCCAGCGCGCCTTCCGGCGGCGTGCCCTGGTCGGCGCTCGCAGTCTCGCCCAGATCACTGTCGCCCGTAGGTTCGGTCACGTCAGCAACGGCGCCCTCGACATCACTTTCGGCGAGTTCACCAACGGCGGCTGGAAGACCTTCGCCGTGATCGCCTGCGGCTTCGCCCTCGGCGGATTCCGCATGGTGTGCCGGGATCCCGAAGAACCGGTTCACCGCTTCATGTTCACCAAAGAAACTGTTGTACCAGACCATGCCCGAGAAGACCGCGCCAAGACCGAGCACGCCGAGCGGGATCAGCATGACCATGGGGGATTCATGCGCGTGCTCATGCGTGTGCTTGTCTCCGCGCGCCTCGCCGAAGAAGGTCATGAACATCAGACGCCAGCTGTAGAAGGACGTGAACAGCGCTGCGATCACCAGCATCCAGAAGGCATAGCCCCCTTGCGTCCCGGCCCAGGCGGATTCGATCACCGCGTCCTTGGAGAGGAAGCCTGCGAAGCCGATATGGGTCAGCGGAATTCCGACACCGGTGATGGCGAGCGTGCCGATCATCATCGCCCAGAAGGTATAGGGGATCTTCTTGCGCAGGTTGCCGTAATTCCGCATGTCCTGCTCGTGATGCATCGCATGGATGACCGAACCGGCGCCGAGGAACAGCATCGCCTTGAAGAAGGCATGTGTGAGAAGGTGGAACATCGCCACACCGTAGACGCCGACACCGGCCGCCACGAACATGTAACCGAGCTGCGAGCAGGTCGAATAGGCGATGACGCGCTTGATGTCGTTCTGCACCAGACCGACCGTCGCGGCAAAGAACGCCGTCGTGGCACCAAGGAAGGTGATGAACGCCGTCGCCTCGGGGGCATATTCCATCAGCGGCGACATGCGGCAGACGAGGAAGACGCCCGCGGTGACCATCGTCGCCGCGTGGATCAGCGCCGAAACCGGGGTCGGGCCTTCCATCGCGTCCGGCAGCCAGGTGTGCAGGAAAAGCTGCGCCGACTTGCCCATCGCGCCGATGAAGAGCAGCACTGCGATCAGGTTGGCCGCGTTCCATTCTGTCCAGAGAAACGAAAGCTGCGTGTTCGCGAGTTCCGGCGAGGCAGCAAAGATATCGTCCATGTTGATGCTGTCCACCAGGTAGAACAGCGCGAATATTCCGAGCGCGAAGCCGAAATCGCCGACACGGTTCACGATGAACGCCTTCATCGCGGCAGCATTGGCCGAGGGCTTGCGATAGTAGAACCCGATCAGGAGATAGGAGGCGACGCCCACACCCTCCCAGCCGAAGAACATCTGCACGAGGTTGTCCGCGGTCACCAGCATCAGCATCGCGAAGGTGAAGAAAGACAGGTAGGCAAAGAAGCGCGGCTTGTAGACTTCGCCCTCTTTCCACTGCGGGTCATGGTCCATGTAGCCGAAGCTGTAGAGGTGCACGAGGGCCGAGACCGTGGTGATCACGATCAGCATGATCGCGGTCAGCCGGTCCATCCGGATCGCCCAGTCGGTGGACAGCGTGCCGGATTCGATCCAGCGGAAGAGTTCGACCTTGTAGGTGACCCCGTCAAAGCTGAGGAAGATGATCCAGGAAAAGGCACAAGCCAGGAACAGCAGGCCGGTGGTGACCCACATGGCGCCGCGCTCGCCGATCAGCCGCCAGCCGAAGCCCGCGATGAGTGCGCCGAACAACGGCGCAAAGAGGATGAGCGATTCCATGGCTTCAGCCTTTCATCACGTTGATGTCTTCCACGGCGATCGTGCCGCGGTTTCGGAAGAAGCAGACAAGGATGGCGAGACCAATCGCCGCCTCCGCCGCAGCGACCGTCAGGACGAAGAGCGTGAACACCTGTCCGACGAGGTCGTTGAGAAAGGAGGAGAAGGCGACGAAGTTGATGTTCACCGCGAGCAGCATGAGTTCGATGCTCATCAGCAGGATGATCACGTTCTTACGGTTCAGGAAAAGCCCGAAGATGCCGATGACGAAAAGCGTCCCCGCAACCGTCAGATAATGTTCAATTCCGATCATCTTGTCCCCTTCTTCTTTCTGCCCGGTTCAACCGGAGTCTTCCTTGCCCGGCCTGTCAGCCGAAGAAGGAAAAACCGCCTGCCAGAACGACAACAACCACAACAACCACAACAATTGTATTCGTCGACATGAGATCACCCTCTCGTTTTGTCATGGCGGGATTCTCCCGCCGGATTGTCCGATGGCTGCCAGCGGCGTCCATCGAAGACCAACCGGTTCAGGTCAGAGACCCTGTCCCGGCTTCACGTCGCGCAGTTCCATTGCCTTGGCAGGGTCCCGCATCATCTGTGCGACCACGTCCTGCCGCTTCACGTCCACGCGGTGGCGCAGCGTCAGCACGATCGCACCGATCATCGCCACCAGCAGGATGAGACCCGCGAGCTGGAACAGCAGGAAGTACTGATCATACAGCACGAGCCCCAGCGCCTTGGTGTTCTGTGTATCGGTCATGATCTCCTGCGCGCGCAGACCTTCAGCCGCACCCGAGCTCTGCCAGGCGCCGAAGGCGATGGCGAACTGCATGAGGATCACGACAGCAAAGAGCAGCGCCAGCGGCATGTATTTCGCCATTTCGGCCTTCAGTTCGGCAAAATCCACGTCGAGCATCATGACGACGAACAGGAACAGCACCGCGACAGCGCCAACATAGACGATCACCAGAAGCATCGCGACGAATTCCGCCCCGAGCAGCACGAACAGGCCGGCCGAGCTCAGGAAAGCGAGGATGAGCCAGAGCACCGAATGCACCGGGTTACGGCTTATCACGGTAAACAGGCCCCCCGCGATGGTGCTGATGGCAAAGAGGTAGAAGGCAAAGACGCTCATGTCTCATCATCCTTTTTGTCTTCCATGACGGCGCGCGCCAGTTCCATCGCGCGGGTCATGGCCGGAATGCCGGCGAACATCGACATCTGGGCGATGGTCTCGGCGATTTCGTCCTTCGTGGCCCCCGCTTCGATCGCGTGGCGCACGGTCATGCGCACCTGAGTGTCCGCCTGGGCGCCCTGCATCGTGAGGCCGGCCAGAGTCAACAGGAGACGCGTCTTTGCATCGAGCCCTTCCTTGCTGATGCCCTTGCCGAAACTCATCTCCATGAATTCCTTGGGCATGGTCGGCCATAGCTTTTCGAACCCCTTGGGATCGAAGGACGTCATCGCCGGGTTGAAGGCCTTGGCCAGTTCCTGGGCCTGCTCCATCATCAGCTCGAATGGGGTCTTGCCACTCATCCGCGGCGCCCCCCAAGACTTTTCACAAAAGTCTTGGCAAAAGTTTTCTCAAAACTTTTGGGTGCATGTGTCATCTGTAGGGCGCATCCATTTCGAGGTTGCGGGCGATCTCGGCTTCCCAGCGGTCGCCGTTTTGCAAAAGCTTCGCCTTGTCGTAGAACAGTTCTTCCCGGGTTTCCGTCGCGAATTCGAAATTCGGCCCCTCGACGATCGCATCGACCGGGCAGGCTTCCTGGCAGAATCCGCAATAGATGCACTTGGTCATGTCGATGTCGTAGCGGGTCGTGCGTCGCGAGCCGTCATCGCGGGGTTCCGCGTCGATGGTGATCGCCTGCGCCGGGCAGATCGCCTCGCAGAGCTTGCAGGCGATGCAGCGTTCCTCGCCATTGGGATAGCGGCGCAGCGCATGTTCACCGCGGAACCGGGGCGAGAGCGGCCCCTTTTCATGCGGGTAGTTCAGCGTCGCCTTGGGACCGAAGAAGTATTTCAGCCCCAGCTTCATGCCGACCCAGAAATCCTGAAGCAGGAAATATTTGGCGGCGCGGGTGTAATCCATCTGAGCCATGTCAGCCTCCTGTGGTCCAGCGGGCGTAGAAGCCCCAGAACCATCCGAATTTTGCCGCGAAACTCACGAAGACCACCCAGACGAGGCTGAAGGGAAGGAAGACCTTCCAGCCCAGCCGCATCAGCTGGTCATAGCGGTAGCGCGGCGTGATTGCCTTGACCATCGCGAAGAGGAAGAAGAAGAACGCCATCTTCGCCACCATCCACAGCGCCCCGTCGGGCAGGCCCGGGATCGGCGACAGCCAGCCTCCGAAGAACAGCAGCGAGGTCAGCGCGCACATCAGGAAGATCGCGATGTATTCCCCGGCCATGAAGAGCAGGAACGGGGTCGATGAGTATTCCACCTGGTAGCCCGCGACCAGTTCCGACTCGGCCTCGGGCAGATCGAAAGGCGGGCGGTTCGTCTCGGCCAGGCACGAGATGAAGAACAGGAAGACCATCGGGAAGTGCGGCAGCCAGTACCAGTTGAAGAAGCCGAAGCTGCCATCCTGCGCACGCACGATGTCGCCGAAGCTGAGGCTGCCTGTGGAGATGATGATCCCGATAATGATGAGCCCGAGCGACACCTCGTAGGAGATCATCTGCGCGGCCGAACGCAGGCTGCCGAGAAACGGGTATTTCGAATTCGACGCCCAGCCGCCCATGATGACGCCGTAGACCTCGAGCGAGGAGATGGCGAAGACGAAGAGCACCGCGACATTGATGTCCGACAGGATCCAGGTGTCGTTGAACGGGATCACGGCCCATGCCACCATCGCAAGCACGAAGGAGGTGAGCGGCGCCAGCATGAAGACCGGCTTGTCGGCGCCGGCGGGCACCACGACTTCCTTCACCACGTATTTCAGCGCATCGGCCACCGTCTGCAGCAGACCGAAGGTTCCGACCACGTTCGGGCCGCGGCGCATCTGCACGGCGGCCCAGATCTTCCGGTCGCCATAGACCAGGAACAGCAGGGAAATCATCACGAAGCCCAGAACCGCAAGGCACTGCGCCACGATGATAAGGGCGATCCCGCCGGGAGTGGTAAAGAAATCAGCCATCATGTCCTCACACCATCGGTATTCCGTTTTCCGCGCAGTCGAAAACTGTGACTTCGGCGTCTATTGTCTTCAAACCGCGAGGCAGCGCTGGCGAGATGGTGTAAACCGCATCTGCGCTCCAGAGACCACCCTCTTCGTCAACATTTGTGCGCAAATGCCGCGCGAAACCGTATCCTCGTATCAGAGCATACTGCGCTGCAGCACATTCTGCATAGTCCGCAACGTCATCCGGCCCCCGGGCACCGCGCATTTCGACCAGAAAATTCACGAGATCCCCGTCCAGAAGCCGGGTCTCGATCTCGCCATATTCGGGCTCGTAGGGCTTTGGGGCCGTCTCCGGCGCCTCACAGCCCGCAACGGCGCCGAAGGTCATGAGCGCCAGAGTCATCGTCCTGACCACCCCACTCACTCCGCCGCGAGAGGGGATTCTTTCCGCGCCTTCGCGTTGGCACTGAGTTCGGCCATCAACTGACTCGCCCGGGCAATCGGGTTCGTCAGGTAGAAATCGCGGATCGCGTTCCGGAACGGATCGGATCCGAGATCTCCCGCTTCGGGCAGTTTCCAGTCATTCTGCGGGACCGAGTCGATCTGGCCAAGATGGGGCACCTCGGCGATCAGGGCCTTGCGCAGCTGCGCCATCGAATCGAATGGCAGCTTCTGCCCGACCTCGGCGCTGAGCGCGCGCAGGATCGCCCAGTTCTCCTTGGCCTCGCCCGGCGCGAATCCGGAGCGCAGCGCGAGCTGCGGGCGACCTTCGGTGTTGACGAACAGCCCCTGCTCCTCGGTATAGGCGGCGCCCGGCAGGATCACGTCCGCACGATGCGCGCCACGGTCGCCATGGCTGCCCTGATAGATCACGAAGGGACCGTCGGGAATGTCGCCCTCGTCCGCGCCGAGGTTGTAGATCACCTCGGCCCCGTCGAGTGCCGCCGTCAGGCCACCCTCGGTCACGGCACCGATATCCATCGCACCGACGCGGCCCGCCGCAGTGTGCAGCACCATGAATTTCGATCCGGTCAACTCGGCAAGCTTCATCGCCTCGGCCAGCACCGAAGCACCATCCTCGCGGCAAAGTGCGCCCTGCCCGATGATGATGATCGATTCGAGATCCGCAACGCCGTCGTGATCACGCTCCAGAATCTCGGTGAGCATGTCCGGCCCGGTTCCGAGATGTTCGTAGTCGTAAGTGAGATCCGCGGCTTCACCGATCACGGCGACATTGGCGCCATGGGTCCAGGCCTTGCGGATACGCGCGTTCAGCACCGGTGCCTCGACCGCCGGGTTGGCGCCGATCAGCATCACGGATTGCGCGCTGTCGAGCTCTTCGATGGTTGCAGTGCCGACATAGCCCGACCGGTTTCCGGCCGGCAGCTTGGCGCCATCCGTGCGGCACTCCACCGATCCGCCGAGCGCGGAAACGAGGCCTTTCAGCGCATAGGCCGCTTCGACCGAAACCAGATCGCCGATCAGACCGGCGACCTTCTTGCCCTGCATCGCCTCGGCTACCTTCGTAAGGGCTTCGGGCCATGTCGCGGGGCGCAGCTTGCCGTTCTCACGCACATAGGGCTTGTCGAGACGCTGCCGACGCAGCCCGTCCCAGACGAAGCGCGTCTTGTCTGAAATCCACTCTTCGTTCACGCCGTCATGGTTGCGCGGCAGGAACCTCATCACTTCGCGCCCCTTCGTGTCGACGCGGATGTTGCTGCCAAGCGCATCCATCACGTCGATGCTCTCGGTCTTGCTCAACTCCCACGGACGGGCGGTAAAGGCGTAAGGCTTGGAGACGAGCGCACCCACCGGGCAGAGGTCGATGATATTGCCCTGCAGGTTCGAATCGAGCGTCTCTCCGAGGTAGGAGGTGATCTCGGAATCCTCGCCGCGACCGGTCTGGCCCATCTGGCTGATGCCGGCCACTTCGGTGGTGAAGCGCACGCAGCGCGTGCATGAGATGCAACGAGTCATGTGAGTTTCGACCAGCGGGCCGAGGTTCAGGTCGGTCGCTGCGCGTTTGGGCTCGCGGTAGCGGCTGAAATCGACGCCATAGGCCATTGCCTGATCCTGCAGGTCACACTCGCCGCCCTGATCGCAGATCGGGCAGTCGAGCGGGTGATTGATGAGCAGGAACTCCATCACCCCCTCGCGGGCCTTCTTGACCATGGGCGAGTTCGTCTTGACCATCGGCGGCTCGCCATCCTTGCCGGGACGCAGATCGCGAACCTGCATCGCACAGGAGGCGGCGGGTTTGGGCGGGCCGCCCACGACCTCGACCAGACACATGCGGCAGTTCCCGGCGATGCTCAGCCGTTCGTGGTAGCAGAAACGCGGAATCTCGATCCCGGCCTGCTCGCAGGCCTGAATCAGCGTCATCGCGCCGTCTACTTCCACATCCTTGCCGTCAATGTTGATCTTGCGGAGGTCTGACATCGTCTCACCTTGCTTTCAAAAGGGTCCCTATCGCCGAGCCCTTTGCGATTTCCTGTTTGCCCAGCGTGCAGTAGCTGGACTTGTCTCCAAGACTCACTCCATTGGCCTGCATGTAGGCCTCGACACGCTTTCGCATGCGGGCCTTCTCGGCCTTGGAGGTCACGTAATCCTCGATCTCTTCTTCGCTGTAGCCCCTCGAACGGGCTTCGGACTTGAGCCCCTGAAGCCGCATCAGCGCGGTGATCATCCGCGCCTCCACGCTGTCGCAGGTGTTCCGGATCTCGTCCGCGATACCCACCGCGAGCAGTCCGTCATCGACGGCCGACACGTCCCGCAGAGGTGGTTTCGCGGCGACCGTACCGGCGGCCAGAGTTGCGGCAATCGTCAGGGCCAATGTCATACGCATCTCAATTCTCCTTGCAAGGCTCGGAGGGACAAGCAGTGACCTCCGGTTCCTGCAAAGATGGGGCCGCGCCGCGTGGCTATGCAATAGCTCCGCGCACAAGCCTTTGTTATGAGGCGCGTTTCGATCATTCCACGCAGGTTCCCCGGAAGGTCAGCGTATCTCCGTCGACGCGAAGCTGCGCGGGTGGAGTATCCGGTCCGACGACCCAGGCGATATCGCTGGTCCCGTAATAGCGGATGCAATGCTTGATGCCCTCGTAGCGCCCGGCGGCCAGAGCGCCCGTCAGCCCCTGTGCCGTGACCGGGCGCACAGTCGATGTGAAGTCCTTGCGATTGCTGCGTTCGGAGCGGGTCTTGCTCTTGTAGAACACGCCGTTGAAGGCGACGTTGTTTGTCCCCTTGGTGCGGGAACAGGCCGTGGTCGTCAGCGCCATGGCAACAGCACTCAGCAAAAGGATCATGCGCATGTCTTACTCCGCCGCCATCGTTGCGCCGCGCGGACCGCGCTTGTGCTTGATGCGGTCCTCGATCTCGTCCCGGAAGTTGCGGATCAGGCCCTGGATCGGCCAGGCCGCCGCATCCCCCAGAGCGCAGATGGTGTGACCCTCGACCTGCTTGGTCACGTCGAGCAGCATGTCGATTTCCTCGACCTCGGCCTCGCCGGTCACCAGACGGTCCATCACGCGCATCATCCAGCCGGTGCCTTCGCGACAGGGCGTGCACTGACCGCAGCTTTCGTGCTTGTAGAATTTCGACAGCCGCCAGATCGCCTTGATGATATCGGTGGACTGGTCCATCACGATCACCGCCGCCGTGCCCAGACCCGATCGCTGCTCGCGCAGATAGTCGAAGTCCATGATCGCTTCGCGCATGTTCTCGCCCCGGATGCAGGGCACCGAGGAGCCGCCGGGAATGACCGCCTTGAGGTTGTCCCAGCCGCCGCGGATGCCCCCGCAATGCTTGTCGATGAGTTCCTCGAAGGTGATCGACATCGCCTCTTCGACGACGCAGGGATTGTTCACATGACCGCTGATCGCGAACAGCTTGGTGCCAGCATTGTTCGGGCGGCCAAAGGAGGAAAACCATTCCGGCCCGCGGCGCAGGATCGTCGGCACCACCGCGATGGATTCGACGTTGTTCACCGTGGTCGGGCAACCATAGAGACCCGCGCCCGCCGGGAAGGGCGGCTTCATGCGCGGCATGCCCTTCTTGCCTTCGAGCGATTCCAGCAAGGCGGTCTCTTCACCGCAGATATAGGCGCCGGCGCCGTGATGCAGGTAGAGGTCGAAATCATAGCCCGACCCACAAGCATTCTTGCCGATCAGACCGGCCTCGTAGGCCTCGTCGATGGCGATCTGCAGCGCTTCTTTCTCGCGGATGTATTCACCTCGGATGTAGATGTAGCAGGCATTGGCCTGCATCGCGAAGCTCGCGATCAGGCAGCCCTCGACCAGCGTGTGCGGATCGTGGCGCATGATCTCGCGGTCCTTGCAGGTGCCGGGCTCGGATTCATCCGCGTTCACCACAAGATAGGCGGGACGGCCGTCGGATTCCTTTGGCATGAAGGACCATTTGAGGCCCGTCGGAAAGCCTGCACCGCCGCGACCGCGCAGTCCGGATTTCTTCATCTGGTCGACGATCCAGTCGCGGCCATTGTCGAGGATACCCTTGGTGCCATCCCAATGGCCGCGCGCCTGCGCCCCTTTGAGGGTGCGGTCGTGCATGCCGTAAAGGTTGGTAAAGATCCGGTCCTGATCCTGCAGCATCGCCTAGTCCTTGTTCTTCTGGCGCATCCGCCAGAGTCCATAAATCATCCAGATGCCCGTTCCGAACCCGGCAAGTGCTGCAAGGTCGAAAAAGGCGCGGGTGCGCTGGCTCCAGTCCAGCGCAGCCCCAAGGCCGGTGACGACGACCCAGGCGAGTCCCACACCGGCAATCACCAGCGCAGTGATGCGCCCCTGCCGCTGAAAGTCCTCGTCCTGGCTCATGTCCTATCCCTGCCCGTTCAGTACACGTCGCCCTTGTCGACGCGCTTCGAGAATTCAGTCTCGTTGCCCGCCGCCAGGGATTTCGCCTGCGGCACCCATTCGTCACGGGTCACGCGGCCCTTGAACCCTTCGAGGTTCTGATCGACCCAGGCCACCTCGGCAGATGTCCAGGCGGCGATCTGGTCGAAGTGGTAGAAGCCCATGCTGTTGCAGAGCTCTTCCAGCTTCGGCCCGATCCCCTTGATCTTCTTCAGATCGTCGGCGCCCTCTGCGCGTGCCGCTTCGAGCATGGCGGGCTTGGTGCCCTCGCCCTCGACGGCCGCGGAAGCCGCAGTGTCACCCTCGTATTTCCAGTTGCCCTTGCGGGACTTCAGGTCTTCTTCGCCCGAGAGCGCCTTGCTCGGCTTCACCGACGCACCGGACTCGGCATCCGTATCGGAAGAAGCCGTCCGGACATCCGGCTTTGCATCGGAAACCGAGCTCTTGGCCGTTGCTGTCTGCGCAGGCGCAGCTGCCGGCTTTGCGTTTGCGCCCGTCGGTGCTGACTTCGCCCTCGGGGCCGGTGCGGACGTGGTTCTTACCGGTCCCGGCAATTCGCGGCAGAACAAAAATGAGAAAATGAGGCCAAGAACGCCTGTCGCGACGGCGGACAGGAATATGGTCCCCATCACGGAGACTTCTCCAACCACCAGCATCAGCACAAAGGCCAGGGCTCCTATGGCTCCTGCCATGATCCAACAGCCCAATGTGCAGCTCATACCCTTCATCGGTTCACTCATTTTCGCTCTCCCTATCCGTGTTCTGGATGTCACGTGTCGTTCACGTCACTCTTTTTAACACGGGAAGCGAACTCCGTATCGTCTCCGGATGCAAGCATTCTGGCTTGTGCGACCCAATCGTCACGGGTCGCCCTGCCCTTGAAGCCCTCGATATTCCGGTCGACCCAGGCAATTTCGGCAGCGGCCCAGCCTGCGATCTGGTCGAAATGGTAAAAACCCATCTCGTTCAGCACTTTCGCGAGCTTGGGACCGATGCCGGTAATCTTCTGCAGATCATCGGCACCGCCTTCGCGCGGGTTGCTCAGGGTTTTCGGCTTGGTGCCTTCGCCCTTGCTATCGTCGTCGCTCAGAGCCGCTTCGGCATCTTCGGCGGGCTCGTCCGTACGGGGATGCCCGGTGCCCTGCACGGGCGCTGCGCGCTTGTCGACGCCGGTTTCATTGACCGGTGCGTCGCCCGCGAGTTCGGGCGTATGCTCGGTCGGGGCCGCGTCACCCTTGCGGTCGGAGCGATCCTGCCAGGGCGCGGTCAGCGGCACCTCGGTGCCGTCGATGCGCTTGACGGTGTCGCCGATATCCATCGCAAGTCCGACGCTGGCGTTGTACTGCGCACGATCCCTGGCATATTCGGTGAGGCTCGTGAGACCCGATTTCGGTTCCGAAGCGAAGCGGCCGTTCTGCGGACCCGGCACGGGGACCTTGCCCGCCGAAAGCTCGTCGAGGATCTCGGCCAGACGCTCGGTGGTCAGATCCTCGTAGTAATCCTTGCCGATCTGCGCCATCGGCGCATTCGCGCAGGCGCCGAGACATTCCACCTCTTCCCAGGTGAACTTGCCATCCTCGGACAGGGTATGCGGCTTGGAAGCGATCTTGTCCTTGCAGACCGCCATCAGGTCCTCGGCCCCGCAAATCATGCAGGACGTGGTACCGCAAATCTGGATATTCGCAACGGAACCAACTGGTTGCAGCTGGAACATGAAATAGAACGAGGCCACTTCCAGCGCCCGCATATAGGCCAGCCCCAGCATGTCGGCGATCTTTTCGATGGCGGGACGGGTCAGCCAGCCCTCCTGCTCCTGCGCACGCCACAGCAGCGGGATGATCGCCGAAGCCTGGCGGCCCTCGGGATACTTGGTGATCTGCGCCTCGGCCCAGGCCAGATTGTCCGGGGTAAAGGCAAAGGCCTCGGGTTGGTCTTTATGAAGACGTCTCAGCATATCTTTTCCTATTGCGTCAGCACGCAGACGACGGGGATGTTCGGCACCACCCGGTCGGGGCTCTTTCCATTGATTTCCGCCACCAGCACCTTCTGCCGTTCGGCAGAAGAGACAAGATCGTCGGCGATGAAGCACAGATACATCTCAGCATCCCGCTTCATTCCGAAACTGGCATTTGCCGAACCACTCGCCGCGAAGGGCTCGTAGCCTTGTCCGGCAAGGTCGGACGAAAACACGTATTCCGCACGACCCGTCTCGGCGGAGGCGGCCTGTCCCGCGAGCAGCATCGCCGCTGCAAAAGGGAAAAGCCGCAGCGACATATCAGACCTGACCGTCTACTGCGCAGGCTCCGGTTGTCAGACGGAAGCCGCCATTGGAGAGCTTCACGCCCTCTTCCAGCGCGGTCTTGTAGGACGCGACTTCCATCACCTGCGCGCGGTCGAGACCTGTCTGAAGCTCGACGGGGATGTAATCCTCCTCGCTCACAAGATCGCAGCCACGGCGGAGTCAAACATCGCGAGACGTTCGTCACTCACGCCCTCGGGCGGCATCGCGCAGGCAGAAAGCAAGGCAAGCACGGCGCAGGCGCCGAGAAAACGGTTCATCTGTCAATCTCCCCAAACACGACGTCCATCGTCCCGATGATCGCCGCTACATCGGCTAGCTGGTGGCCGGTTGCAACATAATCCATGGCCTGCAGATGCAGGAAGCCGGGCGCGCGCAGCTTGGCGCGATAGGGCCTGTTGCTGCCATCGGCCACGAGGTAAACGCCGAATTCGCCCTTGGGCGCCTCGACACAGGCATAGACTTCGCCTGCAGGAACGTGGAAGCCCTCGGTGTAGAGCTTGAAGTGATGGATAAGCGCTTCCATCGAGGTCTTCATGTCACTGCGCGATGGCGGCGTGATCTTGCCACGGGCGAGAATGTCGCCCTGCCCTTCTGGAGCCTTCAGCTTGGCGATCGCCTGCTTGATGATATGCACCGACTGGCGCATCTCTTCCATGCGCACGAGGTAGCGGTCGTAGCAATCGCCGTTCTTGCCGACCGGGATCTGAAAGTCGAATTCATCATAACATTCGTAGGGCTGCGCACGCCGCAGGTCCCAGGCGAGGCCGGATCCGCGCACCATCACGCCGGAGAAACCCCAATCCTGAATGTCCTGTTCGGTGACGACGCCGATATCGGCGTTACGCTGCTTGAAGATCCGGTTTTCGGTCAGCAGGCCGTCGATATCCGCCAGCACGAGCGGAAACTCGTCCGCCCAGGTGTCGATATCGTCGAGCAGGTCGGCGGGCAGATCGACATGCACGCCACCCGGCCGGAAATAGGCTGCGTGCAGACGCGCGCCGCAGGCACGCTCGTAGAAGACCATGAGCTTTTCGCGTTCCTCAAAGCCCCAGAGCGGCGGCGTCAGCGCCCCTACATCCATCGCCTGCGTCGTGACGTTCAGCAGGTGACTCAGGATACGTCCGATCTCGGAGTAGAGCACCCGGATCAGCGAGGCACGGCGCGGCACTTCGATCCCGGTGAGCTTCTCGATGGCGAGACACCACGCATGCTCCTGGTTCATCGGGGCGACGTAGTCGAGCCGATCGAAATACGGCAGGTTCTGCAGATAGGTCCGCGATTCCATCAGCTTCTCGGTGCCACGGTGCAGCAGGCCGATATGCGGATCGCAGCGCTCCACGATCTCGCCGTCGAGTTCCAGCACAAGACGCAGCACGCCGTGTGCCGCCGGGTGCTGCGGCCCGAAATTGATGTTGAAGTTGCGGATCTTCTGTTCGCCGGTCAGGGCGTCATCGAAACCTTTGGTGCCGTCCATCATCTGATACTTCCTACACGGATGGAATTACGGATGCCTGCCTGTTCGCTCCGGGACATCAGCGTCGCTGTCCGGAGGCGCGCCGAAAGGTGATTTCCGGTCTGGAACCAGAGCGCGAAAAGGCATGTCGAGAAGACAGCCAGGGACGCGCCGATCTCTGCAAGAGACTCCCCCATCATCAGGCTTTCTCCTCTTTCTTCTCATCGCCGGGAAGCACGTATTGCGCGCCCTCCCACGGGCTCATAAAGTCGAACTGGCGGTATTCCTGAACCAGGCTCACCGGTTCATAGACGACGCGCTTCTGTTCCTCGTCATACCGCACCTCGGTATAACCGGTGGTCGGAAAATCCTTGCGCAGCGGATGGCCGCGGAAGCCGTAATCGGTGAGGATCCGGCGCAGATCCGGATGACCCGTGAACAGCACTCCGAACATGTCGAAGACTTCGCGCTCGAACCAGTTGGCCGAAGGGTGCACGGAGGTGATCGAGGGTACCATATCCTCTTCGCGGATGCTGACCCGCAGGCGGATGCGGTGGTTCTGGTACATCGACAGGAAGTGGTAGACGACGTCGAAACGCTTGGGACGCTCGGGGTAATCCACCGCCGTGATGTCCACGAGCGATGAGAACCGGCAGGTATTGTCGGTCTTCAGGAATTCGACGAGGCCGCGCACATTGGACGGCGCCACATCGATGTTGAGCTCATCCTGCGTCACATCCCAGCCCAGGACGCAATCCGGACGCTTGAGCCCGATATGCCCGCCCAGTTCCTGCAGTGCTGCCGTCATCCTGTCGTCTCCTTCATCGGGTTGGGCGCCTCAGCGCCCCTGTCACCGACGTCCTGCGCCAGTAGCGCCAGATCCGCAAATCCGCGCCAACCGGCAAAATCTGCACGCCTCAGCGCACGATTGTCCCGGTCCGTCTGATCTTCTTCTGCAGCGCCATGATGCCGTAAAGCAGCGCCTCTGCCGTCGGCGGGCAGCCCGGTACGTAGATGTCCACGGGCACAATCCGGTCACAGCCGCGCACGACGCTGTAGCTGTAGTGGTAGTATCCACCGCCATTGGCGCAGGAGCCCATCGAGATCACGTAGCGCGGCTCGGGCATCTGGTCGTAGACCTTGCGCAGGGCCGGCGCCATCTTGTTGGTCAGCGTCCCGGCCACGATCATGAGGTCGGACTGGCGCGGGCTCGCGCGCGGCGCGACGCCAAACCGTTCGAGATCGTAGCGCGGCATCGAGGTGTGCATCATCTCGACCGCGCAGCAGGCCAGACCGAAAGTCATCCAGTGCAGCGAACCGGTGCGCGCCCAGTTGATGATGTCCTCGGTCGAGGTCAGCAGGAAACCCTTGTCCGCCAGCTCGGCGTTCAGGGACTGGGTCGCGACCTCGTTGTCGCCGCCTGCGGTGTTAAGCCCGTAAGGCGCCTTGGCCGAAGGAGCGGACTTGACGCGGGGCGACTGTGTGCCGTCACCCTGCACGTCGGTCACAAGCTTCTCGTCGCTCACTGCCATTCCAGGGCTCCCTTCTTCCACTCATAGGCAAAGCCGATCGTCAGCACCCCGAGGAAGACCATCATCGACCAGAAGCCTGCCATGCTCACATCCTGAAACGCGACGGCCCAGGGAAAGAGAAAAGCGATCTCGAGATCGAAGATGATGAACAGGATCGAGACCAGATAGAAGCGCACGTCGAACTTCATGCGCGCATCGTCGAAGGCGTTGAAACCGCATTCATAGGCGCTCACCTTCTCGGGGTCGGGATTGCGCACGGCGATGACCACGGCGGCCAGGATCAGCACGAGGCCCAGTCCGATGGCGATTGCCAGAAAAACAAGGATGGGGAGGTATTCCCTCAGCATCTCTTCCACGAGGTGGCTCCTTTCCAACGGCGCCGCAGCGGGGCGCATCCGTCAAGTGGCTAGGTTGACTTGCGAACTCACTTATCCCCGCCAAGATGCGGGGTCAACCAAGGCTGCAGCATTCACGCTGACGAAAGACAGCCGCTATTACAACCTTTCGGTACAAAATTCTCCATATCTAACAAAAGGATGGGGCTGAATGCCCGCTCGCTGACCGATTTGCAGGCGCGCGCATGGGTCGCGGAAGAGTGTGAGGCATGCTGCGGGAGGTGGATGACAGCGCATGAAGCTCTTCAAAACCGACTCTCCACGCGTCGATCAAGGAAAGTGTCAGGCCTTGACGACATCTTCGCTTGCCGGCACCGGGTAGAAATCGCGGGCGTAGAATGCCTGCTCCCCGTCGCGGGCGCGGGCACGCTCGTAAGCGGGGCGTGCCTCGAGCCGTGCCCGGTAGGCCATGAGCCCCGGAAACGGGTCTGGACGCACGTAATAGGGCGCGGCAAACAGGTTGAAACCCATCATCGTGTCGGCAGCGCTGAACCCGTCGGCCAGCAGGAAATCCTGCCCCGCGATCATCCGCTCCATCGCCTTCAGTGTTCCCGCGAGCCGCGCCGTCACCAGCTTGATCACCGTGGGTGAGGCCTGCGAGGGGTCGCGCAGGAACACGTGCTGAAGGTTGAGCTGCTCAATGCACCCCGCCATTGTCTCGGCAAAGTGCAGCGCTTCGAGAAATCTCGGTCGCTGGGGTGAACCTGACGAGCGACCAAGGCCCGATTCCGGGTGCCGCTCGCAGAGATATTCGTGGATCGCGCCGCTTTCGAACAGGGTCAGGCCGTCGATCTCGATCGCGGGCACCCTGCCCGCCGGAGACAGCTCCTGAAAGGCGCCCCGCAGCGATCCGTCACGAAGATCATAGGGCACGACCTCGAAATCCAGCCCCAACTCCTCGAGCAGCCAGAGAACCCGGAACGAGCGCGAGAACGGCACGTGATGCAACCTGATCATGATGAGACCTCCCAATCTACATTATCGACGGAGGTTACCGCAAAGGATCGACTGTTGACGAGGGCGTGTCGATCCTCAGACCGGCATCACGCCCCATCGGCCACGTCGCTCGGCCCCACGACCATCTGCAGCCGCCCGTCCCGCCCGACATAGTAGGTATAGCTCAGCGCAGAATCATGCGGCTCGGGTCCGCAGATCACCACGATCCAGGCGCGATCGGATGGTCTTGCGCGGCAGTCGCGGCGCTCGGCCGTCGCTGCCGTGCCATCCCTTTCACGATCCTGCAGATACCGTGTCGCATAAGCGTCGATCACCTGGGTTTCTGTGACGTTCGCGACGACCCAGCCATGCCGCCAGCCGAACAGAGCCGCCAGTGCCACCAGCAGACCCATAGGCAAGAACAACATCCAGCGCGGCATCAGCCGACCCGCCGCCGGGTCAGTTGTAGAGATCGTAATAGAAAGACACGGCCTTTCTCGCGGTCATGTCCAGCTGACATTCGGCGCCGTAGATCACCCGAATCGATCCTCCACCGGCACTCTCGTAGGCTCTCTCGCAGGCGGCGTCGCGATCCTTGATCCATTTGCGCTGCGATGCCAGCAGCCGGTCCCAGCTGCCGTTCTGCTTGGCCTGTGCGCTCATCGGCTTCCACCAGGCGTTCAGCAGCGTGTCCCACGCGGCTTGCTCGTTCATGATGCATTCCGCGATGCCCAGCGTGTTCTGATCGCGGCATGCCGTACTGAGGATTCCGATGCAGCGTCCAGCGGTCTGCTCCGCAGAAGCGCCGCGGGCCGAGTCCCTCACGCAGTTCTCGAGCGATTGCGCGTCGCGGGAAGAGGCCGCCGATGCGGGCTGAGTGTGAATCAAGGCGAGCGGCAGAGCCAGAATCGCGAGGCTTTCTAAAAATGTCATGGCAATATCTCTGGCTTGAAAAGAGTGAACTCCAAGCCGGAAACCTAGCAGACGCCGGTGATTCGGACAAAACCAAAGCCTCAGCCCATCGCCGCCATCAGCTCTCGCCCTATCAGCATGCGCCTGATCTCGGACGTGCCGGCGCCGATCTCCATGAGCTTCGCATCCCGGAACAGCCGTGCCACCGGCGCATCCGCGAGAAATCCCGCGCCTCCCATAGCCTGCACCGCCTGATGCGCCTGCACCATCGCCTGTTCGGAGGCGTAAAGACAGCAGGCCGCCGCATCCTGCCGCGTCACATCCCCCCGGTCACAAGCCTTTGCCACCTCGTAGACATAGGCGCGTGCGGAATTCATTGCCGTGTACATGTCCGCGATCTTGCCCTGCATGAGCTGGAACGACCCGATGGCCTGCCCGAACTGCTTGCGCTCGGCAAGGTAGGGCATCACCTCATCGAGACAGGCCGCCATGATGCCGGTGCCGATGCCGGCCAGGACGACACGTTCGTAATTGAGCCCCGACATGAGCACGCGCACGCCCTTGCCTTCTTCACCGAGCACGTTCTCGAAAGGCACCTCGACATCCTCGAAGATGAGCTCGGCGGTGTTCGACCCGCGCATCCCGAGCTTGTCGAAATGCGGGCTTGTGGAGAATCCCGCCATCGATTTCTCGATCAGGAAGGCGGTTATTCCCTTCGACCCCGCCTCGGGATCGGTCTTGGCATAGACCACGAGAGTGTTGGCATCAGGCCCGTTGGTGATCCAGTACTTGGTACCGTTCAGCACATAGCGGTCGTTGCGCTTTTCGGCGCGCAGCTTCATCGACACCACGTCAGATCCTGCCCCCGCCTCGGACATCGCGAGCGCGCCGACATGTTCACCCGAGACCAGACCGGGCAGATATTTCTGCCGCTGCGCGTCTGTGCCGTTCAGCTTGATCTGATTCACGCAGAGATTGGAATGCGCGCCATAGGACAGCGATACCGAGGCAGACGCCCGCGCGATCTCCTCGACCGCGATCACATGGGCGAGATATCCCATCCCTGCGCCGCCATATTCTTCGGGCACCGTGATGCCCAGCAGACCGAGCTCGCCCATCTCTGGCCAGAGCGCGGGAGGAAAGGCATTGGTTACGTCGATCTCTCCGGCCATGGGGCGGACACGCTCCTGCGCCCAGCGATGAACCATGTCGCGCAAGGCATTCACATCCTCGCCGAGATCGAATTGCATGACGGCGCTTAACATCGGCGCTCCCCCCTATTGAACGTCCCCAGGTCATCTTCGGCTGCCCTGCTCCGGCGCGGGACCGCCATCGCACCCTCACGTGACCGGGCCGGACGGAACTTCCCACATCAAGGTAGCGTTGCCTCAATGAACGTGAATATCAGAAGGATAGCAATCATGTCCGAAGACCTCAAAACGGCATTCTGGGACCGCATTGGCGATGTTCAGGCCGGTCTGCTCAGCGCCGGAAGCAAACGCGCCGTGCCGATGTCGCCCTATGCCGACCGCGACTCGAATGCGATCTGGTTCATCACCGCGGAGGGCACCGACCTGTCAAAGGCGGCCGATACCAGCGCCGAAGCACACTTTTCCGTGGCCGACCCCAAGGCCAACCTCTACGCCACCATCGATGGCCAGGTGACGCGGGTCGACGACCCGAAGAAGCTCGATGAGCTCTGGAATGCGGTCGCGGCCTCGTGGTTCGAGGATGGGCGCCAGGATGATGATATCCGCCTGATCCGCATGACGCCGACCAAGGCCGAAGTCTGGGCCACCACGGGCGCCGCCGGGTTCATTTACGAGCTGGTAAAGTCGCGCGTGAGCGACGAAAAGCCGGACGCGGGCGAACACGGCGTGGTATCCTTCATCTGACCGTCGCGGGGAGTCCGCAAGGGCTCCCTCAGCCTGCCCATTGACCCAGTAACGGAGATCGCCATGCGCCCATCCAGCTTTGCCGCCCTCACCTTCGGCGCTTTCGTCGCCTGTTCCGCACAGGCCCAGGAGGTGGGAAAGATCGGCGTCGACTGGATCGGCAACGACCTCATCGTCGAGGCGATCTCCGACCCCGAGGTGCAGGGCGTGACCTGCCACATCGCCTATTTCGACCGCTCGGTGATCGACCGTCTGTCCAATGGCAACTGGTTCGAGGATCCCTCGAACGCCTCCATTGCCTGCCGCCAGACCGGGCCGATCACCATCGGCGACATCGACCGCGGCGAAAGCGGCGAGGACGTGTTCAAGACCTCGCGCTCGATCATCCTCAAATCCCTCCGGGTGAAGCGGATCTTCGACGAGGCCAACCAGACGTTGATCTATGTCGCTCACGCGGCCGAGCTCACCAACGGTTCCGCCAAGGTCGCGATCTCGACCGTGCCGCTTTACGCCTCGGGCATATCCGACTGAAACACCGCGCCGACCTCGGCCCGGACGATCCGCGCGATCAATGCGCAATCCTCCAGGCTGAAGGTCAGTGGCAGGCGCATGTCGATCAGCCCGGCAAGGACCCTGTCAGTGTTGGGAAGCTTGCACGCGGCAACATAGCGCCAGGATTCGTAGCGCGAGGTGAATGCCAGAGGCTCTTGCGCGCCAAACCATTTGAGCTCTACCCCACGGCCTGCACAGCGCCTCAGTACTTCCCTCACTTTCACTGCAGGCCAGTCCCGCAGAAGGAATTGCAGCGAACTGCCGACATAGTGCTCGGCTTGCGGGCGATGCGTGAGGCTCAGCCCCGGCGTGCCGCGCAGCCCGTCCTCGACCACCCGGTAGCGCGCATTCCACGCCGCAACCTGATCGCCGAGCCCGCGCAGCTGTGGCCGCAGGATGGCGGCGCGCAGATTGTCCATCCGCCCCGAAATGTTCGGGGTCACGTACTTCACCCGCTCGAACACCTCGGGCGATGGCGCGGCCCTGTGCCGCTCATACATCATGTAGGAACCCGACAGGATCACCGCCCGCGCGGCGATCTCCTCGTCATCCGTCACGAGAAAACCGCCCTCGCCGGAATTCACGTGCTTGTAGGTCTGGCAGGAATAGCAGCCCACACGCCCATGCCGCCCCGACGGCAAGCCCTTCCAGGAGGCCCCCATCGTATGGGCGCAATCCTCGATCACAGTTATTCCGGCGCCGTCACAGATCTCCATCAGGCGGTCCATGTCGCAGATATGTCCGCGCATGTGGCTGAGCAGCAGAAACCGCGCCTCCCCGGCCTTCGCCGCAAGATCGTCGAGATCGAGGGTCAGATCCTGGCTCACCTCGAGAAGCACAGGCACCGCCCCGACCGAGGCAATCGCCCCCGGCACCGGCGCCAGCGTGAAGGCGTTGCAGAGCACCCGGTCACCATGTCCCACCCCAAGCGCGCGCAGCGCCGTCGACATCGCATACCCTCCCGACGCCACCGCCACGCAGAATCGCGCGCCGGTCAGGGCCGCGAATTCCTCCTCCAGCAGCGCGGCATGACCGATCTCGCCGGGCGCGGTGTTGTAGCGATGCAGCCGACCGTGCCGCAAAACATCCAGCGCGGCCGCGATTCCCTCTTCCGGGATCGGCTCCTGCTGGGTGAAACTGCCTGTGAATATTTCCGTCATGCGCCCAGATGTGCCTCTGCCGCCCGGTACGTCAATCCGGCACGCGCAAATTTACCGGGTCGCAAGCCCAACTTCATCACCCCTGCCCGGCCTTCACGCGCGGACAGTCTCCCCTTTGCGCGATCGATCTGCTAGGTCCGGCGCAAAGCGGCGGCACACCGGCCGCACCCAGTTTCTCAGGAGTTTTCCCAATGCAGAGCAAACGCATCCTCCTCGTCGGCGCCCCGGTCGACAGCGGCAAGACCCGGCGGGGCTGTCTCATGGGCCCGGACGCCTTTCGCACCGCGCGACTCTCAGGTGCCCTGCAGGATCTCGGCCACGAGGTCCGGGATCTTGGCAACGTGCTGCCCGACACATGTGAAGTGGAACCGCGCGACGGGCTCAACGCCCTGCCCGAGACGATCGGCTGGACAACCGCGCTCAGCCGGACCGCCAAGGAGGCGATCGAAAGCGGCATGCCCATCTTCATGGGGGGTGACCATTCGCTCTCCCTTGGCACTGTGCACGGCGTCGCCGCCCATGCCGCGGCGAACGGTCAGCCGCAATTCGTGCTCTGGCTCGATGCTCACAGCGATTTCCACACGCTCGAGACGACGGATTCCGGCAACCTGCACGGCACGCCGCTCGGCTATCTGACGGGGCGCGCGGGCTTTGAAGGCTTTCCGGCGGTCCCCCATCCGGTGCCCGAGCAGAATGTCTGCATCATCGGCCTGCGCTCGGTCGATACGGCAGAACGCGAGATGCTCGAAGCCAGCGACATCCGCCGCCACGACATGCGCGACATCGACGAGAACGGCGTCGCCAAGCTGCTCGGCGGATTTCTCGACACGGTCGCCGCGGCCGGTGGCGCGCTGCATGTCTCGCTCGATGTCGACTTCCTCGATCCCGCCGTCGCCCCGGCCGTCGGCACCACCGTTCCGGGGGGCGCCACGGTGCGAGAGGCACATCTGGTGATGGAGATGCTGCATGACAGCGGCCTCATGACTTCGCTAGACCTTGTCGAACTGAACCCGATGCTGGACGACAAGGGGCGCACCGCGCGGCTCATGGTCGACCTCGCCGCCTCGGCTCTGGGTCGGCGCGTCTTCGACCGGCCCACCCCGCGCGGGCTCTGATAAGGACGCAGTGCCAAAGCAGGCCTCCCGCCCTTCCACCTTCTCGGGGTCACAAATATCCCGGGGGGAGTCCGCAGGACGTGGGGCAGCGCCCCCCTGGCACATGTAACATCCCGCTAGCCGCCGCGGTCAGAGCGCCCGCAAACCCTCGCGGAACTGGCGCATCTTCTTCTGATAGCCGCGTGCCGAAGCCATCAATCCCTCTATCGCTCCATCGTCCAGCTCCCGTATCACCTTGCCGGGCGCACCCATCACCAGCGCGCCGTCGGGGATCTCCTTGCCTTCGGTGATCAGCGCACCCGCCCCGATCAGGCAGTTCCGCCCGATCCGCGCGCCATTGAGGACGGTCGCCCCCATCCCGATCAGCGAATTCTCCCTGATCGTGCAGCCATGCAGCATCGCCTTGTGACCGATCGTGCAGCCCGCGCCGATCACCATGGGAAAGCCCATATCTGTGTGACAGACGACATTCTCCTGAATGTTGCTGCCTGCACCGACCGTGATCCTCTCGTTGTCACCGCGCAGCGTCGCGCCGAACCAGACCGAGGCCCCGGCTTCGAGCATGACCCGTCCGATTACGTTGGCATCGGGCGCGATCCAGGTGTCGGCATCGATCTCGGGCACCTGCCCATCGAAACTGTAGCACGTCATAATTGTCCCTCGTCGAATTCATCCTGCAGTTTGCGCACATGCGCATTCAGCCCGGGCTGCTGGCTGCGGCGCAGGCGGGCGGCGGTGACGATGCTCTTGAGATGTTTTTCGGTCGTGTCGAGATCGTCGTTCACCAGCACAAAATCATAGCCGTCCCAGTGGCTGATCTCGTCCCAGCTTTTCTGCATGCGCTTGGCGATCGTCTCTTCGGTGTCCTGCCCGCGCGCCATCAGGCGGCGGTGCAGTTCCGTGATCGATGGGGGCAGCAGAAAGATCGACAGGGTGTGCAGCCCCAGATCCGAATTGCGAATCTGCTGCGCGCCCTGCCAGTCGATGTCGAAAAGCACGTCCTTGCCGTCGCCGATCGCGTCCAGCACAGGCTCCTTGGGCGAGCCGTAGAAATTGCCGAAGACATGCGCATGTTCCAGCATCCCGCCGTTTGACACCTGCTTCTTGAAGGTGGAATCGGTCAGGAAATGATAATCCTCGCCATCGACCTCACCAGCCCGCGGCGAGCGTGTCGTGGCCGATACAGAAAAGACGATCCTGTCGTCCCAGTCCCGCAGCCTCCGCGCCAAGGTCGATTTCCCCGCACCCGAAGGCGAGGAAAGGATGATCAGAAGGCCGCGCCTGTCACTCATGTCCTACTCCACATTCTGCACCTGTTCCCGCATCTGGTCGATCACCGTCTTGAGCTCCAGCCCCACCTTGGTCAGCGGCGCAGACTGCGCCTTGGAACAGAGCGTGTTGGCCTCGCGGTTGAATTCCTGCATCAGGAAATCGAGCTTGCGCCCGACCGGACCCGGCTCTGTCAGCAGATCGCGTGCAGCCTGCACATGCGCCTGCAGGCGATCAAGCTCCTCGGTGATGTCCGCCTTGACCGCGATCATCGCGAGCTCCTGCGCGACGCGCTGCGGCTCGGCGCCCTCGGAATTATCCATCACCCGGGCGAGCGCTGCGCGCAGTTTTTCGCTCTGTTCGCTGCGCCGCGCGTCGGACTGGGCGGCGGCTTCGGCGGTCAGCGCCGCGATCTCGTCAAGTTGCGTGGTGAGGATTCCCTGCAGCGCCTGGCCTTCGGCGGCGCGCATCGCGGTGAAGTCCGCCAGAACTCCTTCAAAATCGCTCAGCAGGCGCGTGCACAAAGCCTTCGTATCCGTCTCGGCCGCGGGACCATCCAGAATGCCGCGCAATCCGACGATCTGCGCCGCCGTCGACGGGGCGAGCGAGAGACCAAGGCTCATCGCGCGGTTCTCGATGCGCATCATCGCATCGAGTATTGCGGTAAGGTGATCCTCGGAAAGGTTTGGCGCGCTCTCTTCGCCGCTGCCCTGCAGACGCAGCGACACCGTGACATTGCCGCGCGCGAGAACCGGTGTGACCGCAGCCTTCAAGCCGGCCTCCAGCCCCTCGATCCAGTCCGGCACCCGGATGCGCAGATCCAGCCCCTTGCCGTTCACGCCACGCATGTCCCAGGACCAGCGCAGACCGTCCAGAGCACCTGATGCGCTTGCAAAACCCGTCATCGACTGCCGCATGATCACCTCCGGGCTTTCCCCTATTGGACCCCCCGTATCAAAGCAAGCCGAAGCGGGAAAGGCGTTAACCACTTGGTTCAAATTAAGGCGAAATCAGGGCCAACCTCGGTTATTAATATTTGAGTAAGGTTTATGAAGGCACATGGTAAGGAACCGTTAACCACGGTTGTGCCTGGGCTGTCTCAGGAGCGTGATGATGTTTGGTATTGGTGTGGATCAACAAAATGTGGTGTCTATGATGACGCGGGAATACGAGCGAAGAAGCGCCCCGATGCGGGAGGTCGAAAATTACTGGCGCGCATTGTGTCGCGTCGGCGACATTCCCGTGCGCAGCCAGATCGACCCGCGCGGCATCGAGGGCGCGCTGGAATATGCATTCCTGGCCGAACGCATCGCACCGGGCATGGCGCGCATCCGCGTGGCCGGATCCCATCTTTCAGACCTGATGGGCATGGATGTTTCGGGCATGCCGCTCAGCAGCCTCTTCGCCCCGACCGAGCGCGAAAGGCTGGCAGAGCATGTAAGCAGTGTCTTTGCCCAGCCTGCGATCCTGCGCGCGCAGCTCAAGGGAGAAGACGGCTTTAACAAGCCCGACCTGCAGGGCCAGCTGCTCCTGTTGCCGCTCCGCTCGGATATGGGCGATGTGAGCCGCGCCTTGGGCTGCCTGATCACCCATGGGCGTATCGGACGCTCGCCCCGGCGCTTCCTTCTGGACGCGATCGACGCCGGCCCGGTCCGCGGCAAGGATGCCGTCCCCCCCCAGACGATACCCACCGCAGTTCCACAAGACAGCTACCTCAAACCGCGCATGCCCCAGACGCGTCAGTTCAGCGAATCCGCGTCGCCCTTTATCGGGGCGCCGAAAAAGGGGCAGCGTCCCAATCTGCGCATCGTGGTTTCCAACGACGACTGAGCCGCTCATCCACAAAGAAAAAGGCCGCCTCGCGCGAACGAGGCGGCCTTTTGGCTGTTGCTCAGAACACCTTATTCGGCGGCAAGAAGACTGCGATTGTGATCGTCGATCACCTCGCGATATTCCATCATGGAATTCGCGTAGGCCAGAGTGGCGCGCAGCATCCCCTCCTTCGAGCCGCAATCATAGCGCTGCCCGCTGAAGCGATAGCCGCTCAGTCCGACGCGCGAAGTCGCGTTCGAAATGGCGTCGGTCAGCTGGATCTCACCGCCGGCACCCGGAGCCTGGCCGCGCAGGTCGTCGAAGATCGATGCATGGAGCACGTAACGCCCGACGACAGCCTGACGCGACGGGGCATCCGCCGGTTCGGGCTTTTCGACCATGCCGTCCGCCCAGAGCACACGCTCGTCGCGACCGGTCACAGACAGAATGCCATAGCTTTTCACCGCGTCGGGTTCGACCTGCATCGTCGCGACCATGTGGCCCGCACCGCCGCGCTCATAACCAGCGATCATTTCGGAGAGGCATCCGGTCTCACCAAGGATCAGATCATCCGGCAGAATGACGGCCACCGGACCGGGCAGCACGTCGTCGGCTGCACACAGTACCGCATGGCCAAGCCCGAGAGGCTCGTCCTGCATCACAAAACGTACGTCGATCTTGTCGCAATCCAGAGCATTGTCGGCAATCTGCTTTGCCAGAGCGGTCTTACCCTTTGCGCAAAGATGCTCGTCAAGCTCAGCATCATGTTTCACGTACTTTTCGATAGCCGATTTCGAAGAGTGGCTCACGAAGATCATACGCTCGATACCCGCAGCACGCGCTTCATCGATGGCGAACTGGATCAGCGGGCGGTCAAGGACCGGCAGAAGCTCTTTCGGGGTGGCCTTGGTCGCCGGAAGGAAACGCGTCCCCAACCCGGCAACGGGAAAGATCGCTGTACGGACGGGCAAGGGTGTTTCAGTTTCTTTCGGTTCCATCGGGTCGTATCTCCTATTGAGAGGTTCATCGATCATTGTCGCCGCACCGCAGCATAATCTTCAACTTATGAGAGTTTGCACAACTGTCAAAACTTGTTGGTTGAGGGGATAACGCGGCAAAAGGTGCAGGGTTCCTGACCCTTTCCACTTTGCATGGAACTTTCATGCAATTCAGTGCCTTGACCTGTGAAACGTCCCGCATGAACATTTTCGTGGCAGCGCTGTCCGGGATCGTCCCAAGACGGAAAATGACGCCAAGACAGCTCGAAACCTCCTGTTTTGGAATGATTTCGGTGACCAGCGCACGAAAGTCAGGCAGCAGAACCGCGTTTCTGCCCAAAATTTACCCATCCGGCGTCTCGGACCGGGTGACACTGGAATGGAGCGCGTGGCATGCTGGACAGGGGGTGTTGATCTCCTAGCTCTGAAAGCAAAGGGTGGAATACAACTGCAGAGAGACTCTGCGCTGAACAGGAATGAAAATGGACGGAGACAGTTTGGACGTCACGGTTTCACAGAATGCGGATGCGAATTCTTCCCGTGTCTACGCCAAGCCCTACGACCGGGTGACCATACTTGGCATGGGCAGCTGGGGCACGGCGCTGGCCATGGTCGCGGCCACGGCCGGACGCGATGTGCGGCTCTGGGGGCGGCGAAAGCAGCTCAGCGACGCGGTGCAGGCGACCAGGATCAACGCGGAATACCTGCCCGACGTGCCGCTGCATGACAATATCTCGGTCACCAGCGACCTCGCCGATGCTCTAAACGGGGCCGAGATCGTTCTGATCGTCACGCCGTCGCGCACCTTGCGCGATCTGTGCGCCGCGATACGCCCGCACCTTCCCGAAGGCGTGCCGCTGGCCTTGTGCTGCAAGGGCATCGAGCGCGGCACGGGCTTCCTGCTCTCGCATGTGGTGTCCGAAGAACTGCCCGGCCATCCCGTCGGCGCGCTTTCCGGCCCGACCTTTGCTCGAGAGACAGCACTGGGGCATCCCACCGCCGCGACAGTCGCCTTTCCCTTCACATACAGGGACCGCCTCGATCCCGCCGACAGCCCCGCAGCAAGGCTCGCCGTGTCCATGTCCTCGGCCGCGTTCCGCCCCTACGTCTCGGACGACCCGGTCGGGGTCGAGATCGGCGGCGCGGTCAAGAACGTGATCGCCATCGCCTGCGGGATGATGACCGGCGCCGGGTTTGCCGAAAACACCCGTGCCGCGCTCATCACCCGGGGCATCGACGAGATGAAGTTCCTGGCAGAAGCCCTTGGCGGCAGACGAGAAACCGTCACCGGCCTTTCCGGCGCGGGCGATCTTACGCTCACCTGTTCGAGCATGACATCGCGCAACATGTCGCTGGGCGTCCAGCTCGGCAAGGGCATTCCGCGGAACAAATGCTTCGACGGTCGCGACGTGGTGGTCGAAGGCGAAGTGAACGCCGTCTCCGTGGTCGACCTTGCGCATCACATCCGCGTCCGCATGCCGATCTGCGAGGCGGTGCATTCCATCCTTTACGAAGGCGCGGACCTTGCCACCGCCTTTTCCGACCTTTGGGCCCGGCCCATCGAATCCGAACCTCGGGCGCTGGACATCGAACTGGCGCATCCGACAACCCAGCGAGAGACATGATGACCCTGCAGACCAGAATTACAGATGTGCCGATCAATGCCCGCAAATTCGTGCTGGCGACCGATCTGGACGGCACGTTCCTCGGGGGCTCGGATGCCGACCGCAAAAGGCTCTATAACTGGATCGAGGCCAATCGCGACACGATCGGCCTGATCTTTGTTACCGGGCGTGACCCGAAATTCATCCGGGAACTCTGCGACGGCGGCGTGCCCTGGCCGGAATACGTGATCGGCGATGTAGGCACGACGATCGCCAAGGTCACCGACGGCACGATCGAGCCCATCGAGCCGCTGGAAGAGGATATCGCGAGCCGTTGGGACAATGCCGGCGATCCGGTGCGCGCAGCACTCGACGGCCATCCCGGCCTCACGCTGCAGCCGACCGAGTTCCGCTACCGCGTAAGCTACGACCTGCATCCCGACTCGTTCGATCCGGCCGCGCATGACATCGTCGAAAAGCTGGGCCACGATTCGCTCGTCTCGGACAACAAGTATTTCGACGTCCTGCCGCGCGGCGTCAGCAAGGGCCCGTCGCTCAAGCGGCTGGTCGCGCATCTCGACATCGACTCCGAGACGGTTCTGGCTGCGGGTGATACGCTCAACGATCTGTCCATGCTGCAATGCGGCTTGCCCGCCGTCGCCGTCGGCGGATCGGAACCGGATCTGCTTTCACGCGTTCAACATTTGCAGCAGGTCCATAAAGCGACCGCGATCGGTGCGGCCGGAATTCTCGAGGCTGTGGCTGTGCGCAACCTACACCCCGTTCCGGAAGGAGACTGATATGTCCAGCGATCTTGTGATCGTCTATCACCGCCAACCCTATGAAGAGGTGGAAGAAAATGGCAAAATCATCTTCAAGGAAAACAAGAGTCCCAACGGGATCGTTCCAACTCTGAAAAGCTTTTTCGGGGCGGTCGACAACGCCGCCTGGGTGGCTTGGAAGCAGGCCGAAGATACGACCAATCCCGGGTTCGAGCGCGTCGTCGAGATCGAGGACAGTTTCGGCAAATACACTGTGTCACGCTTGCCTCTGACCGAGGCGCAGGTGAAAAGCTTTTACCACGTCACATCGAAAGAGGCGTTCTGGCCGATCCTGCACGGGTTCAAGGAAAAATATAACTACGACCCCGTCGATTGGCCCACATTCCGCGAAGTGAACTGGGCCTTTGCCGAAGCCGCCGCAGCAGAGGCAGCAAAAGGCGCGTCGGTCTGGGTGCATGACTACAACCTGTGGCTGGTGCCGGGTTATCTGAGACAGCTGCGCCCCGATGTGCGCATCTCCTTCTTTCACCACACCCCCTTCCCGTCCGCGGACATGTTCAACGTCCTGCCCTGGCGTGGCGAGATCATCGACAGCCTTCTGGCCTGCGACGTGGTCGGCTTTCACATTCCGCGCTATGCCGCGAATTTCGTCTCTGTCGTGCGGTCTCTGCGCGATGTGGGGCCGGTCCCGCGGATCAAGGTCGATCCCGACTTCATCTCCGAAGGATCGGCTCTCAGCGACCGGACGGTGCCGACAGCGATACATCTCGAGGATTCCAACGATCACGTCGTCCGCCTCGGCACGACGCCGGTCGGCGTGAACACCGATTACATCAACGGTGTCGCGGGTCGCGAGGATACGGCCGAACGCGCCAAGGGCATCAAGGAAGAGCTCGGCGGTGCGCAACTGATCCTGTCCGTGGGCCGCACCGACTATACCAAGGGCGGCGCGGATCAGCTTCTGGCCTTCGAGCGTCTGCTGCAACGGCGTCCCGAGCTAGTGGGCAACGTGCGCCTGCTGCATGTATCGGTCAGTGCTAACCGCAACATGAGCGTCTATCGAGACATTCAGGAAGAGATCGAGCAGATCGCCGGTCGGATCAACGGACGCTTCGGCTCCTTCACCTCGACGCCCGTCACGCTGATTTCCCGCGCCGTTCCGTTCGAGACGCTGGTGGCCTATTACCGCGCCGCCGATGTGGCCTGGATCACGCCGCTTGCGGACGGGATGAACCTTGTCGCCAAGGAATTCGCTGCCTCGCGCACCGATGGTGACGGGGTGCTGATCCTGTCGGAATTTGCCGGTGCCGCGATCGAGCTCAGCTCGGCGGTGCTCACCAACCCTTATTCGAACCGCTCGATGGACCACGCGATCGAGATGGCGCTCGAAATGCCGGAAGAAGAG
>JBBSNW010000001.1:0-181364 GCA_038260405.1 Rhodobacterales bacterium | reverse complement strand
CGCCGCCCCCCTCCTGCCATTTCTGATCTGATCCGGCCATTCTGCGCGCATGTGCGTGGCGGAGGGTTTGGATTTTGGAAATAGACGGCAAAATGGGCGTCCATTTGGATGGCTCAAGGATTGACGGGGTTTCGCGGCTGGCCCATTCGCAAGAGACCGGACTGACAGAAAGGTTCTGGGCGATCACGCAACCCCGCCGCTTTCCGCACCCGCTTGTCCGAGATCTGATCGGCGCGCTCATCTGATCAGCCATCCACGATCTCGGTGAGGGGAATGTCGATTGTTGGCGCCGAGAAATGCGCCATGAAAAGCGACGGCACAACGACTATACCAAGCGTCGCGAACGCGCCGTGTTCAGGCCGCGCAAGCGAAGCCGGACGACGGCGTACCACAAGCGCGCTTCCACCAGATTAAGGGCATGCTGTATGGCTATTATATGCTGGCAGCGCTCGGCGAAGATTTCGCTGCGGTGATCCTGAAGCGGAAATTTGGTCTCATCTTGGCTCAGACCCTCGAAAGCTTGCGCCAAGGGGCCTAGCTTGCCCTATCCATCGTGCTTTGAGTTGCTCGTTCGTGCAGCAGGCGCGTGAAAGAATTTTCAGACTGTGGGATCAAACATCCAACCTGATTTAAGAATGACAGGACTTGGTCGCGCATATCACGTAGCGATGTTCGGATCTGCGCATCAGTGATTTCCGCCATCCGAGCTGAGCCGCCTGCGCGCGGTGGATCCCTGCCAGCCGCGTATCGGTGACGACTGGATCGAACCCCGTCGCCTTGAGCATCGCGGTCACGCGATCGGCGCGCGCTCCTGCGCTGAAATGCACCTGCGCGAGAATATCGCTGTGGCGCCTGGCTTTGTCCGCAGATCCGGCGCCATGCGATCTTTGCGGCACAAGCCGCGCCAGTATCCGGCTCAACCAGCCATGCGACACGAAATCGCCATCCACGATCAGGAGCTTTCCGCCCGGCCGCAGTACGCGGAGCCATTCGGAAAAGGCTGCGTCCGGGTCCACCAGGGTCCAGACGAGGTGGCGTGTGACGATCACGTCCATGCTGTTAGAGGGCAGCATCGTGCGCTCTGCATCCGCCTGAAGAAAGATCACATCTGGAAGCTTTCTGCGCGCACGCTCCAGCATCGGTTCCGCCCAATCAAGTCCGGTCACCGTGAAGCCCATCCGCTGGCAAAGACGCGCGATCTCTCCGGTGCCCGATGCAAGGTCGAGGAGCGCACGCCCATCGCCATCGCCCAGATGACGGCGAAACAGGGCCTCCCATGCGGTCATTTCGGCGCCGTCGTCGATGCGGTGGCCGGGTTCTTCGTCAAAGCTGGCCGCGCGATCGGACCAGTAATCGCGAATTTCGTCACGCAGATTTCGGTTGCTTGATCTCATGAGGCTGCTCCGGTGGCGTTTTTCACGGTTTCGTTTAGGCGAGTAAATTTGTCAACTTTTTAGTTGATGAAAATAGTCGGATATATTAGGCCACCCGAAGTGACTTTCCTCAGGAGCATCCCATGACCCTTCATTCCCTTTTCGGCGCAACTGCGTTGAGCCTCTTCGCAGCCAGCCTCGTGCAAGCCGATACTGTCACCTTGACCGACATTGCCGGTCGTGAGGTCACGGTCGACGCACCGGTCGAGCGCGTGATCCTGGGTGAAGGTCGGCAGATCTTCTTTGCCGCTGTGCTGGACAGCGAAGATCCGTTCCGGCGAGTCGTCGGCTGGCGTGACGACTTCCGCGAGGCTTCCCCGGAAAGCTATGAGATTTATGCGGAAAAATTCCCGCAACTGACCGACATTCCCACCTTCGGCGGCTTCAAGGACGGCTCCTTCGACATCGAGCAGGCAGTTTCGCTGAACCCGGATGTGATGATCATGAATCTCGAATCCAAGGCTGCTACCGACGAGGCAGGCTACGAGGAAAAGCTGGCCAAGGTCGGCATCCCCATCGTTTACGTCGACTTCCGCGAAAAGCCGTTCGAGCACACCTCGCAATCCATGCAGATCATCGGGCAGCTCTTCGGGGAGGAAGAGAAGGCCGAAGAATTCAACAGCTTTTACAAAGAGCAGATTGCGCGTGTCACCGACGTGATCGCGGCGCAGAAGGATCTGGAGCGTCCGCTGGTCTTCGTCGAGCGCGCCGGAGGCTATTCCGAGGATTGCTGCATGTCCTTTGGCGACGGCAACTTCGGGCGTTTCGTCGAGCTGGCGGGTGGCACCAACATGGGGTCTGAGTTCATTCCCGGAACCTTCGGCACGGTGAACCCGGAGCAGGTCATCGCCTCCGATCCGGATCAGATCGTTGTCACGGGTGGCAATTGGGAGGCCTACGTGCCCGGCGGCGCTTGGGTCGGCATGGGGCCCGGCTCGGACATCACCGAGGCGAAGCGTAAACTTGCAGCCCTGACAGAACGGCCCGCGTTCACGGCCGTGAAGGCGGTGAAAAACCATCAGGTCCATGGCATCTGGCACCAGTTCTACAACTCGCCCTACAGCTTTGTCGCCGTGCAGAAACTGGCAACCTGGCTGCACCCGGACCTTTTCCCTGATCTCGATCCCGAAGCGACGCTGGAAGAACTGCACGCGCGCTTTCTGCCGGTAGAGTATCGCCCGGGCTACTGGGTCTCTCTGGGTGATGCGGCGACCAACTGAGTCTGATTTGCCTCTGAATCCGGCGGCCCGGTGAGGGCCGCCAAATGCCATTGGAGATGCCATGACCACGGCGGAAATACATGCCCCCGAAGTTGCGAGTGCGCAGAATTATCGCGGCCTGGTGGCGCGGCGCATTGCGATCCTTCTCGGGTTGACGGTCACGCTGCTGCTGTCGGTGGCGGTGGACGTGTCGCTGGGGCCTGCGCGTTACGCTCTGGGGGACGTGTTGCAGACGCTGATTGCGCCGGGCGCGGCCGATTTGCAGATGCGTGTCGTGATTTGGGACATCCGGATGCCCATGGCGCTTCTGGCGGTGACCGTAGGGGCGAGCCTGTCGCTGGCCGGCGCGCAGATGCAGACGATCCTGGCGAATCCACTGGCCAGTCCCTTTACGCTGGGCCTGTCAGCGGCGGCGAGTTTCGGTGCAGCCCTGGCAATGGTGCTGGGCGTGGCACTCTTTCCCGGCGCCGTCGCGCTGATGGTGCCGATCAATGCCTTTGCCATGGCGATGGCCGCGTCGCTGCTGATCTTCGGCCTCTCGACACTGCGGGGCGTGACGGTGGAAACCATCATCTTGCTGGGCATCGCACTGGTGTTCTCTTTCAACGCGGCGCTGGCGCTGCTCCAGTACTTCGCATCGGAACAGGCGCTGTCGGCGGTGGTCTTCTGGACGATGGGCAGCCTGACCAAGGCGACCTGGGGCAAGGTCGCGATCACCGCCGCGATCCTCGCGGTCTGCACACCCCTCTTTGCCCGCCGCGCCTGGGCGCTGACAGCCATCCGGCTAGGCGAGGTCCGGGCCTCTGCCATGGGAGTTCCGGTCAAGCGACTGCGGCTGGAGGTGCTGGTGCTGGTCTCCGTTCTTGCAGCGGTACCGGTCAGCTTTGTCGGCACGATCGGCTTTATCGGCATCGTCGGACCGCACTTGGCGCGGCTGCTTCTGGGTGAGGATCAGCGCTTCTTCCTGCCGGGCGCGATGCTCTCGGGCGCATTGATTCTCTCGGCCACATCGGTGCTCTCAAAGGCGATCCTGCCGGGGGCCGTGCTTCCCATCGGCATCATCACGGCGCTGGTGGGCGTGCCCTTCTTCGCCGCACTGATCCTCACGAAAGGACGAAAATCATGGTAAGCCTGACGCTGGACAATATCGGCGCACGCTACGGGCGGCGCGAGATCCTGTCCTGTGCTTCGGCACGCGTGCAAGGTGGCGCGCTGACCGCCCTGGTCGGTGCGAATGCGGCGGGGAAATCGACCCTGTTCCGACGCATCGCCGGGCATCTTCGCGGCGCCGGACGCGTGCGGTTGGACGGTGCGGACGCGAACGACCTGCGTTACATGCCGCAGGACACGGGCATGTCCGCTGCGCTTACGGTTTATGAATCGATCATTCTGGCCCTGAAACAGGGTGGTGGCGGGTGGCGGTTGTCCACTTCAGAGCTGAGCAAGGTGGATGAAATCCTTCGCCGCTTCCACATCACCCACTTGGCGGATCACCAATTGCCGGAGCTTTCCGGAGGGCAGCGGCAAGCTGTCTCGATCGCGCAAACGCTGGTAAGCCGTCCCAAAGTGGTGCTGATGGACGAGCCGACCTCTGCGCTCGATCTTCATCGCCAGTACGAGGTTCTGGAGGCACTGCGGCTCTATACCAAGGAAACCGACGCCGTGATGGTCCTGGCATTGCATGACCTCAACCAGGTGATGCGCTGCTGCACCGAGACCATGGCGCTGGGGGATGGACGAATCCAGGCATTCGGACCCACGCTCGAAGTGCTAACCCCCGGCATGATCCGGCGCCTCTATGGCATCGACAGCCGGATCGAGCGATGCTCGCGCGGGTGCCCGATGATGATCGTGGACGGACCGGCGGACCAAGTCGCAATGTGAAGGTTTGGCAAGGAGCAGCTGAGTTCATCGTTATGTCTGTATGAAGTTCGATACAGTGCCGTTGCACAAATCAACTTACGGCCACGGTTTTCCGCTTCCTTGGCACACTTCTCCGGCGGATATCGTGACTGGGGCGGCAATGGCAGTGAAGCGACCGAGGATCGCCACCCCTGTCTGAACCTCCTGCGCCTGCAGGTCGAAGTCGCGCGACATCAGCCACTGGCCGAGACCTTTCAGACAGTTCATTTTCGTTTCGACATGGCACCCACCGATCAACGCTCCACTGCCGCCAGAAAGATCCCGGAGATGCCGTGATGTCCGCAGGACCTCGTTGCCTGCTCGGCTGGTTCCGTCGTGCTTGTAGCCGCCATGCTTGCGCCTGCGCCTGTCTCACTCGCCATCGACCACGCTCCTGATCGTGCGGCGCGCTTGGCCTGCCTCGGTCCGGCGCCGAGTTCAACGTCTGGGCAAAGGCGACGGCAACCACAATTTTTGTGTCCTAGAATGTTTCGAAAAGTGAAGGCAATCTCGCCGCGCATCACTCTTTCATGAAGTAGGTCAATATTGGTCTTACCAATGTTCGGGGCCATGAAGTTTCTGAAAGCATATTAAGCACTTCATACTATTAAACAATTATAAAAAAAATTCTGAGTGCCGCTAAGTTTAAAGTTAAAATTTTGAAAAATGTTGAGAGTGTTCGAAGACTCCGGTACCTCTTTGGGAAGCTTTGGGAGGAGCCATCCAAGTGACCGCAGCAACTGCAACTGACAGCAAGCCATCCGGTTCGGACCGGATCGTCGCCTACTTCAAGGAACGACTGCTGCGCGGAGAGCTCAAGGTCGGCGACCGCATCATGCCTGAACGTGAACTGGCGCTGACGCTGGATGTCGGTCGGCCCTTGCTTCGAGAAGTCATTCGGTCACTTTCCATGCTGGGTCTGCTCGATGTCCGCCACGGAAGCGGAACATATGTCGGCAAGGCCGATGTGCGGGTCCTGTCGGACTTTTTCACCTTTTGCCTTTCCCAAGAGCAGGACGTGCTCGATGACGTGATGCAGGCCCGAATGGCGATCGAGTGTCAGGCGATCCGTCTGGCCTGCGAGCGTGCGAACGAGTCGGATCTTGCCCGTATCGGCCAGTGGCTTGGTGCCCTGATCGATACCTTGGGCGATCCCGATGCAGGCGGACAAGCCGACTTCATGTTTCACAAGTCGATCGTGGCTGCGAGCCACAGCCAGTCCCTGATCACGCTTTACGGTGCTCTCGCCGAACTGCTTCAGCGCAGTCACGTCCAGCGTCGAAGAACAACCTACGAGCACCCAAAAATCATAAGGGATTTGGTCGAGGCGCACCGCGAGGTGTTCCTCTCCATTTTGGCGAAGGATCCAAATCGAGCCGATCAGAGGCTCCGGGATCATTTCGCAATCGGCGACGAAGTCCGTCGCAAGAGTCTGATCGAAGCCTACCGAAGTGGCTTGGACCGGGCTTGAATTCTGAACCACTTGGGAGGAGAAAAAACATGTTCATGAGAAATGGTCAGGCTATTGTCGTCGCTGCCGCGATGCTGAGCGCGATGCCGGTGTTCGCGGAAGAACTGCGCTACGCGCATGTCGGCGCGGAAGGGGACATCCAGACCCGGTACGCACAGGAAGCCGCGGCTGGCATCGAGGAAGCAACTGACGGCGAAGTAACCGTCCAGGTTTTCCCGGCGAGCCAGCTGGGTGGTGTTTCCGAGATGGTCGACGGCGTCCGCATGGGGTCAATCCAGATGGGCCACCACGATTTTGCGTCTCTGGCCCAGATCGTGCCCGAGGTTTCCGTCTTCAACGCGCCTTTCATCTATCGGGACGGCGCACACGCGCTTGCAGCGACTGACCCCGCGACCTCACCCGCATTGCAGCAGATTAACGAACAGCTGATCGAGGAAGGTGGCGTGCGGATCATCGGGCGCATCTATCGCGGCGCGCGGCATATTTCATCAAATTTCGAGGTGAAGTCGCCTGAAGATCTGGCGGGAAAACCTTTCCGCGCGGTGCCGCTGGATCTCTGGGTTTCGATGGTCACCGGCTTTGGCGCGACGCCGACACCGGTGGAAGTGTCCGAACTGCCGACGGCTCTGATGACGGGTCTCGTTGTCGGTCAGGAAAACCCGCTGACCATGATCACGTCGAACAGTCTGTACGAGGTGCAGAGCCACGTCGCGATGACAGGGCACATGCAATCCGTTCTGGCGGTATTCATCAATGAAAATGTCTGGCAGGAACTGTCCGAAGAAGACCGGACCACGATCACCGAGGTTCTCGATGCCAAGGCTGAAGAGTCGCTGACCTGGGCGCAAGAGTCGGAAGGTGAACTCGTGGCCGAGCTCGAAGAGGCCGGGATGACAGTTGTGACGGAGGAAGACGGGCTCGATGTCGAAGCATTCCGTGAAAAGGTGCTCGCGCAGATTGACACCGATTTCCCCGAATACAAACCTTTCATCGAACAGATCACGGCCGTCGAATAAGACGCGTCTATGGGTCGGCACGCCGCATGTGCCGACCCAACTTTGCCGTTGGAGTAACCCGATGCGACGACTTCTTGAAATCTTATGCGTCCTGCTTCTGGGAGCGCTCGTAACCGTACCGTTCATACAGGTCATCGCACGCGACGTTTTTGGTTCAGCTATCGTTGGCGCGGAGGAACTCACGCGTTTCCTGCTCATCTGCACGGTCTTCGTGGCCTATCCGCTGGTGGTCAATCACGGCGAAAACATCGTGATGGGAGAGCTGCTGGATGCGCTTCCCCGGCGCGCGAAGCGAGCGGTGAATGTCCTGATCTCGATTGGTGCGATTGCCACTTGCGGTTTCCTCGGCTGGGTCGCCGTCGACAATATTTCGGACAACATGCGAAATACCACGCCAACGCTGAAAATTCCGTTCTGGATCTTCATGGGTGCGACGGCCTTCGGATTCGCCGGAGCCTGTGTCGTCCACATTCTCAATATTCGCCGCCAGCCCAAGGCACATACCTCGGTGACGCTCTGACATGGGCATTGCACTGATCAGTCTCTTCCTGGCCCTCTTCATCGTCGGCTTCCCGGTCGTCTACGCGATTTTGATCCCTGCCATCGGTTACATTCTGCTTGAGGGATTGCCGCTGGGGCTTTTGACGCAGCGGGTGACCTACGCCCTCGACAGTTTTCCTCTGGTCGCCGTCCCGATCTTCATTTTCGTCGGCAACCTGATGAATCTCGCTGGCGTTACAGACCGAATCTTCCGCTTCGCCGACACCGTCGTCGGACGCTTGCCGGGCGGTTTGGCGCAAGTGAACATCTTCTCAAGTCTCATCTTTTCGGGGATGTCTGGTGCCGCGCTGGCCGATGTCGGCGGCCTCGGCAGGATTGAAATCGACGCGATGAAAAAGCGAGGCTTCTCCGCTCCGTTTGCGGGCGCGGTTACCGCTGCCTCGGCTGTCGTTGGCCCGATATTTCCGCCAAGCATTCCACTGATTGTCTATGGCTCGGTGACGAGTGTTTCGATCATCCAGCTTTTGCTTGCGGGCATCGTACCTGCCTTGGTCTGTATCGTCCTGCTGATGCTGACGGCTGCAATCATCGCCATCGTCACCAAGATGCCGCGGGCCGAAAGATGGCCGACATTGCGCGAGCTGATTTCAAGCCTGTTGCCTGCCTTGCCTGCGCTTTTCGCTCCAATCCTGATGATCTCGGGAATGCTGTTGGGTCTCTTCACGCCGACCGAGGCCGCCGCCGTCACCGTCGTCTACGTCCTGCTCATCAGCAGCCTCATATACCGGGAACTGACCTGGCAACATCTCTGGAGTGCAATGCTGACGAAACTGCGCAGTACCAGTGCCATTCTCATCATCGTCGCGGCGGCATCGCTTTTTGGCTGGATTCTGGCTGTCGAACAAATCCCGCAGGATTTTGCCCGCTGGATTCTCCAGTTCGCAGAAAATCCTATCGTGCTGCTGGTCATCGCAAACCTCATCTTCTTCTGTGCGGGTATGTTTCTGGATTCCACGACCGCCACGCTGCTGGTCGTTCCTGTCATCGCCCCGCCGCTGGTTCTGGCGGGGGTCGATCCGGTGCATCTTGGCATCATCGTGATCTTCAACCTGATGTTCGGTCTGCTCACTCCGCCGATGGGGCTGTCGCTTTTCCTGGTGTGCGACATCGCCAAGGTGACGCTGCGACAGCTTCTCCGGGCTCTGCTGCCCTTCTATCTGCCCCTGCTTCTGACGCTTGGCATCATCACCTTCGCCCCGGATCTGGTTCTCTGGCTCCCCGGCTTTCTTCGATAACATGAATGGAAAGGCTACCTCATGCGTATTGTCATCGGATCGGATCACGCGGGCTTCCCGCTCAAGGCAACTGTGGTCGAGCATGTCCGCTCACTTGGTCACGAGGTCGAGGATGTCGGCTCCCATGACGACAAGCCGGTTGATTTCCCCGATATCGCCAAGCTGGTGACCTCGGCTGTGACCGACAACAAGGCGGACCGCGGATTGCTGGTCTGCGGAACCGGCGTCGGCGCGTCGATCGCGGCAAACAAGGTGAAAGGTATCCGCGCGGCGGTGTGCCACGACATCCACTCCGCACACCAATGCGTCGAGCATGACGACGTCAACGTCATGTGCATAGGTGCCCAGATCGTCGGCCCTTGGCTCGCGATCGATCTGGTGAAAGCATACCTTGAGGCCGAATTCGCGACGGACGACGATTTTCGTCGCCGTGTCGAGAAGTTGCACAAGATGGATGAAGAACGCTGACAGGAACAATGTCCATGATCTGCGTCTTCGGTTCCATCAATATCGATCTGGTCTGTCGCGTTGCTGAGATTGCGCGGCCCGGAGAGACTGTTCTCTCGCCCGGCTACACTCAGTATTCGGGCGGAAAGGGGGCCAATCAGGCTGTCGCTGCAGCCCGGGCGGGAGCCATCGTCGAGATGGTTGGCGCTGTTGGAGCGGATGGCCTTGGCGATGCTGCCAAAGCGAATCTCGGACAGAATGGTGTCGGGATTTCAGGGGTGTCGACGGTTGATCTGCCGACCGGCTGCGCTTTCATCGTGGTGTCTGATGATGGTGAAAACGCGATAACAGTCGCAAGCGGCGCCAACCGCGCCGTGAGTAACGCGTTTTCTCACAAGCCCTCGATCCTCGTTTGCCAAATGGAACTGGCGGCTGGAGTCACTTTGAGAGCTATGCAAATCGCCCGCCGGTCAGGTGCCCGTACCCTCTTGAATTTTGCGCCCGTCCCAGCAGGTATGGACAGATCGGTCCTGGTCGAGCTGCTGGAGGTCACTGACTATTTGGCCGTCAATGAGCTTGAGATGTCGGCCCTATGTGAAGCTCTGAGCGTCGTTCGGTCTGGCGAGACGTTGGCCGAGCACGCCAGGTGCTACGTCATCGTCACGCGCGGCGACGAAGGCATCTCGATCTACCACCCGGACCCCGAAGCGAAATCCCTCGCGCTGTCTGCGCCGTCTGTCCATGTCGTGGACACGACTGGGGCCGGCGACACCTTCGTCGGGGTGCTGGCCTCGGGGCTCGGCGAGGGAACGTCACTCAATGAAGCCGCGCGACGCGCAATGTTTTCGGCAACACTTGCCTGCCGATCTTTCGGCGCCCAGTCGGCCATGCCGAGTTCAGCCGAACTGCAGGCATATTGCGATCCGTGATCAAAGAGGGGCGTTTCGACGAGGTATAGTAATAAAATCGATTCAGGACTCGGCTTTGTGGGGTGTGCAATTGCAATGCCGACCGTGCCCGTCCCTGCAACGAGGGAACGTCCTCGGTCCCGGCCGTTCGAAATATTCTCATGGGTCCTAGGAAAGACTGAGACGCATATTTTCAAGATCAAAGAGCCACTTGGACCAATCCATTTCTCAGACATAAATCCTTAAATTTGACAGGCTACGGCGCTCGCGTCCTCCCGCAGCCGACTTCGTAGAACTATTGAATCCGACAATGCCCGTCTCCCCGGTGGGCTTTCTTACGTTCAGCGGCTCCAGTAGCTTGCCACGAAGCTCACGGCGATGAACCTTCGCCTCCGCATCCCATTCGACCACGACTGCATCGACCAGCGTGTGAACACGGACGCCCCCAAAAATAATGGCATCTTCACCACAAAGTTGTGCAAAGAAACACTTTGTTAATAAAAATGTGCGCATGATTTCGAGTGCGCCTCAGAATGTGTCGTAAATGTGGCGAAAATACGTTGCCTCGCAGGGGGCTTGTTTCACATTGCAAGCTGCCGCTGAATAACAGCATGGAGATCTATTGGAATGTTTCAATTTAAGAAAATTACGGCCGCTGTTGCAATAGCTGCTTTAGGATTGTTCGCCTCGCAGGCTGCTGAGGCGTCAACGCTACAGACGTTTTCCTTCAACTGGTCGAAAGTGCCTTTCGCGAAAACGACCACGTTCACCATCGGCTTGGGTGAGGAGGGAACGCTCAGTCTGAACGATTATTCCGGCACAACCAAAGCAACTGAGACAGGTTTCGTTCTGGACAATGGAACGCATTTTACCACCGCAACGAACAAATGCGTCGCCGGTGGGGGTGTTTTCGCTCTGGGCTGCAATGTGATTTCGGGTCTGACCGCAAACGGGACCATCTTGTTCTCCGGTCTGGGTGTCGGCACTTACACGTTGGGTATCTACGAAAGCGGCGTGCCCAAATCGGGTTTTCTCAAACTTGATCTGGCTGTATCGGCGGTTCCCCTGCCTGCGGGTGGCCTGCTTCTGCTCGGCGCTCTCGGTGGCGCTGCAGCTCTGCGCAAGCGCCGCAAGTTGGCTTGATCGGACCAAGACTACTCCAGGTATTTGCAAACGGTCAGGATGCGCGAGCACTTTGACCGTTTCAATTTGCCTTTCCCGATATTTCGGCCAGGCATTTCAGCAGCTCGTTTGCAGTTTTCGGCCGCTAACGCCCCTATCCGAAGAATTCCCTGCGGAACCTGTCGCCAATCAGACGAAATCTGAACAGATTGCGGATCGCGCGGTGCGGTCGCTTGAGATTGTTTGGGTTGAGCAGCGCCTGTTTGATCAGTCCGCGGGTCTGGCTGTGCGAACCGGCATTCGCCACGCGGTAGACGGCACCGCAGAAAGGCAGTGATGCCAGCGGTGTACCCTGACGCGCCAGAGCAGGGTCGATGCGATGATGACTGCCCAGCATATCCTTTATCCATTCGATCTCGGCATCCTCGAACCGCGGGGGTAGATCATAAAGATCGGAACGGATGATTAAGCTGGTGCCGCATCTGTGGTTGAAACGGTCAACCTCGAGAAAAAAACTGCCGCCATCATCCCAGAGATAGCCTTGAGTAATGATCCAGCCATTGGCGTCCGGATGCCGGGCGGCATGGCTGACGATCTGTGCGCTGACCAGATCGTCGTCATCCACGATCATGAAGAACCGGCTGTCTCGGGCATCCAGCATGCCTTTCAACACCCTGCGCCCCTTGTCCAGGCGAAAGGCGTCCAGAACCGCCTCTCTCGGTCCCTTCTCCAGATCGTGCAGGTCATTCCGGGGAAAAGTGACCCGTGTGACCGAGAATTTCGGGGGAAGTTCGGGCAGGACCGCCCCTTCGTTCACCACGATGATGGCGCGCCAGTCGTCGTGGCGTTGGTTGGAGATGGAACGAACTGTCTCGCTCAACCGCGCGGTGAGTTTCCCCCAGTCGCGGGCATTGTCCTGATGGCGGACTGGGATAATGAAGGTCAGCAATGTCATGTAGCGTCAGCCACTTGTGCCCGCATCCATTCCACGCCCTCGTTCAGCGATGTGGCCCGATGAGTTCCAGTGGTGCCGTCGCAGTAAAAGGTTTCCATCAGGCGGCGGATCTTGCCATAGCTGTTGTCGAGCACGGCATGAGGCCGACCCAGCAAAAGCGAGCAGATGTGAACGTGCAACCGGTCGGTGAGGATCGTCTGGGCCCGGGAAATCTGGCTGATCCCGCGCTCGAATCGCTGGCGTGCCGCGGCGTCCAGCATGAGGTAGTGCCGGTCGCGCGGCCGGGTCAGCAGCGCGCGTGCTGCGCCCTGCAGCTTCGCCATCCGGACCTTGCGACGGGATTCCGTGATCCAGTCTTCCTTCGGGATGTCCGTATGGGTCCACTCACCGTGGTCCACCCGTTCGGCATCTGAACGCAGCATGGCGAGCATCGGGATCTCTATCTTGCGCGGCCCCAGCGGACCCATGGCAAAGGCCATGTCCGGACACAGCCGCACATCGCAATCGAAATGCCTTTCTGCGAAATCACGCGATTCCTGATCGCGCACCACAAGGATGAAATTCCTGTGCGCGCCGATAACGCGCGCGGATTGCGCGACACGCTCCATAGAATTGTAGTGGATCGATTGCGGAAACTGCACGATCTTCCTGTCTGGAAAGTGTTGCAGGATCGCCTCTCGGAAGTCCTGCTTGCCGGCCCAGATGTCCCCGAATGTGCCGCCGCCCTGAATGAAGATAGGCCCCGAAGGAACGCGCTTTTTCAGGGCTTCGACGGAAAAGTCGTGGCGACGCGAGACGTAGGTCGGCTCCTTGCCGCAACGGTTCCGAAGCCAGGCCAGCTCGCCCAGCCAGATCGCGGCATCGCCGCAATTCCTGATGTCGGGGAAATCCACGATGGCCAGTGGTTCGTCCGGTGAAACACAATCCTTCAGGCAGTCATGAATCTGTCCTTCAAGCTTGGAAATCAGGCCGATACGGGAAGGGTTGCTCATTTCGGTACGCCTTCGTTCTTGGTTTCAAGCTCTACGGAATAGCGCGGTCCTTCCTGTGCGCCGCGCTGCCTTTTTCCTCCATGTCTAACTGAGTGTATAATCATGGAGGATAGAATCGGGTAGTATTGACGTGGAGGAGCAGAGTATCCATGGCCCGCTTGCCCTGAGGGACGGATGTCTGGAACGACAGCCTGTTGGTTCCGGAAGCGGGATTCTTAAGCAATTACCACAGGACATCACGCCGGATCCGGGTGGTGGATATGTCCTCAGTTCACAGTATGCCCAGCCCGTGCGAAATCGCTTTGATATGCCTGCCGGGTCTCTTAAGTGACGTATGGGTAATCCATTTGGTCCCGTGATAATTTCAGGCAGGCCGATGACATATTTTCCAGTCCGCCATATCCTCATCGTCGTCGAGAACCTGCCGGTCCCCCTGGACCGCCGCGTCTGGCTGGAGGCCACGACGCTAGTGCGGGCAGGATACGAGGTGTCGGTCATCTCGCCCATGGGACGCGGCTGGACCGCGCCGTTCGAGATCATCGAAGGGGTGAACATCTACCGCCATCCCGAACCCCCCGAGGCGCATTCCGGCGCTCTGGCCTATGCACGCGAATGGGGGCAGGCGATCTGGCACTGGTTCCGGCTGGGGCGAGTGGTCTGGCAGCGGCAGCGCTTCGACGTGATCCAGGGCTGCAATCCGCCGGATCTGATCTTCGTCATGGCCCTGTGGTACCGTCTCTGGGGTGTGCGCTACATGTTCGATCATCACGATGTCTGCCCGGAACTGTTCGAGGCGAAGTTCGGCAGGCGGGGCCTGCTCTATGGCGTGATGCGGGCCTGTGAATGGCTTACCTTCAGGACCGCTTCCGTTTCGATGGCCACCAATGGCAGCTTTCGCGACATCGCGCTCAGTCGCGGCGGGATGGCGGCCGAAGATGTCTTCGTCGTGCGCTCCGCGCCAAAGATTGAGACCTTCAAGCCGGGTCCCGGAAACCCCGAACTGCGCAAGGGTGCGGGAACCGTGATGGGCTATGTCGGCGTGATCGGTCAGCAGGAAGGGATGGATCTGCTGGTGCTCGCGGCCGAGCACCTGATACGCGCCCTGGGCAAGGCGGACGTGCATTTCCTGATCGTCGGCTTCGGCCCGACGCTGGACGAGGTTCGGCGCGACGTGGCGGACAGGGGTCTCGCGGCATATTTTACCTTTACCGGTGCGCTTTACGGGGACGACCTGCTCGACGCATTGAACGCGATCGATATCGGCGTGTCGCCGGACCCGAGGAACCCGATGAACGACATCTCGACGATGAACAAGGTCATGGAATACATGACCCTTGAAAAGCCGACCGTGCAGTTCGATCTGATCGAGGGACGGGTTTCGGCCGGGGAGGCAGCGCTTTATGCCAGGGCCAACGATCCGACAGATTTTGCGAAAAAACTCGCGGTCCTCATCGACGATCCAGACCGACGTGCCCGGATGGGTGCGCTGGGGCGCGCGCGGGTGCTCGAAGAACTGTCTTGGGCACATACCACGCCCGCACTTCTGGCCGCCTATGCGCGGATCTATGCGAAGCTGGGGCAGGGCAAGACAACGGACGATGGTCCGGCGGGGCAGGGGGCCGGAGAGTCGCCGGCGGCCTGAGAGGGCAAGTCAGAACCGGGTGACGAAGGTGCGCCGCAGTTCCAGAAAGACCCGGTTTGAGCGGGCAATGCACTGGTTGTCCTCGTCGAGGACGCGGTGGCTGTATCCTGTCGCCAGCACCCAGTCGCTCGGCAGCTCATGGCTGAAGGTGGCGCCGATGTCACCACCGACCGATTGCAGCCCGGTGCCGGTTTCCTCGGCCTTGCTCAGATTGAGACCGAAGCGGATCTGCGACAGAGGCGTGAGTTCCTGCGTCAGCCCAAGCGAGGCCCGCGTGCTCAGCCGTTCGGCATCTTCGGTATCGCTGGACGACACGGCGCGCGAGAGGCTCAGGCTCAGCGCGCCTCGCGGGAGATCGCGGCGCATGTTCAGACCGCCGCTCAGATAGGTGTCACCTCTGGCGCTGCTGCTGAGGCCGATCTGCCCGGAGATCTGCCCCAGCGGCAGGGCCAGGGACCGGCCGACGAAGGCGGAAAAACGCTCTCCATCTTCGGTCCGGGTGGCTCCGAGGCCAAAGCTCAGCGCTCCCAAGGGGCGGTCCTGGGTGAGGGTCGCGTTTATCGACACCGTGTCGCGCGGTTCTGAAAGGCTATCCTGATCGAAATCGCTCCATGTCACGCCAAGGTCGAGACGCCGGGACTGGTCCAGATCCAGCCGTGCCGAGGCGCCGAGCGTCCGGCGGCGGCTGTCCTCCAGCGCCGTATTCCCCAGCCCGTTTGCGGTCCCGTCCCGATATGTCGTCGTCTCGACGCGGGCGAAGGTGCCAAACCCAAGCATGCTGTCTTCACCCCAGTTCAGGCTGGCCTCAACATTGGTCTTGCGGCGGGTGGCCGTGCCGGTGACGAGATCCAGCGCGGCTGCGTCAAGTGTCCCCGCGGCGGACGAATTCTCACCGACGACTGTTCCGTCAGGAGTCCCTCCATCAAGCGGGGTGAGGTCGAGCTGGTTCCGCGTCAGCTCGGATTCCCGCAGCGACGCACTCAGCTCCAGACTGGCTCCTGCGCTGTTGCGCCCGTATGACAGGGACAGGCCCGGATCGACGAAGCCGTCGCTCTGCGATGTTCCGCCGGGCGCATCTGTCTTGCGCAGCGCGCCACTTAAACCGAGGGCAAGACGGTCGACAGGGGTCTCGCTGAGCAGTCCGAGCGACAGTCTCACCTGCGCGTCGGTGCTGGTACCGGCGCTGTCGGGATCGAGATCGCGATTGTCCTCGGCCGAGGTGCTCAGCTGGATCCCGAAGGAGAGCTGCATGCCGTCGGTTCCAAAGGACTGTGCCGAGGCCGAGACGGCAAAGGATGCCACGGCGAGCAGCCCGACGGAGAACCCAAGTGATCGCCGGCGGGAGGGCAGTACGCGCGGCGGCCAAGACCGCAGGGGCGCGGCCGGTGAATTCGCGGCGGCAGGCGCCCTTGATCGGTGATGAGTCACGCGGGTCTCCCTGACCTTGCGGACCTGTCCCGGTCCCATGCCGGGACAGGGGAGCATCACTCGAACAGGCGGCGCTGGGGAACGACGATCACGTCGCCGTCCATCAGGGTGGCCAGCCCGTTCCGGTCCGTACCGGCCTCGATCGCGCGGTAATTGAGCCGGTAGACCTTTTCGGTACGGCTTGCCGGATCGGTGCGGCGCAGCTGGATCCGCTTTGTGGCGGCGAATTTTGTGAACCCACCCATAACTGCGAACATCTGCAGCACGGTGGTGTTAGGGGCAACCTCGATCAGGCCGGACTTGTTGGCTTCGCCCACCACGTAGACGCCGATCACCGGCGCCGCTTCGGGAACAGACGCCGGGCCCGGGTCACGTGGTGCGATCTGCGCCAGCGAGACATAAACGTTGGGAGGTGAGGCGAAGGCCCCTGCCAGACGGCCGGTCAGATCGCTCTGAATCGCCTCGACGGTGCGGCCAGAGGCCCGCAGGCTGCCTGCTTGCGGGAGCGAGATCCGCCCGTCCGGGGCTACCAGAACCGTTCTGTTGAGACTGGGATCCTCGAGCACCTCGATGCGCAGCTGATCGCCCGACTGTACACCGTAGCCCTGTGCCTTGGCTGTTCCGCTTGTGAAGAGCCCGCTCAGCACGGCCAGCCCCAGCAACAGGGTGCGGAGGATGGTAGGCAGGCCAGCCCCGCCTGCCAGGGTCGATTTCGGATAGGTCATCCTGCTCTGTCTCCCAAGGGCGCGGCCCCTCTTGCGCTATATGACACAAATAAAAGTGAGCTCGGCAAAGAATTTGGAAAAACCCCCCGTTTTGCGGCAATAGAGAGACGCTTCCTGTCCGGAATGTGCCGGTCGCGCAACAGTTTGACCGGGATCATGGGGTTGTCGGCGTCGGGTCGGCAGACAGGCCCGCCAACGTGTCTCGGGCCTTCTGGAACTGGGGCAGGGGGCTGTCCCCTGCTATCTCCAGCGCTCGGGTCAGGGCGGTTCGGGCATCCGCATCCCGTCCAAGTACAGCATAGGTCATGCCGAGATGATATTGCGTCATCGGGTCGGTTTCGAGACTCGCGGCCGCCGGTTCGAGATATTCAAGCGCCACATCGAGATTACCGCGCAGGTATTCGATCCAGCCAAAGGTGTCCTGGAAAGCAGGCTCTTCGGTGCCGCGCAGGCGCCGCGCGATGGCATAGCCACGCTCAAGATTCTCCAGGCCCTCCTGATGGGTGGTGATCAGGCTGGCAAGATTGTTGGCGATGATCGTGTTGCTGCTGTCACGGGCATAGAGATCCTCGTAGACCTTGATCGCCGCGTCGAAGTCGCCACTGCGTTCCAGCAGGCTGGCCCTGATCCAGAGCAGGCTGGGAGTGTCGGGCATCCGCGCCAGCGCCTGGTCGAGAACCGTGCCCATTTCGTCCTGCTGCTCCGATGCAGACATGATACCGATCAGCAGCCGCACCGGCAGCTCGCTCTGCGGAAAGCGCTCCATCAGGGAGCGATAACCGGCTTCGGCCTGATCCATCTCTCCCATCAGAGCGTGCAGGTTGGCATCCAGCAGCTGCAGGTCCGCATTGTCGGGCGCTTTCGCCAGAAGGTCATCGAGATAGGCGCGCGCCTCTTCGATCTTGCCGCTGCGGATCTGGGTCTGCACGATCAGGACGACGACGCGCGTGGCCTGCCGGTCCGCGTCCGAGAGGCTGTCGCCGACTTCGGCCTCGAGCACGGCGAGACTGTCTGCGGTCCGGTTCTGGCCTTGCAGAATTGCGGCCTGAAGCGTCGGCGCCGCCTGGCGCGCCTGATCCGTGTCGATCCTGCGCAGCGCATCGACGATGCCCTGCGCCTGCGGCCAGGCCCGGCTGCGCAGGTGGATATCGGCCAGCATCACCAGCAAATCGAGATTTTCCGGCGCCTGCTGGCGGGCATCCTCGAGCACCGAGACGGCCACCTGGTCGCGCCCCTGGTCGATCAGGAACCGGGCATAGCGCAGCGATTCCGGCACGGCCGAGCCCGACACCTCGACCGCCAGCGCCAGACGTTCGCCCATGAGATCGGTATCGCCATCGCGTTCATGCGCGAGTGCCATCAGCGTGAGCGTCTCGGAATCCCGCGGCGTCTGGTTCAGCGCTGTGCGCAGCGCGACGATCGCCTCGCCGGGCTTGTCTGCGTCGATCAGCCAGCCCGCGCGCATCTTCAGCGCCGCGACATTGCCCGAATCTTCAGTCAGGATCTGGTCCACGATCGCGCGGGCGTCGTCGCGCGCGCCGTTACCCTCCAGCATCCGGGCCAGCATGACCTGCAGCTGGCGGGTCTGAATGCCGGGTTCCGCGTCCTGCAATGCGGTGCGCATGGCGGCGATGCCTTCCTCGCTCCGCCCGGCCTCGAAATCCATCGAGGCGATCATGGCGGCGTAGAGGCGCCCATTCTCGGTTTCGGCATTGGCGGCAGTCAGTCGGACAAGCTCGGCGCGGGCAGCGTCGTTCCCGCGGGCGGTCTGCAGCAGTTGGACCACGCTCAGATGCCCGGCCGTGTCGGCGGAGTCGTCACCGGCAAGGTCGCGCAGAAATGTCTCGGCGCCGTCGATGTCGCCTTGGGTCATGTACCAGCTGATCAGGGCCTGCTGGATTTCGCGGTTGTCCGGAAAGGTCGTGATCATCTGCTTGAGCTGCGCGCCGGTACCCTCGGTATCGCCGGTTTGAGTCAGCAGCCGCACCTTCATGATGTTCAGGTCCAGCGCCTGCGGGCTGCGGGCCAGTGCGGCGTCGATGGCGGGCAGGGCGGCGGTGGGAGTTTCGCCGGAGGCGAGGTTCTCGATCACGATGCGTACCAGTGCTGCATTGTCCGGCGCGTCATCGGCACGTAGGGTGGCGAGCAGGACGGCAGCCTTGTCCGCGATGAGACCGCGCGCAGCCTCGTCCCGGTCCAGCGTCGCCTGCCGATAGTCCAGTGCCATCCCGATGGCCCGGGTCTGCGGATCGTCGGGTGTCAGCAGCAGGGCGGCCTTGCCGTGCCGTTCGGCCTCTTCCCAATTGCCGGTCTCGATGGCCATTTCCGCGAGTGCGCGGCGCACTTCGACGGTGTCGGGATATTGTTCGATCAGGCGCAGGTACTGACCGTAGGCTTCCTGGGTTTTTCCCTGTTTCACGAGAATGTCGGCATAGGTCTGCCGGGCCTGCTTGTGAAAGCCATCATACTTGAAGACATTGCGAAATTCGATCAGCGCCCGGTCCTCATCGCCGGCTTCGAGAAGTGCCATGCCGGATTGGAAGTACCGCTCCGCCTTCTCCTCCGAGCTTTCACAGCCAGAAAGGACTAGGCAGCTGCAAAGCGCAATCAGGAGAAGATTTGGGCGGAAACGTCTGAAATAAGTATTCATGCTACTCTATCACTGCATATTTAAGAATTGGAGCTGTCAAAAGGCGATGACGCTTCACAGGACCCCTGGCAGACACTGAATTAAATAAGGTTAAGAAAGGCTCAACAAGTGTGAAGAAAATCTGCGGCACGAGGATCAGCTGCCGGAAAAACATAAGAAATTCAGTTCCGCGTCGTCTCGGCGTCTCACTGCCGCGGCCCAAAGAATGACATCTGCCTGCGCTAAACGTTCCAAAGCTATGGGTGTTTTTAAAGTACGCGCTGGTTGGACGGCAGGCTGATCCAATGATTCGGTGATCTGGCTGCATCTTCTGCCGGTACTTGTACCTGGCGCTGGAGGGAGGCCAATCCGCTGCCAAACGTGTGATAAACGCCCAATATCAGGATGTTCTTTGCGCGCAGCATGGCCGTCAGAGGATCAACGAGGCTTCTATGCGCTGAGAAAAGAGCCGCACTTCTGCGCGAAGGAGCGGTGGAGGTTGAGGAATACATGCTGCGGCGGAAGCCACCCTCTCAAAAAAGGGTTCGATTTCACCAAGATCACATCCCAGGAAAGAAATATTTCCAAAAAACTTATGAAATAAAACTGAAAGCGGCCATTTTTCAAATCATGCATTCTAACCTTAACCAATTTTTTACCTAAAAAGTCTTCTTGGAGGTCTTGCGCAATAGCGTCCGGGGCAACTGCGAGGACCCCGTTTCGATTTGCGCCACACGCTTGTCGAGGCGTCCTTTCCGATGTAGGTGAAAATGGCTCTTTTTGATTATTCTGGCTACCGGTCACACTTTCGCCCGTCTCACGGGGCAATCGTTCTGCGACAGATTTCAGGCTTGGCATGAACAGTACGCTCGACATATACACGGCTTTTTTCAATCTCGCGGAACGACCGTTCTCGCTGGTGCCCGATCCGGACTTTCTGTTCTGGTCGGAGCAACACAATCTGGCCTATGCGATGCTGGAATACGGCGTCCTGACCCGGGCGCCCATCACGCTCATCACCGGCGAGGTCGGCGCGGGCAAGACCACGCTGCTGCACCATCTGCTGCGGTCGGTCGGGGAAGAGGTGCGCATCGGGCTGATCGCCAATGCACATGGCGATCGCGGTGAGCTGCTGCGCTGGGTGCTGCAGTCGCTGGGGCAGCCCGCGATGCGGGACGATGACTATGTCGATCTGTTCAGCCGGTTCCAGACCTTCCTGATTTCGGAATATGCCGCCGGGCGCCGGGTGATCCTGATCTTCGACGAGGCGCAGAACATGACGCGTGAATCGCTCGAAGAGCTGCGGATGTTCACGAATATCAACGCCAACAAGGACGAACTGCTCCAGCTGGTACTGGTGGGCCAGCCAGAGCTGCGCGAGGTGATCCAGCGGCCCGACCTGCGCCAGTTCGCGCAGCGTGTATCCTCGGCCTTCCATCTCCGGACGATGGATGCGGTGACGGTGCAGCATTACATCTCCCATCGCCTCACGGTCGCCGGGGCCGAGACCGAGATCTTCACGCCGGAAGCCTGCGCAGTGGTTGCCGCGGCGGCGGGAGGTGTCCCGCGGCTGGTCAACCAGTTGTGCGATCTCTCGATGGTCTATGCCTATACCCGTAACGAACGGACGGTCACGGGGCCGAGAGTGCAGCAGGTTCTGGCGGATGGCGTGTTCTTCCCGAGCCAGCAGAAGCTGCGTCCTGCCCTGGTTCTTGAACAGCATCAGAAAACAAAGGCGGATTAGTGTGGACCTCAAGTTCTATGTTTCCCTGTTTCTGCGGCGCTTGCACTGGTTCCTGCTGTTTCTGATCATCGGGTCGGCGATCGGCGTTACCCTGGCCAAAGTTCTGCCGCCGGTCTACGTGGCCAAAGCGGAGCTACTTGTGGAATCCGAACAGATCCCGTCCAGTCTTGCGGCCTCGACCGTGCTCACCGCGGCGACCGAACAGCTGCAGATCATCCAGCAGCGGATCCTGACCCGCGACACGCTGCTGGACATGGCCAACCGCCTGCAAATCTATGCGCCCCGGCCCGGTGAGGCACAGCAGGCGCTGGATGCCGACGCCCTGGTCGAGGACATGCGCCGACGGATCTCCATGGTGACGACCAGCGGCGGGCAGCGCGGACAGGCCAGCGCCACGCTGGTCGCGGTGAGCTTCGAGGCGGCAGATGCCCGTCTGGCCGCCACGGTCACCAACGAGCTCGTCACCCTGATCCTGCGCGAGGATGTGGGCATGCGCACTCGGACGGCGCGTCAGACGCTGGAATTCTTCGAGCAGGAAGTCGCGCGTCTCGACAAGGATCTGGCGCAGCGCGGCGCCACCATCCTGTCCTTCAAGGAAAAAAACCAGGACGCCTTGCCGGACAGTCTCGAGTTCAGCCGCAGTCAGCAGGCCGGCAATCAGGAGCGCCTGCTCCAGCTTGAACGCGAGGAGGCATCGCTGAAGGATCGCCGCAGCCGCGTGATCGGCCTGCGCGACAGCGACGTCACGGGTCAGGATGACACGCCCGTCCGCGACCGCAGCCCCGAACAGAATCAGTTGCAGAGCCTGCGCGACGAACTCTCCGGGCTTCAGGCCGTGCTGTCTTCGGAGAACCCCAAGATCAAGCTGCTCGTGGCGCGCATCACCGCAATGGAAAAGGTGGTGGAGAACCAGTTGTCGCGCGCAGCAATGTCCCAAACCGGTGAACCGATGGATGTCTATCAGGTTCAGCTTGCGGAAATCGACGGTCAGCTCGACTTCATCGCATCGCAGAAGACGCAGGTAGCCTCGACCCTCGAACAGTTGGCCGTGTCGATCGAGGCGACGCCGGGCAATGCCATCACGCTCTCCACGCTCGAGCGGGATTATGCCAATGTGCGCACGCAATACGACCAGGCCGTGGCGAACAAGGCCCGCGCCGAAACCGGCGACGTGATCGAGGCGCTGTCCAAGGGGCAGCGGATCTCGATCATCGAACAGGCGGTGGTGCCACGTGACCCCGAGCGCCCCAACCGGGCGCTGATCGCGGCCGGTGGTGTCGGCGGCGGCATGATGCTGGGTCTGGGCATGGTGCTGCTGCTGGAACTGAGGAATGCGGGCATCCGCCGTCCGGTCGACCTGACCACCCGGTTGGGAATCGCACCCTTCGCGACGCTGCCCTATTATCGCACCGAAGGCGAGATCCTGCGCCGACGCAGCGTGATCGTGGGCGTTCTGGGGACCCTTCTGATCGGAATTCCGGCGGGTCTCTGGGCGATGCACACCTGGTACATGCCGCTGGACCAGTTGCTTGACACCATAGGGCAGCGGATTGGTCTGGCGGGCCTGGCCCTGCAGTCGCCGATTGCACGGGTCTGAAGGGAAGAGACATGGAAAAGATCCAAAGCGCCATCGCCAAGGCCCGGGCCGAACGCGCAGGCTTTCCGCAGACCGGTACGCCGCCCTTGCGCACCGGCGTGTTTGCACCTGCGCCCCGGAAAGCCGACGCCCTTGCCGAGGCCTGGGAGGCAATTCCCGTCGTGACGTTGAACGTCCGCCAGATGGAGCGCAACCGCATTGTCGCCTTCGAAGGCGGAAGGGCCGCGACCGGAATCGACATGCTGCGCACCCGGGTGCTGCAGCAGATGCGCGCGAACGGATGGCATCGGCTGGCGATCACGTCGCCCTCGGCGGACTGCGGCAAGAGCACGGTAGCGCTCAACCTCGCCATCAGCCTGGCACGCCAACCCGATCTGCGCACGCTTCTGCTCGAGCTCGACCTGCGGCGTCCCTCGCTGGCGAAAATGCTGGGTGTCAGCCGCGACATCAGCTTTGCGAAGGTGCTGGAAGGTACCCAAAAGTTCGAACAGAACGTGGTGCGACATGGCGACAATCTGGCAATCTCGACCAATCCGGGTGCCATTCGAAACCCGGCGGAGCTGCTGAACGGCCCCCATGTGACAACCGTGCTGGCGGATATCGAGGCCCGATATGACCCGGCACTGATGATCTTCGACATGTCTCCCATGCTCGTCAGCGACGACACCATGGCTTTTGCCGGGCAGGTCGACTGTGTGCTGCTGGTGGCGGCCGCCGAGGCGACCACAATAGAGGAAATCGACCAGTGCGAACGCGAACTGGCGGCCCAGACCAATGTGATGGGCGTAATCCTGAACAAGTGCCGCTACATGGGCGCGGAATATGGCTATGGCTATTACGGTTGAGTCCGGCTTGCGGGGAGCGAACATGGCCAGCAGCAAAAATGGTCTTGTGACACGGCTGTGGCGCGTGTTGCGATCCTTCGTGCATCCCCTCGTGCTGATACATCCGTTCCGGATGCTGCATTACTACGGCTACAGCCATGCATTGCAGCGTCCCCGGATGACGCTGGGCCGCGGCGTGCGTCTGGCGCCCAACAGCTCGTTCCGCAATGGTGAGCGAATCGCGCTCGCAGAGGCGGTGCAGGTCGGGGAATATTGCGCTCTCTGGGCCGGACGCAGCCGCAGCTGGATCCGCGTCGGTGCCCGCACGACCTTCGGTCCCGGCTGCTTCGTGACGTCGGCCGACTATGGCCTCGCGGCGGACAAGCGCATCACGGATCAGGAAATGAACGAACGCGACGTGGTCATCGGCTCGGATTGCTGGATCGGCACCAAGACGGTGATCACCGCCGGTGTGACCCTTGGGGACGGCTGCGTGATCGGTGCAGGTTCGGTGGTGACCCGGGACGTGCCCCCGGGCGCGATCGCGGCAGGCAGCCCGGCACGCGTGATCAGATTGCGCTCATAGGCTGATGGCCATTGGAAAAGGCTATGGCCTAAGTTTCATCATATAACCTTCTGACCCGCCGCGAACCCGTCTTGCCATTCCCGGCGCCGATGCCAGACCTCGCCCCAGATCCGGGCCTTTTCTGACAGATGCGGGCGCCGGAACAGCAGGGCGCCGACGCGAAAGGCTAGCATCCGCGAGTACGGCCAGAGCCGGAACAGCGCCAGCCCCAGCCCTTTTTGCCGGGAGGGGAAATGCCGGGCGATGAGCTCCATCTTGGCGCGCATCAGCCGGACCAGCTTGTCCGCGCGCACCGGCTGACTGGCCCCGCCATAGTGGATGATCGTCGCCTCGGGTGTGATCCAGAGCTGCAGCCCGGCGGCCCGCGCGCGCAGGCAGAGGTCCACCTCCTCTCCATACATCACGAAGGCATCGTCGAACCCGCCCAGAGCGTCCCATGTCTCGCGCCGTATCAGCAGCAGGCAGCCGGTGACGATATCGACCTGCCGTTCGCTGTCGCGCGGCCAGTTGCCATAGAATTCGGAGTTGAACAGGGCAGAGCCACGGAACAGACCGTTCAGCCCGACAAGCCGGCAGAAGACCGACCAAAGGGTCGATCTGGCATAACATGAGGATGGATTGAGGCTGCGATCGCCGTAAAGCGTGCGCCCGCCGAGGATGGCGGCCTCAGGGCGCCGCGCGGCAAAATCCATCAGCGCGTTTATGGCACCGTCAAGGATCACCGTATCGGGGTTGAGCAGCAGGATCCAGGGCGCCCGGGCGCGGGTCAGGGCCAGCCTGTGTGCCGGACCGAAGCCGTGATTCACCGTCTCGGCCAGCAGCGTGACCTGCGGGAAATGCGCCGCGATCGCTTCGGCCGAGCCATCGGTAGAGTCATTGTCGACCACGATTATCTCGTGTGGCAGACGGGTCTCGGCCTTGACCGAGGCGATGCAGGCCAGCGTCATGTCCCGGGTGTTGTAGCTTATGATGATGATCGACAGGTCCGGGATCGACCTGTCAGACAGAAGGTCGCCGGCAGGTCCGGTCATCTGCCTGCGCCCCGCTTCGGGTCGCAGAAGGCTCTCTGGTGATTCTGCATGATCTTCCGGGCTCTTTCTCTCTGGCCGGGGATGCTCTTGTAACGGGCGTCTCTACGAAAAGGATCTTTCAGGAAAGGAACCGGCCTGACTGGAAAGAGGTATTCCGGTTTCCGGGCCGTGACGGGCAAATGGCGTCACAATATCTGCGTAAGGGTGATCCGGCAGCGGCACAAGGCTGTTCGCGGGCCATTGGTCGTTGCGCATCCGGCCGCGCAGCGTGCGCCGGGCTGATCTGCGGTTAATCTCTTCGTCGCTAGATCCCTGCAGCGATCCTCAAAGGAAACGATCCCATGGCAGAAGATTTTTCATCCCACCAGACCGGTCTGACCTCACCCGCCCGCGATGCGGTTGCGATCCTGCCCAGCGATACCGTCGCCCTCGCGATGCCGGTGCGCGGGATCTATGTCGGCTCCGGCGGCAACCTGCGGGTGCGCATGGTGTCTGGGGCGCAGGTGGACTTCACTGGCCTTGCGGGCGGTGCGGTCTATCCGTTCCGCATCGCCCAGGTGATGGCGACCGGCACGACTGCGACCGGGCTGGTCGGACTCAGCTGAGAGCGTGCGGCGCTTCGGTCCGGGCCGTCACCGCGGCCTCGGCCCCCGCAGCGCCTGCGCGAGCATCCGGCCCCCGCGCCACAGACGCAATCGGGCCAGCGTGGTCAGGGCGGCCAGACGGTCGCCCGCCCCGGACAGGCGCGGGCTGGTCAGCACCCTGGGGCCATGTGCGAAAATGCTGAGCCCCATCGCCAGCCCCCGCAGGCCCCATCTGAGCCGCGCAACGCCTCCGCCATCGCTCAAGGCAAAGCTTTCATCGGTGATCCGGCGCCATTTCCCCACCAGTGCGGGCCAGTCCGACCGTGTCGGATGCGCGACCCGCAGCGCATCGGCATGGATCAGTCCGTAGCCTGCGGCGCGTGCGCGGTGGCACCAGTCGAGATCCTCGGACAGGCCGGGCACGAAATCGCCCACCGCGGCAAAGACATCGCGCCGGGTCAGCAGGTTGGCGGTGACGGAAAATCCCTTCTCCTCGATGTAGCCGCGATTGTCGAAGGCAAAGACCGTCTCGAAAGCCTGCGCCCCGCTGCGCGGTCCCGGCGTCTCGTCGAACAGCGTCACAGTCCCACCCACCAGATCGGCCCTTGGCGCGACCTCCAGCGCGACGCGCAGCCAGTCCGGATCCGGCACGCAATCGGCATCGAGAAAGAACAGCCGCGGCGCCGTGGTCTCGGCCACGCCGCGATTGCGCGCCGCCGCCGCGCCGCGTGCGGGTTCGGTGACGATGCGCAGATCGGGATGAGCGGCGCGCACAGCGTCGAGACTGTCGGTCGAACCATTGTCGGCTACCACGACCTCGATCCGGGGAAAGTCTGCATTCACCCCCTCGACCATCGGCATGAGTCTTTCAAGGCAGCGCTCCAGACGCTGCACATCGTTGTAATGGGGGATGATGATCGCGGCCTCGGGCATGGCGGCGTCAGATCCCGGCCAGAAGGCTGCGCAGGGCATCCTCGTAGACCGCCAGCTTGGCTCGTCCCGTCGCAAGCGCGGACCCGGCTTCTGCCTTCAGGGTCGCGCGGTCTTCGAAGGCGGACGTGATCTTGGCCAGGATCGCCTCGGCGCTCTCTGACGTGCAGTCGACGGTGCGGTCATATCCGATGGTGCCGAACAGCCCCTCGAACTTGCGCGAATAGGCCATCGGCATCACCGGCACACCGGACGAAAAGGCGGCGATGCAGGCATGCATCCGCGCCCCCATGAAGAAGTCGAGCGCTGCGATGTAGCTCTTGGCCTCCGAGGGTGATTGAAAGGCGGGGGCCAGGACGGTGCCGGGGAAGGCCTCGGCCAGCGTGGCCGAGGCGCGGTAGTCGTCTTCGCCCACCATCGGGCCGGATCGCACGATCACATGCGGCACCAGATGCACCTCGCAGCCGTCACCGGTGCCGGGATGGTTCTGGAAATGCCGGATCAGGTCGCGGATCAGGCCGGGATAATCCAGGGTCAGCCCGAATTCATTCCTGCCGGTATAGCCGCCGCCCATCAGCAGGCCCGACACGTTGATCCCGACCCTGACCGGCCCGCCGGGCGCGCGGGGTGCGGGTGGGTCGAAGGGCAGGCGCAGGGCGACATCCGAGGCTTCGATCACATCGTTGCAGCCAAGGGCGCGGGCGGCCTGCGTGGACATGCTGTCCCGGCTCGCCACTACGGCGCAGAGCCGCATCGACATCCGCGCGGCCCATTTCGACCAGGTCTTCGTGAAGGGGCCGATGGTTTGCGGTGCCATCACCAGCGGCGTGCCCGCCAGATGGGTGAGGTATTTCAGAAAGAACATGCGTGTGAGCCGTTTTGCGCCATAGATATCGGCGAAACTGTCGCCGGCGCCGATGTCGATCACCACGTCGCTGGCCCGCGCGGTGGCGAGGAATCCGCGCGGGTCGCGCATCATCCGCCCATCCATGTCGATGATGCGGATGTCAGGGCCGGTCAGATAGGGCGTGCGGGCATCCTTCCAGTCGAGCACCGTGATCTCCATCCCGCGGCCCAGTTCGCGCGCGCAGTCCCGCAGGATCGCGACCTCGGAGACGCTGAGCGCCCCGACGCCAAGATTGTCCGACCGGGTCGAGTGCATGATCAGGCAGATGCGCAGCGGTCGTGTCATCGGTGCTCTCCAGGGGTCGGATCATCGGCGGCGCAGGGTGCGGCGCAGCATGCCGAGAAAGTTCTTCAGGTTGCGCCCCGGCGGGTTCTGCCGGGCGGCGGCGGCGATCCTCAATCCCTGGTAATGCGGCACGGGCCGCCCGGCCAGCCGCAGCGCGGCGAGGCGGGCGAACAGCGCGCGGCGGCGTTCGCGCTGACCGGGCTGGATCGCGGCAAGGGTGGCGGGGGCGAACGGCGCCGTCGCGATCCGCCCGGCCGCGCGGGCGGCGGCGATCAGCTCCGCGCCAAGAGCGGTGCGCGCGACAATCAGGCTGATCCCGGGCGCCTCGGCAAAGACCGGATAGCCGGCGGCGTCGCTTTCCCAGGCATCCGCACAGACGATGTCGGCGGCGACGCCGGTGCCGTCGGCACAGATCTTGCAGCGGTGCTGGACGTGTTTGGACAGGATGTCGCCCCAGCTGTCGTGATAGCTCATGGATGCTTCGCGGCCCTCGTCATCGACCGCCGTTGCGCGCCCCGGCCAGCCATTTCCCCGATAGCGGAAGCGTAGGATGCGATCAGGATCGAGCCCGAGCGCGCGGACCACCGCCCGCCCTCCGGCATGGCTCGGCACTCCGGCGCAGAAGAAGGAAAGGATCACCGGAAAGGCCGCGGCGATTTCCGGATCGCGCGCACCGAGGGCGCGCAGGGCGACGGCGTCACAGGGCTTGCCGACAAAGGCAAAGCGTCGTCCCTGCGCCCGGTATTTCCCCAGATGGTCCTGAAGCTGCGCCAGCGGTGCAGAGGGGGCATAACGCGACCCGGCCGCCGCGAGGATGCCGTCGCGGTCTTCGGACAGGACGGCCACGTTGCCGATGGCAAGGTCCGGCGCTGCGGCGGTCTGCACCACGCTCTCCACCACGCCCGACTCGAGCAGATGCAGCAGGATCATCGAGAGCGCGCCCCCCGATGCTCCGGCAAAGCGGATTTGCGTATCGCAGGCCCAGCCTGTCCACATCGCGTCGTAAGGCCCCCAGAGGTCGGACGTGGTGCGCGCGCCCGCCTCGACCTTCTGCCCCAGCCCGGGACAGACGGCCGCGAAGGTCGCCTCCTCCGCAGGGTTAAGCCCGGCTGTCTGAACCGGGCGCAGAAAGCCGGGCGCCGTCTCGGCCATTTGCAGGCTGTCTGGAAACAGACCTGCGCAGGCCCCGCAGCCCGCACAGAGGTCGCCCAGTCTCACCCGTTCCAGACTTGGCGACGGGGGGCTGGGCGACGGGCTCATGGCGGCGGCTGGGCGGATCGGGGACATCGGTCACTCGGGCGATCAGTTCTGGATCTTGGTAGCTCGCCTCAGCGGGCAAAGATATACCCAATCGCTTCCTCGCTTGGCCCCAGCCGCGCTCCTGCCCCTTTCAGACCAGCTGCCAGGCGACCCCGTGCTGCGGCGTGTCGCCCCCGGTGAGGCGCAGCCGCGCTCCCATAGCCGACGGATGCGTCGCATCGCCCTGATAATAGACACTTGACGAGGCATCGCCGACCGTGTCGAAGATTGTGCCGTCCGGTGCCTTCTCGATCAGATGTGTCCTGATGACGCGGACTTTCCCCTCGAACGCCTGTCCCGGCCCGGAAGCAGTGTCTGTCAGGAATTGCGGGGCTTCGATCAGCGTTCGGAACGTCTCTATCTTGGGCTGCAGATCCGATCCCGAGGCGATGTTCGACAGGATCCGTACCTCCCACCCCTTTTGCAGCAGACCGGTGGTGGCGGTGCTGAGATAGGCCACGACATTGGTATAGTGCTGCTGGGCGGTGATGTCGCGCAAGTCGTTCCGGCCGATCTCTATGACCGCGACATTGCGTCCCGGCAGTGTCTGGTTGGTCCAGCTTCTGGTATCGTCGCGCCGCGCGATCAGGGTTGGAACCGTCGCGCCGGAAACCGCATTCGAGGAAACACGCCAATCCGTCGGCACGAGGTTCGCGCTGTCGCTCGCCAGGACCGATACGGGATTGGTGAGGTAGTCCGGCAGACCCGCGCCCGCGGTGATGCTGTCGCCCTCCAGCACGATCTGTTGCGTCAGCTGCGGCAACTGCCAGTGATCGGCCAGAGCCTGCGCAACCGAGTCCGCCTCGGCATCCGTCAGGGAGATGTCATAGATGACCAGTTCGTATAGATCGAATTTGGCCCAGCTGCCCGCCGCCCCCGGCGCCCCGGCATAGCGGCCGATCTCACCACCCTGAACGTTGCTGGCCTGGACGCTGCCCGCGGCGACGTTCGCCGCATGCCTGTTGGTAAAGAGGCGCGTGCCCGAGGATTTCATCGAAGCGCCCACCAGGCACATCTGTGCTCCCGAAACCATGAAGGCATTGGTCGTGGTCTTGCGGAACGCATTCAGGAAATATGCGCCATCGGTCAGTTTTTCACTGTCCAGCGCGGCACGGCTGGTATTCGCCGCGTTCGATCCGCTTCCATAGCCTGTCTGGCTGCCCAGACTGAACACCCGGTCTACTCCGCGCACCACCGCGAAAACGGCCATTTTCCGGGTGCCGAGAAAGATGCCGCCCCCGACATCGAGATATTCCGAACCGGAGAAACGCCAGAACCTGCGCCCCGTCGCATCTGTCATTGCCAGCGGACCCAGACCCTGCGCCCCCGCCGTGACCCCGGGGCCGACAAGCCCGTCAGCCTGGGTCACGCGCCCCTGCGACGTGACGCTCGCCCCGGCGCCGGCATGCCAGCGGGCGGCCGGCGCGACGGGTAGTAAGGCCAGGGAGGGCAGGGGAGAGGGCGCGGGAGCGCCGTTGTCTTTCGCAAGAGGGGACGCTGAAATGGGCAGTCCTAGGGAAAGATACATCTGTGCCGCTCCTATGGTTGGCAAAGATGTCAATATAGGCGGCAGAGTAGGGCGTTGCGCAAAAGCCCGAAAGACCGTACGACGCAGGAGACATGCTTCCTTGAAACGCCTTTTGGGGCCCCTCTGCGACGGGCCGCATGGCAGTCTCAGCGTGTCGTTCGGTTTGCGGTCTTTTCGGTCCCTGCCATTCATGTGCCAAAGTCATGCAGCAGGACGGGCCGTGGTGAAGGTGGATTGGGATGACACGTAGCGCATGCGATCACACAATGGACCGGAATGCGGGGCATGGCCCTGTCTTATGGCGCAGGACGCTGCTCCCGGCCTGTCGGTGGTTTCTGTGTCTGGCCGCCAGTGCCCTGCCGGGCTCGGCTCAGCAGGTTACAGACTCGCAAGGGCTTTATGCGGCTCTGTCACAGGCGCGCGGCGGAGAGACCATCCTGCTTGCCCCCGGCGATTACGGGACGCTCGCTCTGACCGAAAAATCGAAGTTCGACAGCGTATTCCCGTTGCCTTTGACGATCGCCTCGGCAGATCCGCGACGGCCCGCCACTTTTGCGGGGCTCCGGATCGAAAACTCTGCGAACCTCGTGCTCGACCGACTGGTGTTCGACTATACTTTCAAACCCGGCCAGCCGCTTTCGGTGCGGCCGTTTTCCGTGAAGTCCAGCGATCACATCACCATCCGCAATTCGGTCTTCGACGGAGATGTTGCGCAGGGCGTTTCGGCCAAGGATGACGGCTTCGGATACGGCTACGGGCTCGAGCTGAGCGGCGGCACGGATGTGCGAATCGAGGATAACGAGATCTTCGGTTTCAACCGTGGGATCGTGACCGGTGGCACCCGGAACCTCAGGATCACTGGCAACGATTTGCATTCGATCCGCTCGGACGGGATGAATTTCGTCAAGGTCACAGATGTCCTGATCGAGGGCAACCGCATCCACGATTTCATCCGCTCCTACGCTTCGGGCGATCATTCCGACATGATCCAGTTCTGGACCAAGAACACCAAGGCCCCCAGCACCGGTATCACGATCCGCGGAAACCTGCTGCTATCGGGGGCCGGATCCTCGACCCAGTCGATCTTCATGCGCAACGACATGGTCGATCGCGGGCTTGCGGGCGACGAGATGTTTTATCGCGACGTGCTGATCGAGGACAATGTCATCGTCAACGGGCACCTGCATGGAATCACATTGGGTGAATCCGATGGCGTGGTGATCCGGCGCAACACCGTGCTGCGCAACCCCCGGGTCGTCAACGCCAAGACACGCGAGAAGACGGTGACCATCCCGCGCATCGCCGTCGCAGAAGCCTCCCGCCGGGTCGAGATCACGGATAATATCGGCCCCGCCTTCCAGGATTCCAAACCGGGATGGTCAGTAAGGGACAACGTGGAAGCACAGGATGTCACGACGATGCGCCCGGGCTATTATCACAAGCTCTTCACCGACGCCCAGACCGGCGATCCTCGCCGCGCCGACACGTTCGTCGTGCGTAGTGGCAGTGTGGCCGACCGCCCGGGTCTGGGTGCCCCTATCCTGCAGGCCACGCCGTGACGACCTTCCCGGACCGGGTCGGCAGTTTCGCACGGGGCGCTGGCTTGTCCGCGCAGCCTTCGGGGGCCGCGTCCTCGGGTCGGCTGCCCTGGCCCGTCGCGACCTTCCTGATCCTGGTGATGATCCCGGCCAGCTTCAATCTGGGCCCGCTGTCCCTGTCGCCTTTGCGGCTCTACCTGATCGTGATGATCCTGCCGTTGATGTTCGGCTGGATCAGCGGGCGGTTCGGGCGGATCACCGCGACGGACATCCTGTTCATGCTGCATCTCGTCTGGGCGTCTGTCGCGCTGGGGGTCAACAACCCCGACAAGGTGATCGAAAATATCGGATCGGCAGGGCTCGAATTTCTGGGCGGCTACATGATGACCCGGGCCTATGTGCGCAATAAGGCCGATTTCACGGCACTGTGCCGGTTTCTGGCATGGCTGGTCATTTTTACACTGCCCTTCGCCCTCGTCGAAAGCCAGACCGGCGACCCGGTCATCATCCAGTTGCTGGACAGGATTCCGGGAATTCAGGTGCCTTCGAATGTCTATCATCCGCCGCGTCTGGGCCTGCTGCGCGCGCAGGTGATGCTGGTCCACCCTATCCATTACGGGTTGTTCTGCTCCACGGTTTTCGCCCTGGTCTTCGTCGGCCTGCATGACGGAATGTCGAGTTACCGCCGCTGGGCGATGGCGGGGGTGGTGGCGCTCTGCACCTTCCTGTCTCTGTCGAGTGGCGCCTTTCTGGCGCTGATCCTGCAGTTCGGACTGATCGCCTGGTCGATGATAATCGGACGTCAGGGGCGGTCCTGGCTGATCCTTCTGGCGATATTCTCGGTCTGCTATGCCATCGTCGATACGATCTCGAACCGATCGGGCATCGAGGTTTTCCTGAGCTACGCCACCCTGTCGCCCGGAACCGCCTACTGGCGCACGATCATCTTCGAATGGGGCATGAAGAACGTCTGGGCCAATCCGATCTTCGGTCTCGGACTGAACGACTGGGTGCGGCCCTATTTCATGTATTCCGGCAGCATGGACAATTTCTGGCTGGTGAATGCCGTGCGCTACGGCATCCCCGGATTCCTGTTGCTCGCCGGGGGATACGGCCTGGCCCTGTGGCAGGTGGGGCGGCGCGATTTCTCGTCCGAGCCGGTGCTCTCGAACCTGCGGCTGGCCTGGATGATCACCTTCTGCGGGCTGACCTTCACCCTGTGCACGGTGCATGTGTGGGCGACGCTCTACGCCTTCGTTTTCTTCATGTTCGGCTCGGGGATGTGGTTCATGGATGCCCGCCCCGATTCAGAAAGCGTCACGGCGGGGCCGGACATTCCGGCGCCGCGCGGCCTCTCCTACAGCCGCGTGCCTCGGGACGGGAAAGAACAGGCGCGCCCCGACAGTGCTCAGCCTGCGGCAGACCGCTTTCCCTATTCGAGATTTCCTCCCAAAAAGCCCTGACCGGGCCGAGGCCCGCCGCAATTCGGGGACTCGGAGGCGTTCAGATCTTTGGGGGCCTGCGCAGGCGCGCATGCAGCCCCGGCGCGAAGCTGAACAGATAATGCGCCCAAAGTTTTGGCTTTGCCGGAGCAAGGCTCAGCGAGGCCCGCAGGTAGCGGCGGGCAAAGCGCGGCCGCTCTATCCTGAGCAGGTATAGGGCCGTCGCTGCGTAGTGCCGGGCGAGGTCCGCATCGGCGCAGCCCGACCGCTTGAGTTTGCCGGTGATGCGAGCGAAGCTGCGCGCGCCCTGGCGCTGCGAGCGGGACACCCGGGCCCCGCTCACTGTCGGGTCCAGCGATGTCGGGGTCAGGATCAGCGGCTCCGGAATGAACCCGAAGCTGCCCTGCCGGGTCAGGCGCAGGCAGAGGTCCCAATCCACATTCTTGCGCAGCAGCTCGTCCGACGGTCCGGCCGCGATCAGGGCAGACTTTCTGACGAGAAGCGTCGGGAAATTCAGGATATTCGCCTTTTCGGTGCGCGCCGAAAGATCGCCGCTGAGGGGACGTTCCGAGGCTGCCGGACGCATGTACGTGCGCATCGCTCCATAGCCGGCCTCGTCGACTTCGTGATATATCAGGCGCGCACTGTAGACCCCGGCATAGTCGGATGGCAGGTCGACCAGCTTGCGCATCGACAATTCGATCCGCTCCGGCAGGCAGATGTCGTCGCTGTCGTGAAACGCGATCAGATCGCCCTTTGCGGCTGCAACCCCGGTATTGCGTGCCGCAGCCACGCCGCCGTTGCGCTCCCGGTGCACCAGCTGGACCCGGTCGTCACCGAGCGCCGCAATGGCGCCCTCGATATCATCGCTCGAACAGTCGTCGACGATCAGGATCTCGATGTTGCGGTAAGTCTGGGCACAAAGACTGCCGACGATGCGCGGCACAAGGTATGCCCGGTTATAAATTGGCATCACCACGCTGACGAGATCACCGTATTGCACTTTTTGTCTCTCCGGGGATGCTTCTTAATAGTCTTTGCACGATGCTTGATGTACCCGCAAGGCAGGGATGCGGCGCTCCTGGACCGTTCGGGAGATATTCGCCGCAGAACAGAGGCTGGAACGATCGGTGTTCAGAACATACAAGCTTGTCTGGTCTTTTCTCACAGCGCGCGAGCGGCGCAATTTTCTCCTGCTGATTCTGCTGACGATCGTGATGTCGGTCTTTGAAATCATCGGTGTCGCGGGCATCCTGCCGCTGCTTTCGGTCCTGGGAGATCCCGACTTGCTGCGCACCAATCACTGGCTTGCCATGTTCGTGCAAATCCTCGGGATCGAGACGGACCGTCAGGCAATGCTCATCCTCGGGATCGTTGTCCTGCTGGTGATCGTCAGCGGCATGGTGGTGCGCGCCGGCGTCACCTACCTGCAGTTCCGCTTTGCGCTGATGCGGGCGCACAGCATCGGTTCCAGGGTTCTCGCCGGGTATCTGCGCCAGGAATACGTCTGGTTCCTGTCGCGCCACAGCTCAGATCTGAGCCAGTCTCTGCTGTCCGAGATCGATACCGTGATCCGCGAAAGCATCCTGCCCGCGGTGTTACTGGTCTCGAATGTGATGCTCATCCTGCTCATCGGCGGGCTGCTGTTCGTTGTCGAACCCTGGGTTGCGGTCGGCGCGGTATCGATGCTGCTTGGTGTCTACGTGCTCATCTATCTGCTGCTGCGTCAGCGCATGGGGCAGGTGGGCAGTCAGCGGCTCGAGGCGAACAGCAGCCGGTTCCACATCGTGCAGGAAATCGGGGGCGGACTCAAAGAAGTCAAGATCATGGGGCTCGAGGCCTCCAGCCTGGCGCGGTTCAGAGTTGCTGCGCGGAAGATGGCGCATTTTCAGACCTTGGGACAGGTGATGAGCCGTTTGCCGCGCTTCGCGCTCGAGGCCACGGTCTATGCCGCCTTCATCATCATGGTGCTGGTGCTGATCCTGCTGCGCGGTCGGAACATGGCCGATCTGGTGCCGCTTTTTGCGTTGATCGGGATGGCGGGAACCAAGCTGTTTCCGGCGCTCCAGCAGGTCTATCAACAGCTTGGTGTCATGCGCACCTCAGAGCCGGCGCTGGAAAAGCTCCACGCCAGCGTCATGCTGTTGGACAAGCTGCCCCCGCGCGCGGAGGACGGTGCGCAAATCCATCTGCGCGACCAGATCGAACTCGACGCGGTGCATTTTCGCTATCCTGATACGGAGCGTGACACGCTGGACGGCTTCACCGCCACAATTCCCGCCCGCACGACCCTCGGCATTGTCGGCGGCACCGGGGCAGGAAAGACGACGCTGGTGGACATCGTGCTGGGCCTGCTGACCCCGGATGCGGGTGCATTGCGCATCGACGGGGTGGAGATTACCGCGGACCGCGTCCGCGGCTGGCAGCGCAGCCTCGGCTATGTGCCCCAGCAGATCTTCCTCTCCGACAGCACCGTGGCCGCCAACATCGCCTTCGGCACCCCGCCCGATGCGATCGACATGGCAGCGGTGGAACGCGCCGCAAAGGTGGCCAATCTGCACGACTTCGTCATGTCCGAGCTGCCCCGCGGCTATCTCACAGAGGTGGGCGAGCGCGGCGTGCGCCTGTCGGGGGGACAGCGTCAGCGGATCGGTATCGCCCGCGCGCTCTATCATGATCCTGACGTACTGATCCTCGACGAGGCGACGAGCGCGCTCGACAACATCACCGAACGTGCGGTGATGGAAGCGATGCACAACCTCGCTGGTGCGAAGACGGTGATCATGATCGCGCACCGTCTCAGCACGGTGCAGAGCTGCGATTCGATCTTTCTGCTGGAACACGGACGCCTGGCCGCCCATGGCACGTATGACGAACTGGTGGCACAGAATGAATCCTTCCGCAGGATGGCAATGGGCTGAGGAGCGGATCGGTGTCATTCATCAAAGTTGCCAAATGGCGGGGATACGGCGTTGCCCCAAATCCGTTCATGGCATTTATGCTGAAGGGTCTGAAAGCTGCCGGATGCAGGGTGACGAGCCTGAACGATATCGATCCCTTCAGAACCGGCGATGCCGATACCCAGCTGATCCACTGGCCCGAGCGTGCCTTCAGCGAAGCTCGGCGTGGACCACAGATGGTCCAGAAGCCCTTGGCACTGATCGCTGCCCTGGCAGATCGCCCAGCACCGGGCGCGCAGCCCCGAGCTCGGCGCAGAATTGGTGCAGTGCTTTGGACGCTTCTCAGAGGACCGTTCCAAAGACCCGAAACCTGAACACACAGGAGATTCCCTAGAGTGAAACTCATCCGCCGTCTCTCGCACAAACTGACAAAAACCGTCACACCGGAAACCGTCGCTTCGACGTCGCAGGTCTCGCTGAGGTACTGGCGGCCTTTGGACGGGCGCCGCAACTTCGGTGACGAACTGGGGCGGGTCGTCACTACCCTTATGCTTGCCCGCCAGGGGTTCACGGTCGAGGATGAAAGTCGGCGATCCTGCCACCTGCTTTCGGTGGGGTCGATCCTGCATTTCGCGCAGGACGGCGATGTTGTCTGGGGCAGCGGTCGGAACGGCAAGATCGATGCAGACAAGCATCTGTGGCGCGAGTTAGACGTGCGCGCCGTGCGGGGCCCGCTGACCCGCGCCTTCCTAACCGAATGCGGGGTCGCCTGTCCCGAAATCTATGGCGATCCTGCGCTGCTGCTGCCCGGCCTATTGCCTTTGCGCAAAGCCGAGCCGAAACACGAGATCGGCTTCGTACCCAATCTGAACGATCTCAGGCATGGTGTGGTGATGCCTGATGAGATTGCCCGCCTAGGCATGCACCTGATCAGCCCTTATCTGCCCTGGCGGCAGGCCATCGAACAGATCCTGTCATGTCGCGCAATCGTCTCGTCTTCGCTCCATGGGGTGGTGATCGCAGAGGCCTATGGCATCGACGCCTGTCTGGTGAAACTGTCAGAACATGAGCTGCCGTTCAAATATCAGGACTACTTTGCCGGCACGCAGCGCCCCGATCAGTATATCGCGGACACCATCGAGGCGGCCCGGTCGGCACTCGGGACCTTGCCGCGCCTGAGTTTTGATCCTAAGCCCCTCATGGAGGCCTTCCCCTACGATCTGTGGCTGGACTAGTCGACGGCTGTTCGCCACCACCCGAATTCAGGTAACTCTCTCATGCCCGGCGATGAGATTCCCCGGACCTTTAATGGACGTTCAAGGCAGATCCGCGGGACGGATTCGGAACTATGCCCTATTTTCGAGCAGCATGGTCAGGCAATTGCCGCGGCCCTGAAGAGAGCGTTGCCGGACATGCTGCAGCAATCCGAAGCAGATTTTGATCCATTAAAAGACAAACTTTAAACAGATTCTATTGCTCAGCAGTCTTTCTCTCTCCGTGTTCGCGCCACAATACCGTTCATTGCATCATCGGCTCCGTTTGCAGCCTGCAGCAGGAACACGTGGCGAAAGTGAGACAAAAATGGCAGCGCTTCAAAACCACCATGACCGAAATACTTTTTTCCCAAACCGCTGCTTGGGCGCGCGCGGCGGCGTCAAGAGGCGCCTGGGCGTCGTCGCGCCGAACGACCAGTACGATCGGTCGCGCTGCGGCCGGTGCGTGCTGACGCATTCTGCCCCCCGTAAATCAGCCCTCTGGCGCTGCGCAAAGGACAGAGCACTCAGGTGCGGAGGGGCGGCAAGACCCCCTGAATTGAAACTAAACTTTCGAGGTAGTTCAAGAAATCACCCCTATCTGGACGCAGCCGCGCCCGAGAAGGTCACGATTGTAACTCCCATTGCGAAACGCGCCCCCCGCATCCGTTCTGGAGATATACATGACTGAAACCTTCACGGTCTCGACTTCTACTGAACTCTACGCCGCCCTGTCCCGGGCCCAAGGAGGCGAAACCATCCTGCTTGCGTCGGGCAATTACGGCAAGCTCGTGCTGGACAGCAAGTCCGGGTTCGACATCGCCTTCGCCGAGCCCGTCACCATCGTTTCGGCCGATGCGGGCAACCCTGCGGTGCTGTCCGGAATGGATGTAGACGGAGCGGCGAACCTTACCTTGGACGGACTCGTCTTCGACTATGCCTTCAGCCAGGGGCAACCGATGTGGGCCAGCCCCTTCCAGATCGCCGACAGCGAGAACATCACCATCCGCAACTCGGTCTTTGACGGCGATGTCGTGACGAACGGCTCCGAAGAGGATAACGGCTATGGAAACGGATACGGGCTGAAAGTCGGCGGCAGCACCGGCATCGTGATCGAAAACAATGAATTTTTCGACTTCAACCGCGGCATCGTCATGGGCGAAAACACGGATACCGTGATCAGCGGCAACGATCTCCACGCGATCCGCTCGGACGGGATGGATTTTGTGGCGATGACCGGCGTGGTGATCGAGGACAACCACATCCACGACTTCACCCGCTCGATGTCGTCGGGGGATCATGCCGACATGATCCAGTTCTGGACCAACGGTTCCGGAACCCCCAGCACCGATATCGAGATCCGCGGCAACCTGCTCGACATCGGCGAGGGCGATCCGACGCAGTCGATCTTCATGCGCAACGATATGGTCGACAGCGGTCTGGCGGGCGATGAGATGTTCTATCGCAACGTCCTGATCGAGAACAATACGATCTACAACGCCCACAGCAATGGGATCGTCCTGGGCGAGGCGGTCGGAGTGGTGATAAGGAACAACTCGGTGCTTCATGCCGATGGCAGAAACGCCGATGGCGCGGACAGCACCGTCGAGATTCCGCGGATCACGGTCTCCGGCAGTTCGAGCGATGTGGAAATCTCGAACAATGTCACGAGCAGCGTCGGGCTGGTGCAGGATCGCGCGGACTGGGTCTACAGCAACAACGTCCTCGTGCAGGACCAGAATGCCCATGCCGACAACTATTACGCGGATATCTTCGTTTTCTCGACCCTCGACACCGAAGCGGGCGCCAACCGGTACACGGCCCAGCAGGGCGGCATCCTCGACAGTCTGGATGCGGGTTCACTCCGAACTGCCTACGACCCCTCCCAGGCCATTTCAGGCTTCAACGTGAGTGGGGAGGACACTGGGGCCGGTACACGCATGTTCAGTGTCCAGACGGGCATAGATCTGCAAGGCGGCGTCCCGGATCTGACCTATAACTGGGATTTCGGTGACGGCAAAAAGATGACGGGCGCAGAGGTGAGCCATGCTTTCGGGACTCCCGGGCATTATGACGTTCGCCTGACCGTCAGTCTTGCTGGCGCGGTGCTGCAGACCGAAACGGCTCAGGTCGCAATTGCGGATACGCGCCTCGTCTCGATTGATCAAAGCGGCGCGATCACGGGATACACCTTCGGTGAAGCTTTCCTGATCAACGACCTCGGTACCGATGGAGGTGTCGTCTTGGGCGCGCACGGCAGTGCGGCCAGCATCGGCGCCAACCATCTCGGCGCGCTGGCAGGGGCGGACACGTTCCGGATCACTTTCGATCTCCAGGCTGCGGGCGAGGGGAGTGCAGGCGAAGTGTTCAGGATGAAGGACGCCTTCATCGTCTCGGTCGAGAATGATGGGGATCTTCAGGTCCGTCTGTTTCTGGAGGGTCAGCCGGAACTGCGCCTGAGGGCCGATGCGGCGGGGCTGAATGACCATGCCAGCCACGAAGTCACGATCGTCGCGGAGGACGGACGCATTGCGATCATCGTCGATGATGCCGAACTGGCCTCTGCAAACCTCGCCGCCCCGCTCAAGACCGCGGGGACGGACTGGCTGTCCATCGGCAATCCCTGGAATACGAAGAATTTCGAGGGAACAGTCTCGCAATTCTCCATCAGCATGGACCCGCACAAGGATGTCTGGACACAGGACGCACAGGCCGTGGACGCGACCGCGATTGCCGCCACCCTGCCCGACGACGCAGCGACCTTTGAACTGGCTATGGCGATTCCCGTAGCCGTTTCGCCCCTCAGCGAACTCGATCTGCTTTATGCATCCTCGCATGAAGAAGGCGGTGGCGCTACGGGCAGCCCCATCGATCTTGGGCGGCAATATGGCCTTGAAGCCTCCAACACCGTGGGCTTCTCCGTGGAGTTCAACCGCGACTCACTTGGCGCGGCCGATGCGCGGCTGGTCTGGAACCACATGAAGGTCGGTCTGGAGCTCGTGAATGACGGATTGCGTCTGCGCGTGGCCACGGCGGATCAGGGGTTCAAGATGGTATCGATCAAGGATCTTGGTCTGAACGATCTGGAAAGACACACCGCGATAGTGCTCGTCGATGGCGAAACGGACCGGATCCAGGTGGTTCTCGACGGAGATATCGTGCTGGACCGGCAGGACATCGATGTCGAAATGGTCGGTGCTGGCGGGCGCGAGTGGGGCTGGTCTGTCGGCGGTGCATCGGGCCACAACCTGATAGGAGACATCACGGAATTCCGGCTCGATGACCAGTTCCACTTCGTGCAGGATCTTCCTTGGATGTGACTGGCTGTTGGCAAAGCGTACGGTCGCCTCCGTGCGCCGAAGGACACCAGCAATCTGAACTCTTCCAGCGTGTCTCTCGCGACGCGCTGGCCTTTACGACAGCCGAGGGCCTCCGGAGGTCATGATTCGGGTCTGGCGTTTCGACTAGAGGCCTCTTTCCCGCCAGACCCCTGCCAATCCTGTTAGGAACTCCTTAACCCTTAACATCCACCCTGCAAGCGCTGTCAGAAAGTCGGCAGAGACTCCTCTGGGGGACCGGTGCCATGGGGCGCAATGCGACACTCGACTATGCACGGATGCTTGCCGCCTGTGGGATCGTTGTCTTTCACGCCGGCGCACCCGGAGCGAAGCTCGGATATGCCGCGCTGCCGTTCTTTCTGATCCTGCTTGTTGTGCTTGCCGCCCCGGCCGCCGGTCGGAAGTGTTTTGGCGCATATGCTCGGGACCGGGCGAGGCGCCTCCTCGTGCCCTGGTTCGGGTGGTCGCTGCTCTATGGCGCGATGAAACTGGCCGAAGTGGCGGTGACCGGCGTGCCACTGGACTCTGAATTCCATCTCTACATGATCCTGACCGGCCCTGCGCTGCACCTGTGGTTCCTGCCCTTCGCCTTTGCCGCCTGCCTGCTGGTTCATCCTCTGGCCCGTCTGGCAGAACCGCTCGGGCAGACCGATCACGGCGCGGCAAGGCGCGATCTGCTGGCTCTCGGCCTCATGACGGCCGGTCTCGCGGGGCTGGCGCTCTGTCAGGGCCAACCGCTGCCGACGCCTCTTGCGCAATGGGTGCAGGGTCTACCCTCGATCTGTCTGGGTCTGGCCTTCGCGGTGGCAGGGGGCACAAGCGGGCGGGTCTCCGTGATCCTGATCGTCTGCGTGGTGCTGGCTCTGGCTGCGGGGTGGACCAGCGGATTGCTGCAGATCACGGTGGCGGGAACCGCGCTGGTCCTGTGCATGGCGCTCCCCCGTCCGCCAACCGGCCTGTCGCACCGGGCGGGCGGCGCGGCGATGGGAATCTATCTGGCGCATCCCATGGTCCTGTCCGTACTGGAGAGAACCACCGCCATCGCTCCGAAGAGTCTGGTCATGGCAGGGCTAGGATGTGTTGGCGCCCTCGGCGTGTCGATCGCGGCTGAGGCAACCCTCAAGGCGATCGGGACCAGGACACAAACGCGCCGCCTTCAGATGTCCGATGCGGCACGGCCAAACAAGACTGCCTGAATTCGTGTCACGTCTGGATGAGAAGGATCGATTTCGACAGACGATCTAGCCATAGCAATACCTTACGCGCTCAACCCTGTCCGCGTTTGCGTTAATCGTGTTCAGGAACGGGACCCAGATGTCAGATGCCAGCAATCTCTCCCACCTTGTCCTGCCGGGTACGCGCTCCGTCAATCGACCTGGCGTGCTGCTGTTCGCGGGCCTTATCATCGGCGCGCTGCCGGTGTTCTGGCTGGGTGTGCGGTCGCTGGGCGCGGCCTGGATCACTCCGGAGTATAGCCACGGGCCGCTCATTCCGCTGATCTCGCTCTATCTCTTCCTGCGCGAGCTGCGCCGGGCCCCGTCTCACGATCCTGCCCGAGCGGTGAACCGCTGGCCGGGGATAGCGGTGATCGTCACCGCTCTGATCTTCGGCATCTTCGGCAATTTGGTCCGGATTCCTGATGTCGTCACCTATGCCCTGATCCTGTGGGTCGGCGGCGTCGTGCTGACCGGCTTCGGCTGGCAGAGGGGCAGAACCCATCAGTTGCCCGTGCTGCACCTCGTCTTCATGCTGCCGCTGCCGCAAATCGTCTACTGGCAGCTCACGATCGTTCTGCAGCTGATATCGTCGGAACTTGGTGTCTGGTTCATCCAGCTGGCCGGAATTCCGGTCTTTCTCGAAGGCAACGTGATCGACCTTGGCGTCTACAAGCTGCAGGTGGCCGAGGCCTGTTCCGGGCTGCGCTACCTTTTCCCGATCCTGTCCTTCAGCTATCTCTTCGCGATCCTCTACCGCGGGCCGTTCTGGCACAAGGCGGTGATGTTCCTGATGGCGGCACCGCTCACGGTGTTCATGAACTCGTTCCGCATCGGCATGATCGGCGTGCTGGTGAACAGCTACGGCATCGGCCAGGCAGAGGGCTTCCTGCATTTCTTCGAAGGCTGGGTGATCTTCGGCGCCTGCATCGCGATCCTGTTCGCAGTGGCGGTGCTGCTGCAGCGGCTGACTCCGAGCCCGCTGGGTCTGCGTGACACGATCGACATGGATTTCGACGGGCTGGGGGCCCAGGCCGCGCGGATCCTTTCGATCGTCCCCGCGCGCGGCATCCTGGTTGCCACGCTCGCAAGCCTTGCGGTCACCGCCGCCTTCCTGTTCACCCCGGCGCCCGAGCGGGTGGTGCCGCAACGCGACAGCTTTGCCCTCTTCCCGCGCGGCATCGGCGACTGGAACAGCTACACCATCCCGCTCGAGCCCGAGGTCGCGAAAGTGCTCAACGCCTCGGATTCCATCAATGCGGTCTTCACCCTGCCCGACGATCCGGACACCTACATCAACTTCTTCTCGGCCTATTACGACAAACAGACCGAAGGCTCGGGCATCCATTCGCCCGAGGTCTGCCTGCCTGTGGGCGGCTGGGAAGTGTTCTCGATCGACCCGGTCGAAGTGACGATTCCGGACACAGTCTACGGCACTTTCACTCTGAACCGTGCAGTGATCGAAAAGGGCCTGTCGCGCCAGCTGGTCTATTACTGGTTCGAACAGCGCGGCGCGCGGATGACCAACGACTATCTCGCCAAGGCCGATGTGGTCTGGGACAGCCTGACCATCGGGCGCACCGATGGCGCATTGGTGCGCTTTGTCACCCCGATCGCCCGCGGTGTGCCGGAGGCCGAAGCCGATGCCCGCCTTCAGGGCTTCATGGCGGAGCTGCTGCCCCGTCTGCCGCGGTTCATACCGGAATGATGCGGCGCGCATGACCCGGCGCAGATGATCGGTACCTGGATTGACAGCGAAGCACCACGACAGGCTTGCATCGTACCTGCTCCTGAGGACAGAACTGCGGGATGAATGCCGCTCCGCTGCGCTACCGCAGACACTCCTCGCGCTGGATCCCCTGGCCGCCGGCGCTTCTGATGCTGCTGCTGGCGAGCATTCTGCCCGGCCTCGTGATGACATTGGCCGATCTGGGGCTGATCGGCCCTCCCTATCTGCGTCTGCTGGCTTACCGGCTTGGCTCGTTCCAGCCCGATCTGCTGAGCGGAACCGCCCGCCCGGCCTTTGGCGCTCAGTCCGTGGTGATGTTCCTGACCTATGGTGTCGTGCATACCGGGTTCGTGCATCTTGCCGGGAATATGGCGGCGCTGCTCTATCTCGGACGTCTGACGCTGGAGAGGCGCTCGGCCCGTGGACTCGGCGGAATTTATCTCATGGCAAGCGTCGGCGCCGCCGTGATGTTCACACTGGCGGGCCCTGACCACGCCACGATGGCGGGCGCTTCCGGCGCGCTGTTCGGGCTGCTGGGGGCATGGTGTGTCGATTCCGGCCTGCTCTCTCCCACAGGGCCGAAGGCGGCGCACCCGGTCTTGCAGTTCGTGTCGCTGCTGGCCTGCGCCGGCGTGCTGATCCTGTTCGATATCGCGGGCCGGATCCTGATGGGCAGCCCGGTCGCATGGCAGGCCCATACCGGCGGCTTCCTGAGCGGCGCCGTCTTTGCGCTGGCGCTGCCCGTCGGCAGACGGCGGTAAGCAGCGTTTCGGCCAGACTGCAGGTCATCTGCTATGGGCGTTGCCCGAAGTTAAATTCTTGCATTCTCTAAGGCGGATATGTCCCGGAGGGTCGCTGATTGCGGGTTTCGGAAATACCGGACAGTCTGTTGGCGGCTGTTCCTCGCGCGGAGATCAACCTGAACACAAGTGGTCAGTCGTCTACCCATGCACAACAAGCGGCTCTGCAACTGACACTACCGGACCGGATCATGCCAGTTCGCGTTCACGAAGCAACCGGGTCAGCAGCGACATTGCCTCCTTGCCGACGACATCCGTGTCTGCGACGCCCCCCGTTTCCCCGAGCGAGGCCAGAACCGCGGCGATCTGAGTATCTTCCTGAAGCACTCCGGCGGACGCCATGCCCCAGTTGCCGAACTGACGCGCCCCAATCGGTGTCAGATAGAGAACCTCGATGTCGCAGTGTCGCCGGTCCATCTGGATGCGCTCAAAGGTTTCCTCCAGTTCTGCCTCTGGTCCCTCGATGACCTGCGCGAAAAAGGAGGGCGAGCAGATCAGTGCGCCCGTAAGCCCGGCTTTTGCGTTGCTCGTGCTGGCGCGACGGACGAGCTGCTCCAAGGTCTCGGATAAGTTTCCTTCGAGGAGGCTGCGGCTGACATAGGCGATGGAGTAAAGTTCAGGCATTGATCTGCGTCCTGCGCGAGTGAAATTTGGCAATAAGGGCGAGCGCATCGTCTAGCGAGAGTGGCATTCCATAGAGATAGCCCTGCCCGTAGGTGCAGCCTGCTTCCAGACAGATGGCTTCTTGTGCGGTGTACTCGATGCCTTCGATCACCGTCGGCATTTTCAGCGCGGTGGCGACGGAAATGATCGATTCAAGAAGACGATCCGCCATTCCCAGCCCGGTTCCGGTGAGCGCGCGTGTGATCGACTTGTCTATCTTCAGCCCCGTGAAGGGCATGCTGCAGAGGCGCGACAACGATGAATGGCCCGTCCCGAAATCGTCTATCCAAAGGTCGAGCCCCAACAGAGCGAGATCCCGCACGGCTTCCTCCGTCTCGATGTCCAGTTCGCTTTCAGTCAGTTCCAGTTCCAGCCGACGACGGGAGATGCCATGGCGGGACAAGGCATCGCGAATGTTGGTGAGCAGAAATGTCTGCCTGCTCAATTGGTTAGGTGCGATGTTGACTGCGACGGAGAGGGACTCAGGCAGCAGCGCGAGAGCCGCGCAGGCCGACTGAATGACCCACATCCCGATCACGTGCATCAGACCGCATTGCTCGGCGACCGGGATGAAGTCGTCTGGAGGAATGGGTGTCCCGTCGATCATCGTGAAACGCAAAAGGGCCTCGAATCCAGTCAGTTGACCGCTGCGAAGGTCCACTTTTGGCTGGAAGCTCAGCGAGAAATTCGGGTTCGGCTCTCCGGCGAGAAGCGCGCGCTGCTGCCGACTGACGGTGGTGCGCAGGTCGCGCTCGATGATATAGGTGCGCGCAATGTCTGCCTTCATGCCGGGGGCATAAAAAGCTGCCCGATCGGGAGCCTTTGCAGCGTGCGCGAGTGCAATTTCGGCGGCCTGCAGCAGATCGTAGCCGTCGCTTATGCCGTCGACGACCGATGATCCCCCGATATAGGCATCGAGTTCCACGACGGAGCCGGAAATCAGTATCGGACGCCTGACGATGTCCACAATATGGTCAACGGTTGCCTTGAAGCTCTGGCTGTCGTCCAGAAGGACGGCAAATCCGTCACCACTGACGCGCGCAACGTCGATCGCGTCCGGCGCAGACTTCCGGATCCGCTCGGCCACCTGCTTGAGGACCCTGTCCGCGATGCGCGGTCCCAGGGCCATGTTGATCCGCGAGAAGCGCACGAGATCAATGCGCAGGAGTGCGGCACCGGCAGGCGGTTCCGGCACACAGAGGGCGATGAGCCGCGACAGGAAACTTTGCCGGTCGGAGAGGTTTGTCAGGGCATCGAGCTCGCCCCGATCGGAACTTCTACCCTCCGCCACCTCTTCCATCTACATCACCTGACCATGCCGCTGCCGTCACAATCTAGCAGCCAGATTTGACCAAGAGATTAACGCTTCCACGCAATGAAGGGACACACTTGACCTGCGCAGTCACAGGGATCAGGCAAGTGAACCCTATGCCTTGCCTGCGCGTTGACCGATATCAGCCGGAGTTTGAAAAATGAGATCCCTTCCACCTCTGTCGTTGCTCTTACTCACGGCTTGCATTGAATCCGATCATCCGACATCGCCCGTGCCCGACCGCCCGATGGAAGAAGTGCCTGCGCAGCAAGCCCTTGCGGATGGAGACCGTGAATATCGGTTCGCAAATGGCTGCGTTATCGTGCTTGAGCCTTCGCGGGCCGTCGTCAGATCAGAAAGCCCTCCTTGCGCGCTTTATCAGCGCGACATTGCCTTGCTCTACGCCTCGGCGGACTAAGGGCCACAGGTCTCAACCGCCAGACGTCACGCTGGTGAACCGTCGTAGTCCGCGCGCAGGACGCTGAATTTGGCGAGCACCCGAAACGTACAGTTTGCCCTTTTCTGAATGAGAACAGCGGCAAAGTCATTTTGCGCCGGCAACGGTAGCTTTCGCTGCTCGCTTGGTTTCCCAATCGTTTTTAAAGGCCTCCCAAGCATCTACCGATGGCCCACCCAGCCACGGTCGTCGGTGAACGCGCGGCCCGGTGTGATCTGCGTGGTGTCATAACCCTTCGGCAGCGCATCCAGAGGGGGGAGCGGCGTCTCGGAGGCTGCAAAAAGGATGTTGGCCCGACCGCGACGGCTGACCGGGCCCTGCACGGCTTCCACATGCGGGTAGAGATCGCTCAGGATTGCGTGAATGCCGCGCGCGAGGGGACCATCGGGCGTGTCGATCAGGTTCACGTAGACGGGGCCGTCGACCATCGTCCGAAGGCGTTCGTAAGTCTCGAACGTGGCCAGATGAGCCGGGACAGACCCCGAAGAGAAGGCATCCATCACGGCGGCATCGAAACGGCGATCCGTCTCGTTTATGAAAACCCGCCCATCCGCGTGGACGATGCCGAGCCGACCTTGATCTGCATCGATTTGGGGTCCCTCTGGGTCCGCCAGAAAGCCGGTGCGTTCGATCATCGCGCCAGCCCAAGGCATGTGCATGCGCACCACACGCGTGACAAGCGGGTCAATTTCGACCGCGACCGCCTCTGCCGCAGGTCGCGCGTCGAGCAATTTGGTGGGGAGGGTGTAGCCGCCGCCTCCGACGAACAGGACCGAGGGCGCTTGTCCCACATCGCGGTCCATTCGGGCCCAGATCCACTGTGAATAGGGCATTACCAGTTCTTGGGACGGCCCGATTTTTCCGCCATCCGGCACGGTCCGTTCGCCCGCCTGCTGGGTGCGGTCCGAATAGAGATAGACCGCGCTGCCCTGTCGCACGACGTCTATGCAGGAAAGGCCGGATTCGTACCGGCACACCGAACCACTGGCCATGCTTGCCGCTACCACGAGCACCGCCGCAGCAATCGAAGCAACGGACGCCGGATCAATGGAGCGGGCGGCCTTGTTCCCGTCGCCACCCGGAGTACCGCCCCGCACCAACGGAACGCAGAGAAGCGCCGCGGCGCCGCATCCTGCGAAGGTTGCCACCGAGCCGAAGAGCGGCAGGGCAACGAAGCCGGCAAGAATCGCGCCGACGATCGCGCCGAGCGAACCCGCCGCCAGAACGAGGCCGAGCGACGACCCCTCCCGACCCGGCCGGGCCTCCACGGCAAGCTTGGCGAGGAAGGGCGAAGGCAGGCTGACGAGCACCGAGGCTGGGAAGAAGGCCACGAAGACGGCCAGCAGCATCCCACCGGTTTCCCGGGCGCCCATCGCGTAGATCACGCCGAGGAGGGTGGGTGAAACCGCCATCAGAACAGCGGTCGCGACCAGCGCCGCGCGCACGGCGACGACCGCGGCGCGGCGCTCGCGTTCGGCCACGAGCCCCCCGAGCGCGCTGCCCAGCGAAAAGCCAGCCAATATGGTCGCGATGACAGCCGTCCAGGTCAGCAGAGAGGTGCCGAAGAAGGGCGCGAGAACACGTCCCGCGGCGATCTCGTAGGTGAGCCCGAGGGCTGACAGAACGAGGATCAGGCTGATCGTGGTCCAGAACCGCATGATAGCCTCCTCGGCGTTTTATGGACAGAGCCCGGCCTGCCTGCCATGAATTCGTGAACGATGCCATGATGACTTTGGAAAAGTTGAGGCACACGACAGCCCGCGTCGAGAATTACTTTGCTGACCTAAGGACATGCTGCGTCAACGAAAGGCGGTAGGTGTAACGTGAGGAATGCAGGAAACTGCAATAAGGCACTAATTTCCTTTTATATTCTGTGAGATCTGCGATGCACGCGGGAATGGTCTCAGGCATTTAACCTCCAAAAATTATCGGTTTGCTCTTTCGAATACCATGCATTAGCTAAGCATCGAAGCTGGATGGCCTTGCAGCATGCGTCCCCATCCCGCCCTCGTCTTTCGGGGAACGGAACGTCGGTACGTGTTTCGGCCGTCCAGTCTTGCCAAAAAATTTACAGGAGCATTTTCATGCGTAAGCTAACCCTGACGTCGACGGCACTTGTCGCTCTGAGCTTCATTCCCGCGACTGCCAGCGCCCAGGACGAAACCGCGCAATGTGGTGAGGTGTCGATTGCCCAGATGGGCTGGGCCGCGGCCGAAGTCACCACCAACATTGCAAAATTTCTGCTGCAGCAGGGCTATGGCTGCGATGTCTCGCTCGTTCAGTCGGACACGATCCCCGCGATCACCTCCGTCGCCGAGAACGGCGAACCCGACGTCGTGACCAACCTCTGGCTGAACTCGGCCGGCGATGCCTTTGCCAAGCTGGAAGAAGGCGGCACCATCAAGACGCTCACGTCGGTCCTAGAACCGGGCGGTGTCGAAGGCTGGTGGATCCCGACCTCGCTTGCCGAGGAACACCCCGAGCTCAAGACCATCGAAGGCGTGCTCGAGAACCCCGAACTGGTGGGCAACCGGTTCAACAACTGCCCGGATGGCTGGGGCTGCCGTGTGGTGTCCGACAACCTGGCACGCGCCGTGGACCTCGAAGGGAACGGTATCGAAGTGTTCAACCACGGCTCCGGCGAAACGCTTGCCTCGTCGATGGGCGCTGCCGTCACGAACGGTGAACCCTGGTTCGGCTATTACTGGGGTCCGACCGTGCCGCTCGGCAAGTACGACATGACCCGCGTGTCGCTGGGAGACTATGACGAGGCCAAGTTCACCCCACTGCAGAACCCGGACACGCCGGACCCGCAGGTTTCCGCTTTCCCGGCTGCGCCGATCCTGACCGCGGTGACCTCGGATTTTGCAGAGAACAACCCGACCGTCACCGAGTTCTTCAGCAACATGACGTTCGAGACCGAACAGATGTCCAGCCTTCTGGCCTGGAAAGAAGAGAACAACGCGTCCAACGAAGAGGTCGCGGTCTATTTCCTGACATCCTCGCCGGACACATGGACCAACTGGGTGAACGACGATGCGCGTGAAAAACTGTCCGCGCTGATCCAGTAAGATCGCACTGCACCTACGGGTGAAGCGACCAGGCGGGGCCGTCCACCGGTCCCGCCTTTGCATTTACATCAGGAGGGGCCGAGGCCCGATAACAAGACATGGCAACATACGACGCACTTTTCGACACGCTGGGACTGCGCAGCTGGTGCGACGGCGGCGACACCGGTGGCCCGATGTCGATGGATGACCTTCTCGCCCAGGCGGGCGGATCCGAGGATGCCGGTTCTGGCGGTCTGCCATTTCCGTCGCTCGACACGCTCAACGATGCCTGCGCGGCGTTTCCGCAATCGCGCGACCTGACGGTCGGCCTGGAACAAGGGTTCCTGTCGATCCGTGATCCCCTGCGCGCGATTGTCGACCCGCTTACCCAGCCGCTGAGCTGGATGCTGGACGGCACGCTGAGTGTCATGACGACCACGCCGTGGTTCATCATGATCCCGCTCCTCATGCTCATCACCTGGCTGGTGGGACGCGCGTGGAAAATCGTCGTCCTCGTCGCCGTGGGCCTCGGTCTGCTCGCCTTTGTCGACTATTACGATTACGCGATGCAGACGCTCGCAATCATTTTTGTCTGTGCCTTCATATGTGTCCTGATCGGAGTGCCCGTCGGGATCGCCATGTCGCGATCCGACAGGATGCAGCGCGTGGCCATTCCGATCCTCGACATGCTGCAGACCCTTCCGCCCTTCGTCTATCTGATCCCGCTGATCTTCCTGTTTTCGGTGACCGAACCCAAGCTCTACGGCATTGCCGTGATCCTCTATGCGATCGTGCCGGTTGTGCGCCTGACAGACCTTGGCATCCGGCTTGTGGACAAGGATGTGATCGAAGCCGCCGATGCCTTTGGCATGACCAAGCGGCAAAAGCTGTTCGGCGTTCAGATTCCGCTGGCCTTGCCGAACATCATGGCCGGTGTGAACCAGACCATCATGATGAGCCTCGCCATGGTCGTGATCGCCTCCATGGTGTCGGCCCCCGGCCTTGGCATTCTGGTGCTGCGCGGTATCCGCAACCTCGAACTGGGCGTCGGGCTGATCGCCGGCCTCGGCATCGTCATTCTGGCGGTCCTGCTCGACCGCGTCACCAAAGCCTCGCTGGCGCGGATCGATGCCAGCCAGTCCAGCCGATAGGAGGTCGAGATGACCGGTACAGTCAAGATTTCGATCAAGAATCTCTACAAGATCTTCGGGGAGCACCCGCAGGCTGCGCTGAAACAGGTGCGGGCCGGCAAGACCAAGTCCGACCTGCTGCGCGATAGCGACCATGTTCTGGGTCTGCGGGACATCAATGTGGACATGAAGGATGGCGAGATCACCGTCATCATGGGGCTGTCGGGGTCAGGCAAGTCGACCCTGATCCGGCACCTCAACCGTCTGATCGAACCCACGTCGGGCGAAGTCGTCGTGAACGGCGAGGACATCATGACCTGGGACGAAGTGCGCCTGCGTCGCCTGCGCCGTGAGACCATGTCCATGGTGTTCCAGAAATTTGCCCTCTTGCCGCATCGCACGGTGCTGGAAAATGCGGGCATGGCCCTGGCGACCCAGGGTCTGAAATCCGCGGATTTCGAGGCTGAGGCCGACAAATGGCTCGACCGTGTCGGGCTGGCGGGCTACGGCGCGCAATATCCGCACCAGCTCTCGGGTGGTCAACAGCAACGGGTTGGCCTCGCTCGGGCACTTACGTCGAATTCCGACATCATGCTGATGGACGAAGCGTTCTCGGCGCTGGACCCGCTGATCCGCACCGACATGCAGGACCTGTTGCTCGGCCTTCAGGCAGAGCTGAAAAAGACCATCGTCTTCATCACGCATGATCTCGACGAGGCGCTGAAGCTCGCGGATCATCTGGTCATTCTCAACGACGGCGCGATCGTACAGCAGGGCGAACCGCAGCACATCCTGCTGAACCCGGCGGATCACTACATCGAAGAGTTTGTCGCGGACATCAACCGTGCCCGCGTCCTGCGCGTCCGCTCCGTGATGACGAAGGGAGCCCCTGAAGGCGCGCTCTCGGGCGATATTTCGGTCAACGACAATCTCGAAAGCGTCATATCGCGCGCTGGTGGTGCGCTTGACAGGCGTTTCCGGGTGATGGACGGCGACACGCCGGCAGGCTCGCTCTCGATGGAAGATCTTATGCTCGCGCTGGTCCCGCGCGAGTCGAGCATCGCCGCCTGACGAACGATGTTGCCCGGCATCGTCAATAACCTGAACCCGGCCTGAATCAGGCCGGGCATCCTGTCGGCCTCAGGGGGTCGCGCCTTTTTCGCCAACATCCCAGAACACCCCCGCCATGACGCGCAGAGCATCGCGGCAGACGGGTTTCAGGACATGCTCGTTTGGCGCATGCTGCGAGCAGCCGCGATAGGAGTGCGGCACCCAGATCGTCGGGAGGCCGAGGATGTCGGTGAAGCTGTCATTGGGCAGCGACCCGGCAAGGTTCGGCAGCACATGCAGCGCGCCGCCACTTGTCTTGCGGATCGAGTTGCCCACGAATTCGGCCCATGGGTGCGCCGGGTCAAGCCGCGTCGCGGCAAAGAAGCCGCGGTCATGCGCGATGATCTGCACATCCTCGAACCCGTTCGCGTCGAGATGGCGGCGCAGCGCGGGCACGACATCCTCCGGGTCGGTGCCGACGACGTAGCGCAGCTGGCAGGTGGCGCGCGCCCAGCCGGAAATCGCATTCACGGGCGCGTCTGGTACCCCCGAAACCATGGCCAGCACCGCAAAGCTGTTCCAGCCAAAGACGCGTTCCGCCGGTGTCAGGCCTTCTTCGCCCCAGTCGGAATTGACCTCGGGACCCTCGCCGCCTGTGACCGGCAGGTCCTTCAGCGCTGCACGCACCGACTCTGTCAGGCTGTCGGGGCGCCATTCCGGCACCTTGATCTGACCGCGCCGGTCGGTGATGACCGCGAGCGCATGGGCCAGGATCATCGCCGGATCGGACAGAAGTCCGCCCCAGTTGCCCGAATGATGCGCACCCTCGTGCGTTTCCACCACCAGATCGAAGGTCGTACCTCCGCGCGAACCCATGAACATCGTCGGCACTTCCGGCTGCAGGCGGGGCCCGTCCGAGGCGATCAGGACATCCGCGGTGAGCCGGTCCTTGTAGCGGGCAAAGACTTCCGGAAGACCGACCGAGCCGACCTCCTCGCTCATCTCGATCACGAGGCGAACATTGAAGCCAAGGCTGCCGCGCTCGGCCAGAACGGCCTCGAGGGCAGCGATGTTGATTAGGTGCTGGCCCTTGTTGTCGGCGGCGCCCCGGCCATAGAGCCGCTCGCCCTCTTCGATCAGGACCCAGGGCTCGATCCCCTCGCGCCACATGCCCTCCTGTCCGCGGACGGTGTCGCCATGGCCATAGGTCAGCACGGTGGTCAGCGCGTCGCCTTCATGCCGCTCGCCGATCAGGAGCGGGCCGCCGCGCGGGTCGGGATTGGAAAGGATCTCGCAGGCGAAGCCCATGGCGCTCAGCCGTGGCAGCATCGCCGTCTCGAGATAGCGCAGGCTTTCGGCGCGGGCCGCGTCGGCGGGGTTCTGACTTTCCGAGCGATAGGTGACGAGGTCGGCCAGTTCCGACTGAAACGCTCCCCGGTCGAAATAGTCACTCACATGGGCAATGGCGGCGTCGCGGGTCATTCTGTCTCCTGTCGGTCTTGCAAAGCGGCGTCGCCATGGGGCGGCCGGGTGCGGCGCGGGGTACGCAGCGGGGCATCTTCCCCGGAACGCAGCACCTCGGCGCCGGCTTCGCCAGCCAGCCGGTGGTGCGAGGCGAGGCCGTCACCGTCGGTCTCGATCACGGTCTTGCGGGTGGTCTGGCAGAGCGACGGGAACGAGGTCATTGGTCAGGCGGCGTCCTTCTGATACATCGCACTCTCCGGGTCGTGCAGATGACATTCGACGCGACCCCCCTCCGTCTCGACAGGGCGGGGGGCGACCTGCTTGCAGTGCGCGGTCGCCATGGGGCAGCGCGGATGAAAGGCGCATCCTGAAGGCGGATCGATCGGGTTGGGATAGGCCGTCCCGAGCGAGGTTTCCGGAACTCCCTTGCCCGGTTCCGGCGTCAGGACCGAGCTCAGCAGCGCCCGGGTGTATGGGTGGCGCGGGCGCTCGAAGAGATCTGCCACCGGCGCCTCCTCGACGATCCGGCCCAGATACATCACCGCCACGCGTGTCGCGAGGTGTTCCACCACGGCCAGATCATGGCTGATGAACAGGTATGTGAGCCCGAAATCGCGCCGCAACTGGCCCAGCAGGTTCAGGATCTGGCTTTGCACGGATACATCCAGTGCCGAGGTAGGCTCGTCGCAAATCACGATCTCAGGCCGCATCACTAGCGCGCGGGCAATCGCGACGCGCTGACGCTGCCCGCCCGACATCTGGCTGGGATAGGTGTTCATCACCCGCTGCGGCAGGCCAACGACGTCAAGGATGTCCTTTACGGCCTTGCGCTGGCTCTCCCCGTCGCGGATGCCATGCACCCTGAGCGGAAGCGAGATGATGTCATAGATCGACTTCCGGGGATTGAGCGAGGAATAGGGGTCCTGAAAGATCGGCTGTAGGCGGCTTGCCAGGGCGCGGCGGTCAAGCCCGTGCAGCTCTTCTCCCTCCACCGTAACTTCACCAGAGGTCGGTTTTTCTAGCCCCAGCAGCAGCTTGGCCAGCGTGGACTTGCCGCATCCGGATTCGCCGACAAGACCAAGCACCTCGCCCTTTGCCAGCGACAGAGTCACGTCGTTCACCGCCGTCAGCGGCCTGCGCGGACCGAAAAGACCCTGCTTGATGGTATAGGTCTTGCGGACGCGTTCGAGTTTCAGAATGGCATCGGTCATGCGGGCTCCCTTTCGGCAGAGATCGCCCCGTCGGCATGGACGCAGCGGAAATCGTGGCGGTCGTCACCGCGCACCGGGATCGGGTCGCGGCAGGCGGGAACCGCATGCGGGCAGCGGGTTCGAAAAGCGCAGCCGGTGACATCGCCGATCAGCGACGGCACGATGCCCGGAATGGTCCCGAGATCAGAGCCGCGCTCGGTCTTGCCCGGTTGCGGAATGCAGCGCAGCAACCCGCGCGTGTAAGGGTGACTGGGTGTCGCGAAAACGGGCTGTGCCGGGCCGGTTTCGACAAGCTCGCCCGCATACATCACCGCAACCTTGTCCGCGACCCGGGCGACGACGCCCAGATCATGGGTGATCAGGATCATCGCCATGTTCATCTCGCGGGTCAGTTCGACGAGCAGCCGCAGGATCTGTGCCTGGATCGTCACGTCGAGCGCTGTCGTCGGTTCGTCCGCGATCAGCAGATCCGGTTCGCACATCAGCGCCATGGCGATCATCACCCGCTGGCGCAAACCGCCCGACAGCTGGTGCGGATACTGCCCCAGACGACTAGCCGCCGAGGTGATGCCGACCTTTTCCAGCAGCTCGATCGCCCGTTCGCGCGCCCTGGCCCGCCCGACACGGCGATGCAGCAGCAGAGTCTCCATCAGCTGATCGCCGATCGTATAGGCGGGGTTGAGCGAGGTCATCGGTTCCTGAAAGATCATCGCCATGCGATCGCCGCGCAGATTGCGCATCGACTTGCGCGAGGCCGTGAGCAGATCCGTGTCGTCGAAGCGCATCACATCGGCGCTCCGTCTGATACCCTTGCCCAGAAGGCCCATCAGCGCGAGCGAGGTCAGCGATTTGCCGGAACCGCTTTCGCCCACGATGGAGAGCGTCTCGCCGCGTTTCAGATCGAAATCGATGCCCCGCACCGCATGCAGCGTGCCGCCGCCGGTCGGGATGTCGAGCGTGAGGTTCCTGACCTCGAGAAGCGTATCGTCTGTCATTGGGTCAGCTCCGGTTTTCGGGGGCGGTGACATCGCGCAGCCCGTCACCCATGAGGTTTATCGCCAGCACCAGCACGAACAGCACCGCGCCGGGGATCAGCACGAGCCAGGGTTCGAACAGCATCATGTTTTTGCCCTCGCTCACCATCAGGCCCCAGGACGGCGTCGGCGGCTGTACGCCAAGGCCGAGAAAGCTGAGCGCCGCCTCGAGCAGGATCGCATGCGCCATTTCCAGCGTCACAACCACGATCAGGTTGTTGAAGATGTTTGGCATGATCTCGGTCAGCAGGATACGCGGGGTCGAAGCACCGATGGAGCGCGCGGCGGCAATATAGTCGCGTCTGCTGATCTGCAGGGTCGAGGCGCGCATCACCACCGCAAACCGGTCCCAGAGCAGCAGGCCCAGCACGCAGATCACCACGGTCAGCGACCCGCCCAGGATCGCCACGACCGCCAGCGCGACCAGCACCACCGGCATTGCAAGGCGCACGTTTATGAGAAAGGTTACGACCGCATCGACCTTGCCGCCGAAATAACCCGCGGCGACGCCCATCGTCGTGCCGATGATCCCCGAAATAAGCGCGGCAATTGCGCCGATCATCAGGGACACCCGCGCGCCATAGATCAGTCGGGAGAGGTAGTCGCGGCCCAGATGGTCGGTTCCGAGCGGATGGTTCCAGTCGCCGCCCATGAAGACCGGCGGTTCCATCCGGGTCATCAGGCTTTGAGCATAGGGGTCATGCGGAGCCAGAAGCGGCGCGAACAGCGCGATCAGCGCCAGCAGCCCCACGATGCCCAGTCCGGTCAGAAGGCCCAGATGGCCTTTCACGCGCTTTTTCAGCATGTCCCGCGGGCTCGGGCCGTGGACTTCCTGCATGAGGGGATCGGTCATGTCGGTCATCTCACGCGCTCCGCATCCGGGGGTCGAGCCAGGCGTTCAGAACGTCGGCAAGAAAGGTGAAGACGATGTAGAACATCGAAAAGACGAGGATCAGCGCCTGCACCGTGGGCAGGTCGTTGCGCGCGATGCTTTCCCAGGCAAGGTAGCCGGCGCCATGCAGTGCAAACACCGACTCGACGACGATGGAGCCGCCCAGCATGAAGCCCATCTGCACGGCGGCAAGGCTCACCACCGGGATGATCGCATTGCGCAGCGCGTGCTTGAAGAGCACCCGCCCTTCTCCGGCGCCCTTGGCGCGGGCAGTGCGGATATAGTCCGAATTCAGCACGTCCAGCATCCCGGCACGCGTAAGGCGCATGATGGCGGGCATCGCGTAATAGCCCAGAACGATGGTCGGCATGATGAAATGCCGCCATGTCTCGGCCCCCGAAGGCGGCAGGATGCCGAACTGTATAGCGAAGACGACGATCAGGATCAGGCCGAACCAGAAGGAGGGCATTGCCTGCCCGGCGACAGATATGAACAGCGCGAGCCGGTCGATCGTTGAATTAGGGCGGATCGCTGCCACGACTCCCAGCGGCACGGCGGTCAGCAGCGCGAACGTGATCCCGCAGACGCCCAGCAGCATGGTCACCTGCAGCCGGTCGGTGATCAGGCTCGAGACGGGCAGCTTGAAGTAATAGCTCTCGCCGAAATCGCCCTGGATCGCCGAGAAGAGCCATTCACCATATTGAACCAGCATGGGACGATCGAAACCATAAAGCGTGCGGATCGCCTCGATATCCTCGCCGCTGGCGGTTTCACCCGCGAGAGCGGCGGCCGGGTCACCCGACAGGAACAGAAGCGAGAAGCTGATGAAACTGACGGTGAAGGCCACCAGCAGCGCCAGCCCCAGTCGTTTCAATATGAAGGGAAGCATCGGATGTACCTCGGGCGTGCCGCGGGACAGGGCCCGGGCCGAACGCGACTTTTGGTTTCGGGGAATGTCAGGGGGTCGGACAGGGCGCTGAAACGCCCTGTCCCGTCAGATCTCAGTTCCAGCTCATGTCCACGAAGCGCAGCACTTCATCCGCGGTCGGCTCGTAGGCGACTTCCTTGGTGAAGACATAGTTCGTGTTGTAGCTGAACATCGGCGCCCAGAAGGCCTCTTCGGCGATCCGCTGCAGCGCGAGCCTGTAATTCTCCTTGCGGACCTCCGGATCGGTCGAGCTGTCGGCGATATTGAGCCATTCCAGCACTTGATCGTCCCGCGTGCTGTCCAGCGAACCATGCTTGAAGAACTGGCTGACCATGGCCGAGGCATCATTGACCGAATAACTGCCCCAGGTCTGGAACGAGAGCGGCGTCTTGCCGTCCATGTTCAGCTCGCGCAGCGCGGAATATTGCAGCATCTTGAAGTCGGTCTCGATGCCCACGGCGTTGAGGTAGCTTGCGATCGCCTCGGCATATTGCTGGTCGCGATAGGCGTAGAATTCCGTGGTGAAGCCGTCAGGATAACCCGCCTCGGCGAGCAGCTCCCTGGCACGTTCCGGATCGTATTCGAACTCTCGCACATCCTGCGTGCAGCCGAACTGGCTCGGGAAGCAGGCCGAGTAGATGACCTGGCTCTCGCCCTTCAGCAGCGCATCCACCAGTTCCTGGCGGTTGATCGCATAGTTGACGGCCTCGCGGACCTTCTTGTTGGTGAAGGGATTGTCTTCGCCGGACCGCCCCGCCGAATCCATGTCCAGATAGCCGACCCGCATGGTCGAGGCATTAGCGACGGTGAACTGATCCATCTGCGCCAGCTTCTCTGCCTGGTCGGTCGGAACCTGCCAGATGAAGTCCAGCGAGCCGGAGAAGATCTCGGCCATCTGCGTGTTGACGTCCGGGATCGTGCGGATGTCGATTTTTTCGATCTCAGGCTGACCCTTGGGACTGTCATGATAATTCTCGTACTTCTCGAGAACGAAGTGCTGGCCGGGGGTCACGTCGACCACCTTGTAAGGGCCGGTGCCGATGGGCTTGAGGCCCATGCCGGAGGGACCCGCCTCGGCGTAATATTCATCGGGGTACATCGAGACCGGACCGGACAGGAATTCGATCGCCGCGGGGAATTTTTCCTTGAGATTGATGCGCACCGTGTAGTCGTCGACCTTTTCGGCCGACTCCATCCAGTTCACGTTGCGCTGCGTCTTCACGCCGTTCTCTTCCTTCGCCACGAAATTGACGGTGTAGACCACGTCATCCGCATTGAAGGCTTCGCCGTTATGGAAGGTGACACCTTCGCGCAGCTTGAGCTCGAGCGTGGTGTCGTCGATCCATTCCCAGCTGGTGGCGAGGTTGCCGACATATTCGTTGGTTTCGGGATCGCGATAGATCAGGCCGTCCCAGACAGCGCGCTGCATCACGACGCCTTCGCGGGACGAGTTGAAGTAGCTGTCGACATTCTCGAGTTCTTTGGTGAAGGCCACCTTCAGGGTGTCGTTCGCCTGGTCCGCAAAGACCGGCATCGCAAGGCTGGAGGCAAGGACGGCAAGCGTGGTGGTCATGAGCAAAGTGCGGGTCATATGTCTTCCCTGATGTTGAACAAGTCTTTCCGAAGTCATTCGCAATTTATTGTGTCACTATGCGATACGACTTATCGTGATTTGATCATTTTAAGCGCAAGGACCGGGGCCACGTCAAGTCTGCGGCGAAATTGAATTTTGAGGAGGGACGCCATCGTGCTCGATAAACATCTGGACAAGAAACAGAATTCCCTGTTCGTCGGCACCCTGTCAAAGGGTCTGCGCCTGTTGCGTGCCTTTGACGAATCGCACACGTCGCTGTCGCTGACAGAGCTTGTCGCGCTCACGGGACTCGAGAAAAGCGCAGTGCAGCGGCTCGCCCATACGCTTCATGTCGAGGGCATGCTGGACAAGGATCCGGCCACGCGCCGGTTCCGCCCGTCGCATGCCTGGCTCGAGCTCGCCTATGCCTATTACTGGTCCGATCCCCTGATCGCGCGCGCGATGCCCAAGCTCGTCGAGCTGAGCCGATCCATCGGTGAGACGGTGAATCTCGCGCAGATCTCGGGAGATCACATCATCTACGTGCTGCGCCTGCCGAACCAGCGCACGCACTTTGCCGCCAGCATCGTCGGACGCCGCCTTCCGGCGATCGCTACTGCCGCGGGCCGCGTGATGCTGGCAACATGGCCGCAGGCCGAATGGGAAGCCGCGACCAACGAGTGGCCCGTCCACGTGGTCACACCCAGGACGGTGACGGACCGCGACGCCATTCGCCAGGACATCGCAGATGCGGTACGCAACGGCTACACCATAACTTCAAACCAGATGATCCTGAATGAGATCAGCGTCGCGGCCCCGATCCGCGGGATCGACGGCCGTGCATTGGCGGCCGTGCAGGTTTCCGTCTCCGCGCACAGCTTCGACGTCGAACGCGTCAAGCAGGAGATCCTCCCCCTGCTCCAGGAGACGGCGAATGGCATACTTGCCTGACCTGTCGGAGTTTCCATGCGACGACGCTTGAATGTGCAGTCTTTCTAGACTTTGCCGAGAAGGTGATAGGCCACGCCCTCAGGATTATAATCGATGCTGGCGGTGCCGACGAAATAGCCCGGCCCGACGCGCTCGAGAAGCTGGGAGCCGATGCCCCGTGTGGACGGGGGGCTGACTGTCGGCCCGCCGCTTTCCTGCCAATCGAGCTTGAACTGTCCGTCCTCCGCGCGGCTCCAGCGGATGCTGATGCTCCCTCCCTGCAAGGACAAGGCACCGTATTTCAGGGCATTGGTCGCCAGTTCGAACAGGATCAGCGACAGGCCAAGGGCCTGGTCCGGCATCAACACGATCTGCGGGCCACTCAGCGTGAGCCGTTCGATCCCGTCCAGATGTGCTGCCAGTGACCGATCGATCACCTCGGTGATGTTGATCGCCGTGTCGGCTTGCAGAAGTTGCTGGGCCTGCCCGAGGGCCCTGATGCGCGCCGACACGGTTTCCCGCGCGTGCTCCAGGTCCTGAGATGTGCGCAGGCTTGAAGAGACGACCGAGGCGGTGACGGCCAGCATGTTCTTCATGCGATGGGACAGCTCTGACCGCATCGCATCCTGCAGCGACCGCGCCTCGACATTCGATGTTTCGTCGACCGCAATATTGATCATCCCGCAGATGGTACCGTCATCGTCGTAAAGCGGACTGTAGGAAAACGTCCAGTAGGTCTGCTCGTCATAGCCGTTGCGGGTCATGGTGAGCGGCAATTCGGAGAAGAATATGCCCTCGCCATCGAGTGCTCTTGCGATGAAGGGCTCGATCTCGCTCCAGACATCCGACCACACATCCTTGGCGGGCATGCCGAGCGCCACAGGCTCCCGCGCGCCAAGGATCGGCGCATAGGCGTCATTGTAGAGCGTCGTGAGGTCCGGCCCCCAGAACAGGCACGACGCGTGCTGCTGTCCGAGCATGATCCGAACCGCTGAAAGCAGAGAGACCGGCCAGGCTTCGATCTGTCCCAAGGCAGTCTCGTGCCATTGGAAATTCGAGATTTCATCCGCCATGCGGCCACTACCGATCAGCGGCAAAGACGGTGCCGAACGCAGCGGCTCTTGAGACATTTTACTCTAATCTCCCGACGGCGGGACGGAATTCCTATAAAGTTCCATCGTTCCTTTGAAAGGCTGCTCTCGCAATAATCACTGCATGATGAGACGTGTCGCGTCATCCTGCAACTCGGATCTATGCGGCCGCACAGAATTTTCGCCGGACGCTGCGTCAATCCCGGCCTACGTGAAACTGCACTGAACCGCAGGTATTCAAAAAGTACTCCGCCGTGACAATCGGCGCGGATTTGGATTGCCGGTGTGGGAATACCAAATGGCGGTGTCTGTCATCGTCGCAACGCTTTCGAACGTCCGCCGTGGCGACCGATGAACAACCCATTCCTCCTTTGTCAGCGCAACCGCCCCGGCGCGTGTTCTTTAAAAGCTCAATTAGTCCCGAGCCGAGCGGGCTGCCGAGCAATGTCGGGATGTCGGGAAAGCGTCTTGGTCTTTGCGAAAGGACCATTCGAATCACAGAAAACAGCTTGATTGCGGCCACTTGCCTTGGCCTGATAAAGCGCCTGATCGGCAATGGTGAAGGCGGTTTCCAATCTGATGGCGTTCTCACGCCAGCAAACCCCTATGCTGGCGGTGATCGCCAACCCAGCCTCCACTTCGGCGGGGCAGGCTTCCGTAACGGCCTGCCGAAGGCGTTTCACGACTTTTATTGTCTGCTCCCGATCCGTGTTCGGCAGGCACACAGCAAACTCCTCTCCACCGAAGCGGGCGGTCAGATCGGCGTCACGCAGGCAGGCACATAATTTTGCGGCCACTGCCACCAGCACCTTGTCTCCGATCACATGCCCATGGGTATCGTTCACACGTTTGAAATGATCGAGGTCGATCAGGACAAATGCGGTGCCGGCGGATCTCTCGTGCAGAACAGATGTCGCATAGGCATCCTCGAAAGCACGGCGGTTCCACAGACCCGTGAGCGGATCAATGTTCGCCTGGTGCTGCAGACGCCGCTCTCGTATGGCACGGCGGCGCTCCCGCTCGAGGAAACCACCCAGCACTACGGCTCCAATGATGTTTGTCGTCGTCAGGAAGGGGACCGCGTTTATGAAAACTGGCGCCCAGGCCTCGCGGGGAAGCAGGAACGTGCAAATATAAGACAGGCTGATGGTCAGTCCGAGAGCGATCAGATGCTTTGCATCGGTGCGCTCATTCGCATGCGTGAAACGTCTCCAAAGGAGCCCCGCGCATGTCGCAACGAGCAGGGACACAACGCAGACATTGGCGGATTGACCGGACTCGTAATATCGCGTTGCAGCGGCCATTGCGAAAGTGATCGCACCCGCCAGAGGACCGACAAATGCGCCTGCGCAGCCCACGAGCAGGTTGCGCGGATCAATCTGGATTCCGTTGATGACCATGACCGGCTGAAGCGACACCAGAACCGCGCCGAGGCCCAGTATTCCCCCCAGGATCGCGTGCCTTGTGTGCCGCTCCGGCACTGTTCTTACAACGAAACCGAACGCCACGGCGATCAGAGCCATCAATCCGGCGAAATTCACTGTCGGAACGATATACTGAGCAATCATCGCGGCGCCTCTTCAATATTTAAGTTTTCTTTTACTTGTAGGCCGGAACAATGGCTTATTTTTGACCTCATAAAGTAACGACGCAGATCTGTCGCCCAGTTCTGGTCGACTTGCCAGAGAGTTCCGGGCCGAGAACGGCGATAACACGGTGACTGCGGGTCTGTCGGGCGTTTTCGTTACAGCGTCAAGCTTCTAAGGCAATCAGGATTCCAGTTCGATATTGCCTGACCATATGGCTTGCTTCCTCTGCGGTCACCCGCACGGACTGCGGAAAAAGACGACGCTACGAAATCATTCTCTCTAAGGTGCAAATTGGTGACGGTGCCCGTCGGGAATGCCAGCTTTTGCAGCGATTGGACGAGGGTCCGCCACTTGCATCGGCCGCAAAGCCGCCGAGCGGGCAGGGCACACCGGTTCTGCAGAGTCTGCAATCCTGGCGCTCTGAACCATGCATGCAACATGACGGAACTTTTGGGGCTTTCGGACGCTATACTGACGAATATTTGAAATCATGAAGGGAAGCCAAATGTTACGCAACGCTCTGACGAGTACCATCGGCCTTGCCTTCGCCATGACCATGGCCCTGCCGCTCACGGCACAGCAGGCCACCGACACACAAGAGAGTCCGTCCGCAACCGACAGCGCGGCGACATCTGCGGGATCGACCACGACAGACGACAGTTCCACAGCCGGGAACCAGAGCCCTTCTGGCTTGATACGGGGCACGAGCCTGCTCGACGGGAGCGTATATGCTGCCGAAACTGCTGGGGGCGATGGTTGGGAAGTGGGCGAACCGCTCCTGGATGTGCCCGCGGAATGGTCTCAGATCGGCGAGATTGAAGACCTTGCGCTGACACCCGAGGGCCAGCTCGAAGGATTGGTGGTCGAGATCGGCGGCTTCCTCGGGATCGGGCGGACCGTTGTCCTCGTCGATGCGAAGGATCTACGCTCCGTGCGGGTCGGCGACGACGTATACTTCCTGACCGACATGACAGAAGCCCAGTTGAAGGAATTGCCGCACGTGGACGAGACGATGTGGGAGTGAAGCGTCGGATTCACTGAAGGTACCGAGACATAAACGGATACTTCCTCGGCGGGAGTCGTTGCTGAAAGTGATCGACGCCCCGGGTACGCAGGCCCTCCAATATGGATCATGACCGTCACCTCACCGCGCAGCGTATCGCAGAAACGCAATGGTTTTATGGGCCGCTTATTCTTCCAATTGCGTTCGCAACTCTGTCGAGAAGGCAGAGGCGGGCACACTCAGATTCTGAAATCCGTCCTGACCGATCGCGACAGCGGACAACGCACCGATCACCCTGTATTTGCCTGCTTCCAGGATCAGAAGCGGCGCGCCGGAATCTCCGTTCATCGCGGCGCATCCGGTCATGATCACGCCATTTTCGGACTCATATACAGGTGAGCCGCAATCCTTTGCCACCGAGAGGACATGCGCGCGCAGTCCCGCATATCCGGCGAGTAGAACCTCTGATGCTGACATGTCTTCAGGCGCCATTGAAGCCAGGGGCACAAAACCCGTCTCGAGACCGATCGGGTCCCTGAGCACAAGCAAGGCCCAATCCATCGAAGGATCGCTCTCGAATTTGCGGCTCGCAGTGTCATGAACGGGGTCCAGAATGTAGCTTTTGACATCCGATACCGCGACTGCTGCGCCTCGCTGATATCCCGCCACAAATCGCAGGCTCTGCGCGGGGATCCAGCTTTTACGCCTTTCGGTGTACAAGCAGTGCGCGGCCGTCACCACAATGCGCTCTGAGACGAGAGTGCCGGTGCAGTGGCTGCGGATCTGCGTGCTCGCGAAGTTCACGCGCCCGACGGCGCGCCACGGCGCTTCCGATGCATCGACGATTTCGCGTGCGCGGATCGCGGCGCATCCGTCGTTCAAATTCTGCCCCGCGCCGCAAAGAGCGTTCAGATCGGCACCAAAATTACCGTCATGAAGGACCTCGCGCTCCTCCGGCGGATCTGTCTGTGCGAAGCTCGCGCGCGGATCGAAACCCGCAATAGAGATGAGGATGAGAGAAACAAGCGCTGCGTAGTTCATCCGCTTGTCTTGCATCGGTGGCACGTCAACCGTCAAGCCTGCCATGAATGTCCGCCGATATCCGGCGTCTTTTGCCGACGCGCGAAGGGGCCTCGGAACATGAGACACGGGCTGGTGATCAGAATAAGGGGAGAGGCAAAGTCACTCTTCGGGGCAACAATGCCTGTGCGAGCCAGTACCGACAAATCTATCGATATCGCCTCCCCGAGATTGAGCTCGCGAAGAATTTAAGTGCCCGAGCCCGGCTTGGGTGAGCAATTGCATGCTTCCGCCTCGGTCAAAAGGTTGCGGGGACTGGCCCGCAGCGATATTGTCTGTGGAAAGGCCGACCCATCTTCATCTCATCGAGCATGTTTCGGGATGTCGATCAGACGGGAAACGACGCGCAAGATACCCGGCAGAGCAGCGCCCGAGGCAAGGGCTTGCCAAGGAAGACCCCGAAGACTGTAAAGAAAATGGCGGGCAGGGAAGACTGAATGAGGTTGAGATACTGGACGGCCCTGACGGTCATCGTCTGCGTCGCGATCGGCGTGAAGATGCGGGGCGACGGGCCGGAGCAGGCCCCGGAGATTGTCACCGAAGCCGCCTTGCCGGAGTTGCAGGATGGCGACGCCCCCTTGGCAATCACCCCAGAGAACAATCAGGGCACGTCCGGACCCGAAACTGACCTGGCTGAAGACGATCAGGACCTGGAACCTCCGGGCGGCGAAGCGGTCACCTGGTCACGGGCCGTGGGTCCCGGCGAGAGCCTCTACGTTCTGCTTGCCGAGGCGGGCCTTGATTCAGCCGCCCGCTCAGAGGTGGCCAGCGCGATCGGATCCGAATTCGACCTGCAAAGCCTTCAGCCCGGTCACCGGCTTTCGCTGGAACTCGCGACCAGTGGCGCACCCAGAAAAGCCGTGCTCGAGGTCGATGACGGCGTGCGCGTTCAGGCGATCTTTGGCGCGGCGCCCTCCGTGCGCCTCGTTCCGCCGAAACTCGAGACCGTGAGCCGCGCAGGCGAGGCGGAGATCGGGAGTTCCATCTATGCGGCCCTCGACAAGGCGGGCATTCCCACCCGGTTCGCCACCGACCTAGAGCTCATCTTCGCCGGTACGCTCGATCTGCGGCGCGCACTCGATGGCGACGAGCACTTGCGTCTTTTCTGGCGGGAAAAGCGTCTGAAGGAGCGGACGATCGGAGAGCCGCTTATCGACTTCGCGGAGCTCGATCTGGGGGAAGAGACGTATGAAATCCTGTGGCCGGGCGACGAGTCCCGGCAAACACGGATCTACAAGGATGGGCTGCTGGTCCGGATCTTCAATCAACCGGTCAGGGGCGCGCGTCTCAGCTCTGCCTTCGGGATGCGCAAGCATCCGATCCACGGTTATGTCCGGATGCACAGCGGTGTGGATTTCGCTGCCGCGCTCGGGTCCAGGGTCCGTGCGACGCAATCCGGAGAAATCACCTTCATGGGAAAGCGCAGCGGTTACGGGCTCATGGTCGAGATCACGCATGCGGGGGGCTTGAGCACTTTTTATGCGCATCTCAGCGCGCTGAACGAGGCGCTCGAGGTCGGCCAGCGGATCGCAGCCGGTGACGAGATCGGCCGCGTCGGATCGACGGGAACGTCGACAGCGCCGCATCTCCACTACGAGGTGCGTGTCGAAGATCGCCCTGTCTCTCCGCTCTCGGATACCCGCCTGTTCCCGCAGGGCGATGCAGCAATGGATCCAACGGAGACTCCGGTGCTGCTCGAGGATGCCCGGGAAGAGCTTTCACGGCTGCTGGCGCACGCAACATAGGCCGGAGACAGTTTGATGGCGCGCGCCGATATCAACAGCTTGGCGGCGTATCCTTTCGGAGCTGAACGGATTTGACGCGGATGAGGAAAGCATCGAACGTGCACCGCAGCGGGGTTCATGCAGACTCTTCAAGGCACGGATTTGGGCCGCTGCTTGATGGAATCGGTCATCAAGTTGCACTTCAATCCATTCGCAGAATTTCGCCACCCCAGGGTAAGCGTCTGAGGAAGGCTGCAAATATTTCTTAGGAGTCGTGAGGAGTTCCCGGTATGGTTGTAGGTACCGCTACTTTAGTCTTGGGGGGAGTTCCATGGCAAAACTGACCGAATGTCTGATCGAGATCACCCGTAAAACGCTCGGTGTCCTCGGTGATGGCGTCACACGTAGCACTCGCTTTGTAGAGGATCTTGGCGCCGACAGTATCGACTGTGTCGAGCTGATGATGGCGATGGAAGAACGGTTCGAGATCGAATTCGGCGACGATGAGTTGTCGGTGCTGACCACGATCGCCGCGGTGGAGAATTTTCTGCAGCGGTGTGCCGCCGACAAACCGGTGGTGCGATCGCTGATGGCGGCGTGAGAGACTGACCGCAGAAGCTGGCAAAGTTGACGGATGATGGGGAGGATGGCGCGCACGGCGTGCCATCGTCAGATATGGTCACGTCGGCGGCGCAAATTCTTCGCCTGAAGGCGTAATCCGTTGAACACGGACAAGGCCGATCTGCATCGCGCAGATTTTCAGTCGAGCGGCAGGCCGTTGCTGTCCTTCAGCGTCTTCAGCACAATTTCCGACCGGACCTGCGCCACCTGCGGATGGGGCAGGAGTTCCGAATGTATGAATTCCGCAAAGGCTTCGAGATCCGTGACCCGTATGTCGAGGATGTACTCCGCATCCCCCGATACCGAAAAGGCCGCGCAGATCTGAGAGCGGGTGGCCACGAACCGTGCGAAATCGCCTTCGCGTTCCTGTCCGTGACTGCGCAGGTTCACCCGCACCACCGCCCGCATGCCGAGCCCCAGCTTGGCCGCGTTCAGACGCGCGCTGTATCCTTCGATCACGCCAGCCTGTTCGAGCGCAATGCGGCGACGCGACACCTGGCTGGCCGAGAGGTTCACGATCTCACCAAGCGCGGCATTGGTCAGCGCGCCATCTTTCTGGAGCGCCGAGAGAATTGCATGGTCGAAGGTATCTTTGCGCATGTCGTGCATGAGTTTCGTCAAATCCGCTTGAGGTGTGCAAAGAATGGTCTTTTCCTTGAGCATTATACGCACAACTTGCATGACGGAAAAGGCACATTGTCTTCAGATATTACCAAGGAGGAAACACGATGGGACCCTTCCCGCATGATGCCCCGAAAGCCACAATCTCTCAGTCGAACCCTGCCGGAACTGACGGCTTCGAATATGTCGAATTTGCTCACCCGCAGCCGGAAGTTCTGGACGGGATCTTTCGGCAGATGGGCTTTGCCCCCGTGGCTCGGCACAAGAGCAAGGACATCACGCTGTATCGGCAGGGCGACATCAACTATCTGCTGAACGCCGAACCGAACAGCCATGCGTCGCAATTCGTCGAGGATCATGGCCCCTGTGCCCCCGCAATGGCCTGGCGGGTCGTCGATGCGCAGCACGCGCTCAGGCGGGCGGTCGAGCTTGGTGCCGAGGAATACACGGGCAACGGCAAATCGCTGGACGTTCCAGCCGTGATCGGAATCGGTGGATCGCTTCTGTATTTCGTCGATACCTATGGCGATGCCAGCTGCTACGACGCCGATTTCGACTGGCTGGGCGAGGTGAACCCGCGTCCGGAAGGCTTCGGTTTCTACTATCTGGATCACCTGACGCACAACGTGATCCGCGGCAACATGGACACCTGGTACAAGTTCTATGCCGAGACCTTCAATTTCCGCGAGATCCGCTTCTTCGACATCCAGGGCAAGCAGACGGGGCTCACCAGCCGCGCGCTGACATCACCGGACGGCAAGATCCGCATTCCGATCAACGAAAGCGCGGACGAGAACAGCCAGATCGAGGAATATCTGCGTGAATACAAGGGCGAGGGGATCCAGCACATCGCCATCGCGTCAGAGGATATCTACGGCGGGACCGACCGCATCGCGGAGGCCGGGATGGAGTTCATGCCCGCTCCGCCTTCGACATATTACGAGATGTCGCACCGCCGGGTGAGCGGGCACAAGGAGCCGCTGGACCGGATGAAGGCACGCGGCATCCTGATCGATGGTGAAGGTGTCGTGGACGGAGGCACGACCCGGGTCCTGCTCCAAATCTTTTCGAAGACGGTGATCGGACCGATCTTCTTCGAATTCATCCAGCGCAAGGGGGATGACGGTTTTGGCGAGGGGAACTTCAAGGCGCTCTTCGAGTCGATCGAGGAAGATCAGGTCCGCCGCGGCGTTTTGAAGGCCGAACCAGTGGAATGAGCTGGACGGATTACAGCTCGGCACCGCCGCGGGGCACTTGGATCTGCGCGGCGGAGGATGTCGGCGAAACTACATCCCTCATTGTGAAGAGCGCGGCGGGCGAGCTGCCACTGCTTCTCCTGCGGACCGGTGCGGGGCTGCGGGCATACGTCAATGCCTGTCCGCACCAGTTCCTGCCGCTCGACTATCGTGGCGCGCAGGTGCTGTCAGCTGACGGGAGCAAGCTGCTCTGCACGGCCCACGGGGCCAGCTTCGACGCCACGACCGGTGCACCGCTGTCCGGTGCCGATTGCGGGCTCGATGGCGTGCCGGTGGTCGAGCGGGCAGGGCATGTCTGGATCGGCTGACGACGTAGCCACCCCGGTTGATGTTCGCAAAGCGTGGCGAATGGATGCAGACCGGGACGCCGGCCGCGCTATCCCAGTCTCTTCAGCAGTCGCTTGAGCAGTTGCGCCTCTTCCTGCCCCAGCTTGGCGGCCAGCTGGTCTTCATATTCGGCGGCGGCCCGGACGAGGTAGTCGAACGCCTCCTTGCCCGGCGGGCGCAGCGTCAGCCGCTCGACTCGGCGGTCTTCCTCGATGACCTCGCGCGCCAGGAATCGCTTTTCCTCGAGGTCGCGGACGGCGCGGGAAATCTTGGTCTTGTGGATCATGGCGCTCTGAGAGATTTCCTTGGCGGTCATCTCGCCGTAGCGCCCAAGATGGAACAGGACCCGCCATTCGGTACGCAGCATGCCGTAACGATCCTTGTAGATCTTTGAAAAGACAAGGCTTTGCGCCTCGGCCGCCTGATTGAGGAGGTAAGGCGTGAAACCCGCGAGCTCGAAATCCTCATGACTCATCTTTTGCAGCTCCGACATTTTCAGACTTGTTAGTTACAAAGTTAACTATCAACATATCAATCATCAACGGGGGAGGAGCTCTTCGATGAACGACATGACAAAGCTGTCCGGTCTGACACGCGCCGCCGGGATAACGGCCCTCCATGACGGCTATATGCCCGGCTTTGGCAACGATTTCGAGACCGAAGCGCTGCCTGGTGCGCTGCCCGATGGCCGCAACAGCCCGCAGAAATGCGCTTATGGCCTTTATGGCGAACAGCTTTCCGGCACCGCGTTCACCGCGCCGAGCTATCAGAACGAGCGCACCTGGTGCTATCGGATCCGCCCTTCGGTCAAGCATTCCGGCCGATATGAAAAAATCGACATGCCGTACTGGGCCTCTGCCCCGAACGTGGACCCTGACGTGATCAGCCTCGGCCAGTATCGTTGGAATCCGGTGCCCCATACCGAGGAAAGCCTCACATGGGTCACGGGCATGCGCACCATGACCACCGCGGGCGACGTTTACACCCAGGTCGGCATGGCGAGCCATATCTATCTTGTCACGCGATCCATGCAGGACGAGTACTTCTATTCCGCCGACAGCGAATTGCTGGTCGTCCCGCAAGAGGGTCGCCTGCGCTTTGCTACCGAGCTTGGTGTCATTGACCTCGAGCCGAAGGAAATCGCCATCCTGCCGCGTGGCCTCGTCTACCGGGTCGAGGTTCTGGACGGCCCCGCGCGAGGCTTCGTCTGCGAGAATTACGGCCAGAAGTTCGACCTGCCCGGGCGGGGTCCGATCGGGGCCAACTGCATGGCCAACCGGCGGGATTTCAAGACGCCCGTGGCCGCATTCGAGGACCGGGATGTGCCCTCGACCGTGACGATCAAATGGCAGGGCCAGTTCCACAAGACCCATATCGGCCACAGCCCGCTGGACGTGGTAGCCTGGCACGGCAATTACGCGCCGGTGAAATATGACCTGCGCAACTATTGCCCCATCGGCGCGATCCTGTTCGACCACCCCGATCCGTCGATCTTCACCGTTCTGACTGCGTCGTCGGGGGTGGAGGGCACCGCGAATATCGACTTCGTGCTGTTCCGCGAACGCTGGATGACGATGGAGAATACCTTCCGCCCGCCCTGGTACCACAAGAACGTCATGTCCGAGCTGATGGGGAACATCTACGGCGCTTATGATGCCAAGCCCAACGGCTTTGCCCCAGGCGCGATGAGCCTGCACAACATGATGCTGCCGCACGGGCCGGACAATACCGCCTTCGAAAAGGCGACCCGGGCCGATCTCGGGCCAGAGAAGCTCGACAACACGATGTCCTTCATGTTCGAGACGCGCTTTCCACAGCATCTCAGCCGCTTTGCCGCGCAGGAGGCGCCGCTGCAGGACGATTACATCGACTGCTGGGACAGCCTGAAGAAGCATTTTGACGGCACGCCCGAAGGCAATTGGGACTGACAAGACAGCGAAGGCGGACCACAGCCGCCTCCGGAAGAACTGCAAGACCGGGAGGAGACATGGGTCTCATCGAAAGCTGGGTCGTGTCCGCCAACGACCCGTCAACGGATTTTCCGCTGAACAACCTGCCCTGTGGCGTGTTCGATGCGGGGCAGGGGCCGCGCATGGGCGTCGCCATCGGCGAGCAGATCCTTGACGTGGCTCAGGTGGATCACGGCCTTGATGCGTCGCTGTTTGCCGCGCCGTCTTGGAACGCCGTGATGGATGCGGGGCCAGAGATCTGGGCCCGGCTGCGCGCCCGGCTGACCGAGTTGCTGTCCGATCCTGCTCACAAGGCCGAGGTCGCGCCGCATCTGGTGGCGATGTCGGGAGCAAAGCTGCTGATGCCCTTCACCGTTGCCGAATACACCGACTTCTACGCCTCGAAACACCATGCCACCAATGTCGGCACCATGTTCCGGGGCGCGGAAAACGCCCTGCCGCCGAACTGGCTGAGTATCCCCATCGGCTATAACGGACGCGCCTCGTCCGTCGTCGTGTCGGGCACCGATGTGCGCCGCCCCTGGGGGCAGCTCAAGGCACCGGATGCCGACACGCCCGTCTTCGCGCCCTGCAAGCGTTTCGATATCGAACTGGAGCTCGGTGCCGTGGTCGGTATCTCCTCGCATGGCCCGGTGACGGTCGCCGAGGCGGATGCGATGATCTTCGGCTATGTTCTGCTGAACGACTGGTCGGCGCGCGACATCCAGGCTTGGGAATACCAGCCCCTCGGCCCGTTTCAGTCCAAGGCGACCGCCACGAGCATCAGCCCATGGATCGTCACTGCCGCCGCGCTCGATGCCTTCCGCACCTCGACGCCCGAGCGGGAACGCGCGCTTCTGCCCTACCTGACGGAGCCGAAGCCGATGCTCTACGACATCGACCTGACCGTCACGATGGCGCCCGAAGGCGCAGAAGCCCAAACCATCTCACGCACGAATTACAGGGAAATGCACTACTCCGCCGCCCAGCAACTGGCGCATCACACCACAAGCGGCTGCGCCATGCGCACCGGCGATCTGCTTGGCTCTGGCACCATATCGGGCCCCGAAAAGGCAAATCGCGGCTCGCTGCTCGAACTCAGCTGGGGCGGGAAGGAACCGTTCGAGGTTGCCGGACAGTCCCGCAGTTTCATCGAGGATGGCGACACCGTGACCCTGACCGGCGCCGCACAGGGCGATGGCTATCGCATTGGCTTTGGCCGCTGCACCGGCACCGTGATCGCCGCGCTCGAAGACCCCTACGCACGTTAGGCGAGGGCACGGGACGCGCCTTCATCTTGCCAGAAAAACTCCCGCCGGAGGCTCCGACAGATCCACCGGCACAGACAGACAAAAGGAAGACACCACATGGCCAAGGCATTCGCATCGCAAGGCGACATGGCGGACAAGAAGATCAGCTTCACCGAAGTCGGAGACGGCCTCTACGCCTTCACCGCCGAAGGTGATCCCAATACCGGCGTGATCATTGGCGACGAGTCGGTGATGATCGTCGAGGCTCAGGCCACGCCGCGCCTCGCCCGCATGGTGATCGAGAAAGTCCGCGAGGTCACAGACAAGCCGATCAGTCACCTCGTTTTGACCCATTATCACGCTGTCCGGGTGCTCGGCGCATCGGCCTATGGCGCGCGCGAGATCATCATGTCCGACGTGGCCGCCTCGATGGTCGAAGAGCGCGGGCAGGAGGATTGGGACAGCGAATTCGGCCGCTTCCCGCGCCTGTTCCAGGGTCACGAGGAAATTCCCGGCCTGACCCGGCCGACGACCACCTTCTCCGACCGCATGACCGTCTATCTCGGCAAGCGCCGTGTCGACATCATGCATCTGGGCCGCGCGCACACCGCTGGCGATGCGGTGATCTGGGTGCCGGATCAGGAGGTGATGTTCACCGGCGACATCGTCGAATACCACTCGGCCTGCTACTGCGGCGACGGACATTTCGGCGACTGGGCCGAAACCCTGGCCAATATCGCGGCCTATGAACCGAAATCGATCGCCCCGGGCCGTGGGGATGCCCTGGTCGGCGAGGATATGGTGGCCAAGGCGCTCGCGGCGACCGCGGACTTCGTCGACAGCACCTACAAGCCGGTGGCTCGCGTCGTCGCGCGCGGCGGCAGCCTCAAGGAGGCCTGGAATGCCGTGCGGGCCTCCTGCGATCCGAAGTTCTCGGATTATGCGATCTATGAACACTGCCTGCCGTTCAACGTGGCCCGCGCCTATGACGAGGCGCGCGGTATCGACACGCCCCGGATCTGGACCGCCGAGCGCGACCAGGCCATGTGGGCCGATCTTCAGGGCTGAGGCATACGGGGGTCGGCGGAGGGCCGATCCCTTTCAAGATCAAGGGGAGGGGAGTTGATGCTGGATGACCGATACAGCCTGGAGTTCAGGCTATATCCCTACGAACACAATGCCGATCAGGATGCCGACACTCCCGCGCGCCATCCGGTCGTCATTCTGGGCGGCGGGCCGATCGGCATGGCGACCGCGCTTGACCTCGGGCTGCAGGGCATCCCGGTCGTTGTCCTCGACGATCACGAAGGGGTCGGGCAGGGCAGCCGCGCGATCTGTTTCGCCAAGCGCACGCTCGACATCTGCGCGCGGTGGGGTTGCGTCGAACCGATGCTGGACAAGGGCATCGTCTGGAATGTCGGCAAGGTCTTTCACGAGGACCGCAAGGTGTTCGAGTTCAACCTCCTCCCCGAGGACGGCCACCGCCATCCTGCCTTCATCAACCTCCAGCAGCCCTATTTCGAACGCTACCTCGTGGAACGCGTCCGTCAGGCACAAGCGGCGGGTGCCCCGATCGAGATTCGCGGCAAGAACCGCGTCGATGCTGTCGAGGTGTACGGGGACCACGTCCTTCTCGACGTGATGACGCCCGAGGGGCCGTACCGCATCGCCGCCGACTGGCTGGTGGGCTGCGATGGCGCGTCCTCACCTTTGCGTAAGATGTTGGGTCTCGATTTCGAGGGCCGTGTCTTCAAGGACAGCTTCCTGATCGCCGACATCAGGATGACGAACGAGAGCTTTCCGACGGAACGCTGGTTCTGGTTCGAGCCGCCTTTCAAGTCCTCCGGTGCGTCCTGCCTGCTGCACAAGCAGCCCGACGGGATCTGGCGCGTCGATTTCCAGATCGGCTGGGACATCGACCGCGCCGAAGAGATGAAGCCCGAAAACATCCGCGCCCGTCTCGATGCCATGCTGGGACCAGACGCCGATTACGAGGTCGTCTGGTCCTCGATCTACACATTCCAGTGCCGCCGCATGCAGAAATTCCGCCATGGACGCGTGCTGTTTGCGGGCGACTCGGCACATCAGGTCTCGCCTTTCGGTGCGCGCGGCGCGAATTCCGGGATTCAGGACGTGGACAATCTGGGCTGGAAACTGGGCCTCGTCCTGCAGGGCCAAGCGCCTGACGTGCTGCTCGACAGCTATTGTGAAGAACGCCGATACGGTGCGGACGAGAACATCCTCAATTCCACCCGCGCCACGGATTTCATCACCCCCAAATCCAAGATCAGCCAGATCTTCCGCAACGCGGTGCTGAGCCTCGCCGGCGAGCACGCTTTCGCGCGGCCTCTAGTCAATTCCGGTCGCCTGTCCGTCCCCTGCATCTATGACGGGCTGTCGCTCAACTCCGAGGATGCGATGGTCGGCGGCCCCGCCAGGACACGGCCCGGTGCGCCGTGCCCCGATGCGCCGCTCGGCGATGGCTATCTGCTGGACCGGCTCAACACAGGTTTCGTGATCCTCGGGATCGGGGTTGACGTGACCGACCTCACCGAGGGCCATGTAACAGCAAAGGGACTGAATCTGCCAGCAAGCGCCGTGGAGGGCGCCCTGCGCGAGCGATATCTCGGGGACGCTCCGGCGGCGGTCTATCTGATCCGTCCGGATCAGCATGTGGTGGGCCGCTGGCCCGCAATCGACGAACCCCAACTGCGTGCCGCGCTGCGCCGCGCTACGGGACAGGAGTAGAAGATGGGTCTGATTCTGACACCGAACATGACCGCGCCCGACGATGCCTATGCCGCGCTGATCGCGGCGCATGAGGGGCTGAGCAAGGATCAGAGCGATGCGCTCAATGCGCGCCTGATCCTGATCCTGATGAACCAAATGGGAGATACGGACACGATCGCCGCGGCGCTCGACGCAGCCCGTGCCGGCCTCGACTCGGAAAAACTCGACCCGGAGAAACCGGCGTGACAGCGCAACCCGTGCCGGAATTCCAGGCCCTTTCCACCGCGGCTGCCATAGGGCGGGAGGTTGTCCTCTACGATTACTGGCGCTCCACGGCGAGCTACCGGCTGCGCATCGCCCTGAACCTTGCCGGGATCGCCTATCGCGCCGTTCCGCTGGATCTGGCCGCGGGCGAGCAGGGCGCGGCGGACCATCTGGCGCGCAACCCCCAGGGACTTGTTCCCGTTCTCGACATCGACGGGCTGCGGCTGACGCAGTCCATGGCCGTCCTCGACTATCTCGAAGATATGGGCCACCTGTCGCTGCGACCCGCCGTCCCCGCAGAGGTGGCGCGGATGCGCACGGTGGTTCAGGCGGTGGCCTGCGACATCCATCCGGTCTGCAACCTGCGCGTTCTATCGCGCGCCGAGCAGATCAGTGGACGGACGGAGGCGCGTACCGAGTGGTCGCGACACTTCATTCGGACAGGGCTCGAGGCCGTCGAGCGGATGCTGGATGCGACCGGACCCTACGCCATGGGCGCCCGGCTGAGCCAGGCCGATATCGTGCTGATCCCGCAGCTATACAACGCCGCGCGCTGGGGCGTGACGACCGTCGATCTGCCCCGCATCACCCGAGTGGCTGCGACCTGCGCCCCACTGCCCGCCTTCGTTGCGGCGCATCCCGAAACAGTGCGCCCTTTGCCTTTACCCTGACATCCACCGGCCGTGCGGAACATCCCGCAACGCCACCAACATCTCTGGGAGGAGACCACATGAAACATCTGACCAAAGCCTGCTTGCTGGCCTTGACCACCATTCTTTCGCCGCTGTCCGCGCAGGCCGCCGACGTGACGTTGGCCCTGTCGAGCTGGCTGCCGCCGCGCCATCCGATCGTCGTCAACGCGATCAAGCCCTGGGCCGAAGAGGTCGAAGAGGTGACCGAAGGCCGCGTGTCGGGACGCGTGCTCGGCAAGCCGCTGGGCAGCCCGCCCGCGCATTTCGACATGGCCCGTGACGGCATTGCCGACATCACCTACGGCCTGCACAGCTTTACCCAGGATGACAGGTTTGCGGGCAGCCAGCTGGGCCAGTTCTCTTTCCTCGGGGATGATGCCGTCGCCGCGTCCAAAGCGTTCTGGACGGTCTATACAGAAGACCTGAACGCGCGCGCCGAACATGAGGGCACGCATCTGCTGGGCCTGTTCATGCACGGACCGGGGCTGTTTCACAACAACCAGCGCAAGATCGAGACGCCCGCGGATTTCGACGGGCTCAAGATCCGCGTGCCCGGGGGATACATCGCCGATCTGATCGGGGATCTGGGTGCAACGCCGCTCTTCATGTCCTCGCCCGAAGTCTATGAAAAGCTCTCGCGCGGTGTGATCGACGGCGTGGCCTTCACCTACGAGGCGCTGACGGCGTTCAACCTCACCGACGACATCAAGTATTCGATGACGGTGCCGGGGGGCATGTACAACACCACCTGGTTCCTCGTGATGGACGAGGACAGGTGGAGCGAGATATCGCCCGAGGATCAGGCGGCGATCGACGCCATATCGGGGCTGGCCTTCGCAGAGCGCGTGGGCGAAGCCTGGAACGAGGCGGACCGCGTGGCCACCGGCAAGATCGAGGAGGCGGGCATCGAACTTTATGCCGCTCCAGAACCGGTCGTCGACGCGATCCGCTCTGCCGCGACCAAGTACGAGGATGCCTGGGCCGCGTCCCTGCCCGAGGGTGAGGATGGTGCCGCAGCGCTCGCGCGTCTGCGTGACATGACCGGCGTCGATCAGGGGGGTGCGGCGTCGCAATGATCGCCGCGCGACTGGAGACCTTTCTCAAGGGGCTGGCAGCGCTTCTGCTGCTGGCCCTGATGGCGGTGACCGGTGTGGATGTGATCGGTCGCTATCTGCTCAACACGCCGCTTTCCGGGGCGTTCGAAATGACCGAGCTGCTTCTCGGCGCGCTGGTCTTCGTGGCCTTGCCGCTGGTCAGCCGCGCGGGCGCCCATGTCGAGGTCGATCTGCTCGTGGAACTGCTTCCGCGCCCTGTGACTCGGGTGCTGGGACTATTCGCGGCGCTCGTCTCGGCGGCGGTGCTGGCCTTCTTTGCCTGGCAGCTTGTCCGTCTGGGACTGGGGCAACTCGCCGACGGGTCCCGCTCGGTCTCACTCGGCGTGCCATTTGCGCCCTTTGCCTTCCTCGGAGCCGCGGCCTGCATGCTGGCGGCTCTGTTCGGGCTGATCCGGGGGCTGCGCAATGACTGAATCCCTGATTGCCCTGGTCATCCTGCTGAGCCTCGTCTTTGCCCGTGTGCCAATCGCCTTTGCCATGGCGCTGGTCGGGGGCCTCGGCTTTGCCTGGATGCGGGGCATCGAACCGGCAGGCGCCATGGTCGGGTCAGCAGTCTTCGAGACCGGTTTTTCCTATTCTCTCTCGGTGGTGCCCCTGTTCATCTTCATGGGCAATATCCTCGCCAATTCCGGGATTGCGCACGGGCTCTTTGCCGGGGCCGACCGGCTGTTCGGGCGGATGCGGGGCGGGCTTGCCTTGGCCACCGTTCTGTCCTGCGGCGGCTTTTCCGCCGTCTCCGGCTCCTCGCTCGCCACAGCCGCGACCATGTCGCGCGTCGCCATGCCGCCTATGCGCAAGTTCGGCTATTCGGACAGCCTCGCCGCCGGTTCCATCGCCGCAGGAGGCACGCTCGGCATTCTGATCCCACCCTCCGTCATAATGATCATCTACGGGCTGCTGACCGAAAGCGATATCGGCAAGCTTTTCATCGCAGGCCTCATACCCGGTGCAATCGGCGTCATCTTCTATCTCCTCGCCGTGGTGATCGCGGTACGCGTGAACCCGAAACTCGCCCCACCGGTGACCGAGCCGGCCTCCATGACGCGACGCGATACGCTGGGCGTGCTCGGCACGCTGGGGCTCTTCGCCTTCATCATGATCGGCATCTACGGCGGCTTCTTCACCCCGATCGAGGCGGCCGGCATGGGCGCGATCTTTTCGCTGGTCCTGGCCCTGGCGATGCGCAGTCTCGGGCGCGAGGGTTTCAGCGCGGCTTGCGTGGAAACGGTGATATCGTCGGCGATGATCTTCGCCATCATCATCGGAGCGGAGATATTCTCGTCCTTCGCCAATTTTGCCGGTCTGCCCGACGCGCTGGTCGACATGATTTACGATTTCGACATCAGCCCCTGGGCGGTGATCGGGATGATGGTGATGATCTATCTCGTCATGGGCTGCGTGTTCGAAAGCCTGTCGATGATCCTGCTCACCGTGCCGGTATTCTACCCCATCGTCGCGCAGCTCGATTTTGGTCCAGGCCCGCTTGCCGACCCCGAGAACGTGCTGATCTGGTTCGCGGTTGTCGTCGTGGTGGTGACGGAAATCAGCCTGATCACGCCTCCGGTGGGCATGAACGTCTTCGTGCTGCGTGCGACGCTGCCCGACATTCCACTGCGCACGATCTTTCGCGGCATCATCCCGTTCTGGATCGCTGATATCCTGCGCCTCACGCTGCTGGTGCTGGTGCCGACGCTGTCGCTTTGGCTGATCTAGGGCGGCTCGCGCGGCGGAAAGGGGGCGCATGAGCATCGACAAACCCGATCACGGACTGGCCCCGACCGGGCGGTCCCTGCCCATCGCGCTGATGCGCGCGCGCGAGCGCATGCTCATCCCGCTCCGGCGCATGCTGGCCGATGCCGGGGTGAGCGAGCCGCAATGGCGGATCCTGCGGGTCCTTGCGGAGGCCGGGCCGATGTCGGGTCAGGAGCTGGCCAAGGCGGCTTGCCTGCAGCCCGCTTCGGTCTCGCGTCTTCTCGAGGCGATGGTCCGCAAGCAGCAGATCGCGCGGGTTCAGGACATGACAAACCGGCGGCGGCAGATCGTGTCGATCTGCCCAGCGGGTTCACAGATCCTCTCGGATCACAGCGCGGTCAGCCGCAGTATCACCGACCGGATCGAGGCCGCGTTCGGAGAGGACAAGTATCGCCAGCTTCTGGACCTGCTCGACGATTTCAACAGCGTCGAAATCAGCTCCGACTAGAACGTGCGACAGGCAGCCGGGGATGTCTGACCATCGTATCCTCTGTACCGACGCGGAGTGGGTTTCAAGGCCTCAGACGCTCGTGGAGAGCCCGCCATCGACAAAGATCGTCTGGCCGCTGAGGAAAGAGGCCGCCTCGCTTGAGAGGTAAACCGCGGTGCCGACAAGCTCTTCGACCCGCCCCCAGCGGCCCGCAGGTGTCCGCTTTTCAAGCCAATCCGTGAATTGCGGATCCTCGACCAGGGCTTTGTTGAGGGGGGTCTTGAAGTATCCCGGTGCAATCGCGTTGACACGGATCCCATGTTTCGCCCAGTCGGTGGACATGCCGCGGGTGAGGTTGCGCACCGCGCCCTTCGTGGCCGTGTAGGGCGCGATACCGGGTCGCGCGAGCTCTGCCTGCACCGAGGCAATGTTGATGATACGGCCCGCGCCGCGCGCGATCATGCCCTTTGCGACGGCTTTGCCCACGTAAAAAACGCTGTCGACATTCGTGCGCATCAGCCGCGACCATTCCTCTTCGGGGAAGTCTTCCAGCGGGGCGCGGTACTGCATACCGGCATTGTTGATCAAGATGTCGATCGGGCCGACCTCGCTTTCGATACGGGCCACGGCCATTCGGACGGCCTCGGGGTCGGTCACGTCGAAGACGGCGGTCTCCACCTTCAGGCCCTCGCTGCGCAGCGCGTTTGCGGCATCTTCGAGCTTGCTTTCCGAACGGCCGTTCAAGACGACCATAGCGCCATGTTCGGCCAGCCCGCGGGCCAGTGCGAGGCCGATGCCCTGGCTCGACCCGGTGACGAGGGCGCATTTGCCGGAAAGGTCAAAGATCGGTGACATGGATAACTCCTTGTTTATCGCTGGTATCGTTTCATTCGAGAATTTGCCACGAACGGGTGGTCAGAACCGCAAACCCAGCGCCATGACGTGCCGGACCAGATCAGCCCGACCTCAAGCGGGGATCACGGTCGTATGCTTGATCCGCCGCAATGCAAAGAGCGTGGACGTGTTTGCGACGCAATCGAGCACGAGGACGCGCTGCATCAGGATGGCCTCGAGATCCGCAATGTCCCGCACGACGAGATGCAGCAGGTAGTCCCAGTCGCCGGAGGTCGAATAGACCTCGACGATCGTCGGCTCCAACGCCAGCGCGCGATGCAGTTCTTCCCGCGCCGATGCTGCCTGGGACTTCATGCGGATCTGACAGAAGACGTCCATGTTTCGCCCGATCTTCGCGGGATTGACGATGCGTACCGGGGGGCCGATCACTCCGGCCTCTTCCATGTCCTTGATCCGCCGCCAGCATGTCGCGGGCGAGCTGTTGATCGCGTCGGCGAGGTCCGAAATGCTGAGCGACGCGTCCGTCTGCACCATCGGCAGGATTTTGGTTTCGACTGGGTCGAGCTGATAGGGTTTGGTCATGTTTTCCGCCATTCTGAGTTCCTGTACCATAAAGCTGATGAATTCAGAGGTGAAATGAAAACGCATATCAAAAAGATCGGGTAAACTGCATCAGACATATCCGACCCCTTGCGGTCGGACAGGGAGGAACGATGACTGATCAGACGCCAATCTTGAACAATTACGAGTTGATCGAACGGTACACGCGCAAGAGCGGGCGCGTGTTTCTGACCGGGACACAGGCGATTGTCCGGATCGCGCTGGATCAGGCTCGCCGTGACAGAGAGGCGGGGCTGGACACGCGTGGCTATGTGTCCGGGTATCGTGGATCGCCGGTTGGCGGGGTTGATCTGGAATTTTCGCACAACAAGACCCTGGTCGCCGAGGCTGGAATCGAATTTCTGCCAGCTGTGAACGAAGAGTTCGCGGCGACCCAGATGATCGGCACCCAGCAGGTTGAGACCGATCCCGACAGGACTTGCGCGGGCGTGTTCGGACTTTGGTATGGCAAGGGCCCCGGTGTGGACCGCGCCGGCGACGCGCTCAAGCATGGCAATGCCTACGGCTCGTCGCCGACCGGCGGGGTGCTGGTGGTGGCTGGCGACGATCACGGCTGTGCCTCCTCGTCGATGCCGCATCAGTCCGATGTGGCCTTCATGAACTTCTTCATGCCGACGATCCACCCGGCCAATGTAGCGGAGTTCCTGCCTTTTGCCGAATGGGGTTACGCGCTTTCGCGTTTTTCAGGCATGTGGGTCGGGTTCAAGGCAATATCAGAAGTGGTCGAAAGCGGCATGTCCTTCGAGCTGCCGGCCGATCGCACCTTCGCCACCCCGGATTTCACGCCGCCGAAGGATGGCCTGCATTATCGGTGGCCCGACTTGCCCGGTCCCCAGATCGAGGAACGCATGGAGGCCAAGAAGGAGGCCGTTTTGGCGTTTGCCCGCACCAACCCCATCGACCGGGTGGAATGGGGTCACGCCGATGCGCGTTTCGGGATCATCACGACCGGCAAGTCGCATCTCGATGTACTCGAAGCGTTCCGCCTGTTGGGAATAGATCAAGCGAAAGCGGCCGAGATCGGCATCGACATCTACAAGGTCGGGCTGGTCTGGCCGCTGGAAGGTCAGGGCGCTCTGGCTTTCGCGAGCGGGAAGCAGGAGCTTCTGATCGTGGAAGAAAAGCGCGGCATCATCGAAAGCCAGCTGAAAGAGCATTTCTACGACTTCCCGGGCCAGAAGCCCGAACGCATGGTCGGCAAGAATGACGAGTTTGGCAAAAGGCTGGTACCTTGGACCCATGAACTTGGCGCGGTGATGCTGGCAGAGATCATCGCGGCGCGACTGGATCTGAATTTCGATGGTCTGCACATGACCGAGACGGCGCAAAAGCGGGCCGAACCACCTGCTCTCATCGACGTGCCGGGAGCGACGCGGACGCCTTATTTCTGCTCGGGCTGTCCGCACAACACGTCGACCAAAGTGCCCGAAGGCAGCGAGGCGATGGCGGGTATCGGCTGTCACTTCATGGCGAGCTGGATGAACCGCAACACGACCTCGCTTATTCAGATGGGCGGAGAGGGCGTCAACTGGGTCGCACGCTCCAGGTTCAACGGCAACAAGCATGTCTTCCAGAATCTCGGCGAAGGCACCTATTACCATTCCGGTTCGCTGGCCGTGCGGCAGGCCGTCGCGGCGGACACCAACATCACTTACAAGATCCTCTTCAACGACGCCGTGGCGATGACCGGCGGCCAGAGCGTGGACGGGCCGATTTCCGTTCATCAGATCGCCCACGCCCTGATCGCCGAGGGTGTCAGGAAGCTGGTCGTCGTGTCGGACCGGCCCGAAACCTTTCGGCTCTCCGACTTTCCCGCGGAGGTGAAGATCGAACACCGCCGCGAGCTCGACCGCATCCAGCGCGAATTGCGGGAGATCACGGGGACGACCGTTCTGATCTATCAGCAAACCTGTGCGACGGAGAAACGCCGCCTGCGCAAGCGCGGCAAGATGGAGGACCCTAAGAAGTTCGTCGTCATCAATCCGCTGGTCTGCGAGGGCTGCGGCGATTGTTCGGTTGAATCAAACTGCCTCAGCGTCGAGCCGAAGGAGACGGAATTCGGTCGCAAGCGCCAGATCAACCTGAATTCCTGCAACAAGGATTACACCTGTCTCAACGGCTTCTGCCCGAGCTTCGTGACGGTCGAAGGCGGCACTTTGCGCAAGTCCGGATCGGGCGGCGACCGTGCGACCTTCGATGCATTGAAGGAAGCACTTCCGACCCCTGTCATGCCCAGTCTCGACACGCCTTGGGACATCGTCGTCACGGGCGTTGGCGGCACGGGCGTGGTCACGGTGGGCCAGCTGATCGCCATGGCGGCCAATCTGGAGGAGAAGGGCACCTCGGTGCTTGATTTCATGGGGTTCGCTCAGAAATTCGGCCCCGTGCTCAGCTACATCCGGATGTCGAAAACCGCAGGCGGGGTCAATCAGGCCAAGATCGAACCCGGCTCCGCGCATGCCCTGATCGGATGTGATCTCGTGGTCAGCTCCTCGCCCAAGGCGTCGGCGACCTATGCCAGAGGCAAAACCCGCGCCGTGATGAACACGGCTCTGATGCCGACAGGGGATCTCGTGCAAAATCGCGATGCCGATCTGAATGCCGACCTGCGGCTAGCAGCCATCGAAGAAGCGGTCGATTCCGCGAGCCTGCATGCCCTCGATGCCAACGCGCTGGCAGAGGCGCTGATCGGCGATACGGTCTTTGCCAACGTGATGATGCTGGGTGCAGCTTGGCAGGCGGGGCTCGTGCCGCTGAGCGAAGCGGCTCTGATGCGGGCGATCGAGCTCAATGGCGTGAAGCCGGACCTCAACAAGGATGCCTTCACCTGGGGCCGGGTGGTCGTGCATGACCGCGAAGCGGTCGAGGCGGCCGCGAACCTGCCGATCAATCTCGTGCAGACACTGCAGGAGATCATCGACCTCCGGTCGGAATTTCTGATCGGATATCAGAACAGGAAATGGGCTCAGACCTACCGCGAAGCGATCGAAACGGTACACTCTGCCGAGCGTCGCGTGACGGGTGAGGCAGGGGCGCTCACACTGGCCGCGGCGAAGGGGTTGTTCAAGCTGATGTCCTACAAGGATGAATACGAGGTCGCCCGACTGCATGCCGATACGCACTTTTACGACAGCCTGAAGGATCGGTTCGACGGAGATTTCACGGTCAGGCACCACCTTGCGCCGCCGTTGATTCCGGCGAAGCTGGACGCGAGGGGGCGGCCCTGCAAGCGGGTCTTCGGTCCCTGGATGCAGCCCGCGTTTCGGCAGCTTGCGAAGATGAAGACCCTGCGCGGGACCCTGTTCGACTTATTCGGGCGCACCGCCGAGCGCAGGATGGAGCGTGCATTGATTCTGGAATATCGCGCGCTGCTGGACCGTCTGGTCGCTGGTCTGACAGCTGACAACAGGGATGAGGCCGCGCGGATTGCCGGTATGGTGATGGATATCCGCGGCTATGGCCCCGTCAAGGACGACGCCGTGAAGAAGGTGCGGGGCGAGATCGAGACCGCTCTGCAGCAGCATGACATTGCGGCGTAGTCAGGGGGCTGGCGTCAGCCCGGGCCGATCTGCGTCTCTCCCCAACTGGGTGAGGCAGAGTTAGCCCCTTGTCGTCTGTGGCGCGAAATCAGTATCACGGAGGTTATGAAAAACATTGACCCCGCTGATCTGATTTCACTTTCCGGCTCACAGCCTCCGAGGGCGAACCGTTTCATCGTCACCTTGTATGGCGACGTCGTCGAGCCGAGGGGAGGCGCGCTCTGGATGGGGTCCCTGATCGACTCCTGTGCGCAGCAGGGGATCAGCGAGAGTCTTGTGCGCACCGCCGTTTCGCGGCTTGTCGCGAGCGGTCACCTCGAAGGCCAGCGGATCGGGCGCAAGAGCTATTACCGCCTCAGCGAGACGGCGCGCGAAGAATTTACCCAGGCCGCGAGGCTCTTTTACGAGCCGCTTCCGACGCCCCGAAAGTGGCTTCTGACATTGGATCGTGACAGCGCGCCCGGGCGGCGGTGGGCGCAATTGGGTCCGCGAAGCTATATGGCTTCGGAAATTCCTAACGAGGTTCCCTCCAGCGGCGTCGTGATGTCCGCCGAGTCTCTTCCCGGCGATGGCGGCATCGCCCGGCTCGCGGCGGAGCTTTGGCCACTGGCCGATCTTGCCACGCAATACGAGGCATTCGTGCATCTTTTCGAAGGGTTGCACGAACATCTCTCGGCGGGCGGCGAAATCTCTCCGCCCGAGGCGCTGAGGCTGCGATTGCAGCTCGTGCATCGCTTCCGGCTGATCGTCCTGCAGGACCCGCGTCTGCCGCAAGAGGCTCTGGGGCCGCACTGGCCGGGTGTCGCGGCGCGGCGTCTTTTTGCGGGCCTCTATCTGGCCCTGGCTGGCCCGGCGGACGGATATGTTGCGCAGACCATGCGTGACTCGGAGGGTGCGCTGCTATCGCAGACAGACGCGACGGAACGGCGCAAAGCCTCCCTCAAGGAATGCACGATCCACTTAAATCACTGATTTTAATTCAGAAAAATTAAAGAATATATACATCACAAAAATTACTAAATTATCCTTTATGTGTGATGTTTCTTTGGTTATGGTATCTCCAAGAGGGGCCGAAGCGCCCGGAGGAGGAGATCTGCATGGCCGACGCATTCATCTGCGACGCAATCCGCACACCTATCGGACGTTACGGTGGTGCTCTGTCACAGGTTCGCACGGATGATCTGGCAGCCATTCCCTTGTCCGCTCTGCAGGGCCGCAATCCGAGTGTGGACTGGGCGCGTGTCGACGATGTGATCTTGGGCTGCGCCAATCAGGCGGGTGAGGATAACCGCAACGTGGCGCGCATGGCCGTGCTGCTGTCGGGCCTGCCGGTCGAGGTTCCCGGCACCACGATCAACCGGCTGTGCGGTTCGGGGATGGATGCGATCGGCATGGCGGCGCGCGCCATCCGTGCCGGAGACGCCGATATGATGATTGCCGGCGGCGTTGAGAGCATGAGCCGCGCGCCCTTCGTCATGGCGAAGGCGACGAGCGCCTTTTCCCGCAATGCCGAGATGTACGACACCACGATCGGCTGGCGTTTCAAGAACCGCAAGATCGACACGGCCTTCGGCACGCATTCAATGCCGGAAACGGCCGATAACGTCGCTGCCGACTATGGCATCAGCCGCGAGGATCAGGATCTGTTTGCGGCGGCAAGTCAGGCCCGCTGGGCTGCGGCGCATGAAAAGGGTGTGTTTTCGGATGAAATCACGCCAGTCACGATCCCGCAGCGCAAGGGTGACGCGCTGGTGGTCGGTACCGACGAACATCCGCGCCCCGAAACGGATGCCGCAAAGCTGGCCAAGCTGAAAGGCGTGAATGGTCCGGAACTGTCAGTGACGGCCGGGAATGCCTCGGGTGTGAATGACGGGGCTGGCGCCGTGCTGGTCGCCTCGGAGGCTGCGGCGAAGTCGAACGGTCTCACGCCAAAGGCGCGTGTCGTTGCCATGGTGGCTGCGGGTGTTGCGCCACGTGTGATGGGCATCGGTCCCGAGCCTGCGACCCGCAAGGTGCTCGAACGCGCCGGGCTCACTCTCGACCAGATGGACGTGATCGAGCTCAACGAGGCCTTTGCGGCGCAGGGCCTTGCCGTTTTGCGTCAGCTGGGCATTCCGGATGACGCGGCGCATGTGAACCCGAATGGCGGGGCGATCGCGATGGGCCATCCGCTCGGCATGTCCGGCACGCGCCTCGTGGGCACGGCCATGTACCAGCTGCACCGCACCGGCGGGCGCTATGCGCTTTGCACGATGTGCGTGGGCGTGGGTCAGGGCATCGCCATGATCATTGAACGTATCTGAAACGCGACAGGAGAAGACCGATGTATGCACAAATGGTGGAATCCGAAGGCAACCGGGGTGATCCGACCGCGCAGGAACGCGCGTTCCAGGCCCGCATCGACGCGGGTGAAAAGATCGAGCCCAAGGAATGGATGCCCGAAGGGTATCGCAAGACCCTGATCCGTCAGATGGGTCAGCATGCCCATTCGGAAATCGTCGGTCAGCTGCCCGAGGGCAACTGGATCACGCGCGCGCCCACGCTGGAGCGCAAGGCGATCCTGCTGGCCAAGGTGCAGGACGAGGCGGGGCATGGCCTCTACCTCTATTCCGCGGCCGAGACGCTGGGAGTGACGCGGGACGAATTGTTCGAAGCGCTACATTCGGGCAAGATGAAATATTCGTCGATCTTCAACTATCCGACGCTGACCTGGGCCGATATGGGTGCCGTGGGCTGGCTGGTCGACGGCGCGGCGATCATGAACCAGGTGCCGCTCCAGCGGACCTCCTATGGTCCCTACAGCCGCGCGATGATCCGCATCTGCAAGGAAGAGAGCTTTCACCAGCGGCAGGGCTACGCGATCATGATGAAGATGGCCGCCGGGACGCCCGAGCAGAAGGAGATGGCGCAGGATGCGCTGAACCGCTTCTGGTATCCCGCGCTCATGATGTTCGGCCCGTCGGACAAGGATTCCGTGCATTCCGAGCAGTCGATGGCGTGGAAGATCAAGATGAACACCAATGACGAGCTGCGTCAGAAATTCGTCAACGAAACCGTCCCTCAGGCCGAATTGCTGGGTCTGACCGTACCGGACGAAAACCTGACCTTCGATAAGGAGAGCGGAAACTACGATTTCTCCCAGCCGGACTGGAACGAGTTCTTCGAGGTCATCAAGGGCAATGGACCCTGCAACCGCGAACGCCTGCAGGCCCGGCGCGATGCCTGGGACGAGGGCGAATGGTTCCGCGACGGTCTGAGCGCCTATGCCGAGAAATCCGCCGCCCGCCGCGCCGCATCCGCGCTTGCCGCAGAATAGGGAGAGCCGTCATGACCGACAAAGCCAAGACCCGCAAGGAATGGCCATTGTGGGAGATCTTCGTGCGCAGCCAGCACGGGTTGAACCACCGCCATGTGGGCAGCCTGCACGCGCCCGATGCCGAGATGGCGATCAACAATGCGCGCGACGTCTATACCCGCCGCAAGGAGGGCGTGTCGCTCTGGGTGGTAGAGAGCAGGAACATCACCGCGTCGAGCCCGTCCGAAAAAGGGCCGCTGTTCGATCCGGCAGATGACAAGACCTATCGTCACCCGACCTTTTACGACATTCCGGACGAAGCGGGGCATATGTGATGTCCTCTCCATCTGACATGAACGCGACGAATGTGGGCGAACTGGCCGCAGAGCAGGCCGCGCATCAGAAGAACGGTGATCCGCATGTCAGCGATGTGGACCTGAAACCCGCATTCTTCGACTGGCTGTGCCGGATGGGTGACACCACGCTGATCCTCGGGCACCGCGTGTCGGAATGGTGCGGCCACGGTCCCGCGCTGGAAGAGGATATCGCACAGGCCAACATCGCGCTGGATCTGATTGGCCACACGCAGATGTGGCTGGGGCTGGCGGCCGAGGTCGAGGGTGCCGGGCGCAGTGCCGACAATCTCGCCTATCTGCGCGACGCGATGCGGTTCCGCAACCTGCTGCTGGTCGAGCTGCCCAAGGGCAACATGGCCGTAACGATCATGCGGCAGTTCCTGTTCGATGCCTGGCACCACGACTATCTTGCGCGGCTGACGAAATCGAGCAGCCCGCGCGTCGCCGAGATCGCGGCCAAGGCGCTCAAGGAAGTCACCTATCATCTCGAACGCTCCTCTGATCTGGTGGTGCGTCTGGGTGACGGCACCGACATCAGTCATGGCAAGATGCAGGAGGCGCTCGAGCTGCTCTGGCCCTATACGGGCGAGATGTTCGTGACCGACGATATCGATCGCGCCATCGCGGAGGCGGGCATCGCTCCGGCGGTCGAGGACCTGCACGCGCAGTGGACGCAGACCGTGACGGATATCCTGCAGGAGGCGACGCTGACATTGCCCAAGGGCACGGCCTTCGCACAGAAGGGCGGGCGCACTGGGCGGCATACCGAACATCTGGGGTTCATCCTGGCCGAGATGCAGTTCCTGCAACGCGCCTATCCCGGGGCGAGTTGGTGACCCGAACGCTGCCGTCGATCACGGATGTCTGGGACTGGCTGGCCGAGGTTCCGGACCCGGAAATTCCGGTCATTTCGGTCACCGATCTCGGGATCGTGCGCGACGTCTCCTATGACGGCGCCACGCTGGTCGTGGCGATCACGCCGACCTATTCGGGCTGCCCCGCCATGGCCGTGATCGATCTCGACATCGAGACGCATCTGGCGGCGAAGGGAGTCGACAGCCTGCGGCTCGAACGGCGCCTCTCGCCGCCCTGGACCACCGACTGGATCACCGATGCCGCGCGCGAAAAGCTGCGCGCCTATGGCATCGCGCCTCCCATCGACGGAACCGGCGGCAGCGATGTGATGGCGGCCCGCGCGGCGCGGCTTTCGGGCACGTCCAACCTCAGCGTCGCCTGCCCGCGCTGCCATTCGACCAGTACGGAACGGGTGAGCCAGTTCGGATCGACCCCCTGCAAGGCGGCCTATCGCTGTACGGACTGCCTCGAGCCGTTCGACTACTTCAAATGCATCTGAGGAGCTGACACATGGCCCCACGATTCCACCCGCTCGAGGTCACCGAGATTCGCCGCGAGACGCGCGATGCGGTGGTTCTGACGCTCGCTCCGCCTGCAGATGCTGTCGGGGCCTTCGATTTCACCCAAGGGCAATACCTGACATTCCGCCGCGACTTTGACGGAACCGAGCTGCGCCGGTCCTATTCGATCTGCGCAGGAAAGGATGAGGGCTGTCTCAAGGTCGGGATAAAGCGCGTCGATGGCGGGGCCTTTTCGAGCTATGCCAACGAAGAGCTGAAGGTGGGCGACATGCTGGAGGCGATGCCGCCGATGGGCAAGTTCTTCGCCCCGATCGATCCGGCGACGGCCCGAACCTATCTCGGATTTGCCGGCGGGTCGGGCATCACGCCGGTGCTGTCGATCATCAAGACGACGCTGGCACGGGAACCCGACGCGACCTTCACGCTGGTCTATGCCAACCGGCAGATCAATTCGATCATGTTCCGCGAAGAGCTCGAGGATCTCAAGAACATCTATCTGGGCCGCTTTTCGGTCATTCACATCCTTGAAAGCGAGGGGCAGGAGATTGACCTGTTCACTGGCCGGGTCGACGCCGACAAGATGGAAAGCCTGTTCCGTCTTTGGATCGACGCCGAAACGGTGGACACCGCTTTCATCTGCGGGCCGGAACCGATGATGCTGACGATCGCGGAAAGCCTGCGCAAGCACGGGCTCGATGACAGCCAGATAAAGTTCGAGCTCTTCGCTTCGTCCCAGCCGGGTCGCGCGGCGCAGCGCGCATCGGCGCGGCAGGACGCGACGACGGGCAACGTGTGCGAGGTCACTGTGACGCTGGACGGCGCAACGCGGCAATTCCAGATGCCGAAGGACGGAACCGCGCTGCTCGATGCCGCGATCAAAAACCAGATGGATGCGCCGTTTTCCTGCAAGGCGGGGGTCTGTTCCACCTGCCGCGCCAAAGTTCTGGAAGGCGAGGTCGAGATGGAGATCAACCACGCGCTCGAGGATTACGAGGTCAAGGCAGGGTATGTTCTGTCCTGCCAGTGCGTGCCGATCTCGGATAAGGTGGTGCTGACCTATGACGAATGATGCAGCCGACACAATGAGCATTGCCGACTATCTGGAGCAGGGCGGAAAGCTCTCTTCGCCCGAGAATGTGCCGCCGCGCTACCGGGCGGAATTGCTGCGCCTGATGTCGTCTTTCGTGGACAGCGAACTGGCGGGCTCTGCCGGGTTCGCCGATGCGATCAACTGGGCGCCGGGGATCAAGGAGCGCATCGCCGCCAGCCGCATCACCTTGGAAAAGGCTGATCATGCGGAACGCGTTCTGGACCTCATGACGGAATTCGGGACGGACAAGGCGCTTTATAACAAGGCGCATGACTGGTCGGCTCGCATGCCCCGCGACGCGGATATCGAGGCGCGTCGTCAGGGCGGCGACATGCGCCTGTCGGTGTTTCACGCACCGCTCGAGAGTTGGGAGGATGCGGTCGTTCTGAACGTGCTGATGGGAGTGGCGACGATTCTCCAACTCGAAGAGCTCAGCCATTGTTCCTACGCGCCGCTGGCTGCCATCGCGCGCGATATCTTGCCCCGCGAGCAGCGGCACATGGAGCTGGGCGTCGAAGGTCTGGCCCGGCTTGCGGAAAACCCGGACGCGCGGCCCGCCTTGCGAGAGGTGATCGCCTATTGGCACCCCCGCGTGGCGCAGAGCTTCGGGCGCGACGGATCGGACAGGTTTGACCGTCTGGCCGCGATGGGGTTGCGCAGGACCGCGAACGAGACGCTGCGCAGCACATGGCAGGATGCGCTCGATCTGCGTCTCGCCGCTGTCGAACTTTGAAGAGACTACAGGAAGGACATCCCATGCTGGATTCTGCTGTCACACCGCGCCGTCTGCAAAGCTATCTGTGCGGCACCTGGACCAGTGGCGAAGGCCATCAGGCGATTGCCCATGCCGCGACGGGCGAGACGATTGCACATGTGGGCGGGCAGGGGCTTGATATCCGTGCCGCGTTGGACTGGGGCCGCGACGTGGGCGGGGCTGCCTTGCGCAAGCTCACAATCCATGAACGCGCTCTGATCCTGAAAGAGATCGGCCTGAAGCTCATGGAGATGAAGGAGGAGTTCTACACCGAGAACTTCTGGACCGGCGCCACGCGCAAGGATGGCTGGGTCGATATCGATGGCGGCATCGGCACCCTGCTGACATTCGCGTCGAAGGCGCGGCGGGAACTGCCGAACGCACGCGTGCTGACGGAAGGGGATGTCGAACCCCTGTCCAAGGATTCGACCTTTTCCGCGCAGCATATCCTCACGCCCCTGCACGGTGTGGCGATCCATATCAACGCCTTCAACTTTCCGGTCTGGGGCATGCTCGAAAAGATCGCGCCGACCCTGATCGCCGGCATGCCGACACTGGTGAAACCCGCCACGCAGACGGCCTATCTGACCGAGCTTGTCATGCGCCGGATCCTTGAGATGGACCTGCTGCCCGAGGGCGCCTTGCAGCTTGTCTGCGGGCGGCCCGACGGGTTGCTGGACCATGTGACCGGGCAGGACGTGGTGACTTTCACGGGCTCGGCCGACACGGGGGCAAAGCTGCGCACCCATCCGGCGGTCATCGCGCATTCCACCCGCTTCACGATGGAGGCGGACAGCCTCAACGCCGCGATCCTCGGGGCCGATGCCAGCCCCGACACGCCGGAATTCGATCTGTTCGTCAAGGAAGTCGCGCGCGAGATGACGTCGAAGGCGGGGCAGAAATGTACCGCGATCCGCCGCGTCATCGTGCCGAAACCTTACGAGGAGGCGCTGATCGAGGCATTGTCCAAGCGGCTTGCCGGGACATCGGTCGGCCTGCCGGATGACGAGAATTCCCGCATGGGCGCTCTGGTGTCGCTGGGCGACCGCGACGGCGTGCGCGAAAAGATTGCGGCATTGCGGGCAGAATCCGAGATCGTGTTTGGTGATCCGGAGGATGTCCGCACGGTGTCGGGTGACGCCGCAAAGGGGGCCTTCATGAGCCCGGTCCTGCTGCGCGCACCGGACCCCTTGAAAGCCGATGCGCCGCATTCGGTCGAGGCCTTCGGACCGGTAGCCACGATCATGGCCTATGACGGCGCGGACGAGGCAGTGCGACTCGCACGGATGGGCAAGGGCTCGCTCGTCTCGTCGCTGTTCACCAACGATCCGGAGGTCGCGGCAGAGATCGTGACAGGCGTTGCCCCGTTCCACGGGCGGGTGATGATCGGCAACCGCGCCTCTGCCAAATCCTCGACCGGACATGGCTCGCCGCTGGCGCCGCTGGTGCATGGCGGTCCGGGCCGCGCCGGCGGTGGCGAGGAGATGGGCGGCATGCGCGGGGTCAAGCACTTCATGCAGCGCACCGCTATCCAGGGCGCGCCGGGGCTTCTGTCGGCGGTTACGGGCCAGTGGAGCAAAGGGGCGCCCACCCGCGACGACATCCACCCGTTCCGCAAATCGCTCGCGAATCTGCGCCTCGGCGATCAGATCGTGACCGAGGCGCGCCAGATCACGCGCGACGATGTCGAGCATTTTGCCCATTTCACCGGCGACACCTTCTATGCGCATATGGACAGCGAGGCGGCAAAGGCGAACCCGTTCTTCGAGGATCGCGTCGCGCATGGATATCTGATCCTGTCCTTTGCCGCCGGGCTTTTCGTGATGCCTGATCCCGGCCCGGTGCTGGCGAATTACGGCGTGGATAATGTCCGCTTCATGACCCCGGTCTATTTCGGCGACACGCTGAAGGTGCGGCTGACCTGCAAGCATATCAACCCGCGCGAAAATGCCGAACACGGCGAGGTGCGCTGGGATTGTCAGGTGACCAACCAGTCAAGTGAGGTGGTCGCGCAATACGACGTGCTCACCATGGTCGCCAAGGACTGGCCTGCCTCACGGCTCAGCGAACGCCCTTGACGCCTTCGAGCAGGATCGTCGTCGCGATACGCGCATAATCCTCGCGTGTGATGATGCCGCCGTCGCGGAACCACATATAGGCCCAGTTCAGCATCCCGAAGAGCGACATGGTCACCGGCATCAGCAACGGGCGTTCGGGGCTGTCGAGCTCCGGGTACATCTCGCCGATGACGCCCGAAAAACGCCGCACGATCCGCCGCTCGACCTGCGTGATCTCGCGCGCCTGTTCCGGGCTGAGGGCAGGTGCCGCGTTGAGTTGGACCTTGTGATGGTCGTCGGCGCCGCGATATGCCTGCAACACGGTCGAGACCAGCTTTTGCAGTCGCTCCGCAGGCGGCAGGCTCGTGTCATGCGCAAGCTCCAGCTGGGCGTCGAGATCGCTGAGATGGCTCATGATGATGGCAAAGATCAGCTCGCCCTTGGACGGATAGTAGTGATAGAGCAAGGACTTGGAAACGCCGGCCTCGCTCGCGATCTGCGACATGGAGGCCTTTTCCATGCCCGTCGTGGCAAAGACATGCGCCGCCGTCAGCAAAAGGCTTTGCTGCTTTTCCTCGAAGTCGTTTGCGCGACTGCGCGCCATGGGCTTTTCCTTTGCTCTGAGGATGCGCCTTAGCGCACCCTGCCTTTTTTATCCAGCGAGGCTCATTTCGCGCGGGTGTCTACCACACGCTTGGCCTTGCCCTCGGACCTCACGACGCTGCCGGGATCGCCGACGCTGATCTGCGTGCTGATGCCGACGACCGACTTGATGTGATGTGCCAGCTCCCTGGCCGAGCTGGCGCGTGCATCGCTGTCGGTATGGCCGGGGCAGGCTTCGACCAGAACGGTCATCACGTCCTTGCGCTCGACGGTCGTCAGCGCGATCTGGAAATGGGGCGCAAGGCCTGCGCATTTCATCAGCTGTTCCTCGACCTGGGTCGGAAAGACGTTGACACCGCGCAGGATGATCATGTCGTCCGAGCGTCCGGTGATCTTTTCGATCCGCCGCATCGACCGCGCGGTTCCCGGCAGGATCCGGGTCAGATCGCGGGTCCGGTAGCGCACCATCGGAAGGCCTTCCTTTGTCAGCGTGGTGAAGACCAGCTCGCCCATTTCGCCATCGGGCAGCACATCGCCGGTCTGCGGGTCGATGACCTCGGGATAGAAATGATCCTCCCAGACATGCAGGCCGTCCTTGGTTTCCACACATTCGTTCGCCACACCCGGCCCCATGATCTCGGACAGGCCGTAGATGTCGACGGCGTTCATGTCGAAGGCTTCCTCGATCTCGGCGCGCATGGCGTTGGTCCAGGGTTCCGCGCCGAAGATCCCGATCTCCAGCGAGGTTTCGCGCGGATCGATGCCCTGTCGGCGGAACTCGTCGAGGATCGACAGGATATAGGAGGGTGTGACCATCAGGATGCGCGGCTTGAAATCCTTAATGAGGGTCACCTGCCGCTCCGTCATCCCGCCCGAGATCGGCACCACGGTACAACCGAGGCGTTCGGCACCATAATGCGCGCCGAGACCGCCGGTGAAGAGGCCGTAGCCATAGGCAACATGACAGATGTCGCCCTTGCGTCCGCCGCTGGCCCGGATCGAACGCGCCATGACATCGGCCCAGACGTCGATGTCGTTCTTGGTATAGCCGACGACAGTGGGCTTGCCGGTTGTCCCCGAAGAGGCATGAACCCGGCTCAGCTCGGTCTGCGGAACGGCGAACATGCCGAAGGGATAAGTGTCACGCAGGTCCTGCTTGAGCGTGAAGGGAAACTTGGCCAGATCCGCCAGCGTCCTGAAGTCGTCGGGATGGACGCCCGCGGCATCGAACTGCTTCTTGTAGAATGGGGAGTTGTCGTAGGCGTGGTTCAGCGACCAGGCCATGCGCTTTTCCTGCAGGGCGCTGATCTCGTCGCGGCTGGCGATCTCGATGGGATCGAGGATGTCGGGGCTTGGTGTCATGTCGTTCATAGGTTCCTCCCTAGAATGATATCTTCGCCTCAAATGGGGAAAAGTGTGCCTTTCAACGTTCGAGAATGGCCGCGAAAGGTAGCGATCAATGTTCCGTCCTCCCGGGTGACCGCGATGTCGTAGATGCCCGACCGGCCGGTGCGGGAGACTTCCTTTGCCGTGGCGGTCAGCAGATCCCCCAGCGCGCCGGGCGCGATGTAGGTCACGGCGCAATGCTGCGCGACGGTCACCTCGTTGTAGGTGTTGCAGGAAAAGGCGAAGGCACTGTCGGCCAGCGTGAACAGAAAGCCGCCATGGGCGTTGCCGTGCCCGTTGGTCATGTCTTCGGTGATCGTCATGGTCAACACCGCTTCGCCCGGGCCGACGCTGACAAGCGTGATGCCCAGCTTTTGCGATGCCCGGTCGTTTTTCCAGAGCGCCTGTGCAGAGGCCTCGGCGATTTGTTGCGGCGTCATGGTCATTTTCCCTGAAAGACGGGTTTGCGCTTTTCCAGAAAGGCGGTGACGCCTTCGGCATAATCGGATGTGCGTCCGGCGGTACGCTGTGCGTCCCGCTCTGCATCGAGCTGTGCGTCCAGATCGTTGGTTGCGGCCTGCTGGATCAGCATCTTCGTCAGGCCAAGGCCGACGGTCGGCCCCGCCGCAAGGCGTTGCGCCAGTGCGTTTGCCCCTTCCATCAGATCCTCGTCCGGGACCGCGCGCCAGATCAGGCCCCAATCCATCGCGGTCTGTGCGCTCACCGGTTCGGCCGTGAGGGCCAGCGCCTTGGCGCGGGGTTCCCCGAGAATGCGCGCCAGAGACCAGGACCCACCCGCATCGGGGATGAGGCCGATCTTTGCGAATGCCTGAATGAACCGCGCCGAGTGGGCGGCCAGAACGATGTCGCAGGCGAAGGCGATATTGGCGCCCGCACCCGCGGCCACGCCATTGACCGCGCAGATCACCGGCTTTGCGAGGTCTCGCAGCAAGCGCAGTGTCGGGTTGTAGAAGGTATCGAGCGTGTGTCCGAGATCCGGAGCGGGGCCGCCCTTGCGCGGGTCGCGGTCCCCCAGATCCTGACCTGCGGAAAACGCACGTCCGGCGCCGGTCAGCAGAACGGCGCGCACGTCCGCGTCCTCATGCGCCCGCTCGAGGCCGCCACGCAGCGCCCTGTGCATCTCTTCATTAAAGGAGTTTAGTTTGTCCGGTCGGTTCAGCACCAGCGTGAGGACACCCGATTCGAGCGTCGTCAGAACAGGTGTTTCAATCGTCATATCATCCCCTCCCTCATGGCTCGAACCTGTGATCCGAACCGCGTCCTCAAATAAATACTTGCATAAACCGTCCGGTCGGTCAATTGTGTTGATGGAGAGGGGGAGCTCATGCCGATTTACGTCGACGCTTATCGCAAGATGCTGACTGGTGCGTCTAAGTGCTTGCAAAAATTTAACTTTTGGCAGCCGCCAGACGTGATTAACGCCGTGATGGCAGTCGATTCGAGCAGTATTCACGGCCCATCCCCTGCACATTCAGAGTTGTCCGCAACCGACGGCACCCATGCTGGCGACATGCCCCTGACGGGTCGCGCCACCGTCGCCCGACGTTTCACCGGCCCCATGATGGGCCGGACCAGCCATGCCTGACACCACGTCTTTCAGGGAGGAAAGACATGACATCCACGGGAGGAAAAACCATGAAGACCACGACAACACTGACCGCGCTGACCCTTGCCCTGCTCGCCTCTACGGCGCAGGCTGAAATCCGTCTGGGCGCGAGCCTTTCGGCCACGGGTCCTGCGGCATTCCTCGGCGATCCCGAGGCGAAGACGCTGGAAATGCTCGTTGAAGAGATGAACGCCAATGGCGGCCTCAACGGCGAAGAGATCGTGCTGACGCTCTATGATGACGGCGGCGATCCCAACAAGGCCCGCACTTTTGCCACCCGCCTGATCGAGGATGACGGCGTTGTCGCGATCATCGGCGGGTCCACCACGGGCACCACGATGGCCATCGCCGATCTGGCCGAGGATGAAGGCATCCCCTTCATCTCGCTTGCGGGTGCTGTGTCGATCATCGATCCGGTGCGGGAATTCGTCTTCAAGACGCCGCACACCGACCGCATGGCCTGCGAGAAGATCTTTACCGACATGAAGGCGCAGGGCACCACGACCATCGGCATGATCTCGGGCACCGACGGCTTTGGCGCCTCGATGCAGGCGCAGTGCAAGGAAGTGGCGGGCGACTACGACATCACCATCGCGGCGGATGAAACCTATGGTCCCGCGGATGCCGACATGACCCCTCAGCTCACCAACATCGCCAATACCGATGGCATCCAGGCGGTTCTGAACCCCGGTTTCGGTCAGGGACCGGCGGTCGTGACGCGCAACTATGCCCAGCTCGGCATCGAGCTGCCGCTTTATCAAAGCCACGGCGTCGCATCCGACGGGTTCATCGAACTGGCGGGGGCAGAGGCGGCCAACGGCATACGTCTGCCCGGCACAGCCTTGCTGATCGCCGACATCCTGCCCGATGACGATGTGCAGAAAGAGGTCGTGACCTCGTACAAGGCGGCGTTCGAGGAAAAGACCGGCCAGACCGTGTCGACCTTCGGCGGCTATGCCCATGACGCCTTTGCGCTGATGACCGATGCCATCACGCGCGCAGGTAGCGACGATCCGCAGGCCATCCGTGACGCGCTCGAGGCGACGGACGGGCTGGTCGGCACCACGGGCATCTACACGTTCAGCGAGACCGATCACCTCGGTCTGGATCTGAGCGCGTTCAGGATGCTCGAGATCACCGATGGCGGCTGGTCCTCGGTCGAGTGATTCCCCGGGGGCGGCCGTCATTGCGGCGCCCCCCCCACCTTTCCCGAACCACTTCAATCGCCCCCAGACGAAGGAGATGCTCATGGAATCTCTGCTCCAGTTCCTGTTTTCCGGTCTGACGGTCGGTGCGGTCTATGCGCTCGTCGCGCTGGGATTCACGATCATCTCCAACGCGTCGGACGTGGTGAATTTTGCCCAGGGCGAATTCGTCATGCTGGGCGGGATGATCACGGTCTTCGCGCATGAGGCAGGTGTGCCGTTGGCATTGGCCGCTGTATTGGCCATCCTTTTGACTGCAGCCGTGGGCGTGGCGCTCAACAAGCTGGCAATCGAACCTGCGCGCGGGGCGCCTGTCGTCTCGGTCATCATCATCACCATCGGCGCCTCGATCCTCATCCGGGGCGCCTCTCAGCTGATCTTCGACAAGCAGTTGCACCGGCTCCCGAGCTTTTCCGGCGATGCGCCAATCCGCATCGGCGGGGCGACCCTCCTGCCTCAAAGCCTGTGGGTGATCGGCGGCGCGCTCGTCGTGTTCGTGGCGCTCTGGCTGTTCTTCACCCGAACGCTGACCGGCAAGGCGGTTCTGGCCACGGCCAACAACCGTCTCGCGGCGCAGCTGGTGGGCATCAACACCCGGGCCATCATGACGCTGTCCTTTGCGCTGTCCGCAGCGATCGGGGCGCTGGCGGGTGTGCTCGCCACGCCGATCACGCTGGTGAGCTACGATGTGGGCGTGGCCCTAGCGCTCAAGGGATTTGCCGCCGCGATGCTGGGTGGGATGGGCAACCCCAAGGGCGCGCTTGTGGGTGGCCTCTTGCTGGGCCTCTTCGAGGCGCTGACGGCGGGCTACATCAGTTCGCAATACAAGGAAGCCGTGGCCTTCATCGTCATCCTCGCCGTGCTCTTTGCCATGCCGCAGGGCCTGTTCGGCGCCAAATCGACGGAAAGGGTGTGACCATGCTGTCGACGAAATGGCTGCAGCTGGCGGTGCTGGCGGTGCTGATAGCTCTTCTGCCGCTGCTGTTCCCCTCGGGCTATTACTACCGCATCGGCGCGCTGATCTTCGTCAATGCCCTCGCGGTGACGGGGCTCGTGATCCTCGTCGGCTGGGCCGGGCAGATTTCCCTGGGCCATGCGGGTTTTGCAGGGATCGGAGCCTATGCCTGCGCGCTGGCGCCCGAGCATCTGGGCCTGCATCCCGCACTCGCCGTCCTGTTGGGGGCTGGTATCAGCGCAGCGCTCGCCGCGCTGATCGGGCGGCCCATCCTGCGGCTCAAGGGCTATTACCTCGGGGTGGCGACGCTGGGTTTCGGCATCCTCGTCACGATGGTCCTGACGAACGAACGCGTCTGGACCGGTGGCCCGGATGGCATGTCGGTGGCCGAACTCGGATTGCGCGACCTGCTGCGCGATATGGGAGTGCGGATCTCCGGCGGCGTCTTCTGGTACTGGTTCTGCGGTCTCGTTCTGCTGATCGGAGCCTGGTTCGCGCTGAACCTCTATGACAGCGCCACAGGCCGCGCGCTGCGGGCGCTGCACGGCTCCGAGGTTGCGGCGAGCACCATCGGCATCGACGTGCCAAAGCTCAAGCTGCAGGCCTTTGTCATCTCTGCGGTCTATGCCTCTGTCGCGGGCTCGCTTCTGGCGCTTCAGAACAGGTTCATCACTCCTGATGTGGCCGGATTCATGCATTCGATCGAGATGGTGACGATGGCCGTGCTCGGCGGTGTCGGCTCGGTCTTTGGCGCCATTTTCGGCGCGGTGATCCTGACGCTGCTGCCGCAGGTGCTGACGGTCTTTGCCGAATATGAACAGCTTGTGCTGGGCGCGGTGATGATCCTCGTGATGATCTTCCTGCCCCGCGGGCTTCTGCCCTCGATCGCCGCCCGTCTGAAGAGGAAATCTTCATGAGCCTTTTGCAGGTCGAAACCCTCGGGATCCAGTTCGGCGGACTGAAGGCCGTGGACGGTGTCAGCTTTGCCGCTGCGGCCGGCGCGGTGACTTCGGTCATCGGCCCGAACGGAGCGGGAAAGACGACGCTCTTCAACATGATTTCCGGTGTCTACATGCCGGGCACGGGTCGCGTGATGCTCGATGGGCAGGACGTGACAGGTGTGCATCCAAGCGAGCTCGCGCGGCGCGGTCTGTCGCGCACGTTCCAGAACCTGCAGATCTTTCAGGACATGACCGTTCTCGACAACGCGCTCGCAGGATTTCACCTGTCCGAACGCGGATCGGTCTGGGGAGATCTTCTGTCGCTGCCCGGCGCGCGCAAACGCGCCGGAGTTGCGCGCGCAGGTGCGATGAAACTGCTCGAGCGCGTACGGCTGAATGATCTTGCAAACGAGGTCGCAGGCAATCTGTCCTATGGCCAGCTCAAGCGGCTCGAGATCGCGCGCGCGCTTGGGGTCAACCCGCGCGTTCTGCTGCTCGACGAGCCTGCGGCCGGATGCAACGCGGTCGAGACCGAAGAGATCGACACGCTGATCGCCGAACTCGCTGCCTCGGGCATCGCGGTCCTGCTGGTCGAGCATGACATGAAGCTGGTCATGCGCATTTCCAATCATGTGGTGGTGCTGGACCATGGCCAGATGATCGCCGAGGGCGACCCTGCCACGGTCAGCCGCAACCCGGAGGTCATCAAGGCCTATCTCGGAACGGAGGCTCTGGACGATGTTGCAGGTTGAGAAATTACGTACGGCCTATGGCCGGATCGAAGTGTTGCACGGCATCGACCTGACGGTCGGCGCGGGCGAGATCGTGACCCTGGTCGGAGCCAATGGCGCGGGCAAGACGACGCTGCTGAAATGCCTCTCGGGCATGCAGCCCGTGACCGGCGGGAAGATGCGCTTTGACGGGGCGGACATCACGGGGGTCGCGGCCCACAAGCGCCCGGGTCTGGGGCTCTCGCAATCGCCCGAGGGACGGCAGATCTTCACCAGCCTCAGCGTGGCGGAAAACCTGCGCCTTGGGGCCTACAATTTCAAGGATGACCGCGTCGCCTCCGATATCGACGAGGCTTATGCGATGTTTCCGATCCTGAAGGACAAGCGCAACCTGCCTGCCGGTGGCCTCTCCGGCGGACAGCAGCAGATGCTGGCCATGGCGCGGGCGCTGATGTCCCGGCCCAAATGCCTGTTGCTGGACGAGCCGTCGATGGGCCTCGCCCCGATCATCGTGCAGCAGATATTCGACGTCATATCGGGCCTTAAGGCCCGCGGCGTGACGATTTTTCTCGTCGAACAGAACGCCTATGGTGCGCTCAGGATTGCCGACCGTGGCTATGTCATGGAAACCGGACGCATCACCATGGAGGGCCGCGCAGCGGAGCTTCTGGCCGATCCGCGCATCCGCGAGGCCTATCTGGGGGTCTGACGGTCTCACGACGCGGTTTGAACGATCATCCGCCAGGCGCTCTGGCGTGGAACGGGAAAAGACCCCGTGGTTGCAAAACCAAGGGGCTTTTTTTGCTTTCACAACTGCGCAGTTCGACGCCCGTCCCCAAACGAGGAGCCGGGCGAGGGGTCATTTGCGCAGGCTGATCGCCGGGTTCATCGCAAAGTAGTTGTGCGGCATGATATGGACCTGCTTCCACTCGGTTGACATGACGGGCCAGTCCTCCATCCGGGGAATGTGGTGGAAGCCTGCGGTGAACCAGGTCACGATGTCCTGACCCTGCAGCGGTTCGTCATCCGCGACATAGCTGCCCAGCGTCTCGGTGCCGTCGGACTGCATCGCATAGCTGCCGCCGGCGTATCGCTCGTCATCCTTGTAGACCGTGTTCCAGACCGAGTTCTCGACCCAGGGATTGCGCATGAACGGCGGGTCGTTCGCGAAATCGAAGGGGCCGTAGGCGATGGAACCATGGTGGATCATCCAGCCGGGTGTGTGGCCAAGGTAGCTTTCGCGATCCGGATTCTCGACCATGAAGTAGCGCGGCTTCATCGCCGAAATCTGGTACGTCGCCTCCATCTCGGTCTTCGGCATGTTGCGGGAAACTTCCCACATCGACCGGCGCGGGCTGTCATCCGCCACTTCGGCGGGCACGATGTCCATCGTCATGAAGTTGTTCTTGGGCTGGTCGATGTCGAAGTCGATGCGGAAGTTGAAGTAGTGATCGTGGTTCGCCGCGACGAGGTTCGGCGCGATCAGCGTGCCGTGTTTCGTGTCTTCGGCGGCCGTGTCATCATTCATCGATGTGGATTCGACGCCTTTCACCGCATCGAGGCCGGTTGCGCCAACCATGATCTGCATCTCGCCGTTCTGATGGAACCGGTAGTCGATCAGGTAGTCGTAATTGCCGACCTCGGAGGCTGTCCGAACGACCAGTTCGGTATGCGGGCGCCCCTCGGCAGGGACGAAGTTTTCGGGCGTCTGCGCGAACACCTCGAAGTGGCGCCAGGCCGGATCACCCTTGGAGCGCTCGAAGATGCAGATGGCGTCGGGGATTTCCATTGCCTGACCGGCATCGTCATTGATGATCGCGGGCAGGAAGGTCGCATAATCCGGGCAGTCCACCCCGGGAGTGAGGGGCGTCAGGAACAGGCCAAAGCCGTATTCGCCGCTGTCCATGTAGGTGCGCCAGTACCAGTTCTCGCCGGGGTCCATGTAGGGAACGAAGACCTCGGAGAGATGTGTCTGATAGATGATGTCGCGCCATGTACCCTGATCGTCGACGCGGATGTCCGAGACGACGAGACCGGGGCGCTTGTCGACGCGGGTGCGGAATTTCCAGATATCCCAGGTAATTTCGCTGCCCTCGATGGTGAAGTTCGGGCCGCCCGGCTGGCTGAGCCGAGCCGGGTTGGTTTCCGGGCGCAGGGGTGTGCGCTCGGCGATCTCTTCTTCGGTATAGCCCCAGGGGTCCGCCGGGGTCGCGACCACGCCGGTATCGACCACGTCGGTGATGGTGGTGGTTCTCAGGTCATAGACAGCGGTCAGGCCCTCGATGGGCTTTGCGTAGAAGTTCGACCCTGACGGCACCACGTAGCAGGGCACCTTCATCAGGCGGTTGCCTTCGTATTCCGGTGTGAGGAAGTTGCCGGCCGTCAGCGGCAGGCAGAAGACCTGATCGGGGGTCAGGTCGCGCTTGGCGAGCGCCTCGATCATGCGCTCATCGCCGAGCGCGGCCTCGAGCGCGCCAAGGAATTCCGTCAGCATGATCATCGGCTGACCCTGACCTTCGATGGGGCCGCTTTCCTCGACCTCGCCGGTGGTCAGGTTGACGATCGCCAGCCCGAACCCGTCCTCCGAGGTGTAGTGGCTCAGCGCCCTGCGGTGGATCTGGCTTTCGCCATCCCAGCCGAGCATGACGGATTTCGGAGGCTCCTTGAGCTCGACCAGCGGAAAGAGGGTCTGGTCGTCGACCAGACCAGCCTCGCGCAGGATCGTGTTGACCTGAGCATATTCCTCGGCGCTCAGACCGTCCAGCGGATGGCTTTGCGCGAAGGCCGGACCGGTCGCAAGAGCCAGACAGGCAGCGGTCAGATAGTGTTTCATGTATCGCTCCAAGTTGGGTTTTTATGAATTCATTGACCGATCGGTCAGTTCAATCGGTGAGAATATCTTAACCGTTTCAGGCGCCGGGCATTTGACATTTCCGGCAATGTTGCGCGTCAGAAAAGGCGCCGCCGCGTTTCAGGGCAATATCCGAACCACCGCCGCGCCGCGCGCGTGAAGGCAGAATGTTCGGAATACCCCAGACGCCAGGCGATTTCAGCGAGCGGCAGATCGGTCTGCTCCAGCATCATCGCCGCCATTTCCGCGCGGCACGTCTCGGTGATGTGCCGGTAACTGGTGCCCGCGTTCTTCAGTTGCAGTCGCAGCGTCCGGTCCGACAGCCCGAGATTCCGCGCGACTTCGGCCTGATCCAGCGACTTGCGCCCGATGCGGGCCAGGATCGCGGTGCGGCACTGTTCGGTGATGCCGAGGCCCGACAAAGAACTTTGCACCAGACGGTCGACACAGGATTGGGCAGTGTCGAAGTCCTGTCCTGCTTGGTCGAGATTGTCGTATTTCGGGGTCGCCCGAGCGTCGAGCGCCGAGACAGGCAAAGAGAGCGCGTTGCAGTTCTCGCCCGTCACTATCGGACAGCGTAGATCGCGCTGCAATTTCTGCCCTGCGGCGTCCTGTGCATGCTCGAACCGCAATTCCATCATATCAGCAGCTTGCGGGAGAAAGCGGCGGACGATTCCGAATATCAGCCCCATTGTCAGTTCGGCATCCCCCTGACGCGGCCAGATCGTCGGATCGAGCACGCGGTAATGGAATTCGAAATGTGATCCGAAAATTTCCAGCGCCATGAGCGCGCCGGATTGGATCAGGGGGAAGGCGCGCTCGAGAGCCGCAAGTGATTGCCCCAATGTCGGCGCGAAGGCGATCGCGGCACCCCCGGGGCCAAGGCTTGCGAGATCGTACTGCGCGCCGATGCGCCAGAACACGCCCGCATCCTGCGTCTCGGTCCGGATGTCCTGAAGCGCCTCGACGAAGTTTCTCATGGGCATCGTGCCGGGATCGGGATCCAGCTCTGCGGTTCCGGCAAGCCTGTTGCTGGACAGCGTCCGGAAAGGAGCATCTATGATCCAGTCGTTTGCCATGTCTTCTCCTGGATGCGCCTTGCGTGCCTGGGCCTGATGCACCCGGCCCATCGGCCTTCGCCAAGCTTAAGTCGACTCTCCCCGAAGTGGCAAATGTTGCTTGGATGTGTTCCGCCGTCATGTGCAGCTGTCGCGGCTGCGATACAGCCTTCACAGGACGTTTCTACCGAGAACCCGGGATTTTACAGATATGCTCAGAAGCAATCTGAACGCCGGAGCGGTCCACGGGCAAGACGAACGTCGCAATGCCGTGAGTATGGAAAGAATGCGGCGATCCGCCATTCCTGTGTCTATAATCGTCGCTCAACATATGAATGTACTGGGGAGGAGAAGTCATGTGTCAGGTCTTTGCGGGACAGGATCCCGAACGTTACGCCTCGACCACGCGGCGGTTGCGGCTGAACGGGCAAAGCACGTCCATCAGGATGGAGAATGCCTTCTGGGTCATTCTGGACGAGATCGCGGAACAGGATGGCACGTCGACGCCGCAATTCCTGTCGGCGCTTCACAGCGAGGTCCTGGAGCTCAAGGGCGAGCCGCAGAACTTTACCTCTGTGCTGCGCACCACCTGCCTCATCTTCCTGACAAAGCAGGGGAACAGCGGCGCGGTGATGATGGCGGCAGAGTGAGCGGGACACCGGCACTTCGGGACTTTGCGGTGTAGTAAATTCTTACTACCCGGCTGCGCGCGCCCCTCGTTACTCTGGTCCGACATGACCACAGTGACAGAGGGGACACATGGCCAAGGCTATCCACAGCATGATCCGCGTTCTGGACGAGGACCGTTCGGTCGCGTTCTATAACAAGGCCTTTGGCCTCAAGATCGCCGATCGACTGGACTTCGACGAATTCACGCTTGTCTACCTTTCCAACGGCGAAACCGGCTTCGAGGTGGAATTGACGGTGAACAAGGGCCAGACGGAGCCCTATGACCTCGGCAACGGTTACGGACATTTGGCCGTTTCGGTCGAAGATCTCGATGCCGAACATGCCCGTTTCGAGGCCGAGGGCCTCGGCCCGCGCAAGCTCGTTGCATTCGCGCCGGGCGGGACGCTGATCGGACGCTTCTTTTTCGTCGCGGATCCCGATGGATACCAGATCGAGGTGCTGGAACGCTCGGGGCGCTTCAAATGAATTACAGTTGAACGAAGCCGGGCGCGAAGGAGGATCACGCCCGGTCAAAACAGGTCATAGGGAGGAACCGGAGATGACCATTACACTCAACCTGAAGGGGCTCACGCGCCGTCAGTTGCTGTCGCGCGGCGCAGCGGCGGGCGCAAGCTTCGTGATCGGGGCGAACTTCGTCTCGGGCCGCGACGGAGCCTGGGCGACCGAGATGAACGCCCTCAAGCCCGATACCATGGCGACGCTGATCCAGATGGCGCGCGACATCTATCCGCATGACAAGGTGGCGGACGAATTCTATGCCGCCGCGGTCAAGGGCTATGACGTGCCTGAAGCCGTGGATGAGACCGAAGCTGGTATATTGATGCTGAACGGTGTCGCGCAGGACAAGGGTCACGGTTCCTACATCGATATCGGCTGGGAGCGTGACCGCGTGGACATCCTGCGCTCGATCGAGGACAGCGCGTTCTTTCAGAAGGTGCGCGGAGGTCTGGTGACGGGACTCTACAACCAGAAGGCCGTCTGGCCGATCTTCGGTTACGAGGGCGAGTCCTATTCGCAGGGCGGCTACATCAATCGTGGCTTTGACGACATTTCGTGGATCGGATGAGGGAGGACGACAAAAATGGCTGCACCTTTTGACAAGACCGACGACAGCGTCGTCGTCATCATCGGCACCGGCGCCGGCGGCGGCGTTCTCGCCAACGAGCTCGCGCAGAAAGGCATCTCCGTCGTCTCGCTCGAGGCAGGCGGACGCTATCTGCCCGAGGATTACATCAATGACGAATGGGAAAGCTTCGGCCAGCTCGCCTGGCTCGATCCGCGCACGACCTCCGGCGACTGGCGCGTGGCAAAGGACTTTTCCGGCCTGCCGGCCTGGATCGTGAAGGCGGTCGGCGGCACCACCACACACTGGGCGGGCGCGTCGATCCGGTTTCAGGAACACGAATGGAAGGCGAAGACCAATTACGGCGCGGTCGAGGGCGCGAACTTGCTCGACTGGCCCATCGACGGTGCGGAAATGGCGCCCTGGTACGAAAAGGCCGAAACCAAGCTTGGTGTCACACGCACCGGCGACCGTGCGGGTCTTCCCGGCAACAACAACTTCAAGGTGTTCGAGGCAGGCGCGAAGAAACTCGGCTATGGCGAGGTCCATACCGGGCGCATGGCGATAAACTCGTCCGAGTATGACGACCGGATGGCCTGCCAGCAGACGGGTTTCTGCTTTCAGGGCTGCAAGTGGGGGGCGAAGTGGTCCTCGGCCTATACCGACATCCCGCGCGGCGAGGCCACCGGCAATCTCGAGGTGCGCGACCGCTCGCATGCGCTGCGTATCGAGCATGGCGAGGACGGCCGCGTAAACGGCGTGGTCTATGTCGACAAGGACGGTGTCGAGCAGAAGCAGATGGCGCGGGTGGTCTGCGTCGCGGGCAACTCGATCGAAAGCCCCCGCATCCTTCTCAATTCGGCATCCTCTATGTATCCCGACGGCATGGCGAACAGCTCGGGGCAGGTGGGTCGCAACTACATGCGGCACCTCACCGGATCGGTTTATGGCATCTTCGACAAGCCGGTGAAGATGTGGCGCGGCACGACCATGGCGGGCATCGTTCAGGACGAGGCGCGCCATGATGCCTCCCGCGGTTTCGTGGGCGGATACGAACTCGAGACGCTGAGCCTTGGCCTGCCCTTCATGGCGGCCTTCCTCGATCCGGGCGGCTGGGGACGCGAATTCACCACGGCGCTCGACAGTTACGAGAACATGGCCGGGATGTGGATCGTGGGCGAGGACATGCCGCAGGAGACAAACCGCGTGACGCTGAACACCGACGTCAAGGACCAGTTCGGTTTGCCCGTGCCGAATGTCAACTATTCGGACCACGCCAACGACAAGGCGATGCGCGCCCATGCCTATGAGCGCGGTCAGGCGATCTATGACGCGATGGGCGCGACGCGCACCATGCCGACACCGCCTTACCCCTCGACGCACAACCTTGGCACCAACCGGATGTCCGAGAATGCAAGCGACGGTGTCGTGAACCGCAACGGTCGCTCACATGACATCGAAAACCTGTTCGTCTCGGACGGCTCGCAGTTCACCACCGGTGCTTCGGAAAACCCGACGCTGACGATCGTCGCGCTGGCGATCCGTCAGGCCGAACACATCGCCGGTGAACTGAACAGGGGCAACCTTTAACCCCGGTCCAGTATGACGGCGGGCCGTGAGATTTGGCCCGTCGTCGAAGATTTTTAACGTGGGTTCGACATCGAAAGACGGATGAGCCATCTGCGGGGCGTGACTCGGGCGCGACGGCCCGAGGCACCTCCGTGTGCATCTAGACCTGCTGGTTCACAGACCAGATCGACTTGTCGAGCTTGCCGAGGAATCCCCATCCGGTTAAGGCCCCGAGCAGGGTCGAGAGTTCCGTCTCATGGTTTTGCACGAAATCGACAATCGGGCCGGATAATCCGATCTCGGGCAGCAGGACCGTCGCAAGCAGGCCGACGATTCCGATCACCGACTTCTTCCCATTCAGGAGCCGCCCTATCCCCTCGCCCAGCACTGCATTGACTGGCGTGAGAGGCGGCCTCGGCGCCGGATCGGAGGGTCGCGCGGCACCTCCGCCGTTGACCGGCCCTCCGGGAGGAGACACCTGCGTCGCAGGATTGGCGACGGCGCCGACGGCACCGCTTCCTGCAGACATCTCCGCGTAGCGGCAGAGGTTGAAGGAATTGGTGCGCAGGTCGGGGTCGGACACGTCTCCGCCGGGACTGCGTGCGTCCCCGGTGGTTGCAACGGTTTCACGCGCTGCAACACCGCGATGCGCTTTCTCGAATTCTTTGATATCCGCCTCGGCAAGGGCCGGGCGGCCGGACATCAGCTGCGGTCGCGGTGGTGCTGCCTGCGGGCCGGTCCAGTTCGCGATCAGGTTGGTCAGATGCTCGGCCCAGAGCGCATCGCCCCCCGCCGGATAATCGCCAGCCTGCATGCGCTCCGCAGTGAGCCCGACGAGCTGCACATGCGGAGCTTCGATCAGCTTGCCCTGCTTGTTGTAGAGCGGCGTCATTCGCTGCGCGCGGGCCAGTTCATGAAGGCGGGTCCAGTACGCCGCCTCGGGTCCGCTATCGTCCCATGACCACTTTCCGCCCACCTTCAGCACGAAATCGACGGCAAGACCGTATTGATGCATCGATTGCCAGGGCAGGGCCCAAGTGACCTTGTCGCCCGGGCGGGTGCGGCCCTGGGAATAGAGTTCGGCCTGCCGTTCGGGCGTTCGGAAGGCCTCGAATACCTCGAAGGGTATCTTTTCGCTGTGAAGCTGCTTTCGGATCAGGGCGACAGCGTCGCGGATCGCGGGGTGCAGGCGGGAAATGTCGTTATCGATTGCAATGGAATTGCTCATTCTGAAAATCCTCGAACATGCTCAAATGGAAAGGCGTTAACATAAATTTTTTCGTTCAAAAGAGGTCTGGATAAATTCCAGACACAACAGGTTTGGTCGTGGAGTTTGAGGGTGTGATCGTCTTCTTTGGGTGGAAGCCGGCACAACTATCCAAGGCCCCGGCTTCTTCCCCCAAGCCGACTGTTGTGCCACGTCGAAAGTCGGGCCAGTCGCGTCACGCATCATACTGCAGGTCCCATCTCTGCGGCACCGACCCGCCCTGAAAATCCGGCGCAGCGTCCCCCTTCAGCCCGGAACGCCGCAGGATCTGGCGCACGATGGCAGGGACCATGACGGCCGCGATGTGTCGGCCGAGGCAGGTATGATGACCGTGTCCGAACGTAAAGGCGTCACTCAGATCGCGGGTGGGGGAGAACCTCTCGGGATCGGGAAAGGCGGCGGGGTCGAACATCGCACTATGCGTGACGGCCAGAACTGTTGTGCCCACGGGGACCTGCGTCTCGAACGGCGTTCCGCCGGCCAGAACGGTTTCCCTGCGGCAAGTCCGGAAGAAATACGGAAAGGCGGGCTTGAAGCGCAGCGCTTCGAAGACATGGCCGTCGAACTCTTCCGGCGAACGTGTCAGGGCCACGTCGCGCGCCTGCTCCAGCCGTTCGCTATCGGCCATAAGGACGGTCAGGGCGTTGCATACCGCATGAGATGTGGTTTCGACCGCGCCGATCAGCAGGCCGCCGACATTGAAGATCACGTCCTTCACGCCGAATTTAACGCCGTCGCTGAACGACAGCCGCACCAGACGCGAAACGGGATCGTCCTTCTGACTGCCGAGCTTGACCGCAGCGATCCGCCGCGTGACCAGACGTCCGAGGTAAAACGCCATCATCACGTTCGCCCGCTCGCGCCGCCGCACGATCTCGTCCTGATCCAGCCCATCGACCACGTGATCGAAGGGCTGGTTCCAGAATGCATCCTGCTGGTTCCAGTAGGACCAGTCGATCAGGCGGTCGGGATCGGCGCGGGTGAAGCCGAACCAGTCCTGCACCAGCCCGACCGGCACGCCGCGTGTCACGGCGCGGACAAGCTCGACCTTGCCACCGGCGGCATCCAGAATCTCGTCCACCCTGTCCTGCACCCATTGGCGGATTTCTGGAATATCCTCGACGTCGAGCACGGCCTTCATGATGGATTTCTCGCGCCAGTGTGCGGCGGTATCGTCCTGCGCCATGAAATAGCCGCCCTGCTTGGGCTTGTAGAGATCGACGCCGAACGTCTCGGGCCGACGCAGCACCAGGTTGCAATCGGCATGCCGGGTCACGAGCGTGACATCCGGCGTCACGTAGACGGGACGCCGGTCGCGCAGTTCCGCAAAGAACGGGAACGGCTCGTCGAACAGGAAGCGGCGGGCAAGTTTCCATTGCCGATCCGGAGGCAGGTCGTCCAGCTGATCAAGGTAGCGTGTCATCCGGGCCCCCGTCAGAGCGTTTTCATGTATTCGACCAGCGCGCGCCGGTCTTCTTCCGAAAAGGCGGCGGCACCGTATTCGTGGCCGACATTCGACTCCCCCTCGATCACGCTCTCTCCTTGCCGCGCAACCAGGGTGAAGGCGCCGTCTGTCGTGACGTAACCGACATTGACCGGGTCATATTCGTGATTGCCGACAGTGAAGGACGGCGTACGCTGATCGGCAGGCAGAAGCAGTTCGTAGAGGCTCGCCACAGAGCCGTTGTGCAGATAGGGCGCAGTCGCCCATATCCCGTCGAGCGGACGCGCCTTGTAGCCGAGGACCAGCACATTCTTTTCTTTGAGACAGGTGGCTTTTGCGCGTGCACGGGCATCGATCGGAGCCTGAGACAGATCGACATTGGGCCGCAGGCGGATGCCAAAGAAGGTCGGCACGGCCTCTTTCACCAGATCGCCCTTGGCGCCCAGAAGCGCGCCCTTGACCGTGGCGCCCAGCATGTTGGCCACCACCGCCCGATCGCCCATCACGACGCCGTTGTTGTCCTTGGTGCCCTTCAGCGCGCCGGTCGGACCCTGATATGTATATGCATTACAGGCCATCCAGATGTCGGTGCGCTCGGAGGGGGGCGTGGTCTCGAAGTGTACCATGACCTCGGTCGGCTTGCCCTCTTGCTGCATGTCGGGCAGCAGGTGGCAGCGCGCGCACTTGTTTCGAAACAGCGGCTCGCCCTGAGCCGCCAGGTCCGCGTCGATGGGCGGAAAGACTTGCGGCCATTGTGGCGCCTTGAGGGTCTGGAGGATCTGTTCGAGCCGCAACAGGTTGTTGGTCTTCACCGACGATTGATAACCCCGCAAACTGTCGCCGGGGCCCTGTGCGGCGGGGATCAGCACTTCTCCGAAGACCCCCATGACCTCGCCCGTGTTGCGCCCCAGCGCGCCGTATTCCAGCGTGTCACCCGGCAGCGTCAGGCGTGAATTGGCGGCAACGCCGTTCCATTGGACCCGCTCCTGACGCCAGATATCCCACAGGAAAGGATAGCTCACCGGCGCATTTGCCGGATTGCCGTCGCCGGCCTCGGCCCCGTTGAACATCAGGATCTTGTTCAGGATATGCCCCACCGCGTCCAGCCGTCCGAAGCCGTAGCGGACAGGCGTCTCGTTCATGTTGTCGGTGAGAATCTGCCAGGCGAGGAACTGGCTGAACGCCGATTCCAGTAAAGCGCGGTTCTCGGGCGTGTCCTTGCCTTCGAGCACGGCTCCGGCGAAACGCTCCCACTTTTCCGGATCGTTGCGGGTGGCCATCAGCGCGGCGTCCAGCGCTTCGACGAAGCTCTGGAAATCCAGCAGGCTCGGCCCGCCATCCACGATCATGTCATGGCCCTGATAGGTGATGCGGGCAGTGTGGCAGGCCGAGCAGTTGAGACCGATCCAGCTCTCCGCCGTCTTGTCGCCGCTCTTCTGGCCGGCATACCAGCGCAGGCCCGAATTGCGGAATGCGCTGTCGTCCTGCCTGTCCCGCGCAAAGCCGATGGGCCGCGCGATGTCGCTGCCCTCGGGTGGCGCGAGGAAGCCGAAGGTCGTGAGGTGGTCGACGTCACTGAACGGCGCGTCGCTGTCGGCCTGTTCCAGCGCCATGAACCAGCTTTCGGGCATCAGGCGGGATCCCTGCGTTGCCCAGTACCAGTCCGATCGGTTCTCTTCGCTCCATCCCTGGATCAGACTTCCGGCATCGGCCGTGTCTTCGCGGCAGCCGGTGGTCAGCAAGGGGGCCAGAAGGGCCAGGGAGAGGAGTGCGGTCGAGAATATGTTGCGTCTCATATGACTTCCTGACTTAAATTTTCAAGCAAATTGAGTTCACTGGACGGCGTTCTTCAGGATTCCGATGCTCGTGCCGAGGACGTGGACAACGTCGGGTTTCAGACCCAACCGCTGATCGGTCAGAGCAACGGCGCGCCCGGGAGGCCGCATTTTGGACAGGTTTGGTGAGGTAGCGTGAGCCCCGGGCCGGAAGGGGGAAAGGCCGGAAACCGGCATGCAGACAGCACCAGGTGCAACGAATGCAAGAATGCGAAACGCGTAACGTGCCATGTAAATCTCGCGGTGCCCTGAAAGAGGCGCTATGGGTTCGTCAAAAAAATGTTCTTCATCTATGGCGAAATCATACCATCCCTTAATTCAGCCACAAAGTGAAATTTCTGCCGCTGACACCACCGGGAGGGAACCACCCTCGATTTTCGACGGATGCTCTGGTGCCGGGACCGTTGAAGTTGAGCAATTTATGCAGTGGCCCGCATGGTCGCCGTAGGGTATCAGGGCGCGATCAGGAGCCTCTTGAAGGCTGTCTTTTTCGCGGTTCGGATCCATGCATCGCAGTGACAAGCAATTGCAGACTCGACAAGGAAACTTCAATTTGCTAACGAGCGTGCTCCTGTAATTCAACGCAATTTCATCCCAGAAAGATGGTAAAACACACATGCAGGTCAGTGTTCGCGACAACAATGTCGATCAAGCCCTCCGGGCTTTGAAGAAAAAGCTCCAGCGCGAAGGCGTGTTCCGTGAGATGAGACTCAAGGAACAGTTCGAGAAGCCGTCCGAGAAAAAGGCGCGCGAGAAGGCTGAAGGCATTCGCCGGGCCCGCAAGCTGGCGCGCAAGAAACTTGAGCGCGAATCCTGAAGTAGATTTGCTGCTTCTTTTGCACGATTCCAAGCCCTGTAGCCTCCTGGCGGCGGGGCTTTCGTCGTTGCAGTGACCCTTCCTGCGATATTGTGCAATTCCCGCCTCCTTCCGGAGGCGAACGCTTGGGCTTATCGGTGTCGCGCTGTGAAATGCTTGGCCGGAGAGCTTTCGCAGGCAAAATTTCTTGGCTCATGAGCCTCCCCAACCATTCCTTTCCGTTGGACGGGGAGGCCTCCTCACGGTGAGCGTCGATTTCGAAGACGACGTACCCTCTCAGCGCATCGAGGAACTCGTGACCGAGGCGGAGGCCCGGATCAAGGAACGCTTCCCCATGGTGCGCCGGGTTTACCTGGAAGTTCAGTCGCGCGAGGGACATGAGCGGATGGCCGAAGCCACGGGTTGAACGTGTCAGATTTGAAGCCGCATTTCATGAAACAAGCAGGGAGGGATCGATGTAGTCGGTCAGAAGGGGTCCTGCGCGGCTGCCCGGTCTGCGGGCCGGCGCACCCATCGGATCAGCGTCTGCGCATCGGCTTCCAGGGCTTCCCGCGCTTCATGTGCTTGCCGCATTTCCTTGAGCGTCCGTTCTGAGGCGAGCTTGATCGTCGCAATTTCGCGGAAGCGTTCTGCCATCTCCTGTTCGAGCGCCTCGAGGCGCGGCGCTGCCTTTTCCAATGCCCGGTCGATCTGCGCAACCTCGTGGCGGATGGCTCGGATGTAGGCGCCCACATAGGGTGCAGCTTCGAGGGAGACAATTCTGGCCTCGGTGCGCAGCCGGTTCAGAAGATCGGATCGTTTACGTTCCAGTTCGGCAATCTGCGCGCGCAGTGCTGCCAGTTCGCCAGCCTCGGACATCATCTCGTGGCGCCGCAGTCGCTCGAAGAGGGCGAGCGTGCGGACGCGGTCAGTCATTTTTGCCCGGGATCGATGCCGGATCGTCAGCGCGGGCGATCAGGGCGGCCCGCATCCGCGCGATGATCTCGGCGGGAAACGCGTTTCGGTCGACGGGAACGCTTGTCGGCACAGAGGCTTGCGGTGGTCCGAGCGGAATAGCGAGCGCGGAAAGCTTCGCATCGGCCTGCATGTTCTGCGCAGGGGCTTTCGTGTCGGACGCCGCGGCCGGTAGGGCGAGCGATGCGGAGACTGTGATGGCGATCAGGGCGGCCGTCAGGGTCGGTGGCGTGTTCCGCGTCATATCGCCGGAAGTTCCTTTTGTGCCGCCTCGACCTTGTAGAAGTCGGGTTGCTTCATGCTCGGAATATTGCCGCGTCCGATTTCGACGCAGATATTGGGCGGGTGATCGGCCACCATCGCGACGAAGATGTCGCGGATGATGAGATAGAACGCGCCGTCTTCATCCTCGATCTGCTTGAGGCGTCCCGAAATCGGCTGCACCATGCAATATGCCAGAAACACCCCCAGAAAGGTGCCGACCAGGGCGCCGCCGATCATCGCCCCGAGCACCTCCGGCGGCTGATCGATCGACGACATGGTCTTGATCACGCCCAGTACCGCCGCAACGATACCGATCGCCGGCAGCCCGTCGGCCATCGTCTGGATCGCCGCAGCCGAGGCCAGCGTCTCTCGGTGGTGCTTCTTGATCTTGCGGTTGATCACATCCTCGGTCTGATACTTGTCGTCGAACTGCATCGACAGCATCCGAAAGCTGTCGGTGATGAGTTCGGTCGCGAAGTGATCTTTCAGGATGACCGGATAGCGCTGGAAAATGCTGCTTTCCTGTGGCTTTTCCACATGCTCATCCAGAGCGATGATACCTTTCGTCTTGTAGAGACGCGCCAGCTCGAACATCAGGTTCAGAAGGGCCTCGTAATGCACGGCCTTGAACTTGGGTCCCTTCACGACCTTGACGAGCCCGCGCAGCGAAGAGCGCAAGACAGTGGTCGAATTGGCGATGACGAAAGCCCCGATCGCTGCGCCGCCGATCATCATGCCCTCGAAGGGAAGGCTGTGGAGCACGATGTCCATCTTGCCGCCCGACCACATGAAGCCGCCGAACACCAGCCCGAAGACCATTGCAAGACCAAGGAAGATCGTCATCGCTCACCTGCATGGGTTCTGCGGGGTCGGCCCGCTTGCTGCATTTGTATATTTCTTTGTTAAGTATAATTGACATTTATATCAAGCACAAACAAGAATAGACATGAATACGTGAAGGCAGAGGGGCGCGGGATGAGCGACGCGGGCACATTCGTATATGTACTTGAGGAGGATATGGTGTCCGCAATCCTCGCAGGCTGGCCCGCGGAGATGCAGGTTGCCGTTTGCCTCACTTCGGGGGGCGGGTGCGATCTGGCCGTCCATCATTGCGACGAGATCGCGCGCGTTCTGGACCGTGTCTCGGCTTTGAATGGAACGAGTCGTCAGGATCTGTGCGTCGCTCCGCAGTTTGGCGGCTATCCGACCCGCAAGGTGTTGTTCTCGGAAGAACAGCAGCTCCTGTCCCTTGTCGCGGACAGCCCGCAACTGGCGGAGATCGCGTCCGATTATGCGATCAACTACCGTTTTGCGCAGGACGAAGGTCTCGACGCCGACATGGTGACCGGCGCAAATGCGAGGCGGCGGTCCCAACAGTTCAATGGCAGTGCTCATGTGGACCAGTACGAACAAGGCGAGAGCGCATCCGAAGGCATGTCGGCGCGCTCGCAAGCCTTTCTCGACCAGCTTTCGCTGCCCTTGGGATATGCGGCGCCATCACCCGAGCAGCGCGCAGAATGCGTCTTTGTGCAGGCCCGCCTGCAACGCGCGGGCGACACGATCCGTCTGATCATCGCTCCCGATCAGGCGACGGGCCTCGAGCCTGCGGTCATGGTGACGCGCATCGGTTGCCGCGACGATTTCGCAAGCTTCGTTCTTCCGCGAGCGGTGCTCAAGGCCTGGACACCGGGGCGGGTCGCGGTGCTTGACCTGCCCGCAGATCTCTTCCCCGAAGCGGTGGTCGACCGTTACATGCGCGAACCTCATCACTGCGAAGTGACGGTGACCCTGCGGGGGGTCTTCGTCTCTCCCGGTGCGCCTGTTTCCGGAACGCTCTTGGCCCCTGCGGCGGCCAAAGCCGGCCCCCAAACCAGCGCGAAGCGGCGCTCCTTCAAGTCGGTGCACGCCGCCTCCGTGGCGCTCGTCGCCGTCCTGCTGATAACGGGGCATTTTGCGACGGCCCTCGAGCGTGCGTCTTCGAGCCAAACAGCAGTCTACACCTCCGGCAACAGCACCGATGCGGCGCTCGACATCATCACGGCGATGGCGCGTGCCGATACGGTGAACTAAGCATAGGACACGAGATGCGCGGATTATGCGCTGCCTTGGTCGTCCGAAAGCTGGATCGTGTAGCCCTTGGACCGGATCGTTCGGACGATGTACCTTTCTCCAAAGGCCGCCTGAAGTTTCTTGCGGATCTTGGTGATATGCACGTCGAACTTGCGATCCCCGTAAAGCCAGTCTGATTGGTCGAACTTCTGCGACAGCTGGTTGCGCGTGACGATCCTGCCCTTGTGGGCGATCAGGACGCGCGTGATTTCCGATTCCATCGGCGTCAATTGGGCACGCGCGAAAAGTGGTACGTCGACCCCGTTGCCGGTCACTGACATCTGTGCCTGCCGCATCCGCAGCGCCAGCCGGGCCTCGAATTCGCATGGCGGATACGGCATCCGCAACACGTCGTCGGCACCGGCGGCGAGCGCATCTGCGGAGCTGTGCTCGTCCGCCACATGGTCGATGACGATGATGACCCAACCGGGAAGATTGAGCCGAAGATCCGCGACATGCGCCGGGCCGAGAATCGCATCGCGGATGCCCGTCACCAGCACTCCGGCAGTGGGCGCATCCCGCAGCGCGCCGTCTTCCCAGATGTCGGCACAGCTCTGCGTGCAGAGCGCGACATTCTGGATGCCAAGCGCTTGGATTTGCGCCGAAAGATTGCTGCATAGCGCGTGATCGGTATCCCGGACCATCGCAAGTTGCGGGATTTCGCCCATGTTTTTGTGGATCCCCCGGATCAGCTCGCGAAATTCATCGGAACCCTTGCTCTTCCATGCATCGGTGCCTAATCGCGCGCAGCCAGCTTCACGCCGATGCGCGGCGATTCTGGTCATGCTTTGCTTAACCAGTAGTTAATCATTAACCTTTAATAACCTTGATGCTCAACCCCTAAGCGGTAATTTGCCGTTCGGTAACATTTGATTGGCAAGCACTCTTTTTGACGTAGCCTTTATGTGCGAAAGAACAGTTGTGGGCACAAAGTTTCTATGCAAGTGTATCTTTGCCATTCATCGAAGAATTCGATGTTCCGTCGATGAAATATGGCGGCTGCATTTGCGCGGGCGTCACGATTGTGTCTGGAAAGGCTTTCCCACAGTAGAGGGCATAGAATGACCAAAACCGACTCCAAGGCAGACCTTCTCGCAGCCGTGGCTGCATCCTATGCATCACGCGCAGACGTCTCCGCCGACGACATCGTCGCGCTCGTCTCCAAGCTGCGCCGTGAATTCGGTGACGCTGATCCGGTCGCACCCACAGAGGAGGCGCAGCTTCGCGGGCCGGGGCGCGCCGAACCGGCTCTGCCGATCGACAAGGCCGTGACACATGACAAGGTATTCTGCCTTTGCTGCGGCAAGGGGTTCAAGATGCTCAAGCGGCATCTTGGCGCCGAGCACGGACTGACCGAAGCCGCCTATCGCACCATGTTCTCCCTGCCCGAAGACATGCCGCTGGTCGCGCCCAGCTATTCGAGCCGCAAGGCAAGCTATGCGCGCAAGGTCGGCTTCGGCAAGTACGAGCGCCGTGAAGGTGGTGCCGGACGCTCTGACGCCGAAGAAGATCAGAGCATATCCTGAACAGCAGACCTCGTCGTATCGGACCGCATCTCGCGATCCGGTGCGTCTTTGCGACGCCGACAAGAGGGGCGCGGGTGAATGGCTGAGCAGCAGATCATCATCAAGAAAAGCGACGATCACGAAGATCATGAGCACCACGGTGGCGGATGGAAGGTGGCCTATGCCGACTTCATGACCGCGATGATGGCGTTCTTTCTCATGCTCTGGATCATTTCGGCGGCAGATGAGCAGAAGCTTCATGGGCTGGCCGAGTTTTTCACTCCCACTGACACGAACATGGTCCTGGGGGGCGAAGGTTTCCTCGATGGTCAGGTCTTCGGCCCCGATGGTGTGTTCAGCGGAGTTGAGGGGGAGCGGTTCCAGGTCCTGCCGCCGAGTTTTGGCAGCGAGGATCCGGTATCGCCCCCAGACGACGGTCCGCGCGACCCGGAGCCGCGCGTGATCGTGGAATACAGCGCCCTGCCGATGCTGGAAGATGAGGGCACAGGCGTCGCTTCCGGTTCCGCATCTGGCCAAGATGAAATCATCGATGCCGCTCGGCTGGCTGAAAGCAGGATCCGCGACGCGCGGCTTGACGAGGTTGCCGAAGAAATCCAGACGGCCGTGGCCACGAACATGGCCTTGGTCGAGCTTGAATCGAACCTGCGGATAGACAGGACGCCGGACGGTCTGCTTGTCCAGATCCTGGATCAGGAAGACCGCCCGATGTTCGCCTCCGGTAGCGCGCGAATTGATGCAGCGACGCGCGCGCTGGTGCAGATCATCGGACTTGCCGTCATCGATCTCACTTATCCGCTTGCGATAACCGGGCACACGGATGCCGTGCCGTTCACGACACGCGCCGATTACGGAAACTGGGAGCTTTCTGCGGACCGTGCGAATGCGACGCGGCGCGCACTGCTCGATGCCGGGGTTGCCGCCGCTCGGATTTCCCGGGTCTCCGGACTGGCCGACACCATGCCGCTCAACGCCGCCGCGCCGAACGCCGCAGAAAATCGTCGTATAACGATGCTTCTGATGTATCCCGACCCTGCTTTTGCGGGCGGTTCCGGCGCGGTTCCGGCCGCCGTGGCACCTTCTGAGTGAGAGCCTTATTGTTGCCACCTAGCGGCGGCGATATTCCGCCTGAAAACGGTGCCGACGTCTCCGCCGTCAGAGAGGCAGACGTGAAAGCCCACAAAATCAAATAAAAGTTTGTCAAGTAATTTATAGTTAACGCGGCCAACCGCGGTCAAATCAACGCACAACCTAGGGAAAAGTTCCGTTCAATTTTGCTCGCGCTATGGGTGACGTGACTTCCCCCCTTAATTCGTGGGGTTTCGGACAGTGACCTGATCAGGCCGAGGGTTTCAATATGCGGATGGCAACACTAAATGTAGTTGCTATTGCCCTAGCACACCCGTTCCCCGGTACTTTAATTTAACATTTCACTTCTTTGAGAAACGTTAACGGGCCCTTAATGTGGGAGCACGACAAGACAGCGGGACCTTTCACATGCGACATAGCCAACTCCTCGAACTCATCTGGCAGGGTGACATTCAGCTTGCCTCTGGGCTGGGCGCACGTCGTCTTCAACGCACTTTGGGTGCGCTCCTGCCGTTGCGCACCGTCTCTCTGGTTGCCACATCTGGCGTGGACATCGGTCACATCCTGACGGACGATACCGAGCTGCTGCCGGAGCTGCCGCTGGGCGATGTTCTGGTCGAGGAATTGTCGATCGATGTACCGATGGGATCGCTTGTGGTGATCAGCAACGCAGACCTTCTGTCGAGACCGATGAAGGATGACGAGTTTTCCCATGATCTGGGCATTCTGGTCGCCGAAGCGCTGGTGGGTGTCGTCCGCAGTGGGGTGTTTCCGCTCTCGCGCGAGACCGATGCGCTTTACGCCATGGCCTGCTCCTATCACGCGATGATCGGCGGCGCTGCCTTCGGGCTTCTCGGAGTGGTCCCGGCATCCTTTCGCGCGGGCCTTGCAGCCGGGCTTTGCTCCTACTGGACGGGCGTGCGCTCTGCGCGCAGAGGCGCCAGTTCCTTGCTGCTGCGGTCCGATTTTCCGACGTGCCTGCGGCTGCACGACTATCTGCTGAATATGGATGGCAACTTTACTGCGCCCGAACAGATCTCGGCCGGGCTGATGCACTTCACCGGTGGACCCTGCAGCCATGAGGCCTGGCTCTTGAAGGTTGAAAAGGCCGTCATGGCAGAACTCGACGCGCATGTCAGCCGCACCTGTGACGGTGGCAGTCCGCACGAATTGCGCGCCTGATCTTCATTAGAAAATTGCGCATATATAATCATCTAATTCTTCCTATAAGCGCAAATTTATGTATGACTATACTTGTAGACAATGCAGGCAGTCATCATGACAAGCACCCTTCAGGCGGCATTGCGGGAACCTCTGCTGACTTTCGACGTGGAACGCGATGCGATCCGGCGATGGCAGGACGATGGTGATCGGTGTGCTCTCGAGCTTCTGTTGCGCAGCCATGCGCGACAGGCCTGGTCGCAGGCGCTGCGTTTTGCCGACAATCCTGTCGATCTGGACGACCTCGTCGCCGAGGGAATGATCGGACTGATGCGCGCCGCCGACAATTTCGATCTCACGCTGAACTTGCGGTTTTCGACATACGCGGCCTTTTGGGTGATGAACGGGGTCAATACCGCACTGGCCAGGATCGGCACGGTGATCGACATGCCGGTCCGCACCTATCTCGACGCGCGCATGGGGCGGCTGAGCGGCGAGGATACGGGCCTGTCCTACCTCGCGACGCAAGGCGCGCTTCCTCTCGATGCCGGCGGCGAGGGGCAGTCATTGTCCGAGCGTCTGCCCTGTTCAGGCATGACCCCTGCCGAAACCGCCGAGATGCGTTCCGCACAGGGTTTACTCATCCGGTTGCTCACCCAGGCGCTCGCGGCGCTCGACCCGACGGACAAGGCGATCATTCAGCGCCGCAGACTTGCCCCGGATCCTGAACCCGCCGAGGCAGTCGCCGCGGATCTCGGGATGTCGGTACAAAGGCTGCGGCAGGGCGAAACGCGCGCGTTGACCCGGCTGCGGCGCGATCTCTTGGCGCTCGGTTTCAGCCGCGCCATGCTGAATTGAAAGGTCAGGAATGATGATGCCACCCTTCGCCGGTTCGACACCCTTCGCTGCGGCCCCAAAGGTGCAGGGAGGTCCGGATGCGTCGCCAAAAACAACGGTGTCGGGCGGATCGAAAGCCGAAGCGCAGGTTGGTGCGACCACCGGGCAGCAGGCCGTGCAGCAGCCGGAGAACGAGAAAGAGACGCCCTTTGCCGCACTGCTTGCCGCTGCAATGCCGCAGGCGCAGCTGTCGACTGCCAAGGCACCGGCGCAGACCGCCCAGATCACGCTGCCCGGCGGTGCTGTTACACGGGAGGCCGCTCTGGCAGGCTTGGCGGCGGACTCGAAGGCCCTTGCGGAATCCCTGTCGGCAGAACCCGGAACGCTCGACCCATCCGATGTGGTCGCGTCATTTGTGGAGCTCTTGCAACAGTTCGATGCAGCGACCGGCGGCAATGCAATGGAACTGCTGGCCCAAAATCTGGACGGGCGCGACGCAAGCGGACTTGCCCAGCTCGACGCTGCGGCCGAGGACCCGGCGTCATTGATCGCAGCGCTGGCGTCCCTGGTCGGCGTTTCCGTCACAGAAAATGCGGGAAAAGAGGTCAAACTCTCGCTTCACCCGCAAAAAACCTGGCCCCAAGGCGAAACTGTCCGCGCTGCAACCGTGACTCCGTTGAAGGGACAGGACGGCGAGGCGGAGTTGCCACGGCAAGCCATTGCGACTTCGCTGATGCCCGTTGACGCCATGCCGACGCAGCAACAGCCCGCCGTTCCGGGCGACCCGCGTGTCGACATGCGCTCCGCCGTCATGACCGCGCTCGCCAATGTCGGCCCTGGCGCCGAAGGCGAGCCGGTTCCTATGCAATCCGCCCTGGCCGAGGCACGCCCAATTGCGACCAGCACTCCGGACATCGCCCGCACGGCGGAAACCTGGCAGCCGCCAGCGTCCGGATTTGCGCGCAACCTAGCGCAACAGATCCGCAGCGCGACATTCACCGATGGCCAGACGCGCATCGCCTTGGCGCCGCGCGGGCTGGGCGAAATCGAAATCGACATGCAGCCCGACGAGGCCGGCAAGCTGCGGATCGTTCTGCGGGCAGAGAACCCGGCCGTGCTGCAAGCCCTGCGCGGGGATCGTGACGGGTTGCTGCTGGCCCTGACCGAGAGCGGCGCCGATGTGAGGGATGCCGATCTGGGCTTCGAGGATTTCAGCCGCAGGCAAGGCCGACAGAGCGATGCGGTGGAGGCACCTTTGGGCGGTACCGCGGATCTCGGCATCGAGGAACCTCCCGCTATCGCAGTGCTTTCCCCGCGCATCGACGGGAATGGCTCGCTAGACATGTTAACCTGAAGGAAACGCCATGGACATCGCATCCGCTACGGCAAACGCCGATCCGTCATCGTCGAATGGCGCGAGCCTCGCGAAGGGCAAGCTCGATACCGATTACCAGAGCTTTCTCAAGCTGCTGATCGCTCAGGTGTCGAATCAGGATCCGCTGGAGCCGATGGACTCCACCACATTCGTCTCCCAGCTCGCGCAATTGACGCAGGTCGAGCAATCGATCGTGACGAACGCGAACCTCGAGCGGATCGATGAGCGGATGGGTAACGTCGAATCGCTTTCGGACGTGCAGCTGATCGGGCGGGACGTGACGGTTCCAACCGACCGCATAGAATTGCGGGACGGAAAGGCGGAGTTCAACTATTCCCTGGCGGGCGAGGCGGAGAGCGTGACCGTCACGATCAAATCCGCCGACGGCACTGTCCTGCGTGAACTGACCGGCCAACCGCGCGCGTCCGGCGCGCCACATCCCGTGCAATGGGACGGGCGCGATGTCGCCGGGCTGCCGGTTCCGGATGGCACTTTTCGAGTCGGCATTACCGCAAAGGACGCGAACGGGAAGGCCATCGCATACGAAACGACATCGACAAGCCGGGTGGAGGAGCTTACCTTCCGCGAAGGCTATCCCCTACTGATCCTGCGCAACGGCGAAGAGGCTTTTGCGGGCAGCGTGACTTCGGTGCGGTGACGCTTTTCGGCAGAAGTTCACCCAGGATAAAGCGTCATGCCTTAGGTCGTGCAATTCGACGCGACCAGCCAAGCCTTACGTCAGTTATAGCCGACATCGTGCTTGTAAAGTGTCAGGAACAGGACGTCCTCGACATCGGAAAAGGTTTTCTGAAGGTCTGATCTGATGCTGCCCGAAAGCCCGCTTGAATCGATCGAAACTCCGCGAAGGGCAGGGGTCTGGGCGGCACGTGCCATCGCATCTTCGATCGCCGTCTGAAGCCGCGCGGCATTTTGCGGAATTTCGTAATGCGCGGCGCGTTCGGCATCCGTCACTGCCACCGCAAGGTCAGCGACGACGAAGCTCACGCTTTGGCGCTTTCGCACCGGCAGTGTCACATTCGCCATCTTGACCAGATGCGGCGTCGCAACAGGGCCCGATGCGGGGGGCTTCTCGGTCGCAGTGCCCTTACCGGCTTCGGCAGCGCGCAGGATGACATCAGCGGGCACTTCGGGCTTGTGCTGAGACGGTGCTTCGATGGCTGTACCCGGCATCGCGGGAACTGCGCGATCCGACGCACCGGGCACACCACTGTCGTCACCGGCGACCAGGGTGCCCGCGACGAAGCCAATGGTTGCGAAACAGCCGACGGCCAGAATCGCGAAGATCGGGAACAGCTTCATTGGTGTGATCCGTTCGTCTCAGTCCATCTGCGAGCACACCAAGCAATTGCGGCAAAATTTCAGCATTAATAAGGTAATATGATGTCCACGACATCTTCGCCATAACCACGTTGCTGCTGACGCGAGATCATGCCCCGCCCGCCATAGGTGATCCGCGCTTCGGCCACCTTTTCATACGCAATCGTATTGTTCATGCGGATATCCTGCGGGCGAATGATACCAGCCACACGGAGCTCACGCAATTCCTGATTGACCTTGACCTCCTGGCGGCCCGCGATGACGAGATTGCCGTTCGGAAGGCTTTGCACGACAAGCGCCGCGACCTTGAGTTCGATCGACTCGCCGCGGTTGATCGAGCCCGACCCTTCCGCCTCGAAGCTCGAGCTCAAGTCGATGATGTCGCCGGTCGGGAGGTTATCGAGGCCCAGCAGGCTTGGGAAGCCCGCCGAAGCCGAACCTGATCTTTCGCGCTTGCTGGCGTTGCGCATCTGCGCCCTGTCGTCGATGAAGATGTCGATGGTCAGGATGTCTCCGACGCGGGAGGCGCGCTGATCGGCAAAGAACCCGCCCGATCCTCGCTGCCAGAGCGATGCCGCTTCGGCCCGGTGCATGACGCGCGGCGGCTCGGGCGGGGGCATCGGCACCTGCACGAAAGCGGCTTCCGGTATCGTGGCGCTGGACACGGACATGTCGGACACCTGCGGGTCGCGGTGGAACGCGTTGCGCGGATCCGTGCAGGCCGTCAGCGTGACAACGGCCAGGAGGACGCAGCCGAGACGGGCTTTCAGTGTTCTGTATGGGGAAAATGCAAAGGCGCTGCGCCCTTGCTGTACGGGGTGGAATGTTGGGTTTTTCACCGGCTGACCTCGACTATGCCGTCGGCGATGGCAATGGCCACCACGGCTGTGTTGCTGACAAGATTGACGATCCGCACTTCCTGACCGCGATGGGCGTCACCAAGCGCGCGGCCCGGTGCGGAAAGCTCGAGCGCGCCGTCGGAATAGCGAATGCTCACGAGACTGCCGCGCCCGACGACGAGGGGCTGCATCACGGCCTGCGCCATCACCGCCCGTCCTTCGGTCAACAGACTGCGTACCTGCATCCCCACCAGTTCGGAGGGGTCGGTGATCGTGAAGGCGCCTATCCGGCTGGAAGGCAGGTCGATCGGTCTCAGATCGGTGTCGCCGACGATATCGCCGGGCATCAGGCGCCGCACCGGCACGGGAACGGACACGACCAAAGTTGCCATCCCGGTGACACGGTGCACCTCTCCGCCCTCCGTCACCGCATTGGCGATGAAGCGTCCCGTGGCCGGATCGATCCACCAGGCAGAGATCAGAAGGGCATCACTTGGCGCGCCGGACTGGAGAGAAATGTCGAACCGGCCGCGTGCGGGCATCGACTGGGCAACGCTGTCGCGCGCCTTTTCGTCGATCAGTTCCACCAGTGGCACCGCCGCTGCGAGCGTCGGGCTCAGGATCAGAACGCCCAAAGTGACAAGGGCGCAGCATAGGCGCACCGACGGGGTGCATGCCGCGGCAGCGCGCGCAGCCAAACCGGGTCTGGACGTCGCGCCGACGATGCGCCGAATGCATCGCAGGAGAGTGACAAGAGGCGCGGATTGCGACATCAGCCTAGCGAATCTGGTTCGCGGTGGACATCATCTGATCCGCCGTCGAAATCGCCTTGGAATTCATTTCATAAGCCCGCTGCGCGGAAATGAGATCGGTGATCTGCTGGATGATGTTGACGTTGGAGTTCTCGAGATAACCCTGCCGGATGATGCCCACGCCGGGATCGCCGGGGTTCGCCTGAAGAGGGTCTCCCGAAGCGGTCGTGGCCTGCAGCAGGTTGTTGCCCATCGCGCGCATCCCCGTTTCATTCACGAAGGTCGCCATCGTGATCCGCCCCAGATCGACCGGCACGGGATCGTTCTCGACATAGGCCATGATCGTTCCGGTCTCACCGACCGCGACATTGACCGTGTTCTCGGGCAGCACGATTCCGGGGTCGAGCTCGTAGCCCTGCATCGTCACGATCTGCCCTTCTGGCGAGAGCTGGAATGCGCCGTCACGGGTAAAGGCCTGTCCGCCATCGGGCATGTTCACGGTGAAGAAACCGCGCCCGTCGACCGCCAGATCAAGCTGGTTCTCGGTCGCCATCAGCCCGCCTTGGGTGTTGAGCCGGATCGTGCCGGCCGTCTGCACGCCAAGCCCCACATCGACGCCCGTCGGACGCAGGGTGCCGTTATCCGAGGTCAGCGAACCTTCGCGGTGCTGCGTCTCGTAGATCAGGTCCTGAAACGCGGCGCGGCTGCTCTTGAAGCCGGTCGTGTTGGCGTTGGCGATGTTGTTCGAGATGACGTCGACGTTGGTCTGCTGTGCCAGCATGCCCGTCGCTGCGATTCCAAGTGCCTTCATATCGTCTCAATTCCCTGTTGCGGCAAGGCGGCCCGCCTGCCTGTCATCTTTTCGCCCCGCCTCAGCTGGAAGGGCGGCCGACCCTGCGCAGCATGTCGCGCCGCAATTCGTCTTCACCGCTCATCAGCTGAACGGCGCGCTCATAGGCCTTCTGGATCGACATCATGCGCGTCATCTCGACTACCGGCTGGACATTGCTGCCCTCGACTGCGCCCTGCACGACTTCGGTCACTGTGTCGGGGACCGGCGGACGGATGCCGTCGAGATCCGGCTGGATGAACATGCCGTTGCCGATTCTTTCATAGGCTTGCAGATCGGGCAGCCTGAAGACGCCGATCTGTGAAATCGCGCCGTTCGCGAGGCTGGAAATCGCCCCCTTGCGATCGATGGTCAGATCGTTCAGCGCATCCGGGGGCAGGGCGATCGGATTGCCGCCGTTGTCCAGAACACGCGCGCCCGACATCGTCACCAGCCCGCCTTGCGAATCGATCGCGAAATGTCCGTCACGCCCATAGGCGCGCTGGCCCTGCGGCGTCTCGTAGCCGAACCAGCCATCGCCCTTGAGAGCCACGTCGAGCTGGTTGCCGGTCATCGAGACCGCGCCCTGCCGCGGATCGACATAAGATCCACGGTCGACCAGAAAACTGCTGTCTCCTGTCGCGGCAGCGTCATCGCGGTGAAGGTACGAGGAGAAGACCGCCCGCTCTCCCTTGAAGCCGGGAGTGCTGGCATTCGCCATGTTGTTCGCGGTGACGTCCAGCTGCCGCCGGAGGGCGGTCGCAAGCGATAGCGATATGTAGGTCGAGTTGTCCAAGACGCTGCCCTGAAGAAGTTTCAGATTCTGGATACGCGCAATTCATGATTAAATCAAACACTGTTGTTGATTAATTTCATTTTATACATGATTGTTCGGAAAGTAACCATGGGATCGAACGTGTTGCCTGCATCTCGTCATCATGCGCGTCGCTCAAATTACCGCTGCGGAAACTGCACGGCTGCCGGTGCCCGTCTCTGGCCAATGATGCTTGGCCTCGCCATCGTGATGGCCGCGGGCGTGCCTATGCCCGTCGGCGCCGCGCCGGATGTGGCTGTCAGGGATGGTCTGATCCGGACCTTCGCGAAGCCGTCCGGTGCAGGGCAGGTGCTTCGCCAAATGACGCCGCCACCTCTCGGGCCCGTGCTGGCGCGTTTCACTCCCAACAGGTTCCTCGAGCACCGTCAGGAATTGATGGGCGCACTCTATGTGTTGCGGGACGGGTTGATCAGTGCCATCCGCCCGACGCCGAAAGAGATGGATCTGCTGATCGACCTCGCCGCTCTGCACCTGTCCCAGCGAATGCTGCCCGAGGCGCGATCCTTTCTTGATGCCTTGCCCGAGGCTGTTGGCCCCTCGGGCGGAGGCGGCGCCAGGATGACTGCCGCCCAGGAAGGGCGCGCCCGTTCCATTGGCGCGGCTCTGGACGGTTTCAGTGACGTCGAGGCATCTGTCCCGGCAGGATGGCCGGATGCGCCGCTGTTCGAGGCGCTTCAGCATATTACGCGCAAAGAGTACATCGCGGCACGACCGCTGCTCGGAAAAGCTGTGGCGATCCTTGATGCATATCCCCCCGCGCTGGCTGACCGAGCGTTTCCGAAGCTCTTTCTGGCAGCAATCGAGAGCGGCGCATGGGATGTTGCACGTGATCTCGCAGAGCGGCTCAGAGTGGACGATGACAGCAACCACAGCGCCGCCTATCGCTATCTTCTCGGGCGGGCCGCAGAACTTGGCGGTGACTATGTCGCCGCCTTGGACAACCACGCTGCAGCTGCTGCCGGAACCGACGACTGGGCGCAGCTTTCCCGACTGGCGCTGATCGATCTCGGGCGCGTCACCGCCACCCTGCCAGCCGAGGATGCGCGGCAACTGCTGACGCAGACGCGGACTCTGTGGAGTGGTGGCGCGCTTGGACTTACGCCGCTGCAACGGCTTGCGGGGCTGGAACTTTCCGAGCGACGCGATCTTCCGGCGCTCGATGTACTGGCCGACATCATTCGGCGGCACCCCGACACGCGTGAGGCAGAGGCCGCGGCCGAGAAGGCACATGCGCTGATCGAGGAGATCTATGCGCGTGGTCTGATGGGGGGCATGCCGCTTGCCGATCTGCTCGACGCGCACCGTGCCATCGCCCATGACTATCGCTTTGACGTCGCCTTTGATGCCTTCGCCGAGTCGTTCGCGGATCATCTGGCCGCCAGCGGGGCAAGCAGCCTTGCCGCGGCCGAGTTCAAGGAACTCCGGGACCGGATCGATGCCCGCGCCAAGGCGTCTGAGGATGATACGACGGCAGCGCAGGTTCTGACACGGGACCGCTTGCGCCTGAAACACGCATCCGCACTCAGGCAGGGGGGGCGACTGGACGAGGCCGAGACCCTGCTTGCCGCTCCGGTAACCGCGCCGGATCCCGCGCTGCAGGACCACTACAACCTGATGCGGGCGCAATTGTTTGCGGCCATGAACCGGCCTGCCGATGTGCTTGCGACAGAGATGAGCACACCCAGCATCGACTATCTCAGGCTGCGCGCCGAGGCCGCCTTCGGGCTTGGCAACTGGGATGCGGCGCGCGAGACCTACGAGCAACTGCTGGAGCGGCTCGGTTCGGGCCTGCGCCCGGGCGACCGGATCAACCTGCTGCTCGCGACGCATCGCGGGAGCGACCCCGACCGTCTGCACGACCTGACCCTGAGCTTCCCCGAGCTCGGCGAGAATTGGGCCGCCCTTGCCGCCGGGCTGACCGCCGAAGCACCCGAGGTTCTGCCCCTGCGCGGCGATGCCGCCCGGGAAAGGGTCGAAAATGCCGAAAGCGCACTGCGTTTGCTTCAGGCAGCGGGAGGCGGCGATATGCCCTGACATCGCCGCCGATCCTTACCCGAACTTTAACCGCCCCGAAAACTCTGCCGCCTATCTCTGCTTTGCAGCAACTCTCTCAGGCGCTGGCGGCAAACAGCAAAAAGGACGCTTTTCATGAGCATTTCCAACGCAATGCAGACCGGTGTCAGCGGGTTGCGCGCCAACTCCACAGCTGTCGGCCGCATCTCCGACAATATCGCGAACGCCAATACCGACGGTTACCGCCGCAGTTTCGCCCAGATGGTGACGACCACGACGACCAGCAGCGGGACCGGGCTTGCCCCTGCAGGCGTGCGGGCCGTACAGGGCACGAACGTGTCGCTCGACGGGGCGCTGCGCCCGACCGGGCGGGCGACCGACCTCGCGATCGGCGGGTCGGGTTTCTTCGTCGTGTCGCGCAACCCGGACGAGCTTGTCGAATCCAACTACCGGATGACGCGCGCGGGCTCTTTCCTGCCGGACGAGAACGGATATCTGCGCAATGCCGCCGGATATTACCTCTCCGGTTTCCCCTATTCCGAAGACGGCACGCTGGGGACGGTGGACCGCAACCGGTTTGGTGATCTTGAGACAGTGAAGATCGGCGACGTGCAGATGAAAGGCTCGCCGACAACAGCGATCACCGTCGGCGGCAACCTGCCCGCGCAGCAGACCGGGATGAAAACGCCGGGCGATCCGTTCCTGTCCTCGGCGGAATATTTTTCTCCGCTCGGTGTGGCATCGCGGCTGGAGTTTTCCTGGCAGCCAACTGAAGCGAATACCTGGGAAGTGACAGTAAAAGATTCTGGCGGCGACCTTGGGACAGTGAAAGTCACGTTCAACGGCAGCGGCGACAATGCCGGTTCGCCAAACACCTACGAAGTACTTGCGGGCTTTGATGACTCCAACTTCTCGACGGGGCAGGCAACGGTCAAGGTTGGCGATCCGGAACAAGAGATCACACTCGATTTCGGCGCACGGAGCGAATTTGGCGGCATCACGCAGTTCGCAGGTGATTACACGCCGCTCAAGGTCGGTGCGGACGGATCGGAAACCGGAATGCTGGTCCGCACCGAGATCGACGAGCGGGGCGACGTCTATGGAGTCTTCGACAACGGCAAGCGTCGCGCACTCTACAACATCCCGCTGGCCGAGGTGCCGAACCCGGACGGATTGCTGACGACCGACGGCAACGCCTTTCTGCTGTCGCGATCCTCGGGTGCAGTGCGGCTGAGCGGCGCGGGCACAGGCTCGGCGGGGACGATCACCGCGGGCGCTCTGGAAAGCTCGAATGTCGAGGTGGCGCAGGAGCTGACGGATCTGATCCAGACCCAGCGCGCCTATTCGTCGAACGCCAAGATCGTCACGACGGTGGACGAGATGCTGGACGAGACCATGCGACTCAAGCGCTGACAGGGATAAGGGGCAGGGGCCATGAGCATCACGAACGCCTTCGTCAGCAGCCGCAGCGGCCTTGCCGCCACGGCGGCATGGTCCGAGATCACGGCGAACAACATCGCCAACGCCGATCGCGTGGGTTACGTGCGGCGGGGGCTTGTGCTCACGAGCGGTCCCAGCGGCAGCGGCGTGCAGGTTGCGGGGCTGCGGCGCGAAGTCGATGGCGCTCTGGACCGGATGCACCGGCAGGAAATGTCGCGCACCGCGACGCAGGACGCCATCGCCGATGGGCTCAAGGTCCATGCGGCGCTTTTGGGCCAGCCGGGTGACGCCCTTTCGATCCCGGGACGGATGACGGCCCTGCAGTCGCGGCTCGACGAATTGTCCAACGACCCGGCTCAGGTTTCGCTGCAGCGGGCGGCACGCGACGCGGCCGCAGCGCTTGCGTCGGGGCTGAATACAACATCCGCCACGCTGACCGAAGCGGCCAAGACAACCGCAGCGGGCATCGAGACGGATGTCGCGACACTGAACCGGCTGCTGTCCGAAACGGCCGAGATCAACGCCAGGATCGCTCTCAGCGAACCGGGAACACGCGATATCGCGATGTTCGAGGACAGTCTCGCGACGCGGCTGGACGAGATTTCGGAGCTGGTCGATCTGCGGGTGCAGCGCGACTCGGACGGAAGCATGGTGATTTATACCGCAGGTGGCACGCCACTGGTCGAGGGGCGCACCGTCCATACTGTCACCTTTGACGAGGGCAATGGCAGGCTTTTCGCGGGTGATGCCAACATCACGCCGGATGTGGACGGCGCGCGCGGGTTTGGCGAGGGTCGCCTTGCCGGCCGCTTCGCCCTTCTGAATGACGTTCTGCCGCGCATGCAGGGTCAGCTTGACGAGATGGCGCGTATGCTGGTGGTGTCGTTCACGCAGGCCGATGGCACGGTTGGCGCGGAAGAGCCGGGGCTGTTCACCGATAACGGCGCGGCCTTTGATACCTCGAAGCTGAGCGGCCTCGCCGGGCGTATCACGATCAACGAGAAGGTGCGTGGGCCGGATGGCGATGGACTCTGGCGTATGCGCGACGGTTTTGGAGACAGCGTGACAGAAGCCGGTCCCGAAAGCGATAACAGGCGTATCGAAAGAATGATCGGCGCATTCGACACTGATCCGAGCCTCACCGAATTCGTGCCCGCGATGATCGCGGATCAGCAGGTTGCCTTTACGTCTGCACAGAACCGCGGGGATGCACTGCGCGCCGGGGCTCAGACGCTGGAAAGCGCGCGGCTCGGCTTTGAGGGCGTCAATGTCGACGACGAATTGCAGCAACTTGTCGCGATCGAACAAAGCTACGCCGCGAATGCGATCATGATGCGAACCTTGGGCGAAATGCTCGATTCGCTGCTCGCGGCTGTCTGACCGGAAAGGGCAGGAACATGATTGGAACCGTTCGCACGATGTCGACCCAGGACGCGCTGGTCACCCAGCGCAGGGTCACTGCCGATCTCAACCAACGGCTGTCACAAGCCGGGCAAGAGGCGTCGACCGGCATGAAGGCGGACATTTTCCGTTCCATCGGCCTGAGGGCGTCCGAGGCGCTTACGCTGCGCGCAGGGATGGCGCGCAACGACACCTTCATCTCCTCGAACGAGATGCTCGCGAGCCGCCTCGACGTCACGGCATTGAAGCTGAAACAGACGCGCGAGACGGCGCAGAGCTTTCTCGATCTTTCCATCAGCAATGTCGACATGGCGACGCAGACCGCGGGCGAGTTGCAGCGTGAAGCCAAAATGGTGCTCGACCGGCTGATAGGACATTTCAACACGACCTTCCGCGGCGTGCCGCTTTTTGCCGGGACAGACAGCGGCCAGCTTCCGGTGCTCGGCTGGGATGAGGATCATTCGAAGACCTCGGTTTCTCCGCGTGAGGTTTTCGAGAGTACCATTGGCGCGGGTATCGGCAATGCGGATGATGCGGCGAAAAAGGCCACAATGCTGCGGGACGCCTTTGAAAGCGCCGCAAACGGGGTACTTGTGGGCGAAGACCTCGTGAGCACCCTATTTTTCAAGGGCACGCCGCATCTTGAGGCCGACGGAAGTCCCGGCCCCCGCATCACCGCCCGGATCGACGAGACGACGGTGCTTGCCCATGGGGTGCAGGCCAACGATCAGGCTTTCAGCGACCTGCTGCGTGGGGTTTCGATGCTCGCCGCGACCGATGCCACCAAGATTTCCGACCCCGAAGCCTATCGCGTCTGGGTGGGAGAAGCGGTCAATGCCGTATCGGCCGGCATTGCAGGGCTGATCGACACTGAATCGCGCCTTGGCGGAAATCAGCAGATGGTCGAGCAGACCCTGCAGATGCAGCGGGATCGCGCAGACCTGTACAACAGCCAGGTCCTGTCCCTGGAAGGTGTTGATCCGTATGAGGCGGCGACGCGCCTGACCAATCTGCAGACACAGCTCGAGGCGACCTATGCCGTCACCTCGCGGCTGGCGCGGCTGTCATTCCTGAACTTCATGTAAGCGCCCGTTCCGCGCCAGCACATCGGCACCGTCGGACAGGGTCGGCACGTCATGCGACAGCCCGTCCAGCTCGTCGATCAGGTCCGCGGACCGGTCCGGCGGCGACAGCTTGTAACCGCGCCCATGCACCGTTTCGATGTACCGGTGGCCAGGACCTGCGGCTGAATCGATCTTCTTGCGGATCTTGCAGATGTAGACGTCGATGACCTTGTCGAAAGGCTGATCCTCGGCCATGCCATAGACGGCGTCATACAGCGCGGCCTTGGACACGACCCGGCGCGCGTTCAGCGCAAGCTGCTTGAAGACCGCATGTTCGCGCCCCGAAAGGAAAACCCGCTCACCTGCGACCTCGGGATCGCGTCCATCGAAATAGGCCGTGATCGCGCCGATCCTGACGCTTTGCGCGGCATGGCCATGCGCGCGGCGGGTGATGGAATTCACGCGCGAGCGCAGTTCGACGCCCTTGAGCGGGATCACGATGTCGTCGTCGGCACCGTGATCGAGCGTCCGGGCGGCAGCACGTGCGTTGCGAAAGTCGCGCATGACCACGATCGGGTTGCGGCAGCCCGCAGCCCGCAGCTTGCCGATCTGGTCGAGGATCGCGGCGCCATCGGCCAGAAGAAGTGGGCGGACATCGTGCCCTTCGCGGTTCAGCAATCCCAGATCGCCCTGAAAGAACGTCTCGGCGATGGGGACGGGAACGATCCGTGCGGCACGCAGTTCGGCGGCGATGCCCTTGGCGCGGTCGTCGCGCGGCTCGTAAAGGTAGATGTGCATGCTGCGCGGCCCTCGTTTCCGATCGACGGCACGGCATGAACATAGCCTGGGTCGATCTGGGTAATCATGTTTATACATGCTCAATTTGGCGACAATGACAAGCATTGTTTAATTCTATACTTGAAAACTTCTCATTTCCGCTGTCTTACTGCGATAACGGACCGTTTGTCCGCCGACAGGGACAAGGACCGCCATGTGTTAGGGACAAGGACCGCCATGCGTTCACATTCGCGCTTTTCCACTTGCTGGATCGCCTCGATCGTGGCTTTTGCACTCCTGCTTGGCGCGGGCCAGACGCCCGCTCGGGCGGATGTCCGGATCAAGGACATTGCCGTCTTCGAGGGTGTGCGCGAGAACCAGCTCGTCGGTTACGGCCTTGTCGTCGGCCTGAACGGCACGGGCGACCGGCTGCGCAACAGCCCCTTCACCCAGCGCTCTATCGAAGGGATGCTGGAACGCCTGGGCGTCGGCAACCTGTCGAACGAGACGATGCGCACCGAGAACACCGCCGCCGTCATGGTCACCGCGATGCTGCCGCCCTTCGCGCGGCGGGGATCCACCATCGATGTCGTCGTCTCGTCGCTCGGCGATGCGGCGTCGCTGCGGGGCGGCACGCTGATCGTGACGCCGCTCGCCGGGGCAGATGGCGCGGTTTATGCTGTGGCGCAGGGGCCCATCGCGGTCGCCGGTTTTGCCGCGCAGGGCATCAATGCGAGCATCGTCGAGGGGGTGCCGACCGTCGCGCGGATCGAGAACGGTGCCACAGTGGAAAACGAGGTCGAGCTGGATTTCAATTCGCTCGACAGCGTGCGGATCGCGCTTCGGACGCCGGATTTCACCACCGCCGCGCGGATCGAAGAGGCGATCAACGGCTCCATCGGTCCGGGCATCGCGATCGCCCTCGATCCCGGCACGGTCGAGGTGCGCCGGACGGGCAAGGCCGACATCTTCGGCCTCGTTTCCACGATCGGCGGGCTGAGGGTCGAACCCGACAGCATCGCCAAGGTCGTGATCGACGCGCGCTCCGGTACGATCGTCATCGGCGCCGAGGTCCGCGTCGCGAGGGTCGCAGTCAGCCAGGGCGGACTCACGGTCACCGTGCGCGAGAATATCGAGGTCAGCCAGCCCGAGCCTTTCTCGATCGGCGAGACGGTGATCGTGCCGCAGACGACCGTGCGCGTCGAGGAACGCGAGACGCAGTTCACGGTTCTCGACGGCGATGTGAGTCTGCAACGTCTTGTCGACGGGCTGAACGCCATAGGGCTCGGGGCGACGCAGACGATCTCGATCCTGCAGGCGATCAAGGCCGCGGGCGCCCTTTATGCAGATCTGGAGATCATCTGATGGAGATCACGTCGACCGGGCCGCGGAGCGCGCAGCCTACAAGTGTCGCGAGCACCCGCAGCGAGGCGTCCGACGAGGCCCGCGCGGCCTATGAATTCGAGGTGGTGTTCCTCTCGCAAGCGGTCGAGGAAATGATGCGCGGCACCACGGCGGGCGAATTCGGCGGGGGACATGGCGAAGAAACATGGCGCAGCTTTCTCGCCCGGGCCTTTGCCGAAGAGATCGCGGGCCATGGCGGCACCGGAATCGCCCGCAGCATCGAAGCGGGCATCGCGGCCTACGGAAAAGGGAAGGAAGGCGCATGACCGAATCCGACAGACAAGCCCTCACCGCGCTGACGCGGCTGCTCGAGGACGAGATCGCGGCGATCCGGCGCGGCGATCTGGAACAGGTCACGACGCATGCCGCGCGAAAGAGTGACCTCGGCACGGTGCTCGAGGCTGCAGGCCCCGACATCGCCGCAGCCCTTGCCGCCGATCCGCCCGATACGGCGTTGCAGGCGCGCATCGCCACGCTGCAGGCGCTGATCGAAACCGACAGGGCGCTGCTCGAACGCATGACGCAGGCGACCGGCACCATCGTGACCGAGATCGCCCGCATCCGCGACCGGCACGGCTTGCGGGGCCTTTACGGCGAAAAGGGCACGCAGCGCGCCGCCGAACCGGTTCCGATGGAGCGGCTCGACCGTTCCGTCTGAAACGTTAACCCCGCCGTAACCTCTGCCGCCAATCTCCTGTTACGGCCCCGCTGCCAGAAGGCGCACCGGCCGTTTTTCGTCAGAAAGACGAAGACCGTTAAATGAACCCTAGAAGGGGAAACGACATGACATCGATCCTGACAAACAACTCCGCGATGAACGCGCTCTCGACGCTGCGCAACATCAACAACAATCTCGGCACCACCCAGGACCGCATCAGCAGCGGTCTCAAGGTCTCCTCGGCCAAGGACAACGCCGCCTACTTCCAGATCTCCGAGACGATGAAGGGCGACTCGTCCGCCTATTCCTCGATCAACGAAGGACTTGCCCTGACCAAGAACTCGATTGCGACCGCGCGCCTCGGTGCCGAGAGCTTCCAGGAACTGGCCGGTCAGTTCACGGAGCGTCTGGCATTTGCCCAGGGCGCGAAAGGTGGCTTCGACGAGATCGGCAAGGAACTGGACGAAATCGTCAAGCAGATGACCACAACCATCCAGCAGTCCACGTTCAATGGCGACGACATGGTTAACGCGGCAGGAATTGCAGATCCTCTTGCTGCTTCGACGGTCGATGGCACTACCGGTGTATTGACTGCGACCGCTGAAAATCCAAGTGCAGCACGCAATGTCGTAACGGGTGTGTCGCGCAGTGGCGGTTCGTTCGCGGTGACGACTCTTACCGTTGATAACGTCGACCTCTCGGCCAAGCTGGCAGACTTTGCCGGTCTGGCGGCTGGATTTGCGGGCTTTGCCGCAAATGCTACCGACGGTGAGGCCTACTTGAAGCAGGTTCTCATCGAAGCGGACAAAGCTTTTGCCAAGGTAACGGCAGACGCAACCACTCTCGGCCTGGCAGAGAAGTCTATCGAGAACCAGCAAACCTTCCTGTCCTCGCTCGTCGAAAACATCGATTCCGGTGTCGGGTCGATGGTCGATGCCAACATGGAAGAAGAGGCCGCCCGTCTTCAGGCGCTGCAGGTGCAGCAGCAGCTCGCCACGCAGTCGCTGTCGATCGCCAACCAGGGGCCGCAGAACATCCTGAGCCTCTTCCGTTGAGGACGCTGATCTGACGCAGAGCAGACATGCAGGCAAGGGCGGGGGGCTGCCAAAACGGCCCCCCGCCGCACCGGACGCCGGAGCCGATGCGCAGAACCTTTGCGCTGGCAGGCATCGGCGCAGGAATTCCCCGACTCCTCCCGATCAGAAGACCGGGACCGCAGGAAAGCAGAACGCATGAGCATCGCCGCCTACAAGACCACGATCCGCCACAGCGAATCGCCCCGCCAGATCGAACGCCGCATCCTGTCGCGCCTGACCGGAGCGCTCGAGGCGCACGCTGCCTATGACAGGGCGGAGAGCACGCTCGAACGACTCGAGATCCTGTCCGGCGGGCTGCGCGACGCGCTGAGCGAGAACCAGAAATTCTGGGCCGCCCTGAAACATGACCTCTCGCTGCCCGGCAACGCGCTGTCGCCAGAGCTGCGCGCCGGTCTCCTGTCGCTCGCGCTCTGGGTCGACCGGCAGACGGCGGCCATCGTCGGTGGACAGCCCGGCGTACTTGCACTGGCCGACATCAACCGGACCATCGTCGCGGGCCTGTCCGCCTCGCCCGCTGGTCCGGCACCTGTCTCTGGGGATGCATCGCACGCCCAACAGGCCGCGCAGGCCGTGCATCAGGGCGGATGAGGCCATGGCGCTCAAGCTCACACTGAAGCCCGACGAGCGGATCATCGTGAACGGCTGCGCGATGCGCAATTCGGGCCGCCGCCACGTGCTGACCATCGAAAGCCAGGCCGACGTGATCCGGGGGCAGGATCTGCTCGATCCGGATGGTATCGCGACGCCCGTGCGGCGGGTCTATTTCCTGATCCAGACCGCGCTGACCCGCACCGACCTGCGCGAGGATCTGGTGATCCCGATCCAGAAACAGCTGGCGGTGCTTGCGACCGTGTTCGGCGGCAGCAACGTCGCGCAGATCTTCGAGTCGGCGAATTTCGTGAGCATCGGGGATTACTACAAGGCGCTGCGCGCCCTGCGCCCGGTGATGCGCCACGAGGCGGATGTCTTTGACCGCCTGAACGCCGCTTTGCCGGATGACGAGGCCCTGCAGAAGAGCCCCGCACCACAGGCAGCGCCCGCCGCGATGGCACCGGCGGCAAGGCCATGACCGGCGCGGTCGGCGTTTTGACCCTGCTCGGGATCCGGATCGCCGACGCCTCGCGCGACACCCGCCTCACGGCAATCCGCGACAGTGCCGAGCACAGCCGCGCCATCACAAATTTCCGCGAACGCATTGCCGACGTGCAGAGCGTCGAGGGCCTGATGGAGGACCGCGAGCTTTATGTCTTCGTGATGAAGGCCTTCGACCTCGAAGACCGCATCTTCGGCAAGGCGATGATCCGCAAGGTTCTGGAAAGCGATCCCGCCAAGTCGGATTCGCTCGTGCGCAAACTGACCGACCCGCGCTTTCTCGCATTGCACAGGGGGCTCGGCTTCGGGCCCGGCGGTGTCGGCAACAGCTCGGTTACGGACCGCGCCTGGCAGCAGGGTATCGTCGACCGCTATGTCGAGCGGCAGTTCATCGACGGGCAGTCCGAACAGAGCGAAACGGTCGGCAACATCCTGGAATTCCGGCAGAAGGCCCCGAACGTGAAGACCTGGTTCGACGTGCTGAAAGACCGCAACATGGGTCAGTTCATGCGCACGGCGCTTGGCCTGCCGGAGGAATCCGTGCGCCTCGACGTGGACCGGCAGGCGGCGCTCTTTGCCAGGAAGTTCGACCTCGAAAAGCTGCAGAACCCGGAGGAGCGCAAGAAGCTCGAACGGCTCTACGCGATCTTCACCGATGCGCGCGATCCCTCGCGCGTGGCGCAGAACGCCGCCGTGCAGCTCATGTCCGGCGCCGTCAGCGCCGGGGCAGGCGGGGGGCAGTTCGTACCCATCACCCTCGATATTTCCATCATCGGCAGCACGCCGCGCCAGCCTTACCGCTGACGACGATCATTCGATCATTTCATCCTCGTCGTCTGGCCCGGGCAGCCGGATGATCTCCTGCGCGGCAAGATCGCGGGCACAATCGACGATCGCCGCCTGTGCCGCACGCACGTCGCGTCCCCGCACCGCGCCCATCATGTTCATCTCGTCCAGCAGCATGTCGCGCGACCGCACGGGCAGCGCTTCGAGAAACTGATCGCGCACTTCCTTCGATGCGCCGCGCAGTGCCAGCGGCAGCGTGTTGCCCTGCAAGCCACGCATGACCCGCGCGAGGCTTTGCAGATCGAGTTTCATGAGGTCGTCGAAAGTGAACATCTTCTGGCGGATGGTGCCGAAGTCGCGCGGCATCCGTTTTTCGAGCTTCTCCGACAGGGTTTCGAACGTCTCGCGGTCGAGCTTGTTGAAGAGATCCGCCATGCGCTGCTGCATCTCGGTCGCGCCGGGCTGACCGGCGGTGGCAACCAGGTCGCGCCGCAGCGTCTCCTCGATCTGGCGCATCGTGTCGGCGGGTATCGCCTTCATCCGGATCATCCTTTCGACGACTGCCTGCATCCGTTCCGGGGCCATGCGCGTCAACGCCTTGGCCGCAAACTCCGTCGGCAGTTTTGACAGGATCGCCGCAGCCGTCTGTTCATGTTCGCCGTCGAGGTAGTCGGCGATCACCGTCTCGTTCATCGTGCCAAGCCGCGACCAGAGATCGCGCTCTTGCAGGGGGCCGCGGATCTCCTTGAGGATCGAGGTGACCTGTTCGGCCGGAAGAAAGCTGCGCAGCATGTTCTCGGCAATGGAGAGCGATCCGATCACGCTGCCGCCATTGGCGACGGTTTCGGAAAACTCGGTCATCACCTCCTCGACCAGCGGGGCAGGGACGACGCCAAGCCCTGATACCGAGCGGGTGATTTTCTGGATATCCCTGTCGTCGAGCTTTTTCATCAGCTCGGATCCGCGTTTCTCGCCGAGGCACAGGAACAGGATCGCGGCCTTTTCGGGACCGCGCAGCTTGCGTCCATCGCGGAACGACGGGCTGCTGCTGTGTTCGATGGTCGTCGAGGTCATTGGGCTGTTCCTTTCGGGACGCAAGGCGGAGTGCGGAGTTCGGCGGGATCATCCTCCGAGTGGCATGTAACTTTCCATCAGGCTTCCGGCGAGCATGTACCAGCCGTCGATCAGCACGAAGAAGATGACCTTGAAGGGCAGCGAAATCAGGACCGGCGGCAACATCATCATGCCCGCGCTCATGAGGATCGACGCCACGATCAGGTCGATTGCGACGAATGGCAGATAGACGAGGAAGCCGATCGCGAAGGCGCGCCGCAATTCCGAGATCATGAAGGCGGGAACCAGTTCCCGCCAGCCAGCCTCTTCGGCCGTGAGCGGGGCCTCTTCGGGCTCGGACGTGGTTCCGTCGGCTCGGGCGGCGAGGTCGCCGAACAGCGCAAGGTCCTTGGGCCGCGTGTTCGCGAACATGAAGGTCTTGAACGGTGCCCCGACCCGCTCGATCGCCTGCTCCTCGGTGATGGAATTGTTCAGGAGCGGTCGCAGTCCATCCTCCCAGGCATCCTCGAAAACCGGCTGCATCACGAAGAAGGTCATGAACAGCGCCATGCTCGTCAGAACCATGTTCGGGGGCGTCTGGTTCAGGCCAAGCGCCGAGCGCAGGATCGAGAAGACTATCACGAAACGCGTGAAGCACGTCATGATCATCAGAAGGCCGGGCGCGACGCTCAGGACAGTCATCAGGGCGATGAATTGAAGGATGCGCCCGCTCAGCGTGGCGCGTGCGTCGGTTCCCGGCGCGGCATCGCTCAGCGCACCGGACAGCGATTCCAGCAGGCCACCCGCATCCTGCGCGAACGCGGGTGCCGCAGCGAGACATAGCAGCACGAGACTGACGGCACCGGCACGGCGCAGGGTTAGGGACGGCGGGCGGAACATGTGCGGTCAGGTATCCGACACGTAGTCTTTGACGATTTCCGTCAGTGTCACGCCGATCCTGTCGCCGTCGAGCTTCACCAGATCCCCGCGTGCGACCAGCCTGTCATTGATGACGAGGTCGACCGGCTCACCGATCTTGCGGTCAAGTTCGATGACCGAGCCGCGCGACAGTTTCAACAGTTGCGAGATCGGCATCCGCGCATGGCCAAGGATCACCTGTACCCGCAGATCGACATTGAGCATCGCCTCGATGTTGCGCCCGGAATGCTGCGGCGCGCGCGAGGTGCCTGCCTCGGTTTCATTCCCCGCCTCCGGAAGGGCGTCGAGCTCGGGGAACGCTTCGGAAAGGGGCGCCGCGCGCTTTTGCGGGGTTGCCTCGGCTTGCGTCGTGGCCGTTTCCCCGGATGTGGGGGTTGCCGTGTTTTTGTCGGAATCGGCCATGTTCAGCGCTCCAGAAGGGGTGTGGGGGCAGCGGATCGCGCCTCGCGCAGGGCGCCGAGGATGCGGTCGCAGATTGCTGCGAAACTGTATTCGAGAAGGCCGCTTTCCCAATCGACGCGGGCGTCGCCATCGACCAGCGCCGGATCGGCGCGCATCTCGACCCGTCCCTGCAGACCGGCCTCGGTGATCGCGTCGTTCAATTCGTCGCGCAGCAGCCGCAGCGCGTCGGGCGACAGGGCGACCCGCAGCGTCGCACTGCCCAACCCGATCGAGAGGGCGCGGCGCACCTGGGCAAGCGTGCGGTCATGCGCGCGATGCCGCAGCAATTCTGGGAAAACCTGTTCGCAGACCGACAGCGCGAAATCGAGCACCTGCGCTTCGAGAGCGGCACGGTGACTGTCGGCCGCCTGAACCAGCGAAGAGATCTGAGGCTTCAGTGCGTCGAGCGCTGCCGCACGGCGGGCACCTTGCGCACCTGATGCCTCGGCCAGTCCTTCGCTGTGTCCGGCGCTCCTGCCTTCTGCAAACGCCTCGGCACGCGCGGCCGTCACCGCGTCGGAAAGCTCCTCGGGCGTGTGGCGCGCACGCGCATCGCGGCGCGCCTGCCGATCTTCGTGCGCCAGTTCCAGATCGAAATCCCGGTCGAATACCAAGCTCATGCCATCATGCCTCTTCCGCCAGCCAGTTCTGCATCACGCGCAGCGCCTCTGCCGGCTCGTTCTCGACGAGCTGGCTGATCACGTTGATCCTGCCGCGACGCACTCCTCCCGACACCGATGCAAGCGTCACGAGATCGTCCGGGACGTCGCCCTGACCGGGGTCCATGACGGCGACCTTCTGCGACAGGGACAGCGTACGCCCCGGTGCCGACAAAGCTGCTGCCTTTGCTCCGGACCCGACTTGCGGCACTCCTCCGCCGCCTTCGAGCGCGGGCGTACCCGGCATCCCGGCCGCACTCAGCGCAAGTCCGGGTTCCGGCCATACCCGCCGCAACAGGGGCGTCACGCCGAAGAACAGCACCAGCGCGACGAGCGCGAGCGCAAAGAGGCTGCGCAGAATTCCCATCGTGTTTGCCGCGATCACCTGCATGACCGACATCCCCATCGGCGCGCCGACATCGAGCGCGTAGTCGATGAATCGCAGGCTGTCGACGGACACGGTATCGCCGCGCTCCGCATCGAAGCCGACGGCGGAGCGCACGAGTTGCGCGAGCCTTTCCAGCTCTTCCGCCGGACGTTCCTCATAGCTGACGGTGCCGTCCTCGGCGACATTGTAGATCCCGTTGACCAGCACCGCGACCGACAGACGCCTCACGTCACCGGGTTCGCGCACCGTCTCGCTCTGGGTCGAGCCGATCTCGTAATTCACGATTTCATCGGTCCGCGCGCTGCTGTTGGTCGAGCGCGGCCCGGTCCCGGCATCGGCAAGCTCGGCGGGGAGGTTGCCGGCGACGCCGATATCGTTGCCTTCGGCGTCGCGGTCCTCGCGGGATTCTTCGCGGGTCTCGGTCGAGCGCACGACCTGTTGCTCGGGGTCGAAGGTCTGGCTGCGGATCACCTGGCGTTCGCTGCTGAGATCGACATTGACCTGCACGCGTGCATTGCCGGCCCCGACCCGCGCCGTCAGGATTTCGGTGATGCTGCGGGCCATCCGGTCCTCGACCGCGGATCCGGCGGCGCCGATCATCACCTCGCCGGGAAGATCCTCGGACAGGATGGTCTCACCGCTCGCCGTGAGCACCGCGACTCGCGCGGGCGACAAATCGGGCACGGCGGACGAGACCAGAGCCCTGATCGCCAATGCCTTACGGCGTCCGATCTCCTGGGTCGAGCGGCCCCGCACGATGACGGAGGCGCTCGGGTCCGGCCGCGTGCGCGAGAAAGCCTCGCGGTCGGGCAATACAAGATGCACACGGGCCGCATCGATCCCCTCGATCGTCTGAATCGAACGGGCGAGCTCGCCTTCGAGCGCACGCAACCGGCTGACCTGCTGCATGAAGCTGTTCATGCCGAGCCCGCTGGCATTGTCGAAGATTTCCCAGCCCGGCGCGCCTTCATCCGGCAGGCCCTGCTCGGCCAGGGCCATGCGCGCCCGTGCGACATCCCCTTCCGCGACAGAGACGACTGCCCCGCTGCCGTCGAGCTGAACAGGGAAGCCTTCCTGCTCGAGAGCCGCCACGACGCGCCCCGCACCGGCAATGGACAGGTTGCTGTAAAGCGGCACGAATGTCGGGGCCATCACCGCCGTCAGACCGAAGAAAAGCGCAAGCAAGAGGCCAACACCGGTCGCGCCGAGTGCAATGAGCCGCGTCCGGCCAAGCGCGATGAGATTGTTGAGGATCGGCTGCAACGTCGGAATCCGGTTCCAGAGGAGGTCTATAAAACTTAAACCGCATCAATACATGAATAGCAAGTATAGTTTAGTTTAGTTCTTGCGTATTTGCACCGGGTTTTGCATATTGGTCATGCAGCGTGAAGCTGTCCGCGTTCCGCATCTGGGTGGCCCATGTTCAAGAAGAAGCCTTTGCCCGAAGGGGTCGCAGCGCCCGAGGAAGGCGCGACCGCGCCGAAATCCGGGCCGCGTCGCAAGATCATCGCGATCCTGGCACTGGTGGTGCTGTCGGTTCTTGCGCTTGGCGGCGGCCTGTTCGCGGCGGTCGGCCCTGCCGGCTTGCGCGCTTTGCTGTCCGGCGACACGGCGGAAGAGACCTTGACTGCCGAGCAACAGGAAAGCGTGCCGCCAGCTCCGCCCGGAGCGGAGCTCGTCGTGATGCCATTCGACGAGATGATCGTGAACATTTCTGCAACGACGGAATCAGGCCGTCAGACGAGCCGTTTCCTGAAGCTCGATCTTGCTCTGGTTTACGACAGGACACAGGACACGGAAGGGCTGGTCGAGATGCGGCACATCTACCTGCGCGACGCGTTTCAGGATTATCTTCGGCAACTGGCCGAGCGCGACCTCGAAGGGACGCTTGGCCTCGTCACCCTCAAGACGGAATTGCTGCGACGTGCGCGGGCGATCGCCGGAAGCGATGCACCGCACGAGTTGCTGGTATCGGGGCTGGTGATCCAATGACACGGGTCGAGGCTCCCGCGGCGCCCGCAGGTGGTGGCATGACCGCCGAGGTGCAGGAGGAGATCATCCGCATCGCGCTGCGCAGCTACGAGCGGCTGCCGCTGTTCGAAGTGGTGATGGAGCGCTTCGTGCAGGCTCTCGGGCCCGCGCTGCGGGCGGCGCTGAACGTGCAGGCCGACGTGACGCTGCAGGGCGTCGACTACATGGCGTGCGGCGATGCGCTTGCCTCGGCCCCGGATCCGGGGCTGATCGCGCTGGCGAGCGCCACCCCATGGGAGGGTACGCTTGCCGTCACCGTCGATCCCGCACTTCTCTTCGCCACGCTCGAAATCATGCTGGGCGCAGCCGATGCGGACGATACCAGCGACGGGATGCGCGACGGCCCCGGTGCGAGCGCCTGGCAGCCGCGTGCCCTGACGACCATCGAAAAACGGCTGGGTGGTCAGCTTGTGGCTTTGGCACTGCGCGAGCTCGCAGCGGCTTTCGCACCGCTCGGCAAGGTCTCATTTAATGTGGGTGCCATTGAAAGCGGGCCCCGCGATATCCTGTTCGCGCCCGCCGCAACCGGCTGCGCGCGGGTGAATTTCGGAATCACGTTCGAGGGTCGCGGCGGCAGTCTGTGCCTGATCGTGCCGCACAGGACGCTGGACAGCGTGCGTCCACTTCTGGCGCAACCGAGCGCGGCAGGGCAGCTTGGCAGCGATCCGGGCTCTCGGGCGATGCTGTCGCAATCGCTGAACGCGACGCCGGTGACGCTGACGGCGGTATTGCATGAACCGGTCCTGCCGCTCGCGGATGTGCTCGGCTGGAAGCCGGGGCAGGTGCTGAACCTCGGGATCGACAGCACGCATGAGGTGACGGTCGCCTGCAGCGGCAAGGACATGTTCCGGGCCGCCATCGGCCGCCGCAAGAACGGGTCGGTCGCGCTGCGCCTGACGTCCACATTCGAAGAGACAGAAGAGGAGGGCGCAAATGGCTCTGCTGATTGACATGATCATCCTGCTGCTGCTGATGGGCACGCTCGGCTATGCATACCTTGTGGATCGACGGGTGCGGGCGCTGGTGGGCGCGCTGAAGGCGCTCGAGCCGGTGGTGGATCAGTTTTCCGTCGCCGTGGACCGCAGCGAGAACTCCGTCCGCTCGCTGCGCGCCGAGGGTGCCGCCCGAACCGCCACAAAACGCAACGACGAGCCACCGCTCACGCGCATGGTTTCTGCGGCATCCGGGGAAGCGCAGGGGGAAGTCGGTGCCGACCTTGTCTTCCGGTCGGTCCGGATGCCATCGGCGAGCCCTGCGCAATTGCCGCCGGGAATGGCGCGCGTGACCGGCAAGGCCGATCTGGTGCGCAGCTTCTTCGACACGATCCGGAGCCGGGAGGCATGAACCAGCCCCGCCCCGTGCGCCTCGTCTTCGGCGCGCTTGCGCTTGCCGGACTTTCCAAGCTGGCCTTGTCGGCGGGCAACCATTTGCCGTCGAACGCTTTTTCCGGAAACGGTTATGCGCCGTCCTATTTCGTCGGCGCAGCGTCGGCCGCGACCGAGAGCAGCGAGGACGATGCGGATATGGCAGCGAATGACCTGCCGCCGGGCTGCATGATGGGGGCGGACGGTACCCCGGACGAGATGCTCGCCGCGATTGCCGCCGAACGGGATCTGCTTGAGGATCAGCGCGCGGTGCTGGCACAGCGCGCGGCAGAGATCGACCTTGCGAACGAAGCCCTTGCGATCGAGACGGCCCGGCTCGATGAACTCAAGCAGGAGGTGGAGTCGCTGCTCGAGCATGCGAATGTCGCGCATAATGCCGATGTCGACCGGCTCGTGGCGCTTTACACGAACATGAAACCACGAGAGGCGGCGGCGATCATGAACGACCTCGATCTCGAGGTCATGGTCACCGTGCTCGGCACCATGAGCGAACGCAACGCCGCACCGATCCTCGCGGCGCTGAACCCCGTCCGCGCGCGGGCCTTGTCGCTCATCCTGCTCGAACGCGCGAAACTGCCGGGCGACCGGCGGCTCGGTCAGATCCGGGTCGACTGAAGCAACCCGTTTCCGGACGGTTTACCCGCGCCTCGGATCTTCGCCACCGTCAGTCGACATCCCGCAGCTGCGAGCCTGTCGGCGGTTTGCGGCGGATATTGCGGCGCAGATCCATGATATAACCGATAATTTCCGCCACGGCCCGCCAGTGCTCGACCGGAATCGCGCTGTCCACCTCGACCAGTGCGTGCAGGGTGCGCGCCAGCGGGCGGTTCTCAACGATCGCGACATCTTTGTCGCGCGCGATGCGGCGGATCTGCGCGGCCATGAGCCCGGTCCCCTTGGCGACGCAGACCGGAGCCTGATCGACGCCCGGCACATATTTGAGCGCGACCGCGTAATGCGTGGGATTGGTGAGCACCAGTGTCGCCGTGGGAACCGCTACCGAGATGCGCTGGCGCGCCCGCTTGCGGCGGATTTCGCCGCGCTTTGCCTTGATATGCGGATCGCCCTCGCTGTCCTTGTGTTCGTCGCGCAGCTCCCGCATGCTCATCCGCTGCTTCTTGATCCACTGCGCGCGCTTCCAGAGGATGTCGGCCACCGCGACGACGGCCAGAAACACGGTCGTCGCGATCATCAGGCGCAGGATGGCATCGCGGATATAGGGCAGGAACGCCTCGGGCAGCGCGTCGGGCGATTGCCAGATCGCGGTTACCGTCTCATGCGCGATCAGGGCCGTGATAGCGCCGACGACGAGCACCTTGGCCACGTTCTTGAGAAACTCCACAATGGAATCGACCGAGAACAGCCGCTTGAGTCCCGCAATGGGCGAGATCTTCGACGGCTTGGGCTTGATCCGCTCGAGCGCGACAACCGTCTCGCCCTGGATAAGCACGCCGAAAAGCGCGGCGAGAACCATCACCATGACCACCGGGCCAAGCGCCGCCGCAAGCCCGCGGCTGAGCTTTCCGGAGACGACAGCAAGATCGGCGAGGCCGACCGCATCCTCGCCGATCTCGATCCGCCCGGCCATCTGGAACAGACCGCGCAGCACGCCGGCAAGCTCGGGCAGGACTTGCGGCAGGAGGAACACCGTGATGGCGAGCAGCGAAAAGACGCACATCAGGTTCCCAGTCTCGCGGGATGCAGGCACGTCACCCTTGTCGCGAGCCTTGCGCAGCTTGCGCTCGGTCGGCTCCTCGGTCTTGCTGGCGTTGTCTTCTTCTTCGCTCATGCCATCAGCCTAGAAAGTCAGCGTGCCGAGCCAGGCCGCGAAATGCTGGATGAACCCGTCGAGCATCGCCGGGGCGGCCACGATCAGCACGAACAGGCCCGCGGCGATCAGGACCGGCGTCGCGACGAAAAACACCGGCAGCGCCGGCATCATCCGGTTGGCGAGACCCATGCCGAGGTTCAGCACGAGACCCATCACATGGAACGGGACGGTCAGAGAAAACCCGATATAGAAGCTCGCACCGACTGCTTTCACGGTCTGTTCTGCGAGATCGCCCGGCATCATCTGCCCCAGCGGGAAGACGTCGTAGCTCATCAGGAGCGAGCCGATCATCAAATGGTGCAGGTCGGTCGCGAAGATGAGGGCGACACCCGCCATCATCAGCGCATCCGCGATCATCGTGGAACCCTGAAACGATCCTGTCTCGGGGGCGAAGGCGTTGGCAAGGCCGGATATCAGGCCGATCTGATAGCCCGCGAATTGCAGCGCGGACATCACGATGCGGGCCGTCACGCCGATCCAGATGCCGAGCGTGACTTCGATCGCAAGGATCGGCAGCAGCAGGAGCGGACTGTCGATTTCGAGAGCCCGCACAGGTGTCGCGGGGGCGAGCGCCGCTGACAGGACGAGCGCCAGAAGCAGACGAAAGCGCAGCGGAATCATCCGCTCTCCGATCCCGGGCATGAAGGCGAGCGCGCTGCCGATCCGCGCAAAGACCAGCCCCACCGAAAGCACCTGCGACGTGAAGAAGAGCGCGAGATCCACGCTCTAGCCGCCGATCGTGGCGTCGGTGCGCAGCGACGCCTTGCGATGCACCTCGTTGTGCGAAATCACCTGCGTCATCGGGCTCACCCGCTCCAGCATCGAGCGAACGAAACTGCGCACCTCCGGGCTGACCATCAGGGCAGGCCATTCGTCGCGCTGCGCGAATTTCTGGATCTCCTTGCGCGCCTCGAGCACAAATTCCTGCACCCTCTGGGGCGACATCAGGAAATTGCGCTCGTCGCCGCTGATCCGCACGGCCGCGTTGAATTCCGATTCCCAGTCCGGGGACATCGTGATGACGGAGATGAAGCCGTTCTGATCCGCCATCGACTGGCAGATCTGGTTGGACAGCCGCCGCCGCACATGTTCGGTGATCGTGGTCACGTTCGCGCTGCCGCGACTGGCTTCGGCGATTGCCTCGACGATCAGCGGCAGATTGCGGATCGACACACGCTCGGTCAGCAGTGCCTGCAGAACATGCTGGACGAGGATCGCGGGCGCATTCGTCGAAATCTCGCCGACCAGTTTCTGATATTCGCGCGCCAGACCTTCGATCAGCGCCTGCGTCGCACCGTAGGTCAGCAGCTCGGGCATGTGCTGCTTGATGACCTCGGTCAGGTGCGTGATCACGACGCTTTCGGGGTCGACGACCGTACAGCCAAGGGTTTCGGCCTCGGCGGCGCGTTCGCCATCCACCCAGACCGCTTCAAGTCCGAAGGTCGGATCCTTCGTACGCTCACCCGGCAGGTCGAGCGGCGCCTCGCCGGGGTTCAAGACCATCATCGAACGCGGCCGCACCTCGCCGCGCGCCGCCTGCACGCCCTGCACCAGGATCGCATAGCCGTTGGCGGGCAGCGACGGCTCGTCCTTGATCCGCACCGCCGGCAGCACGAAACCGAAATCGCGGGCAAAGAGTTGGCGCAGGCTCTTGATCTTGCCGGGCAGAGCGGCCTCGGGACTGCTGATCAGGGGCACCAGCGCCGAACCGAGCTCGAGTCGCAGATCGTCGAGCCGCAGCGTCTCGGCGATGTCGTCGCGGGCATTTTCCGAGGCAGCGGTCTCTGCATCGGCGTTCGACCGGGTTTCGGCGCGCTCTGCCGCGGCGGCCTGCCGCTGCATGAACAGGCCAAGCCCCGCCATCATCATCGCCATCGCCACAAAAACGCCGAGCGGAAAGCCGGGCAGAAGCCCTATTCCCAGCAGCAGGCCGGCAGCCATGTAAAGCGCCTTTGGAAAACGGCCAAGCTGCTGCAGCACCGCCTCGTTCGCGGCCCCGACCGTGCCGCCCTTGGTCACGATCAGACCGGCAGCGAGCGACACGATCAACGTGGGGATCTGCGTCACGAGCCCGTCGCCGATCGTCAGCACCGTATAGGCATTGGCGGCGGCCCCCACACCCATGCCATGCTGCACGACGCCGATCAGGATGCCGCCGATCACGTTGATCAGCGTGATGATGATGCCCGCAACGGCATCGCCCCGCACGAATTTCGACGCGCCGTCCATGGCACCGAAGAATCCGCTCTCGTCCTCGAGCTCCTTGCGGCGGCGGCGCGCCTCCGCCTCGTCAATCAGGCCCGCACCCAGATCGGCATCGACCGCCATCTGCTTGCCCGGCATCGCGTCGAGCGAAAAGCGCGCCGAAACCTCGGCGATGCGGGTCGAGCCCTTGGTGATGACGATGAAGTTGATCACCACGAGGATCGCGAAGACCACGATCCCGATCACGAAGTTGCCCGAGACGATGAAGCGCGAAAACCCTTCGATGACTCCGCCCGCGGCACCCGGCCCGGTATGTCCCTCGCTCAGGATCAGCCGCGTCGATGCGACGTTGAGAGAGAGGCGCAGCATGGTCACGACCAGAAGCAGCGTCGGAAAGCTGTTGAATTCGAGCGGCCTCGGGATCCAGAGCGCGACCATCAGGATCAGGACCGACAGCGACAGCGACACGGCCAGCCCGAAATCCAGGATCACCGAGGGCAGAGGCACGAAGAGCATGCCCAACACCAGCGTCACGCCGATTGCGAAGAAAATGTCGCGGTTGGCAAAGCCGAAAGCGACCATGCGTTCGTTGCGCTGCTTTCGGGAGGGGGACATTCCCATTCTGCTCTCCATCAGAAGTCCTGCAGGAATTGCGGCAGGACCGGTTCCAGCTGCTCGCGGCTGTAGATGCCGTAGACGCCGCCGGAATCCCCGCCATTTGTCGACCAGTAACCATAGTCCCACCGGGCCGGCGGACCTGATTGCGAAGGCTGTGGGTGATCGTAGGCCGGAGCGCTGGCACGAACGGTCACCGGGCGCATGGTTTCGGGCGAAGCGGCCCCGGCGATGGCGTGAAAGCCGTCGATCCTGTCATTGGCGACGGCCACGTTGCGCCGCAGCGACGCAAGATAGACCTCGGCCCGAGCGGGCGTTCGGGAATGATATGCTCCGGCCGCGCGCATCCAGTCGCCCGTTTCGCTGTAAAGACTGTGAAGGAACCGTGCCGAGTAATCGACATTAACGGCCGGATCAAAGCCCTGTTCCAGCGTTGCAAAAGCCTCCGGGTGCCAGCGCAGGTTGATCTGCATGCAGCCCACATCGATCGACCGCACGCCTTTCGATTCCCGTTCCCGCACCCAGTCCATCGCCGCCGCCCGGCCGTCGAATATGCGCCCGACACCCGCCGCGTTGACGGCCCATGGCCAGACCGTCAGGCGCCCGCCGCGCGACACGCCGGCCTCCTGCAGGCCGATCCCGAGCAGGATGTTGTCGGGAATTCCGTAGCGGGCTTGTGCGCGCAGGATTTCGGCAACGCAGTGGCCGCTCGGGTCGCCTGTCGCGGGGGAGGGGACATCGGACTCCATCGGTGTCACGTCCGTCTCCATTGCGTTCGCCCGCGGAAGTGTGTGGCGCTGGGTCTGCGCGTGCATTCCGGTCCGGTCCGGAAGCGCGGCCGCTGGCTTGCGCGGGGCCGATGGTGCAGAGCCGAGATAGAACGAGCCCCAATCCGCGCGCGCATCGGGTGTCGCCATGCCGGTGGCAAGCACTGCGGCAAATCCGACGGACAGCACCCGGCGCATCAGATCGACCCGCTTGCGATCAGGTCGAACACACGGTCCGACAGGCTGCGCAATGTGCCGTAGATGAAGGGGCTCGACGCCAGAATCCCCAGAAAGATCGCCACGATCTTGGGCACGAAGGTCAGCGTCATTTCCTGGATCTGCGTCAGTGCCTGAAAGAAAGCGATCCCCAGCCCGACGACCAGCGCAATCGCCAGAATCGGACCCGAGCCGAGAAGGACCGTAACGATCATCTCGGACAGGATCACGTAGGTGTCGGTGGCATCCACTCGGTCGCGTCCTTTCTGGTTCCTCTCCCGCGTCTGACCTTGCCGCTGCTTCCGGTGCTGTCGCCCGAGCGAGCGGACCGGGTTCCTTTCGATCCCGGATCAAGCGAGACAAACATCAGCGGACCGCGGCAAAAGCTCTGGTCAGATCGGCATCCGCAGCACTTCCTGATAGGCTTCGACGAACTTGTCGCGCATCGCGACCACGGTCTTTACCGTGGATTCGAGCGCCAGCGTCGCCTCGACCACTTCCTGCGTGCCGATATCGCCGTTCAGCCCGCGCTGTGCCGCCATGTCGCCTTCACGGATCGTGGCGACTGCGTCCTGCGCTGCGTCGCGCACCATCGCGGCAAAGCTGTTGCCTTCGGGCGCGTCGGTTGCCGAAAGCGCTGCGCCGCTCAGGTCCTGCGCATGGCGGTAGGCCCCGCGCACACCATTTGCCGCCACGGACATCGAAGTGATTTCAACCATTTGTAGACTCTATCGCAGAAGGTCGAGCACCTGGCCGCGCATCCGGCGGCCCGCCTCGAACATGTTGAGGTTTGCCTCGTAGCTGCGCGAGGCCTCGCGCATGTTGCTCATCTCAAGCAGCGGATTGACGTTCGCCGTCTTCACGAAACCTTCGGCATCGGCGGCGGGATGCGCAGGATCGTAGTCCCGTCCGAAAGGCGACTGATCGCGCCCGAGCGCCGTGATCCGCACCATGGACGCGCCGCTGTCGCGGTCTATCAGCTCCTCGAAGGCGAGGGTCTTGCGCTGGTAGGGATCCGCGCCGGGCGAGTCCCCGGTCGAGTCGGCATTCGCCACATTCTCGGCCACGACCTTGAGCCGTTCGCCCTGGGCATGCATGCCGCTCGCCGCGACGGCACCTATGGATTTCAACGCGTCCATGACGGGCCTCCCTTACCGTTGACCGACGACGGCGAGGGTCAGCAACTGGTGCCCCTTGCCGTAAAGCTGTGCCGCAAGCTGATAGTTCTCGCCGATTTCATTCGCCTTCAGCGTCTGCTGTTCGAGCACCACCGAATTGCCGTCGATGCTGTTTTCCCAAGCCCTGTCGTCAGATGTCACGCGCACGCCACCGGAATGCCCGCCGCCTGTGATATGCGCGGCATGGGTGGTCGTGACGCCCCCGGTGCGGGCACCGTCCACAAGTTCCGCGAAGGAGCTGACATCCCGCGCCTTGAAACCGGGTGTGTCGGCATTGGCGATGTTTTCGGCAATGACTTTCTGACTTGCGCCCAGCCATTGCATCCGCTGCGACGCGAGCTGGAAGAAAGACATGGAACTCAGCTTCATTTGTGTTTCCTTTACATTCTGTTCATGAAATAACATGAATAAAATAAGCTGACCATAGGTTTTATACATGGAAACTGCATTTTCCAGCCTTGCCGGGACGGCGCGGCGGATTCAGGGATCGCGGATCGCGGGCAGGGTCAGCGGGGTGCTTGGCCTCACCCTCACCGCCACGGGCGTGGAACGTGCACTGGGAATTGGAGCGCGGTGCACCGTGCACGGCGCGCGCGGCCCAATGCTGGGCGAGGTCGTCGCGATCGACTCGCGCGGTATTTCCGTGCTGCCATTCGGCACCTGGGACGGCGTGGTGGTCGGCGATCCGATCGAAAGCAGTCCGAGCAGCGACGCCGTGCGCCCGGATACAGGATGGATCGGCCGGGTGGTGGATGCACTGGGAGCACCGATCGACGGGCGCGGGCCGCTTCATGAGGGCACCGTCGCGCGCCAGGTCAAATCCGCGCCGCCCTCTGCCTTCGAACGCCGCCGCGTGGGCGCGCGCATCGATACCGGGATCAAGATCCTCGATATCTTCACTCCCTTGTGTCGGGGCCAGCGCATGGGCGTGTTCGCCGGGTCGGGTGTCGGGAAATCCTCTCTCATGGCGATGCTGGCACGCGGTACCGACGCGGATGTGATTGTCGTGGGACTGGTGGGAGAACGCGGCCGCGAAGTGCAGGACTTCATCCAGGGCGATCTTGGCCCCGAGGCGATGGAACGGTGCGTGCTCGTCGTCTCGACAGGGAACGAGCCGCCGCTGATGCGCCGTCAGGCCGCTTGGACCGCAACCGCCGTGGCCGAACATTTCCGCGAGTCCGGGCTACAGGTGCTCCTGCTCATCGACAGCGTGACGCGGTTCGCGATGGCACAGCGCGAGATCGGTCTCGCGGCAGGCGAACCCCCGACCGCCAAGGGCTATCCTCCGACCGTCTTCGCCGAATTGCCGCAACTGCTGGAGCGTGCGGGGCCGGGTACCGGAGAGGGGGGCGACATCACCGGCATTTATACGGTTCTGGTGGATGGCGACGACATGAACGACCCGATCGCCGATGCGGTGCGGGGGATTCTCGACGGGCATGTCGTGCTCGACCGGCAGATCGCCGAGCGCGGCCGCTTTCCGGCGATCCACCTGCTCAGAAGCGTTTCGCGCATGCTCCCGGATTGCCATGCCCCGGCGGAATATGCGGTGCTCGCGGCTGCACGGCGGATGATCGCCAAATATGCCGATATGGAAGAGCTGATCCGCATGGGCGCCTACAAGACCGGAGCCGATCCGGAGACGGATGCGGCGATCCGTTTCACGGCGCCGCTCGAGGCATTTCTGACCCAGCGCAAGCATGAGCGGATGCTGGCAGATCAATCCTTCGCCGAAGTGTACCGCCTTCTCGGCGAGGCCGGGATCGACGTGCCGCTCTCCCCATAAAGCCCGAAGGACGCGCTGCCTCCTGCCCTTCGTTCCTATTGCTCACGGAAGGCGCGTGACATGCTGTCCACGACGGGCTTGGCGATGTATTGCGCGAAGGTCCGCTCCGCCGTCTGGATCATGATCTCCGCTGGCATGCCCGGGGTGGGTGTGAATTTCGCGACGCGGGTGATCTCGCGCGGGGTCATCGAGATGCGCGCGACATAGACCTCGGTCGCGACGCCCGTCGAGGTATCGGTGATGGAATCAGCCGAAACATAGAAGACCTCGCCGTTCAGCACCGGGGTCGTGCGCTGGTTGAGCGCGGTCAGGCGCACCGTCGCCGGTTGGCCGCGACGCACACTGTCGATATCGGTGCGGGGGATCTGAACCTCGATGATCAGCGGTTCGCTGTCTGGCAGGATCTCCATGATGGGCCGCCCGCTTTCCACGACCCCGCCGGGCGGGTGGTAGTAAAGCCGCACGATGGTGCCGGAGACGGGTGCCGCGATCAGGGCGCGCTCGCGCACGTTGGTCGCGGTCCGTGACTGTTCGCGCACCGAGTCGAGCTCGGCCTGGATCGGCTGCAGATGGTCGAGCGCGGTTTCGGCATAGCGGTTCTTGGCCTGCGCAATCTGCTGGGTGTATTTCAGCTTGATCTGCTCGCTTTCGTCGACCTCGGATCCGAGCCGTCCGATCTGACCCTGGGCCTCGATCACGAGGCGTTCGATGGCGGTCACGTCGAAGCGGCGGATGAGCCCGCTGTCCAGAAGGCTGCGCTTGCGCCTGGCATCGTCCTCCAGCAGCGCGAGCTGGCTCATATGCGACTCGAGCTGTGTCTGATAGCCCTTGGCCCGAATGCTGAGCGCGTCGATGTTGCGCTCCAGAAGGCCGATGTCGTTTTGCAGCGCCGATTCAGCGACCTGGAAGGCAAGCAACTGACCGTCGAGGATGGCCGCGATCTCGACATCGTCGCGGGCGGCGTCCAGGTGCGGGGGGAAGACCAGCCTGGGGTCGCGGGCATTCTGCGCCAGAAGCCGCGCCTCCGTCGCCTCGAGCCGGATCTGGCGCAGGTAGAGCTCGCGTGAATTGGCATTCGCGACGGTGGGGTCGAGCCGGAGAAGGAGCTGCCCGGCAGCGACACGGTCGCCTTCGCGCACGTTGATCTCCTGGATGATGCCGCCTTCGAGATGCTGGATGATCTTGTTCTGGCCGGTCGCGACGAAACTGCCCTGTGCGATGACCGCGGCGGCCAGGGGTGCCCGGAACGCCCAGAGACCGAAGCCACCGAAGGAGACCACCATCAGAATGGTGCCGAAGATCACGTGCTTGCGGATGGATCGCGGCACATGCGCATACCATTCCTGGCCCGGCTGTACTGTCATGTCGCTCATTTCTTCACCTGTGGCGCTTTGCGACCAGCGAGCTTTTCAAGCACCGCCTGTCTTTCCCCGAAAAGCTGGATCGACCCGTCCGCCAGCAGCATCACCTTGTCGACCGAGCTGAGCAGCGAAGGTTTCTGAGTGATGACGACGACGGTGATCTTGCTGGCTTGTGCATGCTTGATCGCCTTGGCGAGCGCCTTGTCGCCATTCGTGTCGAGGTTCGAGTTCGGCTCGTCGAGCACGACGAAGCGGGGGCCGCCGTAGAAAGCCCTCGCGAGCGCGATCCGTTGCTTCTGCCCGCCGGAGAGCGGCGCGCCATCTGCGGCCACGATCGTCTCGTAGCCTTGCGGCAGGTTGGCGATCATCTCGTGAACGTCGGCGAGCCGTGCCGCTTCGTAGATGTCCGCATCGGTGGCGTCGTCGCGCATCCGGCCGATATTGTTCTTGATCGTTCCGGGGAAAAGCTGAACATCCTGAGGAAGATAGCCGATATTCTCGCCAAACTGCCGCGGGTCCCAGTTGCGCAGATCCATCAGGTCGAGCCGCACATTGCCCGAGGTGGGCAGGATCGACCCCACCAGCATCTTGCCCAGCGTCGTCTTTCCCGCGCCCGAATTGCCGATCACGGCAAGCGTCTCTCCGGCATTGAGAGAGAAGCTGATGCCGTTCAGGATGACCTGCTTGGTGCCGCCCGGAACATAGAGCAGTCGCTCTACATCGAGACGCCCTTCGGGCTTCGGCAGCCTCAGTTTCTCGAACTGATGCTTGGATCCGGTCAGCAGGGTCTTGATCCGCGCGAAGGCCATGCGGGAGACGGAAAAGCCGTTCCAGCCTTCGATGGCACCTTCGATCGGGGCAAGTGCACGGCCCGCGATGATCGAGGCGGCGATGACCATGCCGCCGGTGATCTGACCGTCGATGGCAAGATAGGCGCCCCAGCCCAGCATCGCGACCTGTGTCAGCATCCGAACGATGCGCGACACCGCCGCAGACGTGATGTTGCGATCCTGCGCCTGCACTTGCGAGGTGAGAGAGGCCGCCGTGTCGCGTCCCCAGATCGTCACTGCCTCGGGAATCATCGCAAGGGCGTTGATGATCTGCGAATTGCGGGACATGGAGTCGAGATGCAGGTTCGCCCTGGACTGGGCGGCGTGCGCGGCGGAAAACGGCTTTGACGTCACCCGCTGGTTGATCACCGCCACCACGAGCAGAAGAAGCGAGCTCACTACGACGATCGATCCCAGATGCGGATGGACAAGGAAGATCGCGAACAAAAAGATCGGTGCGAAGGGCACGTCGAGGAAAGAGATCAGCGTGCCGGAGACCAGAAAGCCCCGCAGCGTCTGCAGATCCCCAAGTGTCTGATATTCCCGGCCATTGCTGTGCAGCGAGGAATGCGCCGCGGCACTCAGGATCGGCGCACCGAGGCGGGCCGCCAGCTCGACCGCGGTGCGCATCAGCACGAAACGACGGATCGCATCGAAGACCGCCTGCAGCACCACCGCAGCGACGATGATGATGGTCAGCATGACCAGCGTATCGACCGAGCGGCTGGTCAGCACGCGGTCGGAGATCTGGAAGAGGTAGATCGGGATCGCGAGGATGAGGATATTCGTGGCGCAGGTCAGCAGCAGAACGAACAGCATGTTCTTCTTGACCGCCGCGAGCCCGTTCCGGAGTGCTGCCCCGAAATCCTCCGAACCGAGGGTCTTGTGGAACTTCGGCGGCTTTATGTCGCCACCGCCGGTCGAGGGCACATCGTCGCTTTCACGGCGACGCATGAGCGGGCCGGTCTCGCCTTCGATGGTGACGCCGATCGCGCTCTCGGGGTCCTTGAAGCGGGCCGTTTCTGGCTGCGCAGCCTTTTTTGCTTCACTCGCGTCGCCCATCGCGGTGTGGGTGGGCTCGCCTGATATGCGTTTTCCGGTGTCTTCCCGGCCCTGCAGTTTGGTCCCGGGAGCAACACGCGCCGGTTTTTGCCCTTCCGAAAGCCGGACCGCTTCGGTCAGAAGAAAGGGTTTGAGCCGCGTATCGGCGGGTTCTGCCACGCGATCCCGAGGCGGCAGGGTCGTCTCGATGTGCTGGGTATCGTCTGGATGATCTTTCACGTGCGAACCATTATGCTGGGGAACTGGAAAAAGGGGTGAAATCGGTCAGGTGAGCATGGATTGCATGATGTCGGCAGATCCGGGCATATCGGCCATGTGGCTGGCAGTGGCACTGGCGATGTCACCGGCGAGATCGCCGCCGATCATGTCATCGACGAGAAAGGCGACAGCCTCGTTGGCGAGGTCGGAGATGTTCGAGCCAAGGGTCGCGGCGTCGTTGTCGATGAGGTTCGCCTGGTGGATCAGCGCGTCGGAATAGACCTGTCCCTGCGCCATCACGACACTGTCGAGACCGCTGTCGCGGATCGAGGCCACATTGGCGAGGACGTTCGAACCGGTCGTCACCACCATCTCGGCCTGCAGGGCGGCGGCGAAATCGTCGCGCAACAGGTGAACCTGGTCCGCATCGCCAAGGATGTTGGTCTGGTCGATATAGTTCACGGTGGTGAAGTCGCCGTCGATATAGAGAACGCGCAACAAGCCGATGCCATCGAACAGGGCGTCGGCAGCGAGATCCTGTGACACGTTCTCGGCGCCGCCGACAAGATCGGCCATGGCGGTCTTGAAGGTTTCGGTGATCACGGTGTCGATATCCGCACCGATGGTCTGGATGAGCGCTTCGTTGAACAGCAGATTGTCCGCGGTCGATATCGTGGGAGCCGGACCGGGGTCCTCGGCCGCGTATGCCTCGACGGGATCCTCCTCGGTGTCCGCAGGCAGGTCGATGCCCGAAACACCGTCGGCGGCGCTGACCTCGCCGTCGAGTGCCTCCCCGAGATCGAGCGGGGTGGCGCCGGCATCTGCAGCGGTATTTTCGACCGTCTGAACGTCACGCGCTGCCGCCGCATGGGATGTGGTGGCGCTGATATCGCTCGCCAGATCTTCCGTTTCGGCGGCAAACCCCTCCTCCTCGGCCGGGACCGGCAGATCCGCGACGGCAGGCGCACCGCTCGCGGAGAGAGCCTGTGCCGGGGCAGCGCCCGTCTCGACGACATCGCTGTCGAGCAGGATATTTGTCTGCGTGATGAGGTTCACATCGATCAGGTTGCCGTTCACGATGATGAGGTCATATTGGAAGCCGAGCTCGAAGGCGTCAAAAGCGTTGCCGAGGGCGTTTTCACCCAGTCCGAGAAACAGGGTCGTGCCGCTTTGCGTAATGACCGCCTGATCGAAATCGGTGGTGAAATTGTGCTGCTGCACCCAATTGACCTGGGTGACAGGGCCGTTCACGCGGGCGACCACCCAGTTTTGCGGCATCTGCGGCATCGCATCCGCGCGGGCTTCGGTCTCTGTGCCGCTGCGAGAGGAGGTGGTTTCGATGGCGGCAACGTTCTGCACGGTCGATGCCTTGTCCGCGGCCGCCGCGTGCAGAAGGGCAGGGGACACCGCATCATGTTCCACCAGTACGTTGATCTGGCTGATCCCGTCAAAACGGACCACGTCCCCCGCCGCCACGATGACCGGCGCATCGAGCCATACCGACGTGATCGCCGCGCTGTTGACCAGCGTATTTGCCCCGGCGACGACCTGGCTGCCATCCTCGGCACGGCTCGTGTCGTTGTCCTGTGTGAAATCGCGGCCCATGTCGTGGGCGTCCGGGTCCGTTTCCGCCTCCGCTTCTGCCCTCTGGTCTTTCACGAAGCGGGGCAGCAGATCCTCGAAAACAGGCATCTCCTCCGCGGCGACCCCGTTGACGTAGATCGTATCCTGAGCCTCGGCACCCGTCAGAACGGTCACCGAAAGCGAGGGCGCCGCCATGTCCGCCAGAACCTCTGCGGAGGCGACGATCCTGTTCAGCTCGACGATCCAGTCGACATTTGTGGGGTTGAAGCCGACCGGGATCGGAGAGAGCAGGCTGGCCGCTTGGGTGATGGTGTGAAGAGCCCCGTGCATCGCGGGCACCGATTGCATCGCAACCGCACTCACGTCGCCGAAGATGTCGTCATCGCTGAGCGTGTTGTACTGGATCGTCACGGTTGCAACGCTGGAGGCGACCGTGAGATTCAACTGGAGCGCTGCGACTTCGGCAGTCGTCTGCAGGTTCGGCACGCCCGGAACGAAGCCCGATCCGGTATCGGCAGTCGGCAGGTTTGGCGAACCCGCCTGTCCGGGGGGAATATCGCTCGTCTTCCCAGCCGGGGGAGCGAAACGCATCATGGGCCCAATGGGAGCCTTGTAGCTCAGTTCACCGTCATAATCCTTCAGGGTGTAGCTGTGGGTGACGCCTGTGCTGTCCAGATCAAGAATCCTCGCCTCTTCCTCTGCGGCCTTGGCGGCGCGAAACTCGTCGTAGTCGAGCCGCAGCCGACTCTGCTCCACCAGCATCTCGAAAGCTCCGATGAAGTGGGCGATCTTTTCAGATGTGGCATCCAGGGACATGATGAGAGAACTTTCGGGTCAAAATAAATCAATAAGGTCTTCGGCCGTGCTCCGCAGAACAATGACGGGACGGGGTTCCGGGGCCGGACGGGCCGGCCCCGGAGATTTCATTGCGGCGCTCAGGTTTCGCTGTCGTCGCCGATGTAGTTCGAGCTGAACGACCCGCCGACGACATTCATGTCGACGCTGTTGCCCAGAACGTTGGCACCCATGATGATGTCTTGGTTGAAGGCCGAGACATCGACCTGCGCCGCGGAGGAGGCATAGGATTCGCCGGTCACGTAACCGTCGTCTCCATTTCCCGAACCCCAGGAGCCGGCATTGCCGCCGGTGCCACCGGCCCCGTTGCTGGCCGTTCCGCCGCCGCCGCCCATCACGTCACCCGACGTGACGGCGCCGCCTTCGGCCATGCCACCCGCTGCCATGCCGGATGCGCCGGACGCTGCGGTGATCGCACCGCTCGCCCCGCCCATTCCGCCATCCGACATCACGTCGCCGCTGGCCATGCCTTCCGAAGCCGAGCTCGCCATGTTGCCGACCGCACCGCCATCACCGGTCGACACATCGGTGTCGTTGTCGGTCATGGAGTCGGCCAGTGCCTCGGCTGCGATGTCGGACAGTCCGCCATAGCCACCGTCGCCGTCGGCATAGCCGTCCGCGTCGCCGCTGGCATCCGACGTGTTGGTCGATCCGGCATCACCGCCATCGCCCGACGCCGCATCGCTCATCGCCGAACCGTCCGAGGACGTCTGCGAGTCGATCGAGCCGTCCGTGTCGGTCCCGCCGCCAGAAGCGGTCGAGGTTCCTTCGCCGCTGGCATCGGCATCTGCGTCGTTCGTCGCGGTACCTGCAGCGCCCGCTCCGGAGGTGGTGGTGGCGCCTGCATCGCCCTGGGCCATGGCGTCGACATCGGCATTTGCCGAACCCGCACCGCCGGCACCGCTGGTGCCGGTATTGCCGGCAGACCCCGTGGTGTCGTTGGTTACCGGGCCAGAGGCCGCGGTTCCTGCACCGGCTTCGCCAGACCGGGTGTCTCCGGTCATGTCGACATCGTTCATGGCGTCGTTATCGGCCATGCCAAGCGCGCCTGCACCGCTTTCGGATGCCGTCGCGCCGTTTGCAGTGGCGTTGGCATCGTCATCGGTCGCCGCGTCGGACGTTCCGCTGGCGCCGGACATGGCGGCTGCATCGGCACGACCTGTCGTGTCCTGCCGTGCAGCGCCGCCGTCACCGTTGGCATTGCCGCCGGCTCCGCCGTCATTGTCCGCAGATGCCATGCCTTCCGAGACGGCGTCGTTGTCGGCGCTCCCTGCCGCACCCGCTCCGCTTTCGGAGTCGGTTGCCGCCATGCCACTGGTCGTGGCATCGTTGTCGGAGCCTGCAGTGCCGCCACCCGCGGTTCCGCTTGCGCCGGTATTGCCGGAGGTTGCCGTGACATCGGTGTCGGCCATGCCGGCATCGCCATTGGCATTGCCGCCCGCATCGCCCGCATCTCCGCCATTGCCGGCGGCTTCGCTCTCGGATGCTCCTCCGGCAAGGCTGCCCGAGATCTGGCCTTGCGATCCGCTGGTGCCGCCTCCGGCAGAGCTGTCGCCAGCCGTGTCGCTGTCGGCAGTGTTGTCGACATCGCCGTCGATATCGCCGCCATTGCCACCGGACGCATCACCGGCAGTCGTCGCATCGCCGTCACGGGATACATCGCCGGAACCGTCGCCCGCATCACCCGCATCGCCAGAGGCTTCGCTTTCGGCCGAACCACCGGCATTGGAGAAGGCGATTGCTCCGCTCGCACCCGTGTCACCGCTGGTAGAACCGGCATCGCTGTCGGTCGCAGCATCGCTGCTGACGTCGACATCTCCGTCGATCGCGCCACCGTCGCCACCTTCGGCATCACCGTCGCTGCTGGAGTCGCTGGTGGAGTCCATGGCGCTGTCTGCGTCGCCGCTGTCGCCACCGCCCGCGAGGGCTGCCGTCAGTGTATCGGTGTCGGAGGCATTGTCGGCCGCCTGATCCTGTGCACCACCGTCCCCGCCCGAGGCGTCGGTATCGCTGTCGGTCGCGGCGCTGTTTGCGTTGTCGACAGCCGTATCGTTGGCACCACCGGCACCTCCTGCCGCCTCGACACCCGAGAGGGTTCCGGCAAGACCGCCACCCTGCGCGTTGCTGTCGGCAGCACCGCCCGCACCACCATCGGTATCCGCGGCGTTTTCACTGGCCGTGAGGCTGGCCTGAAGCGCGCCCGAAGACGCGTCGCCGGCATTGCCTCCGGTATCGTTGGAACTGACGTCGGAGTCGTTGTCGGTCGACACATCGGTGTCGTTGTCGGACGCTCCGCCCGCGCCGCCTTCACCATCGGCCGACAGATCGGAAGCTGCATCGCTGTCGCCGCCATTGCTGGAATCGTTGCTGCCGCCGCTGCCGCTGTCGCCATCGGCGAAGGCGCCGGACAACCCGCCCAGGGCCGTGTGGCCATTGGCATCGGACCCGCCGGTCGCGCCGCCGTCACCCGAGGCGCCGTCGACACTGCCGGTGTCACCGGTTGCGCCGCCCGTTGCCGAAGTTGCGCCGCCATAGGTCTCGCCGCCCTGGGCGTTACCACCATCGGCGCGCGCATCGCTGCCACCTGCGGCACCGTTGGAATCGACCGAGATGCCTTCGGATGCCGTGGCTGTTCCGCCGGACGCGTCACCGTTATTCGTGAACGTGCCGTCGTTCGACACCTCGGCGTTGTCGATCCGGTCGTTGTCGTCTAGAGTGTTGTTCTGGTTGTTGACGATACCCGCATCGTTGCCCGCACCGGTCAGCGAATTGTTCAGGAAATCGCCCAGGTCGATATCGTTGCCGGGATCGTAGGACAGGTTGCCTTCGGACATCATGATGTCACCGACCGTCGAGCCTTCCAAGTCGAAATCGGCGAAGTCGTCGTCGGTCGGCTCGTAGCCGTCCATGTCCATCGACAATTCGGCGCTGACATCCACGTCGACGTCCACGTCGGTGCTGCTGTCGACGTCAGTGTCGGATGTCACGTCCGACATCGCATCGGAGTGCGAATCCGAAGAACTGTCATTCTCGGTCGAGGATGACGAGTCGTTGTTGTTGCTGTTGGTATTCGAACCATCGGAGGACGACGTGCTGCCGGACTGCGATCCGGAATCGGAATTCGAGGTTCCAACACCATTTCCCGTACCGGAGCCACTGCCATTTGCGCCAGCATTGGCATCGGCATTTCCGTTACCGTTGCCGTTACCGGTTCCAGTGCCCGTACCTGTCGAGTCGCTCGACGTCTCGGATGAGTTCTCGTTCTGATTTTCGTTCGAATTCTGATCCGTGTTCGTGTTCTCGTTGGTATTCTCGTTTGTGTTGCTGTTGGAATCGTCTTCGGGGGTCCAGGAACCGCCGGAACCACCGGAGAAATCAAATAGATTGTTACGCTTAGCCATTTTCAATTCTTTCGAATGCGAACCGCCTCGCACCGCCAGTTCATCCTAAGCGGTCACCGTTGCGGCTGGTTTGAATAGTCTTGAAGGAATGTCGTCATGCGGCGCACACGCAGCCAAATGGCGACAGTTTGGGATTCTTGCGATATCTGGTTCCCGGTGCCCCCTCTTCGATCGAAAATGATCTACGCAACTTCGGAGTACGGCGGAAATTCGCCGCTGCGGACCCTCGGGAATGACGGTTATCCCAGGGGGCAGGACGACGACACTTGCGCCAGATCCTGCCACTTCGACTGTGCCGACAGGCCGGATGTCGCGATACTGGAAATTCGATTAATCTGGTTGAAAAAACTGCGTAATACACTGTTTTTAAATGTAAAAATATGCACTTTTTCTGGGCATATTGCAATTTGGATGGCTTTGGCGCCGTAAATCACGCTCCGGTTGAGCTTTTATCAACCTTTTGGAAAATCTGAGTTTCTGAGGGTCTATCAGTCAATCGGCTTAGTATGCTTCCCCCTGGCGGATTAGACCAAAGCCACCAAAAGGCGTAGACCCAACCGTTTGGATATCTTGCTTCTTCAAAACCTGACGATCTGATCAATCGTTTTATCCAAAGATCAAATATTAATCATGTTATCGACTACATATGTTGGTCCAAGTGTGAGGATTGAGTGATGCAGATTGATTTAAAGCTCAAAGATATTTTTTCAGGATCAAAGCCGGTTATAGTATTGGTTGGCAGCTTGACCCGGTTTTCGGATCGTTTCATGTCCATGCTTTCCGAGGAATTCTCGGATCATCAGTTCCTGCGATTTGGCCGGATGGACGAGCTGGAATCTACTTCCTCATCCATGCTTTCGGTTGAAGTCATCGTCTTCGAGGAGTCGCATGTCGCGGCGATACTTTCCAACCCCCAGGCATATCTCGAATTGGCTGGGACGGCGCAGATTGCCATCGCGTTTTCGCAAGCCCCAGTCGCCGCGCATTTCCTGAAGTCGCGCGGCTGCCATCCCGGGCTCGAGAATGTCGGGCTCTTGCCGCTCAATGCACAGATCGAGGTCTGGATTGCCGTCATGCGGCTGCTGCTGTGCGGGCAGGTCTATCTGCCGCAATCGGTCATGAGCAGCTTTCCTGCGAGCGAGGCGGGAAACACATCACCGGGCAAGACGCTGACGGCGGATGAGGGCGCGCGCTTGCACAACCTGACCGCGCGCGAGTGGGAAGTTCTGGAACTGGTGGCCACGGGACGTCAGAACAAGGTCATCGCGAACGAGCTGAACCTGTCCGAGCATACCGTGAAGCTTCACATCCATAACGTGCTCAGAAAACTGGGGCTGTCGAACCGGACACTTGCCACTAGATGGTATCACCGGCTTTCGAATGGCGCCTCCGCCGACGGGATTCAGCGCCGTGGGTAACGTCGATCAGGAGGTCACGCTTGATCGGCTTTTGATGCTGGTCGGACGGATCAATTATGTCTGGACCAATACGGAAAGTCTTCTGATCCATCTGATCGCCGGCTTGGCCAGGATCGACAAGGAGCGTGCCGTGGTCGTTTACCTGACCTTGAACACGGCGCGGGCACGGGTCGATCTGGTCGAGCGGTTGTCAAAGCTCGATGACGTGCCGGCGGAACAGCGGGCTGTCATTCTTGATGTGACGGGCCGCATGCTGAAGGTCGGCGCGTTGCGCAACCGCCTCAACCACAGCATTTATGCGTTCGATCCCGAAAGCGGACAGGCCAGAACGATCCTGATGCGCATATCCGACCGCAAGAACAGTCTGAAGATGGGTCGCAACGACATGATCGATCTTGCCGCGATCACGGAGATCGAGAAGAACATCGTTCTGATCGGAGATATCAACCGCGACATCTGGAAGATCGTTCACACATACGGCTATCCAAGCTGACGGTCTTGTCGCCCGGATTTTGCACGTGCGCCCCGCATAATTGTCGGATGGGGCCGTCCCGGACTTTGCTTTCAGCCACGTCACCTCGGCTTCGCGCTTAGAACCACCCCTGACAGACTTCCGGCATGATGTCGGAAATTCTGCCTTGGGCGGTTGGGATGCAGAGCTTGTTCATCCTGCAAGCGGTGATCATGCACCGCGCAGCAGGGCGGCTTGCGTCCAGAGATCAGGCCATTGCAGCGGCTTGTCTCGCTGTCGTCACGATGTCTGCGCGGCTAAGGCCGATATCGCTCAGCTCACGATCCGACAGGTAGGAAAGTTCGCGATATGTCTGGTCGTAGGCTGCCTGACGTGCACGCATGACGCGCAGGTGGCTCTTTGCCCGGTCGATCCAGGCGCTCAGGCCGAAACCTGCGGAATGTTGTTCGATATTTGTGTGTGCCATTTTTCTGGTCCATTGTCTGAAGTTCTGCGGAGCGGCTTTGCGGCTGTCTTGATAGCGCTATCGCCCCTTTCAGTGATGGATATCGGTCCGATGCTGCACCTGCACAATGCCTGCAAGTGAGATGCCGCTATGCAGCGGGTTCATAGGGCTCGATCCCGCGACCGGAGTGGCCCCGATGCGCCCCCGATCTCGGAAGCTCGGTGCCCTGCCATTACGACGACGGCAGGCTTCCGCTGCGGTGACCAAAGACGCCCGTGAACGGACATTCGTTTTGGATTTCCTGTCTTGCCGGTTAAGGTGCAGGCATGAGCGGATTCAGGATCTGTCGGATGGGAGGAGACATCCAGGATCGGGGCTGATCGCAAGCCCGGCACGCTCGGATACCGGCAAGCGTTTCACATGGCACAATGTGCAAGTTCTTCTTTTTTTTCAAACCACTGGAGCGCGGCCTTCACGAAACACATTAACGGAAACTTCTTTTCTGGGAGGAAAAAATGAACCTGAGACCTGATCCAACGTTCCACGCATCCCCCAAGCTTGCGATGCAGGCTCCGGTGGAAAACTACGCCTTCACGGTGATGCTGAGCCCCGACGGTTCGCGGTCTGACGGGATCGCCGTCATCGATCTGAAACCGGACTCGGAAACCTACGGGCAGATCGTGCATCAGGTGATCGTGCCCAACAAGGGGGACGAGTTTCACCATTTCGGATGGAATGCATGTTCCTCCTCCCTCTCGCCGATGTCGGGGCATGCCTTTCTGGAGCGTCGTTACCTGATCGTTCCGGGCATCCGATCCTCGCGCATCTACGTCATCGACGTGAAGGACCCGCTCAAGGCGCATATCCACAAGACCATCGAGCCGGAGGAGATGTTCGCAAAGACCGGCTATTCCCGGCCCCACACGATCCATTGCGGGCCAGAGGGGATCTATGTGTCCTGTCTGGGCGGGGCCGGTACCGAGGGGACCGACGGTCCGGCGGGCATCTTCATCATGGATTGCCAAACCTTCGACATCATCGGCCGTTACGAGATGGATCGCGGCAAGCAGGAAAAGCACTACGATTTCTGGTGGAACCTGCCGCAGGATTACATGGTCAGCTCCGAATGGGGCCTGCCGCCGCAATTCGAGAACGGTCTCGTGCCGGAAGATCTGATGTCCAACAAATATGGACATGCGATCCATTTCTGGGACCTGCGCGCCCGCAAGAACATCCAGACGATGGATCTTGGCGAGAACCATCAGATGGCGCTCGAAATCCGGCCAGCGCATGATCCGACCAGATCCTACGGGTTTTGCGGCGTGGTCGTGGACACGACGAACCTGCAGGGCGCGATCTTCACCTGGTGGCGGGACGAGGACGGCAAATGGCAGTCCAAGAAGACCATCACGATCGAGCCGCGTCCCGAAGACCCCGAGAACCTGCCGCCGCTGCTGAAAGGCTTCGGAGCGGTTCCGCCGCTGGTCACGGATATCGACCTCAGCCTCGATGACAAATATCTCTATGTCGCCTGCTGGGGCCTCGGTGAAATGCACCAGTACGACGTTTCCGACCCGATGAACCCGGTGCTTGCCGGCAAGGTCGAGATCGGAGGCATCGCGTGCGGCGCGACGCATCCCAATGGCAAGCACTTTGCCTTTGGTCCGCAGATGGTCGAGATCAGCCGCGACGGCAAACGGGTCTACTGGACGAACTCGCTCTATTCCACGTGGGACGATCAGTTCTACCCCGGTGACGAGGGCGGCCAGATGGTCATGGCGCGCGTCGGCGAGGATGGGGGGTTCAAGCTCGACGCGGATTTCTACGTCGACTTCCCCAAGGGACTGCGGGCGCACCAGATCCGGCTCGAGGGTGGAGACTGTTCGACCGACAGTTTCTGCTATCCATCCGCCTGATCCATGCCGGATGCTTCCTCCGTGACGGCCCTTTGGGGGGCCGTCATTTTTTCCGGCCTCTACCATGGGGTCAATCCCGGGATGGGCTGGCCGCTCGCGGTATCCGCCGCATTGATGGAGCGCAGGCACACGGCCATGCCGAAGGCGCTCGGCCTGCTGGCCGCCGGGCATTTTCTGGCGATGATCGGTATCCTGCTGCCCGTGTCGCTGATGCTCTTCCTCGTGGAATGGGAACGCGACATCCGCGTCGGCGCGGGTCTCATGGTGATCGCGATGGGGATCTACCTGCTTCTCAATCGAAGACATCCGAGATTTCTGGCGCGGGTGCATCCCGCCCGGCTGGCGCTCTGGTCTTTCCTCGCGGCGACGGCACATGGCGCAGGCCTGATGCTGGTCCCGATCTATCTTGGGATATGCGCGATCGGAGCAGGCGAGACAGGTCACCTCGCCGCGCAGACCTTGATGGGACAGAATTTCCTGATCGCGCTTGGGGTCGCGGGGGTTCACACGCTGAGCATGACGCTTGCCGGTGGTGCGATTGCCTCCTTCATCTATCTCTGGCTCGGCTTGAAATTCCTGTCACGGACCTGGTTCAACCTTGACGTGGTCTGGGCACTCAGCCTCGTTTGCGTCGGATGCTTTGGTGTCTATTCCGCATGGTGGTCGCCTTGATCCCGAAATGCCGCGCTGCAATCCTCAGAAAAGCATCCTCTTTGGTTCACTCAGCAATCCTGCGAAGAAGGACAGGAACCGCGCGGCATCCGCACCGTTGATGACGCGGTGATCATAGCTGAGATCCAGCGGCACCATGGGCACCGGGCGGGGGATACCGCCGTCCCAGACGGTGACGGTCTGGGTGCGGGTGATTCCGAGGATCGCGACTTCGGGCGGATTAACGATGGGCGTGAAGGCGGTGCCTCCGATACCACCAAGATTGGTGATCGTCATCGACGCGCCGCCCATCTCGTCCGGGCGCACCTTCCTGTCCTGAGCGCGGCGCGCGAGGTCGGAAATCTCCGAGGCGATCTGCCAGAGGCCTTTCTTGTCCACGTTTCGGATCACCGGCACCATGAGGCCGTGAGCCGTGTCCACGGCGACCCCGATATGGACGTAGTCCTTGAGGAACAGCGTCTTGCCGTCCGCCGACAGCGAGGCGTTGAAGCGCGGAAATTCCCGCAGCGCCCGTGCCAGAGCCTTGGCGTGAAAGGCCAGCGCCGTGAGCTTCACGCGCCGCGCCTGCGCCTCGGGCTTGAGGGCGGCACGCAACGCCTCGATCGCAGAGACATCGGCCTGGTCGTGATGCGTCACGGCCGGGATCAGGCTCTGTGCCGCGGCGAGGTTCTGGGCGGCAATCTGAGCAAAACGGCTCATCGGTTCCGCACTCACCGCGCCGTATTGGCTGTGATCCACATTCCAGTAGGAGGTGCTCGCTGCTGTCGCAGACGGGGCAGGGACGGCGCCGGTCAGATCCTCGCGCCCGATGGTCTGGCGCCCAAGATCACTGGCCAGTTTGTGGAGGTCCATGCCCTTTTCGCGGGCCATCGCGCGGACCGACGGGCTTGCTATCACGTCTGACATGTCTGCCTCCTCACCAGCTGGCCGAAATGTACTGGGTTTCCATGAATTCGAGCATGCCTTCATGCCCACCCTCACGGCCCAGACCGGATTGCTTGGTCCCGCCAAAGGGCGCGGCGGGGTCCGAAACGAGGCCCCGGTTCAGACCAACCATGCCATAGTCGAGCCGCTCGCAGACCTGCAGCGCGCGCTTGAAATCCTCGGAGAACACATAGGCCACCAGCCCGTATTCGGTGTCATTGGCGCGGCGGATGACGTCTTCGGTGTCCGAAAAGGTCTGGAGCGCAGCGACGGGTCCGAATATCTCGTCATGCACGCAATCCGCAGTTTCGGGCACGTTCGACAGCACCGTGGGCGGATAGTAGAACCCCTTGCCCTCCGGGGTCTTTCCGCCGGTCTCGATCTTCGCGCCCTTGGCGACGGCGTCCGCGACGAAAGCGGCAACCTTGTCGCGCGTATCCGCGTTGACCAGCGGGCCGACATCGACGCTGTGATCCGTGCCATCCCCGACCTTGAGCGCGGCCATCGCGGCAGAGAGCTTCGCGGTATAGGCTTCGGCAATGTCTTCATGCACGTAGATGCGGTTGGCGGCGGTGCAAGCCTCACCGAGATTGCGCATCTTGGCGAGCATCGTGCCGGTGACGGCTGTGTCGAGATCGGCATCCTCGAAGACGATCAGCGGCGCGTTGCCCCCGAGCTCCATCGCCGGTTTCAGAACCTGATCGGCGGCGGCATGCAGCAGCTTGCGTCCCACGCCGGTCGAGCCGGTGAAGCTCACCACCCGCACGCGCGGATCATGCAGCATGTGATCGACCAGGGCACCGGTCCGTCGCGAGGGCAGCACGTTGACCAGACCCGGCGGAACGCCGGCCTCTTCCAGCAACGGCATCAGCGCGAGCATGGTGAGCGGCGTTTCCGAGGCGGGCTTTATGATCACCCCGCAGCCCGCGGCCAGGGCAGGCGCGATCTTGCGCGTACCCATGGCGGCGGGATAGTTCCAAGGCGTCACCAGCACGGCAAGACCCGCGGGCTTGTGCTGCACCATGATCCGCGCGCCAGAGGCCGGAGCATGGGTCAGCAGGCCGTCGGCGCGTACCGCTTCTTCGGCGAACCAGCGGAAGAACTCGGCGGCATAGGTCGCCTCGCCCATCGCGTCGTTGCGCGCCTTGCCGTTTTCCAGCGTGATCAGATGCGCGAAATGGTCGAGCCTTGCGGTCATCAGCTCCCAGGCCTTGCGCAGTACTTCGGAGCGCTGGCGCGGCGTGCGGGCGGCCCATTCCTTCATCGCGGCCTCGGCTGCGTCGAGTGCTGCATCGGCATCCGCGGTTTCGGCAGAGGCGACCGAGGCGATCACCTCTTCGGTAGCGGGATTGATCACGTCAAAGCGTGCGCCATCCGCTCCGGGCTGCCAGGCGCCGTTGATATAGAGATCGGTAAAATCCATCGGAGAACTCCGTTTCCTTAAAGCAGGTGGCGGAGCGGCTGCTCCATCCGGCCTGCAAAACCTGTCAGTAGGGTGAGTGCGGCCTCTGCGCTCAGCTGATCCGCGCCGCATTCCAGCGTGACCGAAACCGTCGCTCCGCGCTGCGTGAGGGTCAGGGTCGGACAATCCTCCGGCCCCATCTCGACGGAACAGAGCGCGCTGTGGCGCAGATCGCGGATGCGCAGCGCCGGAACGCCTTCCGGCGAGTGCGCAGTGGCCTGTCCGAGCCAGGGACGGTCGGGATCGGCGTAGGCCTGCACGCTGCCGAACGCCACGACGTCGACGGTCAGAGGGGTGTCATCCCTGCGCAGGCAGGCAGCGGCAAAGCCGGCCAGCAGCGCATTTGCGTCACCGATGCCCAGGCTGTCGGAGGCCCAGAGACACAGATCGTCGAACCCGTCCGCCGCGACTTCGGCGCTCAGGCGTCGCGCAGCCGAACCGGGTGCCGGCGCCGGGCCCGCACTGGCGGAGGGCAGATGCGCGAGGGCCTCCAGATCCCGGACATGGAAAGGCTGTGCATGTCCGGCATCGACAAGCCGCTGCAGGTCCAGCCCGCGTTCCAGAGCCAGACGCCGCGCCTTGGGTGAGGCGAGGATCCGGCCATCGGCGCGCGGGGCAGTCACGGGTGTCGTTGGCTTGGGCTTTGCGGCTGCGGGCGTGCCATCCGCCGTTTCGGCCTTTTCCGGCATCGGCGCTTTGGTGGAGGGGGCCGGGCGTCCAACGCTCGCAGCACTCTGTGCAAAGGGCTCTTCGGGCTTGTCCTTGCTGATGATCGCGACCACGCCGCCAACCGGGATGTCCTCCCCGGCTTCGGCCAGCAGAGCGGCGATATAGCCGTCGAACCCGGCGGGTACTTCCATCGCCGCCTTGTCTGTCTCGACCTCGAACAGCGTATCGTCGGCGCCGACCTTGTCGCCGGGCGCCTTCTGCCAGCTGACCAGCAGCCCGCTATCCTGCGCCATGCCAAGGGCTGGCATGATGACCTCGCGCCCCTCGGGCATCGTTCTGCCCGATGCCTCGCTCGCTGGCGCAGGCTCGGCCCCGGACTTCGGGGCAGGGGGCTTGCCCGACCCTTCGGCGGTGTCGGAAATCTGCGCGATGACCTGACCCACAGGCACGGCTTCTCCGGCCGCGGCGGTCACGTCGGTGAGATAACCCTTGCCCTGCGCCTCGACCTCCATCGTGGCCTTGTCGGTTTCAACCTCGAACAGGGCATCCCCCTCGGCGACGGCATCGCCAGGCTGCTTGAGCCAGCTGACGATGACGCCGCTATCCTGCGCCATGCCAAGGGCGGGCATGATGACATCAAGCGGCATGGATCATCTCTCCGGCGCAGAGTTTGCGGGCCATCGCCGCGACACCTTCGGCTGTCGGCACGGTGATATCCTCGAGCGCGGGCGAGAAGGGCACCGGCACGTCCATTGCGCCCATCCGCACCACGGGGGCGTCGAGATGGTAAAAGGCCTTTTCATTCAGCCGTGCCGCGATCTCTCCGGTCACGCCATAGCTCTGGTGACCCTCGTCGATCACGATCGCACGACTGGTCTTCCTGACCGACTTGATCAGCGTCTCCTCGTCCAGCGGCACGATGGTGCGCGGATCAATGACCTCGGCACTGATGCCTTCCTTGGCAAGGATCTCGGCCGCCGCCTCGGCCACCTGCACCATCGACGAGGTGCCGATCAGGGTGATGTCGGACCCCTCGCGCTTGACGTTGGCGACACCGAAGGGGATCAGGTATTCCTCTTCCGGCACCGGGGCCTTGTCCTGATACATCAGCTTGTCTTCGAAGATCACCACCGGGTTGTTGTCGCGGATTGCGGTCTTCATCAGCCCCTTTGCCTCGTAGGCCGAGGACGGCATTGCGACCTTCAGCCCCGGAATATGGGCCACCAGAGCATGAAGCGATTGCGAATGCTGCGCGGCAGAGCGGCGCGTCGCGCCCATATTGGTGCGCAGCACCATGGGAACGGACAGCTTGCCGCCCGACATGTAATGCGTCTTGGCGGCCTGGTTGCAGAGCTGATCCATCACGAGAAAGATGAAATCGCCGAACATCAGATCCACGATGGGCCGGGTGCCGGTCATCGCGGCGCCCACGGCCAGTCCCACGAAGCCGGGTTCGGAAATGGGCGTGTCTATGACACGTTCGGTACCGAATTCCTCGACGAGGCCAGAGAGCACCTTGAAGGGCGTGCCGGCCTCGGCCACATCCTCGCCCATCAGGAAAACCGTCGGGTCGCGGCGCATTTCCTCGGCGATGGCCTCGTTCACGGCCTTTGAGAGTGTGATTTCGCGCATGATGTCCTCCTCAGGCCACGTAGACGTGCATGTCGACTTCGCTCACGTCGGGGTATTTCGCGTCCAGCGCATAGGCGACCGCCTCTTCGGCTTCCTGGCGCACCGAGTCGTTGATCGCGACAAGCTCCTCCGCGGTCACGATCTTTTCGCCTTCCAGCCACTTGCCGAAATTGGTGATCGGGTCGCGGGTGGTCTTCCACTCGGCCTCCTCATCCTTGGTTCGGTAATAGTCGCGGTTGATGTCGCCGACATGGTGGCCGTGATAGCGATAGGTCTTGAGATTCATGAAGAACGGCCCCTCGCCCTTGCGACAGCGCGCCACCAGCTTCTGCGTTAGGTCGTTGACCGCCAGCACGTCCTGCCCGTCGAGATCGTAGCTCTCTATGCCGAATGCCTCGGCGCGCGCGGTGATCGATCCGGCGGCGATCTCGTCTGTCTTGGTATATTCGGAATAGCCGTTATTCTCGCAAGCATAGATCACCGGCAATCCCCAGAGGGCGGCCATGTTCATCACCTCGTACCAAAGGCCCTGCGCCGTCGCGCCGTCACCGAAGAAACACACCGCGACCTGGCCCGACTTCTGCATCTTGGACGACAGCGCCGCTCCCGTGGCGATGCCCATCGACCCGCCCACGATGGCATTGGCCCCGAGATTGCCGTTGCTTTGATCGGCGATGTGCATCGAGCCGCCCTTGCCGCGGCAATAGCCCTCTTCCTTGCCCAGAAGTTCGCAGAACATCGCCTTGAACTCAGCCCCCTTGGCGACGCAATGCCCGTGACCGCGATGGGTCGAGGTGATCTTGTCATCCGGTGTCAGCGCCTCGCAGATGCCGACGGCCACCGCCTCCTGTCCGGAATACATATGGGTCAACCCCGGCATCTTGGCCGAGAGGTACAATTGATTGGCATTGTCCTCGAAGGCGCGGATGCGCACCATCTGGGTATACATGCGCAGATAGTCTTCGGTATTCGTCTTCGCGGCCTTGGCCATGACATCCCCCTCCCTCGCGAAGTCTCCCCCGCTTCATCTTGCAAAATAAACTCCCGCCGGAGGCACGCCCCCGGCGGGGGCGTTCAGTAGCGCGCCGCGATGGGCAGATCTTCGGCGGGAAAGAGACTGATGACTTCGCAGCCCTTGTCCGTCACCACGACCTCTTCCTCGATCCGTGCGGCCGAGTAGCCGTCGGCGGCGGGGCAATAGGTTTCGAGCGCGAAGACCATGCCGGTCTCGATCTCCATCGGATTGTCGAAACTGACCGCGCGGCTGATGATCGGCCGCTCGTGCAGCGCAAGGCCCAGACCATGGCCGAACTGCAGGCCGAAGGCGGCAAGCTCGTTCGGAAAGCCGAGCGATTCCGCTGTCGGCCAGACTGCCGCGACCTTGTCGGTGGTGACACCCGGCTTGATGAGCGCAATCGCGGCGTCCAGCCATTCGCGCGCCTTCACATAGGCGTCGTTCTGCGCCGGGGTGGATCGCCCGATGTTGAAGGTCCGGTAGTAGCAGGTGCGATAGCCCTGATAGCTTTGCAGAATATCGAAGAACGCCTGGTCGCCGGGGCGGAAATAGCGGTCGGTGAAGTTGTGCGGATGCGGATTGCAGCGCTCGCCGGCGATCGCGTTGATCGCCTCGACATCGTCCGAACCCATCTCGTAGAGCATCTTGTTGGACATCGCGACGATGTCGTTCTCGCGGATGCCGGGTTTCAGCTCTTCCCAGATCATGTGATAGACGCCGTCGACCATCGAGGCCGCCTGGGTGAGCAGATGGATCTCGTCCACGTTCTTGATCTCGCGCGCGCTCAGCATGATCTGCTGACCGTCGACCACCTTCAGACCCGCCTCCTGCAACGCGAAGAACATCGCCGTCTCGGCATAATCCACACCCACGGGCTGATCCGCGACGCCGGCCTTCTTCAGCAGGCTGTAGATCTCCTCGGCATAGCGCTTCATGAGGCCGAAGCTCGGCGGAATGGTCCCGCGCATGCCGACGACGCCGGCCCGCATCCGTTCGGGGTCAAGCCAGTCGCAATATTCCTTATGGTGCACGGCGGCCGAGCCGAAATCCCAGACATAGGGCTCTTCATCCCCGGCGAGCAGCGCGAAGCGGCACATCTTGTCGCGCTCCCATTCCCCGATCTTGGTGCCCGAGATGTAGCGGATGTTGTTCACATCGAAGGTCAGCAGCGCGCCGCAGCCCGATTTCTTCAGGGCATCCTTGGTGCGCGACAGGCGGTAGCGGCGCAGGCGGTCGTGATCGACCCGTCGTTCGAAATCGACGGCCGTGTGGCCAAGGGCGGGCAGGTGCCGGTCCCAGCGCCAGTTCGGGTCGATGTCACCGGGTTGCAGGATGCGGGGATTGAGCGCGGTGGTGTGAGCTTGAGCCATGAGGTCTCCTTCGCGGGGCAGGCCCGCCGTGAATTGGATCTTTCGGGAAAGCGGGCGTCACGCCCGGGCGGTCACTGGATGCACCAGCCGCCGTCGATGTGGATCATCTGACCCGTCATGTAATCGCTGTCGTCACTGGCAAGGAAGGACGCCGTCCCGGTGATGTCGTCGGGATAGGATACCCGCTTGATCACCAGCTCGTTGTTGGCGATGTCCTCATAGGCCTGACCTGCGCGCTGCTTGAAGCCGATCTCGACCAGATCCTTGTCGAGCTGTTCCCAGAGCGGTGTCACGACGACGCCGGGGGCATAGCCGTTGACGGTGATGTTGTGCTCGCCCAGGGCGACGGCGCCGCAATGCGTCAGGGCAAGACAGCCGTATTTCGACGTGCAGTAGACTGTCACGTCCACCAGCGGCTTGCGCGACGCGATCGAGCCCACATTGATGATCTTGTAGGGATGGCCCTCCATCGGGCCCTGCGCGATCATCTGCCTGGCGGTTTCCTGCATGCCGAGCCACATCGCCTTGGTGTTCACGTTCATGATGAGGTCCCAGTTGTCCTCGTCGATGTCCATGAAGAAGCGGGGCTTATTGAGTCCTGCATTGAACAGGCCGATATTGATCGAGCCGAAGGCTTCGACGGTGGCGGCGACGGCTGCGGCATTGTCCGCGCGAGAAGTCACGTCCATGCGGACGGCGACGGCCTTGCCGTTACCCTCTTCGTTGATCCGGTCGGCCATCTTCTGTGCCTCGTCCAGATCCAGATCACCCAGACAGACATTTGCCCCCTGCGCCGCAAAAACCGCGGCATTGGCCGCGCCCATGCCCCGGGCGGCCCCGGTGATCAGAATGTTTTTCCCTTTCAGGCGATTGGGGTCCATGTTTTCCTCCCTTGAAGTTCAATAACTTATCGCTGTCTCTGCGGCGGCTTGTGCCCGCTTCAGAGCCTCCCTCGGGGTCGTGACCCCGCGCAGCATGTCGTGCATTTCGTGACCGCAGATGCGGATGATCTCGCTGATCTGCGGGATCGGCGGACGCGGCCAAAATTGCAGCTCGTCGCGCCAGGACATCGAATCCACCGCCTCGAAGATCGGAGACAGGCGGCGGACCTCGGGATCCGCCCCGACGGAATAGCGTGGCGCCGTGCGGCTGCCATTCTGGATGTAAAGCTTCTGCGCCGCCGGAGAGGTGAAGGCGACCAGCGCCTGCACCGCATCCTCGATCCGATCGGGTGCCAGGTTCGCCGGGATGCCGAGGACATAGCCACCCACGGGGGCGAGCGGTCTGCCCTTCGGTCCGGCGGGGTGGGGCAGGTATCCGGTCTGACCATAGGCCGGAGAGCTCGCGTCGAGTTCGAAATACGGCGCGAGCAGGGTGTAACCATAGGCCATCGCGATCTTGCCCGCCGCGTAGGGGCGGACACGCTCGTACCAGGACATCGACAGGATGTCGGGGGGCGAGAACTCCAGCAGCGCCTTGAGATATTCGGCGGCTTCCAGCGCCCGGGGCGTATCGATCGTGACGATGGCGGGCCCGTCGGCGAGGCCGTCGCAATCGTAGCCGCCTGCGATGTCGGGCATTTCGACGATGGGCAGGCCGAAATCGGCACAGGTCATCATGAAGGTATGCCCCAGCGCCGTGCCGCGCGCCGCGTTCCAGGCGATGCCATGGCGGCCGCGGCGCGGATCGTTGAGCTCCCGCGCAGCCGTCAGCAGCTGATCCGTGGTCGCGGGCGGCTCGAGCCCGGCGGCGGCGAACCAGTCGCGACGATAGAACAGCAGCTCGGGTGTCGTCTGGCTGGGAACACCATAAGGTCGTTTGCCCCAGTGCGCCGCACGCCAGCCGGCTGTGTGAAAGTCGCTCGGGTCCAGCCGCTCCACATCCATCACGGAATCGAGCGGCAGCAGCACGCCCTTTTCGACGAATTCGCCGATCCAGGGCAGGTCCACCGCGATCAGATCGTAACGGCTGCTGGGCCGGGCGGCGTTGCGCAGCGCCTCTTCGTGCAACCGGTCGATGGAAAAGGCGCGCTGGTTGATCTTTGCACCGATCACCTGCTCGAACTGCCGCTTAAGGTTTTCCATCACCATGAATGTCGGATCGCCATGCACCAGGATGCGCAGGCCGCCGGCCAGCTTGAGCGGCTCGGGCAGAACCTGAGGCGGATGGATGGTCGCTTGACCTTCCATGTAGGAGCCGCCGAAATAGTATTCCTCGCCCGAATCCGAACCACCCGAGCCCTGAAACCAGTTGACGGCAAGACGCTGAACCCGGTCCGCGAGCTGGGTCCAGCTCGACAGCAGCGTCTGGCTCGGATGCAGGGAAAAGCTCTTGCCGTTCTTTGAACGCGGGCGCTGTTCGATCAGCCCCGCCTCTTTCATGTCGGCGAGCTTGCGCACGGCGGTGGCGTAGGGAACGGCCGAGGCAGAGACCAGCGCCGAAGCCGTCACGATCCGCCCCTCGAGGTGACAGCGCAGCAGGTGCAGGCTCATGTTGAGATAGGGATTGGGTGCTGACGGCTCTACCGTGGTATCGATTTCGGCGTTCAGTCCTTCCAGGAACCCGACCACGTTCAGCAATTCCGCGCCGGACGCGACCATGCTTCCATCCGCGGAGCGCATGTCGGGCGTCTTTCCGAACTGGCTGGACTGGGAGGGCATGACATTCACTGTGCTGGGTCCGGGTTTTTGGGAAATGTTCGTTTTCGACTCGGCCATCGTGACCGCCTCCCTAGTTTGTTCAAATTGAGATGAGGGGAGTATGGCCGAGAAATCCAAATTGGATGAAGGAATATCCAAAATGGTATTCTTTGGCGCGGATGCGAAACGGGGGACGCGCAATGATACATCAGGCAAACAGCCAAAAGGCGATTCTCGTGTCGTGGAGGACGATGAGGGTCGACCGGACAAACAACAGGGGAGGAACTGCAATATGACATTCAATATGAAAGCGGCACTGATCGCCTCGACCGCGATGATGGGTGCCGCAACCGGCGCCTTTGCTCAGGCGGATGGCACGATGAAGATCGGCATCACCCAGAACAACGTAGGCGTGGACAGCTATCAGACCACATACGAGAAAGCCTTCATTGAGGCGGCGAATGCCAATGACGCGGTCGAAGCGGTGGTGCTCGACGCAGGTGGCGACGTGGCCCGCCAGATCGCGCAGATCGAAGATCTGATCCAGCAGGAGGTCGATGCCATCATCATCTGGCCGACCAATGGCGAGGCGGTGATCCCCGCGGTGCGCAAGGCCAGCAAGGCGGGCATTCCGGTGGTCGTGACGAATTCCAACATCTCCGAGGAAGGCTTTGATTTCGTGTCATCCTTCTCGGGACCGGACAACATCACGCAGGGCGCACGCTCGGCCGAGATCATGTGCGAAAAGTTCACCGAAATGGGCATCGAGGACGAGGCCCGCGTGGTCCAGATCTCCGGTCAGCCCGGCTATACCACCGCGATCGAGCGCCAGAAGGGTTTCGACGACCGCCTGCCTGAGGTCTGCCCGAACGTGACGCTTGTGGAAACCCAGCCCGGCGACTGGAACCGCGAAAAATCCCAGAAGGTCATGGAGGCCTTCCTGGTCAAGTATGACGATATCGACGGCGTCTACGCAGGCGATGACAACATGGGCGTCGGCGCACTGAATGCCGCCAAGGCCGCGGGCCGCGAGGGAATCATCTTTGTCGGTGCCACCAACTTTGCCGTCGGCTACGAAGCGATGGGCCGTGGCGAATACTGGGGATCGATCTACCAGTCGCCGGTCGATGACGCCAAGGCCGCGCTCAAGACCGCCGTCGATATCCTCGACGGAAAGGAGTTGCCGTTCCTGAACTACTTCGACACGCCGAAGATCACTCAGGACAACATGGATCAGTTCGACAAACCCGTCTTCTGATCCCCTCCCGGATGTGCGGGGCGGGCAGTTGCCCCGCACATTTTTCAAGACAAATCTGAAAGGTGCCTGTCATGGGACGAGTTTCGGGGCGGTCCTGCATCGTCACCGGTGCCGCGCAGGGTATTGGCCGCGCCATTGGCGAGGCCTTGCTGGACGAGGGTGCCGACGTCTGTTTCGCCGACATCAACGCCGACAAGGTGGCTTCGGTCGCAGAGCGCAATGTCGAACGTGCCGAACGGAGCGGTGGCAAGCTCACCCATGCGGCGGTGAACGTGACGGACCGCGCACAGGTGCGGGCCATGATCGATCACACCGTGTCGGTCTTTGGCAAGCTGGATGTGAAATTCAACAATGCCGGTGTGAACAAACCGATGAACTTCATGGATGTCACCGAGGACAACTGGAAATTCATAATGGATATCAACGGCCTGGGCGTGCTGATCGGCATGCAGGAGGCCGCGCGTCAGATGATCGCCCAAGGCGGCGGCGGCAAGATCGTGAACACGGCCTCGATCGCCAGCCGTCAGGGTTTCGACAATGTGGCGCCCTATTGCGCCTCGAAATGGGCGGTCGTGTCGCTGACCCAGTCCGGGGCACGGGATCTAGCCAAGCACGACATCTCTGTCACCGGTTTCGCGCCGGGAGTGGTGGCGACCGAGATG